>CANQQD010000001.1 GCA_947625865.1 uncultured Clostridia bacterium
CCACGAGGGGATTATTTCGCTTACCGCTACGCTCACGCTCAAAATGACAAGGCTTAATGGGCGATTAAATTATTTATACTCCCCTCAGTCTCGCTTTGCTCGACAGCTCCCCCCAAAGGAAGGAGCCAAGGGCGGGTCTACCCGTGCCCTCTTCCGTCGCCGACGGGGGAGGGTGTCACGAAGTGACAGGTGGGAGTATGGGTGATTTATTGCTCCCCTCAGTCTCGCTTTGCTCGACAGCTCCCCCCCAAAGGAAGGAGCCAAGGAAAGGTTGCCCTTACGAAGTTGCAACGGGTCAGAAACGAGCAAGACTTTGCCCTTACGGAGTCAGCAAGCGGTTAGAAGCGAGCAGAGCAAGGAAAGCGAGCACCGACGACAGGAGCGTACACAGACGTACGTGACCCGCAGACAAGCGGAGCGCGACACAGTATTGCGAAGTTTATCACCCGTTGGCGGGAGCCGCGGGAGCTAAAATAAAAAAAAGCGGGGCACACCCCGCTTTTTTTATTTTACAAACTCTATGATCTCTTCAAACAGTTTTTTGTGGTCTACCGTTTTGGAAAACCTCACGGGCTTGTCCCTTAGCTCCGAAAGGCACTTGGGCACCGCCATCGCCGTTGCCGCGTGCAGCCGCTTTATGCCCTTGAAACTGTCCTTCACGTCGTTGCCCGTCACCGCGTATAAAACGTCCTGCGGGAATTTGTAGGGATTAGCCGTGGAGACTATGACCATGTTCGTCTCGTCTTTTTTATTCTTTTCGAACCAGTCCAGAGCCACCTTCATCGCGCAGCCCGTGTGCGTGTCCATGGTGTAGCCGACGTCCTCGAATACCTCGTACATCGCCTCGACCGAAGTCTCCTCGCTCGCAAAGCCGCCGTCGAAGGTCTTCTGTATCTCCGCAAGCTCCGCGGGGGTTATTTCGTATTTCAAATCGGTTTTAAGCGACTTCATTCTCTCCGCTGTGAGAGAGGCGTTCCTGCCCGAAACCTCAAATATAAGCCTTTCGAGATTGGAGGAAATGAGTATATCCATAGAGGGCGACGTGGTCTTGTAAAATTCGCGGTGGATATCGTAAACGCCCGTGTTCAGAAAGTCGGTGAGCACGTTGTTTAAATTGCTTGCGCAGTGCAGTCTTCTTACGGGCAGCCCCATGCGCTTTGCATAATATCCCGCCAAAATGTTGCCGAAGTTGCCCGTGGGCACGGTAAAATCTATTTCCTGACCCATCTCTATCTGCCCGCCCGACACAAGGTCGAGATAGGCGGAAAAATAATAGGCTATCTGCGGGGCGAGCCTGCCGAAGCTTATGGAGTTCGCCGAAGAGAGCACAGTGTTGTATTTTTTGAGCTCGGCGGCACATTCCGCGCTTGCAAAAATTTCCTTTACCGCCGTCTGGCAGTCGTCGAAGTTGCCGCGGACGGCAACCACGTTTACGTTGTCCCCCTCCTGCGTGCACATCTGCAATTTCTGCATTTTGGAGACTCCGTCGCTCGGGTAGAACACCATTATCTTTACGCCCGCCGCGTCCTTGAAGCCCTCGAGCGCAGCCTTGCCCGTATCGCCGGAGGTTGCCACGAGTATCAGAATTTGCTCCTTCATGCCGAGAATATCCGAGCCCTTCCTCAAAAGATAGGGAAGGACGGTGAGCGCCATGTCCTTGAAGGCGCACGTAGGTCCGTGCCACAATTCAAGCATATACACGCCGTCGTCGAGGCGGACGAGGGGCGCGGGGTCGCCCTCGAATTTCGAATACGCATTTTCGCACGCGGACAATAGCCCCGCCATGTCGTACTCGTCCAAATATTTATGGAGCACCGTAGCCACCCTCTCGGGGTAGCCCATGGAGAGCATGCCCTCAAGCTCCTCCGCGGAAACCTGTGGGAATTTTTCGGGCACGTAAAGCCCGCCGTTTTCGGCGAGCCCCTTAACTATGGCGAGCGCGCCCGTAACCTTTTCGCCGCCGCGCGTGCTTACAAATTTCATTTATACACCTCTTTTATGATTATAGCGAGAATATGCATTCCGCCGCCGGGGGTTAAAAAACGGCGGCACGGAAATACCGTGCCGCCGTAAAATTTGGTTTTACAGATACTTTTTGACGAACTCGGGAAGCTCCGACTCCTCGCAACTGCACGTTATATAGATGGTTATATCGTTTTCGCCCGCAACCTTGTCGAGCATGTAGAATATGCCTGCGAGCTCGGATATGGGCTTGCCCGTGATGCGCGCAACTCCGTCCACATAGATATATTCGTGGTCGCTGTTGCAAGCCGCAACTCCCTTTACAAATCCGCAGAGCGCTTCCTCGCCCGCAACCTGATAGTCTGCCACGTCGATAAAGCGCACGCTGCGGTGCAGATCGTACATACATCTTTTGTTATCGGTGATGAATACGCTCAGCCCCTTAGCGTCCTGCGCGTTGCTGTTTGCAACGTCTATGAGCTGCTTTGTCTTGCCGGTGCCCTTGGGTCCGTAGATAATTTTAATCATTGAAATCCTCCATATAAGTATTATACTTACCGTCTGCCTATATTTTAACAGTTATTGCGGGGAATTTCAAGGCTTTGCCGTAAAATTTTATAAAAATATATATATTATTGCACTTCGCGGGCAAGTTCGGCTATTTTTTCAAGCCCCTCTTTTATGTCCCCGAAGGAGAGCGCGTAGGAAAGACGTATCACCTCGTCGTCGCCGAAGCATATCCCCGGGGTCACAGCCACCTGTTTTTCGGTGAGAAGAATGTCCGCAACATCCATGCTGCCCTGTATATTTTTGCCATTATAGCTCTTGCCGAAGAGCTTGTTGACTATCAGCATAAGATAAAACGCGCCGTCGGGCTTCACGTAGTCCAGCCCTATCTGCCTGTAACCGTCCAGAATTTCAAGCATGCCCTTTCTCCGTTCGCCGAACGCCCTTATCATCTCCTCCATTGGCTCGGTGGGGCCCTCGAGCGCGGCTATGGCCGCGTACTGGGTCATAGTGTTCACGTTGGAAGTGGAATGGCTCTGGAAGGAGGCTATCGCCTTTGCTATGACCGGGGCGCAGGCGAGATATCCCAGCCTCCAGCCCGTCATCGCATAGGACTTGGAAACGCCGTTTATAACTATGGTCAGCTCCTTCATTTCGGGGGAGACCTGAGCTATGGAATAGTGCTTTTCGCCGCCGTATATCAGCTTTTCATATATCTCGTCCGAAAGCACGAGAATATTGTGTTTTACGCATACGTGTGCGATTTTCTCTATCTCCTCCTGCACGTAAACGGAGCCCGTGGGATTTGCGGGGGAGTTTAAAATGAGCATTTTCGTCTTGGGGGTCACAGCCGCCTCGAGCTGCTCCGCCGTCATCTTGTATCCGCTCCCGCGGGTAGTCTCCACATACACGGGCACGCCGCCGCAGCTTTTGACAACCTCGGGATATGTAAGCCAGTAGGGCGAAGGTATTATCACCTCGTCGCCGTCGTCTATCGTAGCGAACAGCGCGTTGAATATGGAGTGCTTCGCGCCGTTGGAAACAATTATCTGCGAGGGCTCGTAGTCGAGATCGTTGTCCCTTTTGAGCTTTTGGCAGATGGATCTTTTGAGGGCGGGCAGACCCGCGGCGGCAACGTACTTTGTGTAGCCCTTATCCATCGCGTCCTTGGCGGCGGCTATAATGTGCGCGGGGGTGTTGAAATCGGGTTCGCCCACGCCGAAGTTTATAACGCGCACGCCCGCCGCTTTAAGCTCGTTGGCTTTGGCGGATATGGCAAGAGTCATGCTCGGTGCTATCGAGGCAACCTTACGGGATACTTTTATCATACGCTTCGCTCCTCAACCTAAAAAAATTTACAGGCTACGGTGTTTTACGGATAAAGTATATCACAGCGCCGCGCGTTTTTGCAATTAAATGAGCTTATTTTCTTTTATCGCCGTATTTTGTAATAAATATAACTAAAATTGATAGATGTTAAAGTGATAGATGTTAAAGCGCGGAGAGGATTTTTATGCGTAACTTTTGGTTTTTTGCTATTGCAAAGCGGCGCGGGCTGTGCTATAATATTTGAAGTCAAAAATCATAAACCCTTTAAGGAGGAAAAATTATGGCACATGAACAGCTTATAGAACAAATCAAAAAGACTAAAATAGTACCCGTTGTGGTATTGAACTCCATCGAGGAGACTCTGCCCAAGATGCAGGCATTGGTTGAGGGCGGTCTGCCCTGCGCCGAAATAACCTTCCGCACACCCTGCGCGGCTGACGCCATCAAACTCACGGTGGAAAAATATCCCCAGATGCTTGTGGGCGCGGGCACCGTTATAAACCGCGAGCAGTGCGAAAAGGCTATAGCCGCAGGCTCCAAATTCATAGTATCCCCGGGCTTTTCCGAAGAGGTTGCCGATTGCTGCGCAGAGCACGATATGCTCTATCTGCCCGGCATAGTTACCCCCACCGAGGCTATGGCGGCTATCGCAAAGGGTCTTACCACCCTTAAATTCTTCCCCGCGTCCAACTACGGCGGACTCAAGACCATAAAGGCTATATGCGCGGCGTTCCCCTATCTTAAAATTATGCCCACGGGCGGCATAAACGAGAGCAATATCCTCGAATACCTCGCCTACGACAAAATTATTGCCTGCGGCGGCAGCTGGATGATGAGCGGCACGCCCGAGGAGATAAAGGCTAAGACCAAGGCTGCGGTAGAGCTTGTAAAGTAACAATTAAATAACATATGAGCCGCGGGCTGCAGCCCGCGGCTCTTCTTGTTTTTTAAGCAATTTTAACCGTTGTTGTCCGTCGTTTCTCCGTCCCCGTCTGCGGGCTGCCCGCTTTCCGCTTCCGAATATTCGGGAGATATGGTGCACTCGGCTTCCCTCTTCTTGCTCCTGCGCTTTACCGATTCCTCCAAGGGTACGGTGAAACCCTTGCCGAGTATCTCGTTTGCGTCGGTGATGATGGTGAACGCCGTGGGATCCACCTCGTGCAGTTTGCTCTTTAAAAGCACCGCCTGCGCGCGGCGGCAAACGGTAATTATTATCGTGCGCTCCGCGCCCGTGTAGCCGCCCTCCGCCTTATATTTCGTAAAGCCGCGGTCTATATCCTCTATTATCACCTTCGAAACTATGTCGGGATTGTCGGTAATTATCGTTACGTATTTTGTTTTCGCAATATTTTCTATTATTCCGTCCACAACGAACGCGCGGAGCAGCAAGCCCAAAATCGACAAAAGCCCGGCCTGCGCTCCGAAGTAGAACGCCAGCGCGGAAACGACGATATCGCTCGCTATCACCGCGTTGCCTATGTTGAGGTTGGTGTATTTTTTGAATATGAGAGCTATTATGTCGCTCCCGCCCGACGACGCGCCGCAGTGGAACATAATGGCGCAGCCTACCCCTATGAGAAGCACGGCGTACACCGCCTCCAGAAGGGTCTGGTTTGTGAGGGGTCCCGAAAGGGGGAACAGATAGCTTAAGAGCCACACCTCGAAGGAATACACGAGCGAGCAATATATTGTTTTGAAGGTAACGCCCTTGCCCAAAAATATAAAGCCGATGAGAAGCAGCGCAACGTTCAGCACGGCAAGCCAGACGGGCTGGGTAAGAAAGGGTATTGTTTCCTCCGTGAAGTGCGCAAGAAAGATGGAAATGCCGCTCACGCCGCCCATCACAAACTCGTTGGGAGCCTCGAAAAGATAGACCCCGAGCGACATGATAAGTATGCCGGCGTTGAGAACGACCCAGTATATCACCTGCTTTCTCAGCTTGCTCTGTTTCGCTTGTTTTTTGTTTAACATTACTTTCCCCTTTATTATATTTGCCCCGCAGGCAGGTAAGCGTTACGCTTTGCCATAGCTTATTTGTTTTCTTCCTACATTCTTTCCGTGAAGCCCTTGCCCAAAATTTCGTTGGCGTCGGTAATTATAACGAACGCCGTGGGGTCTACCTCGTGCAGCTTAGCCTTTAAGCGCCCTGCCTGCGCGCGGCGGCAAACGGTAATTATTATTGTGCGCTCCTCGCCCGTATAGCCGCCCTCGCCCTTATACCGGGTGTAGCCGCGGTGGATATAATCTATTATCACCTCGGAGACGATCTGGGGGTTTACGGTTATTATGGTGACGTACTTGGTCTTTGCGAGGTTTTCAATTACGCCGTCTATCACGAAGGTCTTGGCGAATATGCCGAGTACCGAATAAAAGCCTATTTCCGCGCCGAACGTCCAGAACGAAAGGCAGGCTATGAAAAAGTCCGAAGCGAGCAGCGCGGGCGCAATATTCACCTTGCTGTACTTCTTTATTATAAGCGCAATGATATCCGTTCCGCCCGTCGACGCCTGACAGCTGAACACTATGGCGTGAGCCGCGCCCGACAGAATGACCGAATACACAAGCTCCAGAAGGGGCTGTTCGGTAAGAGGTAATTTTATGGGTATCAAACTGAAAAGCCAAACCTCGAGGGAGTACGCTATGGAGCAATATATGGTCAGAAGCGTCAGCCCCTTGCCGAGGAATATAAGTCCCAGAACGAGCAAAAAACCGTTCAGAATGGCAAGCAGCACCGGCTGTGTAAGCAGCGGGACGTGCGGAGTTATATATTTTGCGAGAACTATGGAAAGCCCGCCCATGCCGCCGAGGGTGAAGTTGCGGGGCGCGTTGAACAGGAACATTGCCGTTGAAAGCAGCAGAACGCCGAAGTTCAGCATAGCCCAGTATTTTATTTTAGCCACAACCTTGTTTGGTTTTTTCTCTGAAACAGTGTTTAACATAGCGGCCTCCTCTTAAAAGCCGCCTAATATCATAGCACTAACTTTTTTTACTGTCAATAATTTTATGCGCATAATGAATAATATATTTTTTATACGCTATGCGTATAAAGGGGCGCGCGGGCTTTTTGCCCGCGCGCCACGCTTAAGTACGTCGTTTTATTTGTCCGCACGGTATGCGCGGCATTTTTTAAAGCCGTTTGCCGGCATGATTTTTCTGCGGCAGGTTTTTAAATAATTCCGGCGGCAAGAAGTTCGTTGCCCTTTTCAAGCAGATTTGCAAGTTTTTCCTCGTTTTCATCTATGGCGGGCTGCACCTTTTCCGTCTTCTTTAAGGCAAGTTTTTTATATATCATATAGTTGATACCGCACAAAGCCAACCCTACAACGCCCAGAACGATCCCACCGGCAAGCGCGGGAACGCTGTTTTGGATGGTCATTATAAGGCTCATTCCGCCGCCCAGCATGAGCGCGCCTATAAGCCCGAAAATATAGGCGAATACGCTTGCGCCCAGCGTTTCCGACCGCCTGAGGCTTGCAAGCGTTTCAAAAACGTTCTCCGCCTGCCTTTCTGTTTTGTTCAGCTCCTGCTTGTGGACGATTTTTCTGTCGCGCTTCAGCGAAAGCGCCACTCCGCCGCCGACCGCCGGCGAAGCGGACGTTATCTCCCAGCCGAACGCCTCATACATGTCCGCAAGCCTCGGCTGGTCCTCTGCCTTTACCGTCCTTGTCTTGTATTCGTACGCCACAAAATTTTTTTCTTCCATTTTAAAAACTCCTTTTATTTTTTCCCCGCAAAAGTCCTGCGCGCTGTTGACTTTTTCGTGAGACAAGTGTATCATACAATAAACCCCGCAAAGGCGCAAGCGCGTGAACGGCAGGTTAAACACATCCTGAAAAGTGTCGCTTAAAATAATACACAAACGGGGCATCTGTATCATGGAATATCAGGCTGAGGGATACACAAAATTCTATATAGTGCAGGCTTTGTTCAAGCTGATGGGCGAATATGATTATCACGGGATAACCGTGACCGACATAACCCGCAAGGCGGGCGTAGGCAGGGCTACCTTTTACCGCTACTTCAAGCGCAAGGAGGACGTTCTGGTATACTATCTGGACCACAGCACGCGGGACTTCATATTCAGCCAAAGGTTTTTCCCGCGGTGCCGCGAGGACTACATTGACATAGTGAAAAACGTGTTTTCCAGATTCAGGGAAAATATGGCGCAGTTCAGACTTATAAGACAGGCAAGGCTGGAATATATATACCTCGACTATCTGAATAAAAGCTTTACGGCTATGTTCAGCAGGGAATACCCCGAAAAGAACGACTATACCCCCTTTATCTACGCGGGAATGTTGTTCAACGTATCCATGGCGTGGCTTGACGGCAACTGCGTGGAACCGGTCGACAAACTTGCCGAAGCATTGGTAGACGCAATATATTTTAAATAAAAAAACGCAGGACGTCCTGCGTTTTTTTGTTTAGGGCTCAGCTTTTTCTGTACTCCCGCGGGGAAACGCCGTATTTCTTTTTGAAAGCGTCCTTAAAATAGTTGCTGTCCGAAAATCCGCAGCGGAAGGCTATCTCGGTGATGGAGTCGTCAGTTGTCACAAGCTCCAGAGCCGCCGCCTGCAGCCTTATGAACATCAGGTATTCGTGTATGCCTATCCCCACCGCCTTTCTGAACTTGACGCTCAGATAATTGGGGCTGTAGCCCGCCGCCGCGGCGATATCCTCCGCGCTTATGTGCTCGGTGTAGTGGCTGCTTATAAAGCGGGCCGCCTGCACTATCTGGCTGTCCGTGGTGTGGATATGCTCGGGGATCTCCTGCAAAAAAACGCACTCGCGGGAGCATAATAAGAACAGTTCCTGCAAGAGCGCGCAGAGCATCGGCTCCGAGCGTTCGTCGGCAATCCTTTTTTCGCCCAACATTCTCAGAATATGCGAATTCATCCGCCCGCGGTAGGCTTCGGGAGTCTGGAATATGCGCATGACCGAAAAAAATCCCTCCCTGCCCGGCAGCAACTCCCTCACCTCGGGGCGGATATGCCCGCCGTTGAAATGCACTATCACCCTCCTGCACACGCCCTGAATGTAGCGCGTGTAGTGGAACACCCCGGGCGGGATCAGCATAAAATCCCCGGAATGTATATCGTATATGCTGTTCTCTATAAAAAATCTGCACACGCCGTTTTCAAGATAAAACAATTCGTAGTACGAGTGGCAGTGCGCACGGGGCATTATAAACCCCGCCTCCCGCACCTCCTCGCCGACTATTATCCTGTCGAGCGGCTTTTCGGTCATTAGCGGCTGTTCGGGCATAAAAAATCTCCGTATATTGTTGAAAAATCTGTATTATGTGATTATTATAGTCAAAAATCAATGGAAAATCAAGAAAAACTAACGTATTATATTGTTATGTCTTAAATTGAGGCGGGATATATGTCTACGGCAAAGGTCAAAAAGAAATATACGCTGTTCACGGGCAAGCAGCTATTATGGCTGATCCTGCCCATAGTTATAGAGCAGATTTTTTCCACGTCGCTGGGGCTGTTCGACTCGTTGATGGTCTCCAACATAAACGTGCCCGAGGCTGTGCGCAGCAACATGAGCAACGCCGTGGGCAACGTGGACTATATAAACAACCTTATAATCCAGCTCTTCTCGGCGTTTGCGACGGGCGGCGCGATAGTCACCTCGCAATTTCTCGGCGCGGGCAACAGGGAACAGGCGCAAAGGAGCGCAAAGCAGATGCTGATGCTCGTCATATGCATTTCCACCGCGATAGGCGCGCTGTGCCTCGCCCTCAACTGGCCGATAATCAAGCTGTTTTACGGCGACGTGGACGGCTCCACCTTCTCCTACCAGTGCATATATTTTTATGTTACCGCGGCGTCCTTCCCGTTCATAGGGCTGTTCAACGCATGCGCCGCGCTTCTTAGGGCGCAGCGCAAGAGCTTTTCCACAATGGCGAGCGCGGCAATAAGCTGCGTCGTCAACGTCGGCCTTAACGCCGTATTCCTCTTCGCTTTCAATATGGGCGTGCTCGGCGCGGGGCTCGCCACCCTGTTCTGCCGCGCTGTGCCCGCGGTCTTTATGCTGGTACTCCTCGGCAACAGGAAAAATACCGTCTGCGTGCGGATATTCGAAAAATTCCGCTTTGACGGCGCAATGATCAAAAAGATCTTAAAAATCGCCATTCCCAGCGGCATAGAGAGCGCCCTCTTCCAGCTCGGCAAACTTATGACGAACACCTTTGTGAACGCGGGCGTTTACGCAACGGGCTCAAAGAGCCTACAGGGGCTCAACGAAAACGGCGAGCTTATTTATATCAACGTGCAGGCAAACGGCAACACCATCGCCAACCAGATAAACAACTTCGCCTCGGTAGTGGGCGGCGGCGTGGGCACCTCCTGCCTCACGGTCATAGGGCAGTCCGTCGGCGCGGGCGATACCGATCAGGTAAAATACTATATGCGGCGGATGTTCCTGCTGTCGTATATAGCAAACGGCATATGCGTGGGAGCTATTCTGGCGCTCGTGCCCTTCATCTCCCAGCTCTACGGCTACACCGCAGAGGCAAAGGAAATAGGCAGGCACTGCCTCTACTTCTGCCTTGCGTTCCAGTTTGTGACCTATCCCCTCTCATTCACCACGCCGGGGATATTAAAGGCGACGAGCGACGTAAAATACGTAATGTACAGCGCGGTCGCGTCAATGTTCATAATGAGGGTGGGGCTTGCGTTCATTCTCACCACCGACCTCATACCGGGGCTTCCCCAACTCGGCGCGATGGGATATTGGATAGGCATGTGCTCGGACTGGGTGCTCCGCTCCCTGCTCTTCTTCTCCCGCCTGCTCTCGGGCAGATGGAAGAGGTCCTCGGGCATGCTCAAGGCCGATATCGGGCAGTCCTTCGAGGGCAGTATCTGCCGTTATTGACAAAAAAGCGGCAAAAACCGCCCGTGATTTTATTAAAATTCCCACAAACAAAAAAGCCGCGCGGTATTTACATATTTTTCTTTATGTGGTATAATGTACCTGTTAAATAAATTTTTAAGGAGAAACTCCAATGGGATTTGAACAAAACTTTTCATTGAAAGGCAAGATCGCGTGGGTCACGGGCGCGTCCTACGGCATAGGCTTCGCCATCGCTACGGCTTATGCGCAGGCGGGCGCGACCATCGTTTTCAACGACATTAACCAGGACCTCGTGGACAAGGGCGTTAAGGCCTATGCCGCCGAGGGCATAAAGGCTCACGGCTACGTATGCGACGTCACCGACGAAGCGGCTGTAAACTCGCTCGTTGCAAAAATCGAAAAAGAGGTCGGCGTAGTGGATATACTCGTTAACAACGCCGGCATCATAAGGCGCATACCCATGACCGAAATGAGCGCAGCCGAGTTCAGAAAGGTCGTCGACGTGGATCTCAACGCGCCCTTCATTGTGTCGAAGGCCGTCATACCCTCGATGATCAAAAAGGGTCACGGCAAAATCATCAATATCTGCTCGATGATGAGCGAACTCGGCAGGGAGACGGTGTCCGCCTATGCCGCGGCAAAGGGCGGCCTTAAAATGCTTACCCGCAACATCTGCTCGGAGTACGGAAAATACAACATCCAGTGCAACGGCATAGGACCGGGATATATAGCCACCCCGCAGACCGCGCCCTTAAGAGAGCGCCAGCCCGACGGCTCCCGCCACCCCTTCGACAGCTTCATTATAGCAAAGACCCCCGCCGAACGCTGGGGCGAGACGAGCGACCTCATGGGTCCCGCGGTATTCCTTGCCTCCGACGCGTCCAATTTCGTGAACGGACACATTCTGTATGTTGACGGCGGTATCCTTGCCTATATCGGCAAGCAGCCTTAAACCCGTCAAAGCCGACACGTTTTAAAACGCGCCGCGCGGCTTGTGCCGCGCGGCGCTTGCTTTTTTGCCGTTATATGGTATATAATAAAAGCGGATAAGAATTACGCGCTTGCCGCATCTTAAAATAAGAAAGGAAAGCACCGATAAATGAAGACAAGGATCTTGAAAATTATATTGTCTGCCGCAGGGGCTCTGGCGGCTGTTGCGCTTGCCGGGTGCTCCTTTACCGAAACGGAGGGCGCGCATGAGCATAGCTATGCGTGGACCACGGTGCAGGAGGCCACGTGTACGCACGACGGCTTAATGGAGGGCACATGCGATTGCGGGGATAAAACAACAAAAATTCTGCCGCAGACAGGCCATTATTTCCAATATGTCGAGGACCCCTCCGCCTCCTGTCTGCAGGACGGCAAGCGGATGCAGAGGTGCGCGCACTGCGGGGCGGAAAAGGACGTTACGGTATTGCCAAAGACGGGGCATAAATGGAAGGACGTCGAAATCGAATACGACTCCGGTTGCACAGAACCCGGGCTCAAACTTTGCGAGTGCGAGCATTGCGGCGTACAGCAAAAATTCGAAATCGAACCCAAGGGTCACATTATCGATGAAAACACGTGGGATATCGACAAGGAGCCGACCTTCCTCGATGACGGCATAAAATCGCACCACTGCAAGCGGGAGGGCTGCCAATACAAAACGGGTGAAACAAAAATCGACAGCCTCCGCTACACCTACCCCGAAGTGACCTACAACATAAAGCTTTTAAAGACAAACGGGGAAAGGCTGCCCACGACAACTACTCCGACAATAGTCGTAAAGGATAGGGACGGACAGCAGCGGGGCGGGGCGGCAGCGACCGAATACTCTGTAACGCTGCCCTCCGACCAAATTTTCTACGTCGAAGTAAGCGGTCTGCCCGAGGGCTACACCCCGCAGGAGAGCTATCCCCTTATCCCCGACCAATTGGACGCAGAAATAAAGATACCCGCGTCGCCCATTGAATTTATTACCGAAACGCACGGCAGATACGCCATAGGTTCGGTTATAATCGACGATCCCTTTACCGTTGTGGAGGAGAGCTCCGCAAACGACTATAAGACGTCGCTGGGCGCGCTTTTAAAGCAGTACAAGGGAATTTTTATCAATATGTATTTCAATTCCTGCCCCGCGTGCAACTACGAGCTGCCTGATTTTATAAGCGCGTACAATGCCGAAAGCGCGTACGGGGAGAAATACAGCGAGGAAATAGCCGTTGTTATGATAAACTGCACCGACTCCACAGACGCCATCAGGGACAAAAAGATACGCAGCCAAATACCCATGATGATGGCGTCGCACGACAGATGGCTTTCGGCGCACTTTGAAAATATATCTAAGGCGGGATATCCCACCTCCATCTGGATAGACTGCGAGGGCGTTATTGTGGGGTCCGTAACGGGATCGATGGGCAAGAGCGGATTTACAAGATATTTCGATCTGCTTTTGGACAGATACTATAAGATAAAGGGCACGGAGAGACCGGACAAAACAGCCCAAAACACTTTAGACGCGGCGGCTTGCCCCGCCATGTTGCCCTTGAAAAGAAGATACGCATAAAATTCCCATTAAAATTTCAGAGCACAAAAAAAGAGCATACCGTATGCTCTTTTTTATATGCTTCAGCGTTTGCGCCGCCTGTGGCGGACTATCAGGAACACTGCCGCCGCGCCCGCAGCCGATACGACGGGAACCACCACTGCGACCCATATCATCGTTTTGTCGGAATTATCGTTGTCCGCCCCGCTTTCCGTCCCGTCTCCCCGGTCGTTTTCGGGCGCGTCGGGATCCTGTCCGGGGTCTTCGGGCGGCGTTGAAGGCGCGGGTTCGGGTATGTTTTCAACAATAATTTCAAACAAAATTTCCGTTGTTTCGTAATTCTGCTTATCGTCGCCCACGTATCTTGCCCAAGCCGTAATTTTATGTGCGGTTATTCTCAGGCTGCCGTCCACCCATTCGAAATTTTCGGGAAGGACTATATCGGACAGCGTGCCGCCCTGCTCCGCATATATCGTCGCGGATCCCACGTCCGGCATTTGCGCCCTTGCAATCGTAAACGTTATCGATTTTTGTCCCGTGACGTTTTGGGCGTGCGGCTTTACGGTTATCGTTGCCGCGCCCGCATTTATGTTGTCGCCGTACTCCACCGCGTACAGTCCGGGCGATAATTCCTCGTTGTCTATAAACACTTTCACGCGGGGTGTGTGAGGCTCGCCGGTGTAGGTAAAGCCGCTGTCCGAAATTTGTATTGTTGCGCCGTTCAGGTCGTAAATTGCGTAATCGCCGGCCGCCGCCGTAAATTTGATATCCTTTTCAACGGTATATGTTGCGTTTTCCGCGATCATCCCGCCGTCAGCAAGCCAGCCCTTAAAGTCGGGCTCGCCGCAGTCGGGGGTGGTGATTTGCCCGCCGTATCTTTGGTAATTATATTCCAAGAGAACGCCGTTTACCCAAAACTCCACCCTGAAATAATCCAAATAGTCGGCTTTTAAAGTTTGGCTCTGCGCTTCTTTATAAACGCCGCCCGCGTAATAACAGCTTCCGGGGGCTATCCATCTGTAAATTTTATTGCCGCCGGAATCAAAAAGCGGCAGATAAACGCCCTCGCCCTCCGCAAAATATTCGGTTGACGTCCCCTGCATATATTCGAGGTTGAGAGCAAACTTATCCTCAACGGTTATATCGAAGGTCATATCCCCGCCGACCGTAAGCTTGTCGCCCCTTTTGTAATCCGTTCCCGTGCTCTTGTCGCGGTAATTTGCAATATATTTTTTATCGTCGAAACCCTCCAAATCTTCGCTGCCGAAAACAAAGCTTGCGCTGCGGAGCGTCGTATGGTAAAGCGTGCCGTTGTCGTCAAAAGTCAGCCTGAAATTGCGCGCGGAAATCTTTATGCCGCCGTCCTTCACCGTGGCGAAGTATTGCGGGTCGGCAAAGCCTATCCTTGCAAGGTCGCCTTCGGAAACTTCAAAGTTTTCGCACAAAACGGACACGCTCTCCTCCGTTTGCGGGAAGCCGAGTGTGACTTCGGGCACGCTTCCGTCGAAAATCAAATTAAAATCGTTCTTCCCAAAATATATATCTGTATTGTCGTTTTCAAATTCGCAGTTATAAATTTTTAAAGATTTTGCGCCGGACGGGTCCTGGAAATACAGCGCGCAGTTGTCGTTTGCGCTTGAACAGTTTATAAATTTGCAGTTGTTGAGGGTGACGCTCCCGAAAATCTGGTAAATTGCCCCGCCCCTGTCCGTCGTTTTGCAGTTTTGGAAGGTCACATATTCAAAAAGATCGTTGCCGCTGCCCAGCATAAACGCGCCGTGCGCACGGTTCAAAGAGCCGCCCTCTATTATTATCCGCGCGTTCTCCCGCCCTTTCATACTGAAATGATAGTTGGATTTAAAGAGGTACTCGCTGCCGCCCGTAATGGTAATGTCGTTATCGACCTCCTCCGCCACCGCTATTTTTACTTCCGGGAAAAACTCATATTTATCTATGTGGCAATCAGCCAGCAGATATATCGTCTTGCCCTTGTACTCCTCAACCTTGGTGACCGCATACATGGCTTCCTCGAGCGTGGCAAACCCCGTCTCTCCCACCCTGCACGCGTATAACGGCGTGGTCGTTTGTCCCTCGGACATGGCGTTGCCGAAACCGGTTGTTTTAAAATATCTGTTTACGGCGATAGCCTTATATACGGGCGTTGCGCCGCCGTAATCGTGCTTATCCGAAAAGGTGTTGGTATAGGTAAACCCCGCTATTTTGTAGCTGCCGCCGTCCGTAGTAACATATATCTCATATCCGAGATGGCTTGCGCACGGGGTGTTCGAAAGGACGATCTTTCTGCCCTCGGCCGTCCTTTCCACGCTTGTGACAAAGGGCGCGCTTGCATACTCCTTTTCCTGCTCGGCAACGCCCGTATTGCTGCGGATATAATCAAATTCCGCGCTGTCTGCAAGCCAAAAATGCGAGTACGTCCCCTTTATTTTGTCGCTCTGCATCAACTTTTTAAAGGTATCGGACGTGCTGTTTCTGTTGAATTTATTGTATTGGGATTCTTTGAAAAAGCCCCAACGCTCGTAATATTCCGACAGATCAACGCCCGTTACCAGCGAGGAGTAGTAAACCATCTTTTCGTTGGCGGTCAAACCGTTTGCGGGATCCGCCCTGAACATGTTGTTCAGATCCGCCCAAAAGTTAGGGAAAACGGACTCCAAATACCACCAGATCATATAGTTGCGGTCGCGTATGTCGTCCTGCGGATATAGGATGTGCCCGTCCTTAAAGGCGTCCGTGCCGAGGCTGTTGTCGCTCGAGAGCGCGTTAAATCCCCTTTCAAACGGTTGCCATTTCGGGAGCGCCTGCCGCCGCAGCAGAACAACGTATGCGTAGGTTGCGGTCATGTTGTTGGTTGTTTCGTCGATCGCCCGCCTGCGCGTGTCTATCTGGTGCCCTATCTCGTGAGCGATGTTGTAGATCCACTGTGAGTCGATATTCGCGTAAAAATTTGCAAACCATGCGTGTTCATAATAATAGCCTATATGATAGCTCGTTGTATATGCGCCCGAATCGGGTTGTACGCTCATATATCTGAAATTTACGTTTATATAATCGTTGGCCTCCGCCCAGTTATCGTTGCGGGACTGCGGGGAGGTTGCAATGCCGTTGAACTCGAGGAGCTCCGTCATAAAATCTCCCCAAAGCTCGAGGTTGAGCGCGGGCGAAATTGCGTTTTGCGTTATATATGCGTCGTACAGGCTCGAGGACGTGGTGGTAATTATTGTGTGGTCGGTAATAAGTTCCGCCATGTCAAGCAGACGGGCGGGGCTCTTTTTTCTGTTGGCTTCGTATTCTTTGAGCATACCTAAAAAGGCGCCATCGTCGTCCCCCTTTTTAAACACGGGATAATAGCCGCAGCCCTCTATATAAACACCGACGTCCCCCTGCTGTTCGTGCGTGTAGGGGTTGCTGAGATATATCGCGCCGCCCTTCACCTCGTTTTGGTTGATGTGCGTGGAGCCCGACACAAAGTCGGAGTAGGTAAATACGTTCATGCCCTTATTCAGGGTTATATTCTGCCTGTAACCGCCGTTCCAGAAGCCGTGGTTTTGGGTGATTACCAATTGCGGCAGATAATTGCTCTCCGCCTCCACGAACACCCTTATTTCCTGCCCGGTCAAGCCGTATATGCCCGTTAAAATGAGGTCGCTGGCGTCATATCTTAAATTCAACCTCGAACAGTTTGCGGACAAGTCGCCCGCCTGCACGATTTTGCCGTTGCTATCGGTAAATTCGCTCAGCCCGCTGTATTTAACGCCGCCCCTGACGATTTGCTCCGCCCTCTGCAAATATTTTTGGGAAGCCTCGTCTGTATATCGGGCTTCGAGCCCCTCTATGTCCTCAAGCGTAATATTTTTGTCCGAAAGTTCGGTGCAGGTGTAGTCGGTAAATATATTTTCGATTTCCGCGGGCAGGGTGTAGCGGCTGACTGACGGCGCGCTTGCCGCGTAAGCCGTCTGCCTGTCCCCCCGCAGCAAAAGGCTGCCCGCAACAATAAACAGGCAACCGAACAAGGCTATAATAAATATGTAAAGACGCTTTTTATTTATCCCCATAAATACAGTTTAGCATATATATTTGTTTTTAGCTAACGTTTGAGCGCCGAAATCGGAATTAACGGGTCAAACCGCATAAAATTTTTGTAAAAGCTCCGCCCGCGGACGCCGCCGCAGGTTGCCCTTAAAGATTTTTTTATCGCCCTTCGGCAAGCGGAAACTTATTCTGTTTTTATAAAAGGACATAAAATCGCTTGTATTTTACCGTAAACCGTGCTATAATACTTTGCGTAAAAAGAAATATTGGGGCGTCGCCAAGCGGTAAGGCAACGGACTCTGACTCCGTCATTCGGGTGTTCGAATCACTTCGCCCCAGCCAAAAAGAGCCTGAATTGAACACATAATTGTGCTTGATTCAGGCTCTTTTTTATGTTTTACGACTGTTTTTATCGCGTCGCCTTACACATACATTTCAATTTGCATTTGAATTAAACCGGTTTCGATAATTTCGCTATAAAATAAAAATCCCGACGGGGTATCGTCATCTGACGTTCCCCCGCCGGGATTTGTTCTTATCGGGCTGTTGAAATAAATTTCTATTTTGTCGTCGTATAAGATAATCTCTTTTATCAGAAAGTTTATGAGCATCTGCGGCTCGGACCTCAAAGCCTGCTCGTAATACTTCCGTATATCGCTTTCTTTCAGCTTTACGGCTTGTTTGCTCCGCTCTATGAGTATTTGCCTTTCCAATTCCGCTTGGCGACTTTCAAGCTCTTTTAAACGCCTTGCGGTGCTACCCGTAAACACTCCGCTCTCTATCGCCGCCATTATGTTGGAAATTGCAGTTTCGGTTTGCCTTATTTCCTTTTCCATAGCGGCTATAACCGAATTGGCTTGCAGCTGCCGCTCTTGCATTTCAATTAAACCGTCTACTACTTTATCGATTACTTTCGGGCTACTCAACTGTTTAACGGTTACGTCTATGATCAGCTTTTCAAGTTCGTCTTTGCGTACCATGGCTTTTTTGCAACCGCTGTGCCGTTTTCGTCCCAAACACTTATAATAACGTTTCACTTTCCCACTTTTGGAAGTTCCCGTTTCTGCCGTTATTGAGTTTCCGCACAGCCCGCACTTCATTTTATGCCGCAGGAGATATACAACTTCAACGCTACGCTTGCCGTGACTGTTGGCACTTGCTATTTTCCGCACGTCATCCATAAGCTCTCTTGATATTATCTGCGGATACATATTGTCAACCACTTCATTGCCGTGCTTGTATATGCCCGAATATTTTTCGTTTTTGAGTATGTTGTAAATTATATTGGACTTGAACGGTTTGCCTTTATATAAATAGCCTTTTGCAGTCAACGCTTTAATTATATCCTTGACATACACGCCTTTTGAATACTGTTCGTACATAAAGACGACGGCTTGCGCGCGATAATCGTCTATAACTATTTTTCTGCCGTCAAGTTTATAGCCGTATAATATCGCTCCGCCTTGATAGTTACCCTTTAAGCGGGTTTCTTTCATACCGCGCTTTACTTTTTGGGAAAGCTCTGCCGAATAGTATTGATTCATACCTTCAAGCAAACTTTCGAGGATAATTCCTTCGGGCGTATCCGGGATATTCTCCATTGCCGATATAAGTTTTACTCCATTGTTCTTCAATGTACGCTTATGAATTGCCGTTGCGTATTTATCCCTTGAAAAACGATCTAACTTATACACGAGTATGTAATCCCACTCTTTGCGGTAGCTATCCTTAATCATACGCTGGAAATCGGGACGATTGTCGTTCGTTCCTGTCATAGCTCTATCTATATAGGTGTCAAGTATAAGAATATCGTGATTTTTGGCGTAGTCTTGGCATACTCTTAACTGCCCCTCGATACTTTGCTCCGTTTGATTATCCGAACTGTACCTTGCATATATAACTGCTGTTTTCATTTTTTACTCCTTGTTTTTTATTTTTCGGCCAATTCTTTCAGCCGCGAATATATAGTCTGATAGAATATCTTTCTTTCGCTGTCATAAAGCTCGTCTATTGACGGTTGTCCGTAAATTTTAACCTGCATTGCTTTTCTCCCCTACTTGTTTTTCGGTTAGATTATAAACAGGCGTTCGGTGGAACTACAACCGCCGCACGGTCGCCTTCAATGGCAATATCCCCGCTTGTATGGGTAAACGGTGGAATATTGAACTTTATATTTTTGCATAGATAGCAGAATATCTCTGCCGCATTTTAACGAAGTATTCAAATACGGTGGCTTGCGCTCGCTCCAATATCCTGCCTATTTCGGGATAGCTCAATCCCGCCATGCGGCATTGCAGAGCTGTTTTCATATTGTCCGTGAGATTTAAGTTCTCGACGATATTATCTGCGGCAGAATAATCTTGCTCTGATTCTTCCTGTAATTCAAAGGACGGCTCACTTGCGGGCGTTAGAGCTTCAAGGCTTATGTTACGGTAAAAATCTCTTGACCGTAGGTTGATAAGTTTAGCCATCTTTCTTATGCAAGCAACTTTAACCGTGATTTTCTTGCCTTTCTTTGAATAGCCGATAATATCATTTAAATGTTTACCGTAATGCTCGCATAGGAATAAAGCTCCTTCCTGCACCAAATCATAGCCGTCGCTTAATATATGGTTTACGTCGTTCTTATAAGCAATATCCCAATAGACATTGCTATGTAGCTTTTGCATTTTAGTGCCTATGTAGCCTATTAGATATTGCGTTTCCGAGAAAGCTATTGCTTCTGCCATAGATAGGACATTTTCCCTTGTAATTTCTTCGTTCAGAACGTTGAAATCCAATACTTTGCTCATTGTGTCTTTTCCTCCGGGTTATTTTCTCGCCTTTCGGCGCAACCCGAACAAACGGAAAGACAATTTAAATTTGATTTGCGATATATCTGTCTTACGATTTTGCAATTAAGATACATCGCCAAGCGTAAGGCTTGCCCGCCGTCAAGGGCGAACGGAGAGAGTGCATTTACCCTTGACGGCGGGTGGCTTTTCGTTTACCCTCAAACGCCGAAAGAAGAAATGTGTTTCAGAGTACAAAAAAAGACGCGAGGAATCCGAAAATTCTTTACGTCTTTATTAACTGATATTTGATTTAAAAGTATTGGCAGAGGGCGGCAAAGGCAATAGCGCAAATGCGGAAAGCCAACTGAATTAAGGCGGGGAATAAGGCTGCATATCGGAACGGGATTGGCGGGCGATTCGCAAGCGGATTAGCGGCGAACGGCCGCCTCCGTCCGATTGCGCCTTTTACCCCTTTTCAGTTGGGCGCGTGTGCTTGTCTTCGGCGGCGTCAGCCGCCGACTTGTATCAAGACAAGCACACGCGCCATCGTCATTCCCCGCCTCAACCGATATTTTCCCCGCCACAGGTGATATGTCACGTTTTGCTTTCAAACTATAGTCAATACATAATGATACATATTTTACAATAATTCTTTAAAAAAATAAAAAAGCCGATGACTACTACTCGTAAATCACCGGCTTTTATTTTGTAAACATATAGTTATTTGTTTTTTCCGTTAAGCTACGTCCTTATATCGCGTATAGATATATTCATAGATTTTTCTGCGATATTCTGCAACTTTACCCTCGTCATAACTTTCCGGTAGCCCTTCCCACAGAGCATCACGAATAACATTCTCTATTGCCGCTTTTGTCTCTTGCTTATCCGTCCAATGATCTAATTCGGAGATTTTCGCTTTAATTTTAGTAAGCAGATCCACAGCAACGGTCTTTATCTTTTTGATGTCCTGTTTCGACAAATCTTCTTGGAACAGCAAATCGTACATCGACAACTCTTCATCGCTTGAAAAACCTTCGCGGACGAAGCGTTGTTGCTCTTCATCCATGGAATTTGCGAGATCCATCAAATCCATGAATGTCTTTTCAATCGTGGCACGGTTTTGCTCGGAATTATAGTCGTCAATGATCCGACGATACCGATCATAATAATCCATTCTCGTCGGATTGGCAAAAAGCATCTCATTCAGCCTCTGCTCGACCAACTCTTGCAAATCGCGCATCGCAAGATTTTTTCTCTTCGTGCGAGAAAATTCCCGCGCCAACAAATCAAAATCAATTTTGCTGATATCAAATTGTTTGGATTCTCTGTCATCTTGCTTTTCAACGAAGATATAATCGTTGATAATATGATTGATTTCAACCATCAAATCGGTATTATCGGCGTGCCTGCGTTTTTTGAGGAGTTCGCTGTAAATCGCAAGAATTGCGTTTTTCTCTGCAATCGTCTGACCGTCAAGATCGTTTCTATCGGTATATTTGACAAGGCGGGCGAGTTCGGACGCATACGTCTGAAACGTTTTCTTGACTTCAAGCGATTCACACATGACATTCGCGGCGTCCCGCAACAGTGCCATCTTAGTAAAATCCGATGACGCGATTAAATTCTGTAATTCAAACCCGTGTTGGGCAAGAAATGTTTTTGCAGTTTCAACCACTTCATGAATCCGCTTAATCAAAACTTCCTTATCCAGCGTGGGATCAACGCTTACGCCGCTTCGATTGACCGTATAATCCGCCAAAGCCTTTCTGAGTGCTTTGACAATGCCGATATAATCCACAATCAAACCGTTGCTTTTCCCTTCTGCAACGCGGTTTGCACGAGCGATTGTCTGCATCAACGTGTGCGCCTTCAACGGTTTGTCCAAATACAAACAAGAAAGGCTTTTTACGTCAAATCCCGTAAGCCACATTGCGCAGACAAATACGACGCGGAACTTGCTCTTATCGTCCTTATATTCTTTATCGAGTTCCCGCTTCTCCATCTTTGTGCGATGCGGGAGAATATCCAAGCCCCACTTCTTAAAAGTTTGAATTTCGTTTTGTTCCTGACTGATGACGACCGCCATCTCCGTTTCCCGCATCCATGTGATCTTCCTTTCAAGTTCCTGTGCTTCTTGGAAAGGTGCCGATTTCAGCAACGATTCAAGCCTTTTGATTTCCTTCCTCCAATACTCCTGCACAAAGTTATACATTCTCACGCAGGTCACTTTGTTGAGGCAGACAAACATCGCCTTTCCGCTCGTCCACAAATCAGAATAATGTGCCACAAAGTCCTTGGCGATCGACCGCAGACGCAGCTCGGCGGTGAGGATATGAATTTCCTTTGCAAACTCACGTTCCAACTTGTCCTGCTGCGAAGGGTCGAGATCGGCATCTTCGATTGCCGATAGGATGTCATCGGTAATTTCGGGGTTTTCGAGCTGTGCGATCTTGTCTGCGCGGTTTTCGTAGTAGAGCGGAACGGTCGCACCATCCTCTACAGCGCGTTTGAAGTCATAGATAGAGATATATCCGCCGAATGTTCTCTCGGTGATGTTATCGCTCGAAAGCAGTGGCGTCCCCGTAAAGCCAAGGCGGGATGCCGTCGGGAGCAACCGCATCATATTGTCGGCAAAAATGCCGTATTGTGTACGGTGAGCCTCGTCGGATAGGATGATGATGTCATGGTCGGGATAGAGCGGCTCGGCGTTCGGCTGATTGAATTTTTGAATGAGCGTGAAGATAAAGCTCGGATTGCCCCGCAACCGTCGTATCAGATTTTCCCCGCTCGACGCGATATATTCGGATGTCTTTGTGCCTTCAAGCAGTCCGCAGTTTAAGAAGGTTCCACTGATTTGGTCGTTCAGTTCATCGCGGTCGGTGAGGACAACGATTGTTGGCGATCCCGCGAATTTTCGGCGAATCTTCTGCGCGAAAAAGACCATGGAATAACTCTTGCCCGAGCCCTGCGTATGCCAGAATACGCCGAGTTTTCCGTCCTTCAATTTGCGCGCTTCATAGGCTTTGACTGCCTCGTTGACGCCCAAATATTGATGGTTTTGCGCAAGGATTTTCTTGATTCCGCCGTCCGAGTGGTCGAATACGATAAAGTACTCCAAAAGGTCCAAAAAGTTTTCCTTTTTGCAAATGCCGCGGAGCATGGTTTCCAGTGCGACATTCCCTTCATCGCTTTCCCGAAGACGCTTCCACTCGTGGAAAAATTCATACTTGCTCCCAAGAGTTCCGACTTTTGCCTCTATGCCGTTACTCAACATGACAAAAGCATTGTAATAGAAGAGATGCGGAATGGTATCTTGATAGTCACGGTAGTTATCGATATAAGCATTTTCAACGTCTACATCAGTCCGTTTTAATTCGATGAAAAGGAGCGGGATCCCGTTGACGAACCCAACGATATCCGTGCGGCGGCGATACAATTCGCCGTGAATCTTCATTTCCTTGACGGCGAGGAAGTCGTTTTCTTCGGGGTGGACAAAATCAATAACGATCGCCCTGCGCGTGCTTTGCTTCCCGTCGTCGGTTTTACAAGTGACGGGGATACCATCGCGGATATACGAATACTTTTCCTCGTTGATTTGAAGAAGAGAGGACGTGGAAAGATGGCTCAGGAATTTCTCCTGCGCCTCGTCGATCTGCACGTCGGTGATCCACGGGTTCAACTTTTTTAGAGCGGCTCGAAAATACTGCGTGAGAAGCACCTCGCGGTAACTTGTGCGTCCGAGCGTGCCGTCCAAACCAAGTTTTTCCTTGTTATAGGCAAACACGACGCGCCAGCCGAGCTCGTTCTGTAAAAGATTCCCCGCGCTCTCCTGCACCAATATGTTTTCGGAGTATTCGTATGACATAGTTGCTCCTATGAATTTAATTCATAAATATGATAAGAAAACTTTATATTATCTATTTCATCACCGTGATATGAACTGAGAACTTGTTCAACTTTAATGGCGGCAAAGTGATGACTCAGATTTTCCAGAATAAACACTTCCCCCGCGTTTATTGTCCTTGCTCGACTAGAATAATCGTATTCATAAATGTTGTCTAATGCGGGGAAATCGCATATTCCCTTTTTATATCCAATAAGCCCATATACATGGATTGATCCGCTCCCGGCTCTGCTCCAACGCGTATCAAATTCGTATTCGCCGTTCCCAATTTTATAAACGCCGTCATTATTATCGTAACAAAAAGAAACTTCACCGTCCAAAGTCGGAGTATGATATAAAACCGACTCCAATTTTGTTTTTATTTCTATACGTTTAGCCAAATCACCGGAAAAAGGATTTGCGCCTTTCTGCGGTCTTTTCTTTTCATCTTCCCCATAGATCCTTTCGAGGAGCTCTGTATATCTCGCTAAGTATTTCGTCGAATCGGAAAAATCCACATATAATTTATTTAAAAGAAATGTTGGGACTTTTTGTTCGCTTTCATTATGTACAACTACGGGAATTATGTAGTCGAGATTTTGATTTTGCAACAATGCGTTACTGATGATAGATCCTTCGTATCCGGAACCGCCAACCCCGCCATCCACTTTTTCAACATATTTTTGAGAACAAACGCAAAGAACCAACTTTGATCGCGATAATCCACTTTCCATAAAAAATCGCAGGTCTTGTCCCAATCGCAAATCCCACTGGTCGAATTTAACTTCAACTCCATGTTTTCTTAAATTGGTGGCTAATTTAAGAACCCAATTCTTATGTTCTTCACTGTCATGCGAATAGGAAATAAACACTGTGGGTGGATTTTCCATTGTTGACCTCCTCTTTAGTTTTTGTTTTATTCATCTTATCGTTCGAAAAACATTTATTACACCAAAATTTCGCCGCTCATGAGTTTCGGGAGCAAGCGGTCGCGAGCTTCTGTTAATAGGTTAATTTGATTATCAAGACTTTTAATCTTTGCATCATACTTGGAAGCCATATCTTCAAAAGACTTCACTAATTTATCGGTCGGTATCAAAAACTGTAATGATGCCAATTCATCTTTTGAAATAGACGCAAATATGGAGCCGTTTCCGATTATATTATCCTTAAAGAAGTGCTCTTTAAGTGTATAAAATAAAAAGCTTTGATAGCCATATTTTTGAGCAAGCGCAGCTAAACCTCTACCGATAACAATTTTATTTTGCGTTATATTTAGTCGTCCCACCGGTGCCCGAACACTAAACAGAATATTGCCCGCATTGGCTATTTTCGTCAATGAAGTAGTAAATATTTGGTCTCGAACAAAACGGAACCCATAACTTCCCACGCCTTGATGAAAAGGCAGACCGTTTGCTGATAAATTAAAGTATTCCGATTTTGGACTTTGCCCCATCACAATGGCGGCAAAATCTTGAAGCTCTATATATCTCCATCCTTCGGGGATGCCGTTGATGATGGGAGTGGCTTCATGACCGGGGAAGTGCAAGTCGATAAACCACTCTTTATATAACCGCTGCGCCGCCTCTTCTAATAGTTTTATTTGTTTTTGATTGTTCTCGATCAAATCATCATAGGCAGAAAGAATACCGGCGATCCGCCTTTGCGTTTCAATGGGTGGCTGTATGCATTTTAATCCGGAGAGTATCGTCTGTGTAAGCAACGGTTGTGCGGAACCAGAAGCATATAAATTCAACCTCATTTGCTCCAACATATACTTGCAAAAACGAATATCGCTTTTGAACGCGTCTTTGATTTGTAGAACCATTGTATTATCGGATGCCCAAAAAGGATTTTTGCAATAGAAGATTGTTCCACATGCGCCGACCCGACCAACGATTATGGCATTGGTATATAAATATTCATGACAATAGCCCAAGACTCCGTTTGAGCCATATACAGGATACTCTCCCGAATTCAAGTATTTCGTTGCCTTTCCATTACAAAAGCAAAAAACACTCTCTAAATTAACCATTTCCCACTTCATACTCCCAACTCCTTCATGTTTTTGGAGATGGTATCCATGAGGTCGTTGGATTCGGCTTGCAGGCACAAGAGTTCTTGGTGGATCTCCGCCATGCGCTCCGCAAAATTCACACCGTCATCTTCTGTGGGAGCAACGCCGACGTAAGCGCCGGGCGTCAACGAGCAACCCCTTTCGAGAATTACCGACCGCTCCTCTATTCTGCAAAGCCCGAGAATATCCCGATACTCTCCCTCGCCGAATTTTTCATACAGCCAATCCGCTTCTTTTGCAATCGTAAGGCGTTCTTCTAATGCGGCGATCTCCTCGTCGTACTTTGCTTGGATGCTCTTTTTCTCACGCCTTTCCGCCGTCTCAACGGTTTCTTTTGCTTCCGTACGCTTCTCCTGCACCGTTTTGGAAAGTTCCGCCACGATCTCGGCAAAGGGACGATCGTCGGACAACGTTTCGTGATATTCTTTGAGCAGATTTTGATATTTTTCCGTTTCGCCGCGGTAGAGCCACACGATGGCATTGAGATTTTTAAGCTGCCAATCGCTCCACTCGTTGAGCGTGCGGTCCACCTGCGTATAGTAATTACGGGAGTCGATGAACAACACCTTTTCCTTGAGCGCGTCGGACTTTCCCTTGTCAAAGAACCACAGGGAGCAGGGCAAGCTCTTGGTGTAGAAAAAGTTATTTGCCACGCTGATGATGACATCCACATGTCCCGTTTTGATGAGCTGTTCCCGAATATCCTTGTCTTTCCCCTGACTATCCGTCGCAGAGGATGCCATCACAAAACCCGCACGACCCTTTTCGTTGAGATAGGAGTAGAAATAGGAGATCCAAAGGTAGTTTGCGTTGCCGATTTCCTTTGCTTTATTCACGCTCGGAAGCCCGAACGGCAGGCGCCCCGCAGCGGAAGTCGATTCTGATTTTACTTTATCCACGTTGAAGGGTGGATTTGCCATCACATAATCGCAACAGCCGTTCAAATTGTGCGCGTCGTGATAGAATGTGTTGGCTTCATCTCCCGATTTTATGACGCCGGTAAGCCCATGCACCGCCATATTCATCAGGCAGAGCTGTGCGTTGTACTCCACTTTCTCCTGTCCATAGAAGGTCATCGTGTTATTGGCGACCATGCCCGCCGCATTTACGAAGTCGCCCGTCTGCACAAACATTCCACCGCTTCCGCAGGCTGGATCGAGGAGCACTCCCGACTTCGGCTCCAAAATATTGACTATCATTTTTACGAGAGGCTTTGGTGTAAAAAACACGCCGTCATCGGAAGCGATGTTTTTCGCAAATTTATTAAGGAAATATTCATAGATGCGCCCTATAACGTCGCCGCCGACATCATCGAGGGCATTGTTGTTGAAAATGCGGAGAAGTTCGGATAGAAGCTCGTCCGAAAAGATTGTATAATCTTTCGGCAGAACGCCTTTGAGTTGTTCGCTCTGCATTTCCACAAGGCGCATGGCGTTGTTGACGACTTCGCCGAGACTGTTCATCACGTTTCCGTCTATACTTTTCAAATTCTGCGACGAGATATTCGCGGGAAGATTGACAAGATAGACGTACTGCGCTTCGCGGGGAAGATACAGCGCGCTTTTTTCCGCAAAATCGCTTGCCTCCACAGGGAGAGGCTTGCCGTTGCGCATGGGTCTGTTTTTGAGGATTTCCGTCTCTACCAATTTGAAACGGCTATAAGCATAGCGCAAGAAAATCAGACCGAGCACGGGCATACAGTATTGATTGCTCGTCAGTTTTGACCCAGCGCGAAGCAAGTCCGCCGATTCCCACAGATCGGCTTCAAGTTTTTTGATATTGATTCCTCTTGTCATAAGTAACTCCTTTGCGGCTGCGCACTACCAATTCAATGTTTTTTCGGGGTCAAGTAAAAAATCGGACAGCGAGGCGATTAAAATCCCCTGCTCATTATAGCCCGTCAGCACCTCGTCGCCGACTATTATAACTTTTTTGAACGCGTCGTTGATTCCAAGAAGAGACGCCAGTTCTTGCTTGCGCTTTTCCTCGTCGGGCATCCGATAAGCGCATTGAATGTAATATCTGCGGCTACCTATATTGGCGACGAAATCCACTTCGAGTTGCTTCCTCTGTGATGCGCCGTTTACTTTCAGATTGGTCTCCACAACTCCCACATCAACGGAATAGCCGCGCAACGTCAACTCGTTATAGACAACATTCTCCATGATGTGGTTATATTCCTGTTGACGGAAGGAAAGTCGGGCGTTTCGTAGCCCCATATCGACAAAATAGTATTTGGACGGCGTGTTGATATATTTCTTACCTTTGATATCGTAACGGACAGCTTTATCAATCAGAAAAGAGTCCTGCAAATAACTGATATAGGTTGAAATAGTGTTTGCCGAGAGTTTCAGGCTTTTTTGCGAATTGAAGGCGTTCGACAGCTTCAAAGGGTTTGTAAGCGAACCTATAGATGAGGCGAGAATATCGGTCAGCTCATTGATTTCGGCGTTTCCTCGCAGGTTGTTGCGATTTATAATATCCGCAAGATAGGTCGTTGCAAACAAGTCGCGCAAATATTTCGTCTTGTCCGTCTCGGATTTCATAGTAAGGCACAGCGGCATTCCACCATAGGTTGCATATTGGAGCCACGCCTTATTAAATGACGTATTCGGATTGAGGGCGGAATAATACTCCGCAAAGTTAAGAGGATATACGCGGATTTCGTCGCCGCGCCCGCGGAATTCAGTGATAATATCGCTCGATAAAAATTTTGAGTTGCTCCCCGTCACGTAAACATCAACGTTTGGAACGTGCAAAAATCCGTTGACAACGCTCTCAAAGTCGGTTACAAGTTGAATCTCGTCCAAAAGGATATAATAGGGCGCGTTGTCCCTTATTTGAGTCTTGACAAAGGAGTAAAGTTCATCAGGGTTCAGGAGCTGCTTGTTGCCATAATCTTCGAGTGAAACGCGTATAATATGATTTTCAGGTACGCCTTCACTCAAAAGATGCTTGTAAAACAGTGTAAAAAGCAGATACGATTTGCCGCACCTGCGTACGCCTGTAATAATCTTTACCAACCCGTTTTGTTTATGGTCAATGAGCTTTTGTAAATAAAAATCTCTTGCAATCTCCATACACGCCCTCATATTTGTATTTATTATAGCAAAGCGTGCTTATGTTGTCAATTGTCCGTTGAGAATTTTTGCGTAATAATAAGAATTTTCTATTTACAAAATTGTTAAAAATTTTAAAAATAGATTCAGCAAGTATTGACAAATAGAAATATTATGTTATACTGTAACGATTTGGTAATAAAATCAAATGGTAGGCTTGGGACGAAAGGAGAAATAATATGTACAAGTATATAGAAGAGAGTGTAATTAAGCCTTATCGCGGATTTTGTTCAAATGTATTGAGTGAACTTAGGGATAATTTAAATAAACATTATGATATAATTACTCAATTTTCATTGGTCGGAAGCGGTAGCGATTCAAGAAACATGGTTACCGCCAATGGCAACGGTCCTTTTGATTTGGACTATAATTTACAGATAATCCGTATGCCGAATAAAAATTGGGATGATCTTAAAAGCTTAAAAGATACTGTCCGTAACGAACTAAATAAAATAGTCCACGATACTTTCTTCTCTGATGGAAAAGATTCTAAATCTGTAATCACGTCATTATTGCATTTTCAAGAAACACCCCGCGTTGAGTTTAGCTTCGACATTGCCATATTGGCAAAAAATAAAAATGGAAATTGGTGTAGACTTATTCACAATAAATCGTCTCAATCTCAATTTACTTGGAACGAAGTTCCAACCTCACATAACGTTAAAGATAAGGTACAAATACTTAAAGCAAATCGCTTATGGAATGAAGTGAGAGAGTGTTATCTTAATTTGAAAAATAATTATTTGCAGAATAATGATACGAACCATCCGTCATTCATCGTGTATGTGGAAGCAGTAAATCAAGTTTATCAACGCAATTTTCGGTAATATTCTCAACTTGTATATATAACAAGCACACGCGCCATCGCCACTCCCCATTTGAAATGGAAAATACCCCGCCGAAAATGGAACAAATTTTATAAGGCAAGCCAAACGCGGCTTGCCTTATAAAATAAAAAAACGCAACCCGAATTCAGTTCGGATTACGTTATATCTGCTCAGCCAAAAAGAGCCTGAATTGAACACTTAATTGTGCTTGATTCAGGCTCTTTTTTACGTTTTGTTACGGTTTACTTTAATATATGCCAAAACCGCAACCTTATCGAGTTGTCGGATAAGGTTGCGGTTTTGTATTCAGGTTAACGAAGCCCTGTGCGCCGCATTGGACAAGCCGTTTAAACTTTTAAGCCCCATATCTTGCCCGCATACTCCTTTATGGTCCTGTCGGAGGAAAAATATGCCGAAGCCGAAACGTTTTTGAGCTGTTTTAAGGCAAAGGATCTGCCGTCCTCATAGTCGGCGTTTATCCTCAAAAGGGTCTTTACATAGTCTTGCAGGTCGTAAAGCACAAAATAGTTATCGGGTGCGTGCCAGGAAGCGCCCTTGATCAGAGAGACATATAGCTCCTTATAGCCCGCTGCGGCCGTGGGGTCAAAGGTGCCGTCTATAAGCGTTTGAACGGCATTTTTACACTCCGGACAGCCCGTTAAAACAGCACTTGGGTCGTAGCCCTCCCTTTTGAGCTTATCTATCTGTTCTATACGTGCGCCGAAGATGTAATTATTCTCCATGCCCGCCAAATCCACTATCTCAATGTTGGCCCCGTCCATGGTGCCGCAAGTTACGGCGCCGTTCATCATAAACTTCATGTTCCCCGTGCCGGAGGCCTCCAGCCCCGCCGTGGAAACTTGCAGCGATACGTCCGTACCTGCCATTATTTTTTCGGCCGAGGACACGTTGTAGTTGTGGACATACACTACTTTTAAAATGTCTTTTACATCCTTGTCGCCGTTGATTTTGCCGGCTATATCGTTTATGTACTTGATTATGCTCTTTGCACGCCTGTAGGAAGGCGCGCTCTTGCCCCCGAATATGAACACCGAGGGATGAAAATTTTTTATCTTTCCGCTTTTGATTCCTTGATAGAGTTCTACAAGGGCAAAGGCCGTCATCAGCTGGCGCTTGTACTCGTGCAGCCTTTTCACCTGCGAAAAAACCAAAAAACCGTCCGGTATGCGTATGCCTTCCGATTTTTCCAAAAAGGCGAAAAGTTCTTCCTTTTTTTTGCGTTTTACTTGCATAAACTCCCCGGCAAGACTGCTTTCGTGCCCTTTAAGCCCGCTTAAAAGGGATATATCCTCCCGCCAGCCCGTTCCTATGGCGCCGTCTATCAGAGCAGAAAGCTCTCTGTTGCACAGCATTAGCCACCTGCGCTGGGTGATGCCGTTGGTTATATTGCAAAACTTTTGCGGGTAGTATTTAAACGCCGCGGCAAACAGGTTGCTCTTTAAAATTTCGGTGTGCAGTTTGGCCACGCCGTTTACAGTTTTGCCCACATATACGGCCAAATTGGCCATGGAAAAGGTATCGGAAAAGTATATCGCCATTTTTGCGGCCAAATCGTCGGGACAGCCGCACATGCGCAATTCTTCGCGCTGTTTAAAAGATATTTTTATCAGCACGAAGTAAATGTCGGGCAGTATCTTCCTCACAAGGGTGGCGTTCCAGCTCTCCAACGCCTCGGGCAAAACGGTGTGATTGGTGTAGGAAAAGGTATTGCGGGCAATATCGAGGGCGGTCTGAAACGCCACTTTGTATTTTGAAGTGAGTATGCGTATAAACTCCGCTATGGCGAGCACGGGATGGGTGTCGTTTAACTGGATTGCGTTGAACTCGGCAAAGTTATAAAAGTTTTTGCCGTGCCTTTTGACATGAGTTTCTATCAGCTCGCCGATGGAAGCTGCCGAAAAGAAGTACTCCTGCCGCAATCTCAAAATTTTGCCCTCCTGCGTGTCGTCCGCGGGATAGAGATATTCGCTTATTTTTTGAGCCTCTTTGCTGCCCTCGGCCTGCCACAGCCGCAAAATATTCACCCGCTTGCCGAATACGGGCATATCGTAGGGCACCGCCGTGACGCTCATGTCGGCAAACCTTATTATGCGCTTTTTGTCCTCGCCGCGGACGCTCCACGGATCGCCGAATTGTTGCCAGTCGTCGGGCAGTTCCACCTGACGGCCGTTTATTATGGCCTGTTTAAAAAGACCGTATTTGTATCTTATTCCGTATCCCGTAAGCGGTATGTCAAGCCCCGCAGCCGAGTCCATAAAGCACGCGGCCAGCCTGCCGAGCCCGCCGTTGCCCAGAGCGGCGTCCTCTATCTCCTCAAAAACGTTGATGTCTATGCCCTTCCCCGCAAGGATATCCGCCGTCTCGCGCAATACTCCCAATGCGGCAAGATTGTTGTAGAAACTGCGGCCGATCAAAAACTCCATGGAGAAATAACAGGCCGTTTTTACGGCGGGCTTAACCCCTCCGCTCATGCCCAAGGCCATTGCCATGGACGATATCTTATTGTAAAGTTCCTTTACGCTTTTGCCTTCCGTTTGGAGGGCGCGCAGTTTATTTAAATATTCAAGTTTATCCATTTAGTCAGATTATTTTAATTTCCCGTTCTGTGTCTACCACCGAGATGTTACCGAAGTCCGGCATAAGGTATATATTGCCGCTATAATTTTCCTCCGTTTTTACATACACGGTGTTTCCGCCCGCCTCGCACGCCAAAAATTTTTCGGCGCCGTAGTCAAGAGTCTTTTGTACCGTTGCTGCTATACCGTCCCGGGCCACGGCCACGCCGTAGGGCGTATATTCCAGCCGCAATTTGGCTGTAAAAGCCTTTTTTATGCCCAGCGCGGTGAATATCTTTTGAGATATTTCGTTTGAAACTTCAAAGAATGCGTCCCCGGATTGGAAGCCGAATACGGCAGATTTAACTGTCTTTTTGCCCTTTTCCGAGGCCGCTTTTTGTATGCGCTTTACAAATTTGCAATCCGTGCGGTTTACCGCGGGCAATGGCAAAATTGTCCCCTCCCCCGTACTTACGGATATGCGTTTGAGGTCTATGCCCAGGCGGAGCGTCTTTTCCCCGTTATACTGCGGGAGGGCCGCATATAGCCTTTCCCCGCCCGCGTCAATCTCGGCGAGTTTGACGCCGCCTGCGTCCTCGCAGGAGATTATCTCACATTCCAGCTCCCCGTCCCGTGTAAACGCATCGGTGGGAACGGTCACGAGGCACTCACCGTCGCTGCAGTCCAGCGCGGGCGGCAGCGGCAGGACGTTTTGCCCGATATGCAGGGCGCGGTTTTGTATTTTACAGTGCAGGCGGCCAAAGAGAGGAATGCGGGGCAGGGCCGTCCTTTCGGTATCGGTATAAAAAAGGTGCAGTTTGCGCACGTTTACGGCGGCAGTTATCACATCGCCCGCCTTTACCGAGTGGGAGCCGTCGTCCCTTATTATCACCCCTTCGGGGCCCTCGCCCGACATGTCGAGGTTACCGTATATCAGCGTCTCGCTGCCCAACTCCTCTGTGTGGGAAACCTTGACCTTTACAGCGGCCCCGTCCCCGTTCTCCGTCACCGAGAGGTCCTCTGCGCGGATGCCTAACCACATTTCAATACCGCCGAACACATCGGGATCGGCCTTACGCAAACAGGCATAGGGGACCTTGGTCTTTGCGCCGCAACCGGTGAAGAGTATTTCGACCTCCTCCCCCGATCTTGTGAGTTTAACCTTAAAGAAATTCATCTGCGGAGTGCCTATAAAGCCCGCAACAAACTTATTGACCGGGTAATCGTACAGATTTTTGGGGGCGTCCGTCTGCTGGACATATCCCTCTTTCATCACAACTATCCTCGTGCCCATGGTCATGGCCTCGACCTGGTCGTGTGTTACGTAGATGAAGGTGGTGTTCAGCTTTTTGTGCAGCTTTAAAATTTCAGCCCTCATCTGTGTGCGCAGTTTGGCGTCGAGATTGGATAACGGCTCATCCAAAAGCATAACTTTGGGTTCACGGACTATGGCGCGGCCGAGCGCGACGCGTTGCCTTTGTCCGCCCGACATTTCCTTGGGTTTTTTATCCAAATATTCGGTTATGCCCAAAATTTCGGCCGCTTCGGTTACTTTTTTGTGTATCTCCTCCTTGGGAAGTTTGCGGAGCCGCAGGCCGAAGGCTATGTTCTCATACACTGTCATATGCGGATAGAGGGCGTAGTTCTGGAACACCATGGCTATATCCCTGTCCTTGGGCTCCACGTCATTGACCACGAGCCCGCCTATGGACAGCTCTCCCGCAGAAATATCCTCCAGCCCCGCTATCATGCGCAACGTAGTTGATTTGCCGCACCCCGAAGGCCCGACAAACACTATAAACTCTTTGTCGGCGATTTGCATGTCAAAGTCGTTTACCGCCTTTGTGCCGTTGGGATAGACTTTATAAAGATGTTTGATATTAACGTCGGACATATTATCTCCTTTGCATTTCAGCCCTTTACCGAACCGCCCGTAACTCCTTCCACATAGTACTTCTGCAACCATATGAACAGCGCCGTGACGGGTATGGATACCACCACCGCCGCCGCGCAGAATACGGTGAAGTACTCGTTTACGCTCTCCTTATCGAGCCACTGCTTCATGCCCACCGCCACCGTGAATTTGTCGGGATCGCCCAACATTATAAACGACGAAAACATGTACTCTCCCCATGGAGCTATAAAGGCCGTGAGTATGGTATAGATTATTATAGGTTTGGCAAGGGGAAGTATTATCTTGGTAAAAACGGTGTGCCTGTCGGCGCCGTCTATGCGAGCCGCCTCGTCCAGAGATTTGGGTATGGTGTCAAAAAAGCCCTTGCAGATGTAATACTGCATAGCCGAGCCCGCCGCATATACAAGTATCAGGCCGAATATGTTTTGGGTGAGGTTTATCTCCTTTAACACAAAGTATACCGCCGTCATCGACAAAAAGCCCGGGAACATTCCCAGAATAAGCATTACGTTCATAAGGGGTTTGCGCATTTTAAAGCGCAGCCGCGAAAGGGCGTAGCCCGTCATGAGTACGATCAGGGTCTGCAAAACGGTGACGGCCAGCGCAACTATCAGAGTGTTGGCATACCACTTTAAAAACTTGGTTTTGGTGAAAAGTTTTACATAATTGTCTATTGTCCATTGCTTCGGGAAGAAGTAATTTGTGGACATGCCCGTCTCGCCCCTGAACGATTGGATTATCAGTATAAAAAACGGTACAAGCCATATAAGACAAATCAGTGTAAGAACGATGTGTATTATGGCGAGTTTCAGCCGTTCGGAGCCCTTTTTGCTCCTTAATTTTTTGCCTTCCATCACATAAGTTCCTCCTCGTTTTTGACTGATTTGGAGCGGTTGTAAAATATGAGCGAAAAGACCGCCACAACGATAAAGGTAAAGATGCCTATTACCGAAGCAAGGCCGTATTGGCTTTCGTTTACGGTGAGCTTATACAGCCACGTTATAAGCAGGTCGGTCTTGCCCGCATACTGCATTTCCAGCGACAAGGGTTCCCCGCCCGTAAGCAGGAATATCACGTTGAAGTTGTTGAGATTGCCTATAAACTGGGTTATGAGATAGGGCGTGGTCACATGCAACATGTACGGCAAGGTTATTTTCATATAGGCCGTAACGGGTCCCGCGCCGTCTATGCGGGCAGATTCATACAGATCTTCGGGAATATTCATAAGTATTCCCGTGCATATAAGCATGGAAAACGGTATACCTATCCACAAATTCACTATGATTATGGTAATTTTGGCCGCCGTGCCGTCCGTTAAAAACGGTATGGGCTTATCTATCCAGCCCCAGCTTATCATCAGGTTGTTCAAAAGGCCCTGGTCGGCCAACAACTGCGACATGAGCATCAGCGAAACAAACTGCGGTACGGCTATGGTCATAACGAGCACGGTGCGGTAGAGCTTTTTGCAGCGCACTCCCTTTTTGTTTATGAGTATGGCCACCACCATGCCCAAAATATAGTTGGTAAAGGTGGCGAAAAAGGCCCAGACCACCGTCCACAGCAGCACCTCGCGGAAGGTGTAGGCAAACACCTTGCTGTTGGCCGATATGCCGCCGCCGAGTACGTTTACAAAGTTTTCGGCGCCCACCCAGCTGAACAGCTCCTTGGGCGGCATGTGCGCCTTATCGTAGTTTGTAAAGGCTATAAATATCATGAAGAATATGGGCAGAACGGTGAACACCACTATGCCGAGCATAGGTACGGACAGCAGCGTTTTGTGATAGTTGCGGTCGGTATAAGAACGCAACTCCTCCTTTGTGCCCGTAAGTTTCAGTCCGGCTTCACGCAGTTTTTCACACTCGTAACAGCCCGTCACGTTGCGGTACCACATGTATATAAAGGCCACGATAATGAATATGGTCATAAGGGAATACAGCAGTATCAACAGGCTGTTGTCGTAGAATTTGTATGTAAAAATACCCAACGCGTCGTCCCACTCCTCCACGCAGGCCACTTCACCCAGACTGCCCAGTTTGGCAAGATATTTCCACCCGAAAAAGACCATATAAAGGGCAAACAACACTTCAAACAGCAAATACAGTATGCCGCGCAGATACTGTTTGAGGGCTATCAGCCCCGTACCCATCGCAACAAAGGATATACGGGTCCTCCAGGTGCCGTTTTTGGCCGCCGAGCCTATGTTTGTAAACACCGACAAAAAAGCCATAAGGCAGCCGTACAGCTTTTTGGGCAACGCCGCAAAAAAGGAGGCTATCGAACGGGGCAACCGTTTAAAAAACGCCTTTGTGCGGTACACAAATTTTTGCGGCGCAGACATTTTTAAATATTCCAGATCAACCATCGGGACACTCCGTTACGCGCTGATAGACGACTTTATCTGCTCCGTCATTTTGTTCAGATACTCCTGATAGGTGGTTTGGTCTATAAGTTTGTCTATTATATAACCGCCGTATGCCTTTACGGGGTTCCAGAAGTTGGAGGGCACGGAGGACTGCTCCACCGCATAACGGCTCTGTTCCGTTACGGCCGCAATCGCCGGATTGGCCTTTACCTCGTCCATGTCGGCGGCTACCTTGTTGGAAGGGCCCACGCCATGTTTTAAAAAGCGTTCCTTTTGCATTTCCTCGCCCGACAAAAAGGCGGCGAGTTTGTGCGCTTCGGCTAAATTTGCGCTGTGGGGATTTACGCCAAACAGCTTGTAGCCCTTGAAGGAGCTGAGTTGCTTTGTTTCGCCGTCCACGGTTACCGTGGGAAGTTTGCACACGCCGTAGTTTTGTCCCAGCTTTTCCTTTATGGCGTCGGCGTTCCACGTGCCCGTAACCGCTACGGCGAGCGTGCCCGTGCCGAAGCCCGAAATTATTGTGTCGTTGTTGGTGCCTTTGCCTGCAAAGGCCCCGCTTGACGTGAGCATTGCCATGGCCTTGGAGGCCTTTATGCCGCCCTCGCCGTTAAAGGTGCAGTCTACATTTTTTTCGCTGTAATCATCGTTGTATTCCACGCTGTAGGTGCAGCCGAAAGTAAAGAACCACCCCGCGGTGTACCACGAGTCGTCTATGCCCCAACCGATTTTTTTGTTCTTGCTCTCGCAGACGGATATAATTCCTTCCAGCGTGCTCACGTCCTCTTCGGTGAGCACGGACTTATCGTAATACATAAAGTAGCCGTTGTCGGCCGCATAGGGATAGCCGTACACCTTGCCGTCCAAGGTGCCCGACTCCACCGATTCCTCGGTATTGTCGCTTTTTATCTGTTCGAGATAGCTGCCGCCTATCTGGGCTACGCCGCCGCAGCGGATCAGATTTATCAGCTGGTCGTTGGAATATCCATATACATCGGCTGCGGCCGAAGGGTCCTTGCTGACGTTCATGTACGCGTCGCCCTCGCCGCAAACGCCGACGGATATGTTGTATTTTTTGTCGGGATTGGCGGCCTTGAACTTTTCGGCCATCTCCAAAAGGGTAGCCTGCTGGGCTTCCGCCCCCCACACGGTGAGTTTGATAGAGTCATCCTGCCCGGAACAACCCGCAGCGGAGGCGAGCGCCGTAATTGCCAGCGCGCCGCACGCAAGTAAAGAAATGATACGTTTTTTCATAGGTTTATCCTCCTTGAATCATTGTTTTATATTTGCCACAACGGCCATGCCGTTGTTTAACAGACGGTTTTGTTTAAAGTTTACGCCGAGCACAACTTCCCCGCAGGGTTCAAACTGCACGGACCTGCCGCTCGTGTTAAAGTAGGCGGTAAGGCCGGCGTCGCCCTTTGAGCGCGCCATCTTCAACATTCCCCTCTCCGCCGAGATCTCTGCCCTGCCCCCTTCGAGTTCGGGCCTCTGTTTAAGGGCGAGTATCTCCTTTAATTTTTGTTTGAATTCGGGGTCCTGCTCCGCCGCCCAGTCAAACGTGCGGCGGCTGTCGGGGTCGCCCGCGCCGTCAAGCGCGAGTTCGGTGCCGTAAAATACGCAGGGCATGCCCGGGAACATCACTTCGGCGCACAGCGCGCACAGAAGTTTGTCGGTGTTGCCGCCGACAAAACGGAACGCCCTCGGGGTGTCGTGGTCGTCCAAAAAATTGAGGGCCATTGCGTTGGCCTGTTCGGTGTTGTCCATAAGCAGGTCGTTGAGCCGCGCCGCCGCATATACGGCCTTTATGGAGAACATTCCAAAGTAATCCATCAAAATTTTTTGTAATTTGTAATTCATAACTCCGTCAAATTGGTCCCCGCGCAGCCAATGCTCGTTCAAGTGCCAAATCTCGCCGAGAATCAGCGCCCGCGGATAAGATTGTTTTATTTCCAGCCGCAACTGCCGCCACATCACATGCGATACCTCGTCGGCAACGTCCAGCCGCAGCCCGTCAAAGCCGTATTTTAACCAGTTTAAGGCAACATCGGCAAGATACCGCCTTGCAAGCGGGTTGCCCGTGTTCCACTTGGGCATATACGTGCAGTCGGCAAAGTGGGCATAACTGCCCGCCTCCCTCTCGGGCCCGCCGACATACGTAAACCAATTGAAATAGGGGGAAGCCCGTCCCCGATGCATAACGTCCTCAAAATAGGGGTGCGTTATGTCGCAGTGGTTTAAAACGGCGTCTAAAATCACCTTCATTCCCGAAGCGTGCGCCAAAGACAGCAGCTTTAAAAGGGTGTTTTTGTCGCCGAACTGCGGATCTACTACGGCGTAGTCCTTTACGTTGTACTTATGGTTGCTGTCCGACAAAAATATGGGCGTCAGATAGAGGGCGTTTACTCCCAGATCTTTTAAGTAGGGCAGTTTTGAGATTATCCCCTCGAGATCGCCGCCCGTAAAGGAATACCTTGTTATCCGGCCGTCCCATGGGGTATTTATATATGAATCGTCCTTATTAAAGTCCCCGCGGGCAAACCTGTCCACAAAGATTTGGTAAAACACGGCGTGCCGCGTCCACTCCAGAACGGGCATCACGTCAACCGCGTTTATAAAGGGGAACTGGAAGAACGTATAATAGGCAAGTTCAAAATCGTAATCGGTTGTTAAACCTTCCTCGGAATAATAGTAGACGCGGCCCTTATGATATATTTTGAATATGTATGCAAGCCGTGCGTCCGGGAGGGTAAAATCGGCGCGGTAATATGCAAAATCCACGCCGGTGGCGCACCTGTGCATAAGGCAGGACGAGCGCCGTTTGGTAAAGTCGTATTTGTTGTTGTAAAGTATCTCCACCCTGTCGGGGATATCGCCCGCCGCCATCTTTAAAACAAGCGTAAGTTTATGGTCTGCGGTGGCGTAGGCATAGTTGCTTTCCGGCTTATGGTATACTGCGTATTTATTCATATTAAACGTTTAACCTATGCTAAAAGCGGGTACCTCCATGCGCTTTTATCAAAAAAAACGCATTCCTCTTTTGTGTGTATTCTACTTTACGCGCACCGTGTGTATGGTGCCCTGCACTCTTTCGATGGCCTTTGTGTAGCAGTCCATAAGCGCGTCCACGCGGGTCTGAAGGCTTGTGGGAACCAAATACATTTCTATTCCCATATTTGCGGCCGTTTGGTGTAGGGAGGCGTGCACCGTTACCATGTTGCAGGAGGGCAGGCCGTTCAAATCGTTGCCCTCTATAAACAGTATCCGGTTACAAATGCCGACTATCTCCTTTTTTAATGTGCGGTTATACATGTCCACGAGCACGATTTTAAAGTTGTCTTTGCCGAACTTGTTTTCACCCTCGGCCAATACATATTCAAAGTCCTGAAATACCTGAAAAAACAGTGCGTCGTTTATCTTTGCGTCTACCGCAAGCATGGGAACGTAATTTTCCACTGCGAGTTTGCGGAACTTGTCCTCCTCCATACCAAGGCAGATAATGGCGTCGGCCGTATCCACGCGCGTGGCTTCGGGCTGGCTGCGCATTATAAGATTTAAACCCCTGCCCTCGAAGGCTTGCCCCAAAAGGCGCAAAAAATCGTAGGTTTCGGCTTTTTGATATATGGAGTGGCACTTTTCCGTTACAATGATGATATTCCCGCTCTTGCTCAACGCAAAGGACTTGGCCAACCGCGACGGACGGAAATCGTACAGGTTTACTATCTGCAACACCTTTCGTCTTGTGGCCTCGCTGTATCTGTCCGAATGTATGCCGTTTATTATGTAGGAAACGGTGGCAACAGATACGCCGGCCATGCGCGCGATATCCTTTATGGTCATTTTTTCCATATCCGGTCGAGCTTTTACAGCTTAACCCTCCCCGCGCAAAAGGAGGAGGGCAAGCCGTATAAAAAATGGAGGTTGTCCGCCTTATACGGCGGTTTTTGGAGGCTGCGACCCCCGCTCTCCTCCCCGGAGAGAGGAGAGCAAGGCCGCAGTTTGAAGGAGAAAAATGAACTGTTTACTCTTTGGGAAGTTCTGACAGCTTGTGGATCTGTCCCGCCCACTTGGACCAGCCTTCCATGTACTTATCGAACATGGAGTCGGGAACATACACTTTGGTATCCTTGGGCAAATCGAACTTGCCTACATAGCCCTTGGAGCCCGCCAGAGCCTCGCTTGTGCTGTTGATTACAAGTTTTTTCAGCTTACTCGTTTGGGGATTTACGAACAGAGGAGCCCAGTTGGCCCTTTCGGATACGATAATCTCTTCAACGCAGTCGGGTAAGAGCTCGGGTGCGGCGCTTGCCCAGTGAGGGTCGTAAACGTTGTAGTAAACCTTTTTGAAGGTGCAGCCTTCGAATACATGGTTGCCGCCGCTTGACGTTACGTTGTTGGCTTCGATATCCCATATATCCAGCCTGAGTTCGGTGAGTTTGCTCAATCCCGCGAACGCATAGTCGCTGAGCTTAATGCGGGGATCGCTTGCCAAGCTTGTGGAGGGCAGGGTGAGTTCGGTTATGTTTTCGCAACCCATCAGAACGCCCTTGGATATGGTGGTTATCTTGTTGGTAAACGTAAACGAGGTGAAGCCCTTGCAGTTCTGGAAAGCATACTCCCCTATGGTAGTCAGGTTTTCGGGCAAGGTTACGTTTGCAAGCAACGTGCAGCCGTCAAACGCGTAAGCGCCTATGGAAGTAAGGCTTGCCGGCAGTTCTATCTTTTCAAGTTTTACGCAGCCCTGGAAAGCGTTTGCGCCTATGGACGTTACTTCTGCGGGTATTGTAATGCTCTGCAAGTTCACGCAGTTTGCAAATACGCCTGCGGGTATGGTAGTTTGCGCGGCGGGCCAGCTTATCTTGGTTACGCCCGAAAGGCCGGAGAGCGCATAGCTGCCGATTTCGGTGAGGCCTGCGGGAAGTTGCAGGTTTGTAAGTTTGGTGCAATCGCGCAGAGCGTTGTCCTTGAGCTTGGTAACTTTGTCAAGACCGCCGATTTCGGTTACGCCCGTGCCCGCAAACAAACCGCCGAGCTCGGTTACGTCGGCAGGAAGATTTACCTTGCCTGCGAGCTTTTCGTTTCCGCTGAACGCGTTGGAGCTGTTTTTGATGAGTTCGGCCGTCGGGTCGATGGTTCCCCAATCGCCCGTAAAGTCGCTGCCGGCAAAGGCTTCGGCGCCCAAAGATGTAAGGCTTGCGGGGAACTTGGTTATGGTTCCGCTGAAAGTACTTGCCTTGAACGCGTTTGCGCCTACCGATTCAAGCCCGTCGTAGAACTCCCAACCGCTATCGAACGTGCAGGCGGCAAAGGCCGAAGTTCCTATTGTCTTAACCGTCTTGGGTACGTTGTACGCGCCCGTGAGGGTAAGTTTTGCAAATGCGCTGTTGCCTATATCTTCAAGCGCGGTGCAGTTCCAGGTTATGGAGTTGACGGACGTTGTGTTGCCGAACGCCTGTACGCCTATGGAGGTGAGGCCCTTGCCCATTGTAAGGGCTATTTTGCCGCCCTCGGCCGAGGTTGTAAGGGTGTTGAACGCCTTTTCGCCTATGGTCTGTACGGAATCGGGTATGGCGTAGGTTGCGCTGTCTATTTTAATGTTATAGAAAGCCTGCTTGCCTATGGTCTGCAACGTTGAAGGCAGTTTGTTGAAGTTATTGGTGTAGTATGCCGAATAGAACGCATTGTCGCCTATGGTAACGAGACCGTCGTTAAGGGTTATATTGCAGCTGCGCAAATCGCTGAACGCATTTGCGGATATGTTCTTTACGTTTGCAGGTATCACAAGCGTTTTGAGCGACGAGAAGTTTGACATTACATATGAAGGTATCGTCTCAACGGTGTCGCCTATGGTGAGGTCGCTTATCTTACAGTTGTAGAACGGATAATTGCTCGACGAGGACGTTGCGCCCGTGTATGTGGCGGATTTTGCATTCCAAACGAGTTTGGTTATGGGCGACGTATAGAACGCACGTTCGCCAATCTCCTGCAAGGAGGCGGGAATGGTTATTGAGGCAAGTTTATTTTTGCCGCCGCTTTGGTTACCGAAGGCATATCTGCCTATCTTTTGAACTCCGTTGCCCATCTCCACGGTGGTAAGGTTATCCATCCTGGTGCAGGCAAACTCGCCAATCTCCTTAACCGTATCGGAAATTACTACCGTCTTGGCATTACTATATGCAAATATACCTAAGGGCAGGCGTTCTACGCCGTCCGCAACGGTTATCGTTTCCAGCCTCTTCAGGTTGGTGGAGGTGAAACTACCGCCGTAGGCGCTGCCGTCCTTATACTTTTTGGAGCCGAATACCAGCTCGGTAACGTTGATGAGCGCGGTGGAGTCGTTGGTGGATATTGACCACTTTTCAACGTTTTCGGATATGGTTATTTTGTTGACTATTATGTTGCTGCCCGTGATGCCCGCAAAGGCGTCTTTTTCTATTACCTTTACGTTTGTGGGGATAATCACATGGTGGGTTTCCGCAACTTCCTTATCGTTTTTAACGCGGTAGGAAAGCAGAGTGCCGTTTTCGTCCACTATCCACGCCCTTGTATCGGAGGGGTCGGTGAGCTTTAAGGAGAGTTCCTTCCAGCCATCGGCGGCCATATAGGTGGCAAGTTTGCCGTCGGGCACGTTGATGGTGGTAATTGTTTCGGGAAGGGTATCGTTGAGCGTGGGAGGGGTTTGGGCCTCTACGTTGAGTATGTTGAGCACGGTGCCCTGGAACCTGCCCGATTCGTACGCAACCTCCGCAAACGCGCCCTCCGCTATGGTGGTTACGTCTGCGCCGATTGTAAACGACGTGTACTTTTTGGCGCCGGGTATAAATACCAGCGTATCGCCCGCCTTGTTGTATACGACGCTGTCTACGGCCTTTAAGTAGGGGTTGCCGTCAACTACGGTTATGTTGCTTACCGAGCGCAGAACGGCCGAGCCTATGCTCTGAACCTTTTCGTTGAGCTCTATGGAGCCCGAAGTGCTGAGGTACATCACCAGCTTGCCGCTTTCGTCTACGACAAGGCCCTTTGCGTCGAGTTCGTTGTCGTAAACGAACATCCAGGTGCCGTTAAAGGCGTCTTTTGCCCACTTGGTGTTGTACGCTTCCTTTGCGCCCTCGGGAATTACTACGCCGTATATGCTGGCTGTGCTGCCGAACGCGCCCTTATCGATTGTTACGCCGTCAAGCGAGTCGGCCGTGTAGGCAAGGTGTACCTTTTTGGCCATTGCGCTGTTGGCTTTGAGCTGTTTAACGGTAGACGGGATATAAACGTCGCTTATAAGCCCCTCTATGCCGTTTATCTCGGTTATGCCCTCCTCATAGCGGATGGAATTTATCGGGCCCAAATTGGAGAAACCGCTACTGGTAATTATTTTGATATTGCCGCCGAAAACTATGTCGGTTATCTTTTGGCAATAGCTGAACGCCGAGGGAGCGTTGAATTCTTCGCCGAAGCTCTGGCCGATTTCTATCTTGCCCGCGATATGGGTGTACTCAAACGCATAGTTGCCTATTTTGTTGAGTTTTTGGTTGAACTGCGGGTTCCTTACGTTGTCCATATAGCAATAGCTGAACGCATAGTCGCCTATGGAAGTGAACACCGACAGATCGAGGGATTTAACCGCGTTGCACTCGTGGAATGCGTGGTTGCCCGCCGCCAGCTCCACTCCCTCCGCAAAGGTTATGTTGCTGAGCTTTATGGCGCGCGCAAACGCGAAGTCGGGTATCTCTTTGAGCTTGGTGCTCCTTATCTCCAGGGTGGTGAGGTTCTGCAGACCCTTGTCGGTGCTCTGCGCGGTTACTGCGGTGCCCGGATAGGTGAACGCCGCGCCGATGGAGGTGCAGTTTTCGCCGATTATTATGGACGTGCCGCCGTATTTGATCATTGCGCGCTCGCCGAATACCTCTATATTTGAAGTATCGTAGTTTACGGGCAGGCAGGCAAGGCCGTAGCGGCCGACCTTCTTCAAGCCGGGAGCAAGGAAAGTGGTTACCTTGGAAAGGCCCGTGCTGTTGGCCACGGTGTAAACCCAATCGTCGGCCAGCTCTTCAACGGAAACGCCCAAATCCACCCTTGTGAGGCCCGTGGACAGGAAGCTGCCCGTGGGGATAACTTTGAGGCCCTTGCCCTCTGCCGATTTAACGGTGAGGTCGGTTAACTTCGAGCAACCGTCAAAGGCGTGCTCTTTGAGGCCTTCCTCCTCCATTGTGTCGGGCAAAACAACCTGCATTGTGGCGCCGGAGCAGCCCGCAAAGGCGTACTCGCCTATCGATTTGAGGGCGGTGAGCTTGGAGAAATCCACGCTTGTTATGCCCGTGAGGCCGCGGAAGGCGTCTTTGCCTATCGTCTCCAACGTGGCGGGAAGCGCCACTTCGCCCTTGAGCGAGGAGCCCTTAAAGGCGTTGTCGCCTATGGATGTGAGCTTTTCGTTAAATTCAATAGCCACGAGATTGGTTTTGTTTGCGAACGCGTCCGCGCCGATGGCCGTTACGTTTTCGGGAACTGTAAGGGTGTAGTTTTCGGGCATTTCGCCTTTGTAGCCCGTGAGGGTGGTGCCCGAAACAATCAGGCCCTCCTGCGATTCGAGCCAAGTCTCGTAATAAGGGGTGTCATCTATGGCGTGGTCGCCCATGTCGGAAACGGCGTCGATGCCCGAGATTGTCTGCAACTTGGAGCAGCCGTTAAAGGCATATGCGCCAACCGAGGTAACGCCCGCGGGAATTGTGATTGAAGTTATGTTTTGGTTGCCCTTTACAAAATATGCGGGAACTGCCTCTACGCCCGAGCCTATTTCAACCTTGCTTGCGTTGAGGAATATGGCTTTCGTGCCCGAATATGTTGCGTTTACTGCATTGTAGTTCACCGTGGCGAGGCTTTCGCAATCCGCAAAGGCGTCGGAGCCGATAACGGTAACTTTTTGGGGTATGGTAACCGAGGTTATGGGCGTGCCGTAGAAGGCCTCCGCGCCTATCCCTGTGAGGTTGGCGGGCAGCTCGAGCGCACCGGTAAGCCCCGTGCCGCGGAAAGCGGCCATGCCTATGGTCTGCACGTCGGCGTCGAAAGTTACTTTTTTGAGGGCAGATACGCCGTAGAACAGGTTGGCGGGAACATTTTTAACGCCCGCGCCTATTTCAACTTCGGCGAGCGAAGCGCAACCTGAGAATACGAGGCCGGCGATGGTGGTGTCCCCCACTTCGACCGCGTTGTATACAACTTTGGTGAGCGCGCTGCTCTGGAACGCGCCCGCGCCCAACGTTTTAACCGAGCCCGCGATTGTAAACTCTTTGAGGCCTACGCCGCGGAAGGCCCGCGCGCCTATGGAAGTTATAACGCCCTTGGAGGTGTAGTCGGTGAGGGACGAAAGTCCGTCGAACGCCTCCGCGGGAATTTCGGATATGCCGCTGCCCAAAACAACCTTTTTGAGCCCCTTGAGCTTTTTGGTGAGGTTGGTGGGTATTGTTTTTACGCCGTCGCCGAAGGTGAGGGAAACTTCGCCCGAAACGCCGTCGAACGCAAGTTGGTCCACTTCGCCGTTGGCGTTGTATTCCAGCGTTTTGATGCCTGCGCCATTAAAAGCGTTGGAGCCGATCGTGAGCACGCCCGAGCCGATTTTTACGTCGGCCAGCGCCGTACAACCCGAAAAAGCCTTGTCGTTTACGGCGGTGACGGAGTCGGGCAAGTCTATCGCTTTGAGGGCCGTGCAACCCGCAAAAGCCGAGTTGCCCACTGCCTTTAACGTTTGGGGCAAACTTACCGTTTGAAGTTTTGTGAGTTTTTCAAAGGCGTTTGCGGCTATGCCGAGGGTGTCCTCCGATACGGTAACGGAGACGTCGTCGCCGACATATTTAAACAGACAGCTGCCCAAATAGTTTGCGCCCGACTTTAAGCCCGCTACCCACTTGGTGCCGAAGAATGCGTTGGAGCCTATGGTCTCCACTCCCTCTGCGCCCTCTACCGATTGCAGGTTTTGGGCGTTGCGGAAGGCCTGCTGGCCTATTACCTTTATTGTAGAGGGAATGAATATGCTCTTTATTGCAGTGTTGCTTTCGAAGCCCTTTTCGGCTATTTCGGTTACGTTTTTATCCTCGTGTCTGGAGGGGAATATTACCTCCTCCGGCAGGGTCTGGCCCAATTTGAGCTTGATTGAATAGGACCCGTCCTTCAAGGCGACAAAGTCGAAGTATGTATCGGCCGTGGCGTCCTTTACCTTCCATGCGGCATGCAACTCTGTGTCCGCGGAAACGGTGTCTGAGTCGAAGTCCCATTTTTGCGTGCAGCCGTCGTCCTTGTACCAACCGTCAAACGTGTAGCCGCCCTTGGTGGGCGCTGCAGGCTCGGTTATCTTGCCACCCTTTTTAACCGTTTGGGAAGGAACGTCCGTGCCCCCGTTTGTATCGAACGAAACGGTATATTGCGTTTCTTCGACGGGAGGGGGAGTTGGCGTGTTGGGATTTTGTTCGTTATTGCAGCCTGCGGCTATGCCCGCTACCGCGGATGCGCCGAAAATGCTGACTAATAAAACCACTAATTTTTTGTTTTTCATTTATTTTTCCTCCTGATTAATCCTGTGGTTCCATATATACGGTCATCCAGCCGCCTGCATCATAAAATTTGATGTAGATTCTGAAATGCCTTGTGTCGTTTACGGCATACTTGAACATGGGTTCGCCTCTGCCGGGCGCGGTATAGTCGCCGCCGCCCGCAAGGAACGAGCCGGTGTGGTTGTTGCCGCTGGATTCAAACTGAACGCCGCGCTTGCCGTTTGCGAGTATGGGCGCTATCTGGTGTTTCTTTGACCCGCCCAAACCGACGGTGTAAACGGTTACTTCGTCGCCGTAGCTCAGTTCAAACCACTCGTTATAAAGCTGTACGGGTGCGCCGTAATCAAATTGGTAAGCCGAGCTTACGTCGGTGCCCGAAACGAACAGCGTTACTCTTTCGGTTTCGCCCGTGGCCGCACGCTTTATCGACATGTAGTGGTTGGGCGGTATTATAGTTTCATCGTCCGCAGGGACGGGGTCCTTGGGCTGGGACAGGTCGGCGCGCCAATCTGCGTACAGATATGTAACTCCGCTTCCCTCGGGCACGGTAGAATAGTAAGTAACGGTTGCCGATTCTATCGTCCACCAGCCGTTAAAGGAATAGTCGTTGCCGTCTTTGTCCTTTCTGTTGCCAACGGCGGCGGGAAGTTCCTCACCCGCAGCCAGCGTGCAACGGTATGCGTTGGGAACGTGTATCTGTGCGCACTCCTCTTCGCTGAGTTTTTCGGCGCCGGACGGCACGGTGTAGCACACCGTCTGGCCGCCCTCTTGGTATGTGCCGGGCACAAGATATACCGTGGACGCGTCCTGTTCTGCGCTTGCGGCAAAACTTGCCCCCGCGCCGAGACCCGCGCACACTACTCCCGTCATCAAAATAGCTAAAAGTTTTTTCATGTGAGTCCCTCCTTATTTCACCTTATATATAGTCATGGAAAGGGGTTGCATAGTTCTGCCCGATTCAAGCGCGTCGCCGTACAACAACTCGGAATTTGTGGGTACTGCGTAGCCCGAGGAAGCCTGCTGCTTGGAGGCGTTTACATACACAAGTATCTCATGTTCGGCGTCCTTTACCGAATAGCAAATAACCGTTTCTCCGCCCGAGTTGGTAAAGGTCTTGGTGTGGTTTACCACCGTGCCCCTCGCCAGCGTGGGATTTTGTTTGCGCACCTGTATCAGCTTTTTGTACACAGAAAGCATGGAGTTGTCGTCTTTTTCCTGCTCTGCTATGCCGTCCAACTTTTCGTTGAGCGCGTCCCACGTCATTTTGTAGTTGTTGAAGCCTATAGGATAGTAGCAGTTGTACTTGCTGCCTTCCTTTGTCTTGCTCCATTTGAGGGGCTGACGGAGCCATCTGTCCTCATGGCCGGGGCCTTCGCTTGCGGGGTTGGGAGTTTTAACGCCGAACATGCCCAGCTCGTCGCCGCCGTAAATCCAGGTTATGCCCGGTACGGTGAGGCACATGCCCGCCCAGAGTTTGGCAAGGGATTCGGAAGTATTCCACTCGTCCTGAGTGTAATTCTCGCGGTCGAGGCCGTTGCTCACCCAGTCGTGCGTGGCCTCGTTCCAGCCCGCCATAACCCTGTCGCGTGCGCGCTGCACGTCGTGGTTGGAGGTGAAGATACCGTCGATATAGTCGGTGCGGTACAGTCTGAAGTCAAACTGCGCGGCGGCGTATTGGTTCATGGCCTTGGAGGCGTATTGTTGTTTGGACTGCATGTTGTCGGAATTGGCTATAACGCCCAGACAGCCCGTTGTGTCGTAATACCAGTTGAAGTTGAACTGAGAATCGAGGCCTTCATACAATCCCGCTATCTTGATGGGGTCGCCGTTGAAGTTTTCTCCCACAAGGATGGCGCCGGGATAGCTGGCTTTGAGCTTGGCGTTGAACTCCATAAAGAAGTGTGCGTCCTTTTTCATATCAAAGGAATAGTCGCCTGCGGTGGAGCCGATTTCCGTGCCCTTGGAGATATCCTTTATTATCTGGTCGGAGTGATCGTAGCTCTCGTTTTCCATATATATGTGTTTAACCGCGTCCAGACGGAAACCGTCGAGTCCGAAGCTCATCCAATACAGCGCAACCTGCAAGATCGCGTCGCGGGTGGCCTGATAGTCGAAGTTGAGCTCGGGCATGGACGAGTTGAAGCTGGAATAATAGTAATAACCGTTGGAATCCTTAAACCACTGCAACTTTTCGAGGGGATCGGTTATGGTCTTATAGTAGTCGGCGTTTTTCCAGGTATAGAAGTTGCGGTAATCTATCTCTTTATAGCTGCCGTCGGGCATTTTTACCGTCTCTTTTACGAGGTTCTGCGATTTTATAAACCAGGGATTGGACGTGGATGTGTGGTTTAATACGAAGTCGAGCAATATGCGCATGCCGCGTTGGTGCACCTCATACACAAGCTCCCTGTAATCGTCGAGCGTGCCGAAGCGTGGATCTACCGTGAAGTAGTCCATTATGTCGTATCCGTGGTAGGAGTTGGACTGCTGGAAAGGCGTGAGCCACAATACGTCTACGCCGAGCTTTTCAAGATAGTCAAGATTTTGGATGATGCCCCTGATATCGCCCATGCCGTCGCCGTCCGAATCGGCAAAGGACGCCATGAATATCTGATAGCCTACGCTCTCCTCTTCCCAGCCCTCGGCTACGTCCTGTTTGAGATATACGCCGTTGTTGCCCTTGCTGGAAACCACGTCATAAGTTGTTACGGCCGAACCCTCTTCGAGACCGGCGTAGGGATCGAATACCACATATGAAGCAAATGTGGGCGTGCCGTTTTTAACTTCACCCTGCCTTACAAACCAATGGTAGTCCCCCTTGTCGCGGCGGGCTTCTTCAAGCACTATGTACACGTCGCCGCCGTCGTTTACCCAAAAGCCTTCCTCGTATAAACGGCTGTGTTGGGAGTAAATCTGTATGCCTATGCGCAACGTGTCGGAATAGGTGATGGTAAACCCTTTATTGTTGCGGGTCTCCTCATTCCAGCCGGCGTCGGTATAGGTGGCGTTAAGGTCTATGTCGTAGACTGCGCCCGATTCGTCTATCTTCATGGGATAGAACGCGCGGCCTTCGCCGTTGGTGGGGAAGTATTCCCATACCCAAAGACCCCAATCGCCGTAGACGTCAGACTCTATCTGCGAGGAGTAGCCGGGAGCCGCCGCGGTGTTGGTCGTTCCCTCCTCGCTCTCGGAGTGCGCTCCGCGTAAATAATGGATATAGAGGTGGTCTTTCTCCCCCCAATCAAGGCTCCTCTCGTACGCTTCGGCCTTGTCGCTCGAAACGGCCGTGTTCCACTGGGCCTTGAGGGTGATATTTTCGGTAACTGTGTCCGAGGAGAAATCCCACTCCTTGTTGCCTTTGTACCAGCCGATAAGCGTATGGCCTTTCCATGCGTCTATCGTAGGCTGAACGGCCGTGGACCCGTTTTGTACCACCTGCGGTTCGGGAGTTCTCACGCCCGCTGCCTGTGCTTCGCTACCCACGTCAAAGGTTACCGTATATTCTGTCGCCGCCGCGGGGCCGCCGTTATTGGACGGATTACAACCCGCAAACACGCCGAACAGCATAACAACGGCAAGCAAGACGCCAAGTATGCTTTTCTTTCTCATAAATATTCCTCCGTTTTGATTTTATAAACAGTCCCTTTGGGGAACGTTTATTCGGTTAACCGTTTAACTAAATTTTTTTGATCGGGTTTTTTTAAAGGAAACTGCAAGTTAACCGTTTAACATAAACCCGATAAGCCCGTTTAGCCCGATTTTGCCCCTTTAAAAACCTATACGTTTTGAAAAGGGGAACAATGTTACTAATTTACATTAATTTTACGTTATTAACATCATAACACATATCGAAAAATTCGTCAATAGTTTTACGTTTAAAAAAGTATAGGTTTTGAAAAATTTTTTTATTTTTTCGAAAAATAATGGGTTGTGTTAAGTAAAATTTTAGTTTATAATGTAAATATAAAATAATGTTATACGATACGGGGAATAAAATGAATTACGCTTATGCAAGAGTTTCGAGCAAAGACCAAAAACTTGAAAGGCAACTTGCCGCCTTTGAAAAATGTGGGATAGAGTTTACCTATGTTTACTGCGATAAAAAAAGCGGCGAAGATTTTGAAAGGCAAAATTACAAGCGCCTTATAAGGAGATTGCGCGGGGGCGATCTGCTCGTTGTAAAGTCCATAGACCGCCTCGGCCGCAACTACGACTGTATACTGCAGGAGTGGAAACGAATAACAAAAGAGATAGGCGCCGACATATTTGTGCTTGACATGCCCCTTTTGGACACACGCTGCCACGAAAAAAACCTTATAGGCAAGCTGATATCGGATATAGTGTTACAGCTGTTGTCGTTTGTGGCCGAAAACGAAAAGGACAGCATACACACCCGTCAGTCCGAAGGGATCAAGGCGGCAAAACAGCGGGGCGTAAAGTTTGGGCGGCCCAGACTGGCCTGCCCCGAGAATTTCGGGCAGGTAGCCGAAGCCTATTTAAAACATGAGATAAGCCTGAACTCCGCGCTGGATAGTACCAACATGAAACTTTCTTCCTTTTACCGCTATTTAAAGCAATACGAACTTTCAAACCGCTAACAGCGCTAAAACGCTTCAACGCAAAACAGCCCCCGGCTCAACGGGGGCTGTTTTGCGTATCGCCGCTTTATAAGGCGGCATAATTCAGTCCATAAAAACAGGCAGAGAAAAGCTCTCTGCCCAATTTTGGGCGGTTTTTAGCGATTTTCGGCTAAAGACCGCCCGTTTTTTGTCTTTTGAAATTGCTTCTTTTTTGCGATTGGGGGAAAATTGGGGAAACTTTGCGATAGTTCATCTTGTTGTATTACAGTATGTTTAATTCCCGGTTGAAGAACCCACACATCGCTTTACAAAAAATCACGGCGGTAAAAAATTATGAAGGGAAAATTTGAAGATGAGGGAACCACAAACAAAAACGAGCGCCCATTGAATTGTGGAGCGGGCGCTTACGGACGGAGGCCTAAGCCGCCCTCCAAGGTGATTGTTTCGCCCGTCATATACTTAAAATCGGGCGAGGCAAGTTGTACGCACACGCGGCCGATTTCCAATTCAGCGTCGCCGAAATGTCCTGCGGGCGGCGTGTGGACGTTTGCTTTGTACGCTTCGGGATAGTCCTTTTGGAATTTCTCCAGTTGCGCCGTCCATGCGAGCGGGCAGATAATGTTGACGTTTATGCCGTCCCGCGCCCACTCGGTTGCCGCCACGCGGGTGAGCCCGCGTATGCCCTCCTTCGCCGCGGCGTATGCGCACTGCCCGAAGTTCCCGAATAAGCCCGCGCCCGAAGCAAAATTTATGACCGAGCCCTTTGTCTCTTTCAAATGCGGATAGCACGCCTTCATATAGTAGAACGCCGCATACAGCCCGGAATATACAGCCAAGTCAAACTGATCCTTTGTGTGCTCCGCCAGCGGCACGCCCGACGCCGAAGCCTGCGCGTTGTTTATAAGCACATCAATGCGCCCGAACGTTTTTATCGTTTCGTCCACTACGCTCTGCACGACCGCCTCGTTGTCCGCACCTGCGTTGACGTCTGCGGCAAGGGTGAGCACTTTTATGCCGTATAACCGCTCCAGTTCCTCTTTGGCGTCGGAAAGTTTTTTGACGTTCCTGCCCGTGATCACAAGGTTTGCGCCCTCCTTTGCGTATGCGGTAGCTATTCCGTAGCCGATAGACCCGCTCCGCCCGTCGCTTAAAACAGCGCGGCCCGCGCCCGTGATGATTGCCGTTTTATCTTTTAAAAATCCCATAATATCCTCCGGTTATTAATTTATTATTGCAAAAAACAGATAGCGTTTACGGGGCCGCTTCCACACGGAAACAGCCCCGTATGCAGGTTACAGTATTACTTAAATGGGAATGTAGGATACGGAAGCCGATATCGTCATCATTACGAATATCATACACCAAACGATTGCGCCCGTCCATACGTTGCCGCAAATTCTGTATATCAGCCTGTTGAATATGGGCAGAATGAACATCATTACGACCAGCGCAAACACCATGTTGACATACAGCCAGACTTCCGTGTTGTTGCCCCAATATCCGTAGAAAGGAGAGCCCGTTGTAAAGAAGCATACATAGTTTATGAGCAGGATGAACGCAAGCCCCAGACTGTTTGCAAGCGCGCCCACGAGGAGCACCTTCCACTCCTTCCAGCCTTCCCTGCCGATGCTGCAATTCACGCGGATGGAATTGGAGATATAGAACACGAAGATTATCGGCCAATATTCAAGCGCGGTTACAAACATTCTTGCATTTATAGGCGCGGCGGATACCAGCATAAACCTGAAATCCTGGTGGAATATCCAGTAGCTGAGCTGGACGAGGAAGTAGAACGCCCCGAACATTACAAGCGCCAGCAAAATAGCCTTGCCCACGTTGAGTAAAACTCTGCCCGCATAGCGCAGAACGCTTTTCTTATTGCCCTTTTCCGGATCGCCGTAGCCCATGATTTTGATGGCTTTAAATTTATCCCAATCGTACACGGGTTGGATGCCCCTGGCTTTGTACATTATAAATTCATACAGATTTTCCAAAAGCGTAGTGCCGAAGAATATCACAAGCCCTATCGCGCCGTTTATCGCCGCCCATAAAAGAATTGCGTTTACCATTCTTGCGGGGAACACATAGGTGTATACGCTTGCCGAATTGCCCGTGGGGAAGATCTCTATGGAGAGATTTGCAAGCGGGATATAGTCGAGGCAGGCGATGATAGCCGTGACTATCATGCACGTCCAGAAAATAATTTTATGAGCAACAGACTTCTTTTCCTTGACCAGCTCAACCGCTTTGCCGGAAACGCTGTTTGACGCGTCGCCGTCCGCCGCGTCGGCAACTGCTGTCGCCTGAGGACTGCCGCTCTCCTCTTCCTGCACAACTTCCCTGATTTCGTCGTCCGAAGTCTCTTCCGACTTTTTGGCTTTGAGCGAGCGGAATATGGGTGTATTCATAAGCACCGCGCACAGAGCGATCACAAATGTGAACGCCGCCGCAAGGGCTATGCCGTTTGAAAATTCCTTGCCGAACCAGACCTGCGAGCCGCCGACGATATCCGACCCCATGTTCAAAGTCTGGTTGAAGAAATCGGTTGTGTTGGCTATGCTGACGTTGTCGTACATTTCAAAGCAGTGGTTTATATTCTCGCGGTGAACTACTCTGTAAGTGCCGTTTGACATATCGCCGTAGCCGTGGTCGAACGCGACGGACGTATAGCCGTTGTCTTTGCCGCTCACTTCGTTGATAAAGCGCAGGCTTGCAACCTCGAAGGACTCTATATCCGACTGGTAGCGGAAGGAGCCCTCGTCGTAGTAGGCGTATGAAAGCGCGGCGTTGCAGTTCAGTTTGGCATATTTGTTGATGGACGAAAGCTTGATATATCCCGAGATATACGCCGCCTTAATAACGCTCGTCTCGTAGCTTGTTCCCGCCATGTCGGAGGCGAGAGTTACCACGTTGCCGCCGCCCGCCGAGTGGCCGACCGCGCCGAAGCGGGTCTTGTCGCAGAACTTGAAGTCGTCGGTGTTGTTGTAGACGTATTGGACGAGATACTCGAGGCCGTTCGCGCCCGACGTGGAGGGCTCTGTGGTTCCGCCCTGCCCGCCCGGGTCGGAGGTGAATACAACCGCCCCGCGCCTTGAAAGCTCGATTGCGTACTGCGACATCGTCGCCTTGGTGCGGGTGAAGCCGGGGAGAACGAACACAACGGGCGCGGGGTTTTCCTCGGTGGCCGAGTTGGGAACGTACATTGTAACCGAATAGGTCGTGTCGCCGTCGAAGGCGTATGCCTTGCCGTTTATCTCGCCGTTGTTATAGTAGTGGGTCATGTCGCTCGTCAGGGTGAAATCGGAAACCTTTACCGAAAAGCCCGAAGTTTCAAAGCACATTGCCGAAAAACTTGCAATGATGATCATGCCGAACGCAACGCACATTGTTATAAAACTCTTTGTCCTGTAAAAAGGAGTCTTTTTTGCCGTTTTTGCGGGTTTTTCGGCTACTGCGTTCTGCCTTACAACCACGAGTTCGTCCTCTGTTTTGCGGAAGAAAGCTATGCCGCACAAAACGAACGCGGGTATGCACACGACGCTTAAAATCCAGCAGACCAACAGCTTTATCTGCTCGTTCTTTTCAAGTGTTACGGCGGTCATCTTTTCCCTTACGGAGGTTATGACAAACCCGTCGTAGAGGCTGACGAGAGCAAATACCGCAAAGCCTATATACCAATAATTTCCCAGCGCGTAAAAACACGCCGCAGCCACGAACCATAGCGCCGTAAACACGTACAGGCATATGGCCGCAGCCTTTAAAAGTTTACTCTTTAAGTACATATTTTACCCCCTTTATGCCGCCATATATATGCCGACTTTTTCGGCCTCTTTGGTGTACAGCCAACCGTCGCTGTTTTCGCCCTTGAGCCAATTGTATACGGTTATGGCAAATTCGCTTGTAGAACTATTAACTATTGCAATATTGCGGTCTTTTCCACCCATCATAACGTCGTCCAAGCGATAGCCGTCTTTTACTTCGATGTGCGCGCCTGAGGTTATATTGTCGCCCATACCGAAAATCATATCGTAATCGCCCTCTTGGGTTACGGCCGGACCTACGGTTCCCACTTTGCCGTCGCCTATGTCGCGGAGCTCTATGCTGATTTTGGCGTTGCTGCCGCCATAGCCCGCCTCGGTGAGGTGCTTACCGAGAGCGGCCACAAAGTCCGTCATAATCTGCAAAGTAAGTCCGGAAGTTTTAGTCAGGGAATACCAGCCGATTACAAGTTTATATTCGGTGACGCCTTCGGTGGGTGTGGGGAACTTGGGAATGGTCTCTTCCTCTTCATCGCCTGTGCCGGGGTCATCGTCCTTGCCGCCCATACTGCCAACGGTGTACTCGGGCCACTCCACGCCGCCCGCGCCGTAATTATTCTGTACCCATACGCACACTAAATTTGTGATGAAATTATCGGAAATGATAGTGACATAACGGCCGTCTTTTTCGCCGAACTTCAGATTTGCCGCGATATTTTCATGATAATAAGTAGTACCGCCTTCAAGATTCATTCCGCCCGTGGTGCCGATATTTTTACCCCAACCGATCATTATATCAACGTTGTTGTCCGTCATAATGTTTCCGCATGAAGTAGCAACGTCGCCGTCGTACTTGCGGAACTCCATTGTCACTTTGTCGGAAGTTAATCCCATAGTAACAAGGTCAGCTTTTAACTTCGTTTCCATTTCGGTAGCGATAGCTTCGGTCATACCCGACGCAGTAGCCTCATACCACGCGATTACAATTTCAAACTTCTCTTCTGCCGGGATTTCGGTGTACGTGGGCAAATTCGAAGGCTCGGGCTCGGGTTCGGGCTCGGGTTCGGGCTCCGGTTCGGGTTCAGGCTCGGGCTCGGGTTCGGGCTCGGGAATTACTTCGCCGGGTTCGGGATATTCGAGCTGTTGCCCGCCGTAGGTGTTCAAAATCCACGTAAATACCAGCCTTGTGAGGTATTTGTCGTCCAATCTCGTTGCAAAGCGTGTCGGGTCGGTGCCTATACCAACGTTCTCGACATTTTCTTTGAACTTACCTTCCATGCCGCCGGTAGAGCTTATATTCTTGCCCCAGCCTACCATTATGTTCACGTCGCCGTCATACAAAATGCTGCCGCAGGACGAGGCGACATCGCCCGCATAGCCGCGCACGACAATATCAAGTTCTTCGGTGTTATAGTCCCTTGTTTCAAGGAAGGCGTACATAGCCTCGGTGAACGCAGCCATATGTTCTTCCGTAATGCCGCTTGTAGCGGTTTTGGAATACCACGCCACTACCAGATCCCTGGGGATAGGCGGAAGGAATGCGGCGTAAAGCGTAACGCTCCGCCCGTCGCCCTTTACGTAGTCCTTTACGTCGTCGTAGCGGATGAGCCCCGCGTTGCCCGCGATCACAATCTCTTCCCGTTCAAGCTCTTGCCAATTCTCCTGCGCCGTCCAGCCGTAGAATTTTGTGCCCTCGGGCGCGTCGGTTGCCGACGGCGCTTCCACAACCGCATTGTTGAAGATATTTACGGTGTGCACGCCGCGGGTTTCGCCGTTGACTACAAGCGTTACCTGAACGTCGCGCTCAAAGGACTGCATAAGCGAACAGCCCGAAACGGCCGCAACACACATGACTATCACCAATAATACGGCAATAATGTGCTTTTTCATTTTATCCTCCTCATCAAATTTATAATTTCGGTCTTAAAATATTAAGACGTTATTCCCTTATCAATTGTCGAATACCGTGCGATACGCAACCTCTTTTATGGTTGCGGCAGCTTCGGCGTTTAAATCCCCGTCGAACGTGGAAGCTTTGGGGTCTATCCCGAGAAGCTCTGCCATATGCACGCACGCGGCGAGGTACGACCCGATGTATGAGGGGTGGTTGTCGTCCTTCCAATACAGCCACATGGGCGAAGCTTTGCCCTCGTTTGCAAGATTATACGTTTCGTAGATATAAGTGAACGCCTTGCCGACATAAGACACGCTTGCGCCCGTTTCCCTTGCCGCGTTTTCGTACGCTGTGCGCAGCTGCGCTTCCATTGCGGGAATACTTCCGCCGTATTCTTCTTCGTTTTCGTTCACGTATTTGGGATTGCCCCACGTTTCGTATAAGAATACTTTGCAGTCTGTCTGCGTTGCCTTTATCCTTGCCGCGAGAGTCTGAACGCCCGATAAAAACCCGTTGTAATTGCTCAGCGGCCTGAAGCTTTGCTCCTGCAGGACGACGATATCGTAGTCGTTTGCGGCGGTCAATGCCGCCTCCACCCTTGCTCCGTCTGAATTTGCGGGGTTTGCCCAATTGCTTAAATTCTGCGCGCCCGTGGTTATGCTCGTAACGGTCACGTCCGCGCCCGCCGCGCGCGCGAGAGGCGCGAAGATATTTTCGGGCATGTCGTTATAGTATGTGTAACTGTTGCCTATAAAAAGTATTTTATAGCTTTGGGGCTCCGTCTCCCCGACGGGAGTTATCTTTCTGCCGTCGGCGGTCTCCACGCGGGAATTTGAATACACTATGCAGTTTTCGGGGAACACGTTTTTACCTATCGCCGTGACGCTTGCAGGCAGCGTTACGGATTTTACCGCCGTCTGCGCAAAGGAATTGTCGCCTATATAAGTAACGCCGTCGGAAATATTTATTTCGGTGACTCTGCCCGATTTTGAATACCACGGGGCGTCCTTTACGGAAGAATAATCGTGCATTCTGCCGCTTCCTTCCACCGAAAGAACAAACCCGTAGTTGCCGTCGTCCGAAAAATGCGCGGTGATGCCGGAATTAATTTCCCAGGAGGGCAGCCCCTCGCCTTTGGCGCAAGCGGGTAAAAAGACGGATATACAGACCAGTATAACAAGTATTCCCGTTACAACCGCCGAAATTTTATTTTTATAAATTTTCATAATAGCATTGTTTCAGGCAGAGCGCATATGCATGCGCTCTGCTCTTTTATATCCGCGGTATAAAAATTTTTTGCGGGATTTTTGTGACCTATGCGTTTTTATTTTTTGTATAATTTGGAGACGCCCGTCTCTATTGCCGCTTCGGCGACCGCCTTTGCAACCGCCTCGTGCGCGCGCTTATCCCACGCCTTGGGAAGTATGTACTCGCGGGAGAGCTCGCTGTCGGACACGCAGCCCGCAATTCCCCTTGCCGCCGCCATCATCATCTCCTTATTTACGGTGTTTGCCCGCACGTCCAGCGCGCCGCGGAACAGTCCCGGGAATACGAGCACATTGTTTATCTGGTTTGCGTACTCCGAGGAGCCCGTGCCGACTATGTATGCGCCCGCTTCCTTTGCGTCGTTGGGGTCGATTTCGGGAACGGGATTGGCGCACACGAAAACTATGGATCTATCCGCCATAGAGGCGACCATCTCTTTGGTTACGCAATTTGCAACCGATACGCCGATGAGAACGTCCGCGCCCTTTAATCCGTCGGCAAGCGTGCCGTGCATCCTCGAAAGGTTGGTAATTTTGGCAATCTCCCTTTTTGCGGGGTTTTCTATGTTGTCGCCGTCGCACAGAAGTCCGTTGGGACCGCACATCTTGATATCCTTCACGCCGAACGCCAGAAGGAATTTTGCTATTGCTATTCCCGCCGACCCCGGACCGTTTATGACAACCTTGATCTCGTCTATCTTTTTGCCCGCCAGCTTCAAAGCGTTCAAAAGCGCAGCTGCGGTGACTATCGCCGTGCCGTGCTGGTCGTCGTGGAATACGGGTATATCCAGCTCCTCTTTGAGGCGGGTCTCTATTTCAAAGCAACGGGGCGCGGAGATATCCTCTAAATTTATTCCGCCGAACGAGCCGGCAATGAGTTTTATCGTCTTTATAATATCTTCGGTATCTTTGGACCTTATGCAGATGGGAAAGGCGTCCACGTCGCCGAACTCCTTGAAGAGGGCGCACTTACCCTCCATTACGGGCATGCCCGCCTCGGGACCGATATTGCCAAGCCCCAATACCGCCGTACCGTCGGTGATTACGGGCACGGTGTTCCAGCGGCGGGTCAGATCGAAGCTCTTTTCAACGTCCGCGCTTATCGCAAGGCAGGGCTCGGCAACGCCCGGCGTGTAGGCAAGCGACAGGTCCTCGCGGCTGCCAACGGGCACGCGAACCTTCGTCTCTATCTTGCCCCTCCATTCCGCGTGCTTTTTCAGCGATTCCTTTCTGTAGTCCATATTAAAGTACCTCCGTATATAAATGATAAAAAATTTCAAATAATTTTATTTACTTTCACTATTTACATTATACACTGCATTTGTTATAATGTAAAATGATAATATATCATACTACCCATAACAAAAACGCATAATACAAGGAGAGCCCATGAATTACGAATACTGCAAGATATTTTACTACGTGGGAAAGCACAAAAACATAACCAAGGCCGCCGCAGAACTGTATTCCAGCCAGCCCGCCGTGTCACGGGCGATACAGAATCTTGAACAGGAATTGGGGTGCAGGCTGCTTGTCCGCAACAAATCGGGCGTGGAGTTTACAAAAGAGGGCAAGATCCTCTATGAATATGCAAGCGTAGCGTACACGCAGCTTTTGAAAGCCGAGGACGAAGTGGTGGGCTCGGTGAGTACCGAAGGCGGCACGATTTATATAGGCTCTACCATTACGGCGCTGTATGGGTATCTGTTCGATATTTTGAACGACTTCCGCGAAAAGCACCCAAAAGTCAAATTCAAAATTACTACAAGTTCATCCGACAAGGCAATAGAAAAACTGAAAAACGGCATAGTAGACCTGTCGTTTGTCACTACGCCGTTTAAACTCAGCAAGCAGTTTTCGGTTGTAAAAATAAGTAAATTCAACGATATTTTGATTGCCGGCAACAGATTTTCGAAGTTGAAAGGACAGACTCTATCGCTCGAGGATCTGTCAAAATATCCGCTCATCTGCCTTGAAGAGGGTATGCAATTAAGGGAGTTCATAGACAATATTTTTGCCGAAAACAATCTGGAGTTTACCCCCGAAATAGAGCCCGACAGCGCGCACCTCATAGTGCAGATGGTGCGGCATGACTTCGGGCTTGGGTTCGTGCCCCAAAGCATGGCAGAAGAAGCGATCGGGCGGGGTGAAATATTTAAAGTCAACCTTAAAGACGAATTGCCCGCAAGACATATCTGCCTTATCACAGACCCGCACCATCCGCTTACAAGCGCCTCGAGAGAGCTTGTGCGCATGATAAATTCGGACCTGAAGAAGTGATTGGGTGTTTTGGATCAGTAAGCCCGCCCGCATGCAAGTGCGGGCGGGCGTTAAACTTATTTGCCGTATTTTTCCTTATACATTCCGATGCATTTGCGGATTATCTCCAGGGCGTCGTACTTGTGGCAGATTTCCCTGACGGTCGTCTGCTTGTGTTCGAGCATTTTGTATACCTCGAAGAAGTGCATCATTTCATCGAAAATATGGCGCGGCAATTCCTTGATATCATAAAAATGTTTATAGTTGGGATCGTTGAGGGGCACTGCGATAATCTTTTCGTCAAGCTCCCCGCCGTCCACCATTTTGATGACGCCTATCGGCGAACAGGTGACCAAAGTCATTGAAAATATAGGCTCGTTGCACAGCACAAGCACATCCAGCGGGTCGCCGTCGTCGGCCAGAGTGCGCGGGATAAACCCGTAGTTTGCAGGGTAGACCGTTGAGGTATACAGAACCCTGTCCAGCCTTAAAAGCCCCGTCTCCTTGTCGAGCTCATACTTTGTTTTGCTGCCCTTGGGTATTTCGACAAGCGCTTCGAACTTATTTTCCGTTATCCTCTTTTCGTCAATGTCATGCCAGATATTCATACCTTTCTCCTCTGCGGTTATTATTGCCGGCAACACTCCATGCAAAATCCCGCCTTGTAGTTGTGATTATATGGTAACACAAACCGCCCCGATTTGTAAAATATCTATTGTATATATGTATCATAACATAAAAGCATATCTTGCGCATTAACCGAAGATAAGGGGCTTTTTGTCTATGTGTTCGGCGCCAGAACCAACGAGGCGCTTTTCAACCATTATGTTGAAAAATCAAAGGGAATAGTTCGCTTCATAAACCGCCATAAGCAGATTTCAATGAGTTTCATTGAAAACTATCGGGAAATTTGCAGCCGACGATAATGTGCTCAGCGGAAATTTACACCACGGATATATGCGTTATAAAAAGTTTTTGGAATACTATAATGGGCGGGAGAATGAATTTTTGGAACTTCCCGCCATGCCCGCGCAAGTTGAAAAGCATGCTTTGGAAATAGCCCATCCCGCTTTTTACTCCTCCATTCAGAAAGAACTGACAAAGAGCACTTCATATACGACTACCAACTTATGGACGAGCGGGCCGCTTATTATTTGTGATTTTTTTTAAATTTTCAAATTCTCATTATGATATATTTGTGTTACCTGTAGCAATCTACAATAATTACTTCTTTGCCGTTCTCGCGCGCCATAGTTATGCAATCGTATGTGCCGCCGCGGCTTATGGGATTACCATTATAATCATTCAAAGGCAATTCGTTTTTGTCCCAAAGCGCAATCAGTTTATCGCACTTTTTTACTATATAAGCATTGGCTGCGGCAAAAACGTCCCGTCATGCATTTCCTGATAATTTTTGTTTATCGTGACATTCAGCTCCAATCCATCATTGTATTCGCGGGTAACGAAAGAGTCGTAAATGTACTCCGCATATATGGCGTTAGCGGCAATATCAAACCGGCAATCCCACGCGATCGGGTCGCGCTTGCTCACCTTTCCGTAAGCAAGCCTGTCCCAACACTGCAGTTCGTCGCAGAGAATTATAAGATAAGCAAGCGGATGCTCGTCAAACCGGATAGAGTGCTTCTCGGGCGCGTCGTATTTGTTGAAATTATTATGCAAAAGAATTGCGGTAAGGACATCAAGATAGCGGACGTCAAACTGATAATTGGGAACGGAGAAGATCTGGCGCGCCAAGATTACTGCGCTGAAATACCCGTGATCTATGAATTTCGGTTGATTTATTATACGCTCGGTAAGTTTCGGACAAACCTTTTTCGGGTCATATCCTTCCCTTAACTGTAACCCATAGGCAAATAAATCATTCAGATTATTAAACGGTTGAGCTTCCGGGAATATTTTTGCCAAATTTTCATGCGTTCCGTCGCTGAGCGCAATAAATTTATTGAAGTTGCCATAGGAGACATAGGGATTGACCTCTTCGTTATTTCCCCACACTTCTTCCGCATATGTTTTGATTTGCTCGTGGGCAAACTGGAAAGGATAACCGATATCATGAAACAGCGCCACCATCCCCCAGAATTTCAAGAACTGAAAAGCCGAAACGCCGTTGTCTTTTAACCGATAAAACGACAGATAGTTCGCCCTATACGCGGGATCGTTGGCGTAAATTGCAAGCCCCAACGCGAAAACATACACCGAATGTGAATAATGGTCGCGGTGTTTGGAAAGAAGTTCGCCCGAATGATATTCGTGGTCCGAGAGCATTTCAAGCAATTTTTTTGTATTCTCGTAGCCCTGCCCGAACAATTTAAAAATTTCGCTGAAACAAAAATAAACGGAAAATGCGTCTTCCTTTTTTCCGCTTGAAATAAATTGTTTAAGCACAAGTTTAAAACACAACTTATCGCTCTCCGCGGTTTCGGGCTTTTCATATTCTTTCATATCCAGCAAATCGAAAAATTTACTGCTCCATTCCGAAAGCGTTTTCATAAGTTCTCCTTTGAATAACAGATATCAAATCACAAAAATTATAACATCTGCAATGAATATTTTCAAGCTTTGCGTCAAATTAAATTGCTTTGCGTTTAAAATGTTCAAAGCTATAAATTTTACCCACCGGCTATCCGGTGGGCTTCTTTTGAGCATGGAAAAACCGGCGAACAGCGCGGCTCGCCGGTTTTTTTGTTTTAGGTTATTTGATCCGTCTACTGACGGCGGTTTGCCTTGCACAGAGGCTTTAAAGGAAGATGCAGTTTGTCCGGCGAAAGTCTGGTATTATCCACCACGATCACCTCTTGCGGGGGATTATCGGGCGTTATATAGAGCGCAATCTCACCCTTTTTCCACGTCTGTCCGTCGGGATCAAACCAATATACCTTTTTCCCGCGGCGGCGGAACATTACGCCGACGACTTCGATGCCGTCCTCATCCTCCGCCTGTTCTTCGTAGGATTGTATATAATCCAGCTCCTGTGTGGACAATTCCTCAACTTCCGTTTCCTCTTCCGCCGGCTCTTCTGCGGGAGCCTCTTCAACAGTTGCAACCTCTTCGGCGGGCTCTTCTGCGGGAGCCTCTTCAACAGCCGCAACCTCTTCGGCGGGCTCTTCTGCGGGAACCTCGTCAACAGTTGCAACCTCTTCGGCGGGCTCTTCTACGGGAGCCTCGTCAACAGTTGCAACCTCTTCGGCGGGCTCTTCTACGGGCACCTCTTCAACAGTTGCAACCTCTTCGGCCGGCTCTTCTACGGGAGCCTCTTCAACAGCCGCAACCTCTTCGGCGGGCTCTTCTGCGGGAGCCTCTTCAACAGCTGCAACCTCTTCCGCCGGCTCTTCTGCGGGAACCTCTTCGGTGGCTGCAACCTCTTCCGCCGGCTCTTCTGCGGGAGCCTCTTCAACAGTTGCAACCTCTTCCGCCGGCTCTTCTGCGGGAGTTTCTTCGGCGGCCGCAACCTCTTCCGCGGGCTCTTCTATGGGAACCTCTTCAACAGCCGCAACCTCTTCGGCTACTGCAACCTCTTCGGCGGGCTGTTCCGACGGCTCGGCAGGCGCTTGCTCTGCCTGCTCTTGCTCTGCCAAAAGCTCGGCCTGTTTGCGCTCCTCAAAAAACGCTTCCTGGTTCTTATCCTTTATGTTACGCTTGATCAGTCCCTTCTTGATAAGCTCGACCAAGCCCTCGTAAGGAAGATAATAGTCTACAGATTCTCTTTCGAATTTTTCGGCCTGTGTGAATCCCGCAACTATTGCTATGAGTTCCTTTGCGTATTTTGCGCGCTTGGAATTCTTTATGCGGTAAAGGCAAGGCGTATCGGCATAGGAAGCGTTGTCCTCAACGCTTTCAACCTTATATTTTGAATCTATAAGCGAATTAGGGTCAATTGGCAAGTACAGGCAGAGCGTGTTGCCGCGGAAAGACATCTTGGCAAAAGCTTCCCTGCCTAAATTATAGCTCTCACGCTTCCAGCTCATTCTTGCGTGCACGCGCTTATAGGACAAAAGCTCGTTCTTTATATCGGTGTACCAGCCCTTTACCTCATTTTCGGACTGGATAAGCTTTGCGGTAAAGCTCTTGTCATAGCGCAGCACGCCGCCCTCGAAGGATTCCTCGTTGATCTGTATGACGTTATTCGCCGCGGCGTCTGTTGCGGCTGCAACTTCAGAGGAAGGAGTAACCGTTATGGTACAGATATGGCGGCTCTCCGAAAGGGTTCCCGCGGTTATGTCGTAGCCTTCGGGAACGCCGAAAAGCTTGACGGTATATTCGCCCGGAACGGCGGAGATGGTTGCCGCGCCGCTTTCTACGTTTACGGCGTTGCCTATCTGGTTTTCGCCGTTATACAGAGCTATCTGCATTGCGGGAAGCCCGTCGGGCGCGTTTACAACCACGTTATATTCCACTTCTTCCTCGGGCATGGTTCCTATAATGTCGCTCAAGGTGGGAACGGCTTCTTCCTCCGGCTCCTCGGGTACGATTTCGGTTATTATAACCGCGGTTTCGCGCGTAGCTGCCGAGAGCGCCCCGCTTTCCACAAGGTAGCCCTCGGGCAGCCCGAAGAGCTTTACGGTGTAATCGCCCGGCTCGGCTGAAATCTTCACATAGCCGTCCGTAAGGGTAACCGCGGAGCCTATCTGGTTTTCGCCGTTGAAAAGAGCTATCTGCAATACGGGCAAACCTTCGGGCGCCTGTACGTAGACGATATATTCCACCTTTTCGGGCTCGGGTTCCGCCTCCTCTTCTACGGGCTCTACAAGCGCGCAGGCTGTGAATTCGCCGCCGCTTATATTTCTGAATCCGCCCTCGTCGGACGTGCCGTACGCAACGATATAATCAAGTCCGTTGGCTTTGAACATATATTCCGTGGGCTTGCCGGCGTCCAGCGCGATATCCGTCGCCTCTATGCCGTCGATGAACAGCGTATGCTCTTCAATGAGCACATGCACGCTCTCGTGACCCTCGACAACCCAATCGCCCCTGAGCGAATCGGGGAACGTGATGACGATAGGTTCGGGCTCGGCTTCGTGAGCGGTCGGCTCGACCCACTTGCACAGTTTCTCATAGAAGTAGTCGCCGCCGTTGATGGTACGCAGATTGCCGTCGGTCTCGCTGTCTTCCACGGCGTCCTCCCCGGAAGTCTCCTCTTGCTTTCTTGCGCGCTTCAGGAACACCGTATGCTCCACATCGCCGAGCATGAACGCATATTCGCCTTCCGTCTCTGTGGCGGTGATATCCGTAGCCACAACGCCGTCCACAGACAATGTGCTTGTGCCAATGACGACGCGGATACCGTCGTGTCCTTCGATTCCCCAACTGCCTTGGAGTTCTTCGGGAAATTCAAAGGGGAGAACTTCGGCTTGAGGTTCTTCGGCGACTTCTTCCGGTTTTTTCTCTTCCACGGGTTCTTTAATGACTACGGTGGTGCTTTCGCCTCTGCGTCCCACGCGGTGTATGAGCACTGCAAACACGATCACCATGAACATGATGAGCGCGACCTGCGCGACTAACAGCCAGAACAGCGCCGTGTCCAGCTCCCAGGGGAGCTCTTTGCCAAAAAGAGTAAGTGCATTCAGAATGTTTTTCACAACTATTACCTGCCTTTTCATTCTTTTGAATTATATCGCTTGACCGACATAATACGTTTTAATTATTTTTTTGCTTCTTCCTGCGTCCGACGAACAGCAGGGCGAAGAGACCGATGAGGAATTGGGACGCGAACAGACACACATATGCGGTGACATCCGTTCCGTCTATGTTGAGGAAGTCGTTGAAAACTTCTACGGTATAGAAGTCCTCCAGGCCGTCCCAGTTGATTGTGTCAAGGACGGTGACTTTGACATAGTACGTGCCCGTACGTGCGTCTGTGATGTCGCGATCCAGTTCCTCGGTACAATCCGCGTCAATATAGTATCTGATTATCACGTCGCCCCATTCCGCTTCGGGCAGAAGTTCCGGAGCGGGCTCGTCGCCCTGTTGCAATCTTTCTACGGCGTACTCTCTGAGCCACGAGTTGCGCACCTTGAGGATGGTGTATTTGCCCGCGCCGTTAAGCGTGCCCTCTATTGCCAGCGTATAGTTGGGGTTGGAGGCGCTTGCCTCGATGCGATATACGCCCGCGTTGTGCCACGTCAGATCTTCCTGACCCTCGCCCCAGAGCACGGACAGTGCAAACCCGAGATCGTCGCCTTCGAGTACGCCCTCTATCGCGCTGTGCGTGAGTTCAAGCAATTCTTCGCCGTAATTCTGGGTCTTGTCGTCCACATGCACCGTTATGGGCTTGGGTGAAACAACATAGTTGCCATAGACCACGTTCAGCTCGTAGTTGGGGTTGTCATAGGTGTATGTGAGTTCGTAGTTATACGTGCCTGCAAAGTACGGGATGCCGTCTGTCAATGTGGCTATATCGCCGTCTGTAACTTTAAGCGTGAAGAATTCGATGTCTGCGTTGAGGATGGGGTCGCCGCTCTTGCCGGGCGTCGTACGGCTTATTTCGAGTTTACTCATTATATCCGTATCCGGATCGATAAACTCTTCGCCGTAGATCCTGCCGTCGTCCTTGACGTAGACGGTTACCTTACGGGGCACAACTCTGTATACGCTGAGGTCTTCCACATTGTCGCTTACCACTTCGTAGTTGGCTTGCGCGGCGGTGGGCTCGGCAGGCTTTTTAACTTGCAGCCTGTAGCTGCCGACCCCGGGCATACCGTTTACCATATTCTCCGTCGGGTCGTCTAACCAGGTGAATTCATAGCCGAGGTTATCGCCGTTGACGATAGCGGGACCTTCCTTGCCGTCCGCACGGTAGCTTGCGCCGTGAGGATCTATTTCGTCGCCGTATTCGCTCTCGCCGTTGAAGGTCATTATTATGCGGCGTTTTGTCACTTCATATTTGCCTGCCGCGTTGCCCACACGGCTGTCGGGCAACAAGCCGTCGTAATCGCCCGTGAAGGTGATCTCATAGTTGGGAGTGTTCTCGGCCGCGACGATTATGGGATATGTGCCGATGCTTATGGTTCCGTCAACTGCCCTGCCGTCCGTCAATACCGCTTTCAGCGTGATGTCGAGCACGTCGCCGTTGACAATGGCGTTGCCGCCATCGCGGCTTGCCGTCCATTTGAGCCCGCTCACAGAGTCGCCATACTCGCCCGTGGCGTTTTCTATCCTCACGGATATCTTGCGCTTCGTTATGGTGTACTTGCCGTCGACAAATGAAACCACATAGTTCCTGTTGTTGAAGTCCGCCGCTATCTCGTAATCACCCGCGGGTGAAGTCCTGTTGACGTCCTCACTGAAGCGGAGAGAGATATCATAGATATCGTTGGGCAATACGACTACGTTCTCGTCCGAATATCTCGGATCAGCCAGGTAGCGCTCCGCCGTCCAGTCCTCTCCGTATTTATCCGAAAGCACATGCTCTTCGCCGTACTCACTCTCCTGAGGTCTCACGAGAATTTTGATCTGGCGCGGCACAATTGTGAGCGTGCCGTCCGTCATATTGTTGACGTGATAGTTACCATCCAGATTTGCCGTGCTTGAGACGATGTAAATTCTGTATCCGCTGCCTACGTCCGCCGTGTTTACCGTGTCCGTAGCCACTTTGACAAGTTCGCGTATCTCGTCGGTCAAATAGGCTATGCCTTTGCCCGCAACGCCGTTGGAGCGGACGGCTCTCCAGCCTTCATCATATATGCCATCCGCAACAAGATCTCTATGGCGGTCGCCGTATTGGCTTTCACGGGGAAGCGCTATGAGGTCTATCTCGCGGGGAAGCACACGGTATTGTGCTACGCGCGTGCCGTCGAGCGTATAGTTGGGTGACGACATCACTGCGGTCACGTCATATGCGCCTATCGGCCGGGTTTGACGGTTGCCGCCGCCGACATCCACGAACACGTTGGATACATCAAAGGTTATAAGGTTCCTTATGCTTTCCGCGGTGTCGCCGGGAGCAAACTGCGTGCTTATGATGTCGACCGTGAAGCGCTCTGCCACGTCGTGATCGCCGTACTCGCCGCTTGCGGAGTGGAGCAATATGGTTACCGAACGGGGAACTACTTCGTATTTGCTTGCTTTGCCTTCGTAATCCGCTCCTTCATATTTGCCGTATGACGTCCACTCACCGCTGACGGTGATCTTGTAGTTGCTGCCTATTTCGTGGCTTGTTGACGTGTCGCTTTCGAGCATTATGATGTACACGCCTACGGGGTCGAACGTCTTGCTTTCGTCAAGCTCGCCTGCGGTATCGGCGTTCCTTACCGTAAATTTAAGGAAGGACTCAGCCGTGTCGCGGTTTACATCGAACCATGCGGCGTCCGCGGTAGCAAAGCCGACTACGCTGTAGTTCATAGGCATTGTGGGACGGGTGTCGCCGTAGGTGACCGTCCTCGTATATATCGCCACATTTAAATCTTTTTGGGCGACGAAGAGTTTGGACGTCCTGTCCGCTCCGTTGTACAGATCTCCGTTATCCAGCTTGAAGGTGATATCATAGTCGGAGTCCCGATTGTAGCTGCAGAGGAGTTTGTAACCCTCCGTGTTCGCCTTGAGATAGCCTGTGCTTGTAAATTGCGCGCTTGCGGGATCGAGCTTTATGCTCGCCGCCACAGAACCGGTATCGTCCGGGAATATGGTGACTGCGCTGCTCTGTGACATTAACGCATAGCCCGCAAGGTCTTCGGGACGGCTTGTGTCGTATGCGCCGGCGAGATCCACAAAGTTGAAGTCCAGAACGTCGGTGGTGTAATCGCCGTATGTTGCGGTGATGTCGTGCACGTTGACTTCTATTCTTCTCTTTATAACGGTGTAGGTGCCGTCGTTTTTGCCCGTGGCGGACTCGCCAAAGCTGCCCACGAATGTAACGGTGTAGTTGGCGTTGTCGGAGCGGCCGCTTATCTCATATTTGCCGCTGCGGCGTCTGTCGCCCTCGAACGACGCAAACGAAAGAGTTATTTGAAGGTCCTCGCCCTCGGGCAAATCGCCCTCGAGTATGGTCCATGCCTCCCCTTCGTTCGGGTTGGGATCCTGCTCGCCATATTCATTCGTACGGTCTTTTATGAGCACTTTGACGCCAACCGCCTTTATCTCTACGTAAACGGATACTATGACGACATTGTAGTTGCCTATATCCGCGTTCCCTTCGCTTCCCGCGAAGCTGTCGACGTTGGGCGTCACTTTATAGAGGCCGACGGCGATTAATTCGTACTGCGGATTCTCCGTGTCGCCTTCGATGCGGTAGATCTGGTGGCCGAACATTCCGTTTGCCACAAGGTCGCCCGCCAAAGCGTCATAGACCATAGGTTTGGGCAAGTGCTGTTCGCCGTCATAATTGAAGTTGTACTTTGTAGTATCGCCATAAACTTCCGAACCGTCGGGGTTTTCCGCCTGCCAGTCGACGTGCAGATCTCTCTTATTGACGGTCACTACGGAGTAGGTCTTGGCAAACTGTATCTTGATGTTGCCGTTCACTTCGAAGGTGAGGACGTAGCTGCCCGCATTCAGATAGCCGCCCGAGCTCTTCTGTTCATCGGTGGTGATGACGGACACTGTTATCGCGTCGTCGCCGTCTACTTTTAAGAGCACGTCTATTATCTTCTGAAGGTCGGTTGCGATGTTCTCCGCGCCGTCTATCTTCGCGATTACCTTTGTATCAAACAGCCATTTCTTGAGGGCTTCCTCCAGCTGTTCAAACGTCTTTGCGCCTTCCTTGGCTCCCTGACCGTCTGCGAGATAATCGCCGTACGTGGTTTTAAACTTCACGTTGTCTTTCAGCGTGACTGTGAGATCCGCCTGCACTACGGTGAGAGTAAGCGTGAATGTAATTTGCTTGTGGTTCTCCTTGGAGATGGTCACATCAACCGTCCACACGCCGTAGGTGGTGATAGTAAGTTTCTCCGCGGTCACCTCGCCCTCAACTACGGGTTGATTGTCTTTTCTGAGGTTTTTATAGGTGACTGTTGCCGCTTCGTAATTTACGGAGCCGTTGTTCAGGCTGTCCTCGCCGAACTTCAGGTCGCCCGCGAAGATGAAGAACCTTCCGTCGACTTGAAGCGAATATTCCACGTTTTTGCCGCGGTAGAGCTGGGTCTGGTTCCACAGCGTACCCGTGAAGGTTTCGCCGTCCACTGCCTCGCGGTTGTTCTGCTGTATGTCCGCGGGAGTAACCGTGAACACGCCGCGGTCGCCGTCGCCCGATTCGTTGACGAATGTAACATTGTAGTTCAGCTTGATGCCATAGAGTTCGGGATCGCGGGCGGCAATGGTCTCCGCCCAGACGCCTTCTATGCTATGTTCGCCCACTTCGGCATAGATATTTCCCCTGTCAGCCTCCGCGCTGCGCAGATAGAAGCCGAGATACTGCTCGTGACCGACGGTGAACGTGCCGCTGCCTGCGGCGTACGTCCATGCCACAGTCTGCGTGTTGACGAGTTTCGCGTCGTAGCGCAGCTGGGTTACGCCGTCCGTGAGGATCGAGCCGTAAACTCCCTCGCGGTTCTTTATCGTTACCTTTACGGAGAGCGGTTTGATTGTATATACGCCCCATGTGTCAAGCGCTTTGTCCCACTCTTCCGCTATTTCTTTTTCGCCTGTTGCGGAGATCGTCGGGTTGTAGCTGTTTACATCCCCGTCGTAGTCGCTGTTATAGGTGCGGAATACTACGTCGAAGTTGCCGTTGTCGCAACGTCCGTTGATTGCATAATCGCCCACAAACTGTCCGTTGCCGTTGCTCCACGTGCTGCCGTCCACATAGGTGATGCCCTTTGTGAGAGTGATGAGCAGATCGCCCATATTCTTCTCTCTGGCTTCGCCGAACACTTTTGTCCATTCGGTGGATTGGTTGCCCGGGTTCACTTCAAATCCGCCTCTTACAACAAACCACCACTGCGTTTCGCGGCTTGCCTCGGGGTTTGTGCCGTAAACGCTGCTTTGAGGACGGATGACCACCACTATCCTGCGGGGGTTGATAGTCAGCGTGCCGCTTGTTTTGTTAATATAGCTGCCCTTGAAGGTCACTTCATAGTTGTCGCTGCCCGAATAGCCGTTTATTGCATAGCCGGCTGCGCTGACGGGCGAGCTTGCGTTCGCGTCGGGGAGAAGCGTGATGCCAAGGTCTTCTTCCGTATCTTCGCCGACGTTCCAGCCCTCGGGCAATGTGTAGCCGAATATGCTGTTTTCTATCTCTTCGCCGTATTCGGACGCGGCGTCGTTGATGGTGACTTCCACAGGCTTCTTGTTGACGGTATAGATGCCCGCTACGTTCGCATAGTGAGCGTCATCCGGATTCACGCCGCTTGTAAACGAGCCCGTCCAGGTTGGTGTATTGTAGTTTACATTATCGAAGCGTTCAAACCATCCGCTTGCATAAATCGCATAATTACCGGCTTTTGCAAATCTGCTTGCCAAAACGTCGTCTATCAAGGAAGCGTACATATCGAAATCGAGTACGTCGCCTGCGACATAACCGCCTCCCGCCGTGGCGTCGAACATCTCGGGATGGTCCTTGCTGTTCCAGGAGACATCATCTTCCGTGAGATTGTCTCCGTATACGCTGCTCTTCTTGCCGCTGAGAATGTTGATGGTTATGTTGGCTTTTTCTACTTTCAATTTCGGCGCCGTGGAGGCGAATGTCACCACATAGCTGTTGAACGCCTTGTTGTCTGCCATGGTTTCGGTCTTGCTTGCCGTGATGGCGTAAGTATTCACTTTAAGCGCCTTGCCCGTGCTGACCTGATCCGCGGTATAGTTGACTTTAAGAGCTATGTTGAACAGAGCCTCGTCGTCCTCGGTGACAAACGCATTGCCGCTGCCGTTGTTGGCAAGCGCGGTATAGCCCTTCTGGTTTTCAAGGCTTAATACGCCGCCCTTTGCGTTGAGGTCCTTGTATGCGCCGTAGGTCGTGTTGACGTCGTTCACCGTTACGGTGACGTAACGTTTTTCTACCGTGAACACGCCGACGCGCTCGTTATAGGGGCTTCCGCTCGGATAATTTCCGCCGGCCGACCAACCGCCCTTGAAGTTAAAGCGGTAGTTCCACAAAACAGACTGGTCTTCAAGCGTTGCGCCGTCCTTGGTTGCCGTTATTTTACTGCTGAATATAGGATATTCGCCCGCATAGGAGAGCTTGCCGTTTGCCATTCCCGCGTCGCCTGCGCCGACATACGCCGTTGTTACCAGATCGAACGTCACACTGAGTCCGTCTACAAACACGCCGCCCGTGGTGCCCTTATCCTTGGTGAGGGAAATCGAGTATGCATTGTTGCTTTCATACTGCTTCAATGCATATTCTTCGCCGTAGACGCCTTGCTGGTCGTTGATGAAGATATCCACGTCACGGATGGTCACAAAGAACATACCGTAGGTTGCATGTTGCAACTCGGTTGAAATGGGTGTTTTGTAACCCCACATCATATCTGTTCCGATAGAAGTTGAGCTCTTGCTGTAGTCTTCGGGGAATTGTGTATGCGCTTCATTGCCTTCGGGCAATTTAGTGCGGACAACCGTAACCGCGTAGTTGGGGTTGACGGAGGAATTATCCAGCGACAACTCGTATGCGCCGCGCGTGCGGCGGCCGGATACTTCCTCCAATTCAAGCTTGATATTGAGGCTGTCGCCCACCTTGACGGAATAATATTGTGTTCCGTCAACTTCTTCACCGTACAGCGCGCGCCAGTTGGTGTTTTCCACCGAGCCGACGTTTATAGTTTCGCCGTACGGTGCGGACTGGTTGTATATTTCAATGCGTACCGCGCGCTTTGTAATTGTGTAAACGCCCGCTGTATTTTGATTTTCGTCTGCTTCCGCCCAGTTGCCCTTGAAGGTAACCGCGTAGTCGGTGCAGTTGGACGTACCCGTTATTGCATAACTGCCGACGTTGTTTAGCCCGGAGCTTAAGCCTTGACGGGTGAGAGTTATGCTGAGCAACGATTCGTCGTCGTTTGTGGCAAGACCCTCCACGCTGTAGGTGAGAGCCGCCTCGGGTTCGCCGTAGACGGAGGTTTTGTCGGCAATGGTGACGGTCACGGGACGCTTGGCGACGATAAGTTTTTGCTCAAACGTCTTTTTGCCGTCGATTTGATAGTTGCCGGCGTTGTCACCGCTAAGGGATACGGTTACGTCATAGCCTTTGATTTCACCGCTCTCCATCTTAACGCGGAGGAATCCGCTTGCGGAAAGCGTTTCGCTGACAACTGCGCAGCTGACCGAAACATTCGGAATTGTCTCGCCGCCGTCGTATTTGTTCCACTCGCCCTTGCCGTTGACTCTTGTCACCGTAACATCGGGGTATACTCTTGTATTGCCATAGGTGATGGTCTTTTCTGTGGGTATATTAACCGTTACACGGCGCGCTGTAATTGTGTAGTTGACGTCGTCGCTCATTCTCATAGTGTAGTTGGCGTTGTCGTTGCCTTCCGCACTTGCCAAAGTTACCGTTACGGGATAGGTGCCCACATTGGCTTTTACGTTTGCCGCGGTGCTGTACACAACCGTGACAATGTCGCCTTCAAGCACGCTGTCGCGCAACGCAACATATTGCCAATCGTCGGGAACTGCGTCGCCGTACTCGCTTGTGAGGTTGGGGTTAGTTTCGCTTGTGATTTTTGTGACCGCAATGTTCTTTTTGCCGACGGTAAGCGTGCCCGCTCTGCCGCTCAATGCGGTAAGGCCATCCGTATAAGTGCCGCCGCCGCTCCACAGACCTGTGAATGTTATGTCGTAGTAGCCGTTGACTATTGCATAGTTTTCCGCGTCGGTGCTATCAAGGCTCATCCAGACGGCATAATCGCCCGCCATCAAATGTTTGGAAGTACTTGATTTTTGGTTGAGTATTTCATACTTGATGACTTTGCCAAAGGCATCTTTATCGCAAGCGAGGATAACGCTGCCCTTGATGCTGCCCACGCTGATTTCCGAATACGTGAAGGTAGCATCTTCGCCATACATTACGGAAGCGTTGTTTACGCGCAAGCCTATGCCGCGCTTGTTGACGGTGTAAATACCGTGGTTAGGCGTGCTGGTCGTGCCAATAAAGCTAAAGTTGTAGTTGTTTGTTGTATCGTTTCCGTCAACTGCCGCCTCTATATCGTAGGCGCCTGCGGCAAGGTATTTCTCTCCGCGCAGGTGCGCTGCCTTATCTTTGATAGAAAGGGTAATAGCTTTCGTGACAGCTTCCATATCGGCAGCCACTATACCGCTTGTAATGTCTTGCCAAGTGAGCTCTCTTCCCGCTTCGCCATAGGTGGCAACCTTGTCGTCTATTGTGAGCGTAACGGATTTTTTATTTATAGTGTAATTGCCGCATACTTTGACTTCGCTTTCGTCGTCCACTCCGGTGCGCGCTTTATTGCCAATAATGGTTATCTCGTACTCGTTGGTGGAGACTAAGACGTTGCCGTTCTCAAGAAGTTGGACGTTGTCGCCGATAACTGTCTTTGTGCTGTCGAAGATGGTTACGCCGTCGCGCGTGATAGCAATATTTATTGTATAGTCGCCGACATTCTTTGCGCCGTCCATGCTTAACTTAATAGCCATTGCAGGCGCGCTCATTCTGTCGCCTTCGACAGCGACAGGCACGACAAACGTAACGAAGCTGTTGTCGTGATCGTTTGTAACCTCTTCGGTCCAGCCGCGGTTCCTTGAATTAAATTCAGTTGCCGTGTGGCTCGCGCCGTCGTATGTGACGGTCTTGTCGAGTAGCGTAACGGTGACCTTACGCTTTTCTACCGTGAAGGTGCCCGCTGTGCCTTGATGTTCGTCTTCTTCCGACCAACTGCCCTCGAACGTCACCTCGTAGTTTTTATTGTTGCAAACTGCCGAGATGGAGCACTTGCCCGCATAGTCCGCGCTTGATGTGTCGCTGTTGAGAATCAACGCTATCTGCAACGAGTCGCCCGGAATGACATAGGTCTTTGCGGTTTGGTTGTGTTCGGAGATACCGGTCGTATCGGTAAAGCCGGTGACATACCAGCCGAGGCCTTCGCCTTCCTGCTGGCTGAGGTTGGTGTAGGTGCGGCCGCCGAATACGCCGCCCTGGTCGTTAATTTTGACGGTGAGCTTGCGCACGGTGATTTTGTAAGTGCCCGCGTGGTCTTTGTTGGAATCTTCACCATTCCAACTGCCCGTGAAGTTCACTTCGTAATTATTATTGTTGTTCCAGCTGCCCGTAATTGCATACTCGCCGACGGCGTTGCTGCCCGTCCTTATAAGCGATATGTCGAGTTGGTCGCTGCTTATGATGCCTTGGCTGCCCGTTTCTGTATGGTCGTTGGTGCAGGTGATTGTGCCCCTTGAAAGTGCGACTTCCTCTTCGCCATAGACGGAGGTTTTGTCTTCTATTGCAACGTTCAATTGACGCTTGTTGACCGTGAATACACTGCTGCCCGCATAGGTGACAACATAGTTGGTCTTGATATCTTCATTCGCTTTCTCGCGCCACTCGCCGTTTGCGGAGTAAATGTTTGCATCTTTGGCTTCGCCCAACAGTCTGAGCTGAATTGCCTTTGCGAACAGTTCTTCATCGGCGGGCAGAACGCCCGTTGCCGTCCAGTAATCATTGTCGGTATATGCTGTGACAGCTTGCGTCTTTGCAAGGAAGTCAACTGCCCAGTCGGTGCCGTTGTAAACCGCATAAGACTTCTCCTTAACGTTGACGGTGACTTCAAGCTGCTTTATAGTGAACGTGCCGTTTTGTATTCTGTCGATGACATAGTTGTTTTTGTCGGCTTCATTGGTGACTTCGCCAATGATATTGTATGTGCCTGCATTCCAATTGCCGCTATAATCTATTTTGAGCGTAACCGCAAATGCAGCCTCTTCCTCTTTTGTTACAAACGGAGGCATGCTACCGTTCAATACGTTGGTAGCCGTCCACGCGTCGGTAAGGTCTGACTTTTGCCTTACGGTAGGCTCAACGCCCGTGCCCTTGTAAACGTCCTCCTGGTTGGCGACGGTTATTTCAAGACGGCGGGGATAGATGCGGTAGCCGTTTGTAACTGTGTAGGTGGTTCCCTCTGCGCTGCCGCGTATCTCATGCTCTGCAACATCTTGTGCCGTAACGTTGCCGGTGTCGGTGGCGATCTTGTGCGCACAATCAAACGTTACTTTATAGTTGTCGTTTTTATAGGTAACTTTGATGGAATACCAGCCCGCGTTGAGCTGATGACCCAACTCGCTGAATTTGTCCTCACCGACAATTTCGATTACGATATCAAGGCTGTCGCCCGGCTTTATGTCGCCCAAGGTTACACCCCATGCGGTGTATTGCGTGGAGTCTATGGTTAAATGCTGGTTGTTGCCGTAAACGCCGCTCTGGCTGTAAACGGTGACGGTGACAGGGCGCGGCGTTATGGTGTAAACGCCCGCCTTGCCGCTGTTTTCGCCATCTTTCCAGTGGCCGCTGAAAGTTACATTGTAGTTTTTGCCGCTCGCTGCGCCCGTTATGGAATACTTGCCTGCGTTGTTCCCCGTAGCCTTTGTCAAGGTGACGCCGAGGTCTCCCCTGTTGTCGCCCGTGGCAAGGTCGGAATCGGTTATGCTCCAAGTGAGGTCGGCCTCTTCGTCGCCGTAGGTGGAGCTTGCGTCATTGATGGTGACGGTGATAGCCTTTGCGGTTATGGTATATATGCCCGCGGTGAGGTTGTGTTCCGCACCCGTCCAGTTGCCGCTGAAGATTACATTGTAGTTCTTATTGGCATTGCCCGCGGTTACTTCGCCGGTAATAGGATAGCTGCCGACTTCCCAAGTGCCTTTGTTGTCAATGGTCAATACAACCGTGAACGCCGCTTCGTCTTCGCCGACAAATTCGCCGTCCGTCACAGACCATTTACCTTCGCCTTGCTGCGCGGTGTGTTCGGTGTTCTTGCCGCTGTATACGCCGCTCTGGTCGGCTATGGTAATGGTTATACTGCGGGCGTAAATTTCAAAGGCTTCGGTTGCACCGTCGCAGGTGATTGAATAGTTTTTGTTGGTAATTGTTGCTGTCAGCTCGTACTTGCCGACGTTGACTTCACTGCCCGTACGCTTAATTGTCAAGCCCAAACCGGCTTGAATTGCCTCGTTATCGCTCCAATCGTCGCCCGGTGCAAGCGCAACGCTTGTTTGGGCGTTGGTTGCAACGCCGAGAACAAACTCGGTGTTTTTAAGGTTTGAAGAGCCGTCCGTGCCGTCATATTCGTGACGCTGTGTGTTGAGAGTAATGCGGATCTCTCTTGCTTTCACGGTGAACAGATTTTCCGCTTCCGCCGTGTAGCTGTTCTCTTCGTTGAGAGTGAGTTCGCTCTTGCTCTCGCCCGCAACAAATGTGACATTGTAGTTGGAGTTGTAGGTGTACTTTACTTGCAATGCGTAGTCGCCGACAATGAGCGAGCCCGTCTCCGCATTATTGTTGTTGTACTTATTGTTGTCCTGTTCTACGAGGCTTATGGCAATGACAAGCGTTTCGGTGTCCAATATGCCGTTGCCGTCGCCCGATTCGGAAATATCTTTCCAGGCAACTTCCTTGAGGCTGCTGACATTTATGGGGTCGCCGTAGACATTGTTGTTTTGAGGCAAAATCTGCACTTTTACATTGCGGGGCTTAACAGTGTATGTGCCCGCAGTGTTATTATTTACGCCAAACTTGTTGCCCGCGTTGGATGTATTATCCCAATCGCCCATCCACGATACAACCTTATAGTCGCCGTTGTCACACGTAGCCACAATGGGATATTTGCCCGCATTGACGTCGATATGCGTAGCCTGTAAAGTGATTTGCAAGTCGTCGTCTGCAACCTTGGCGTTGCCTTCTTTGTATGTGCTGGATTTGTCCAACGTGGCAACCCAATCCGTGCCCTCATTTTGACTTAATGTGACGTTTTGGCTGTCGTAGAACTTCTCCTGATTTTTGATTTGCACAGTTATAAGTCTCTGGGTGATGTGGAAGTACGCATTATCCGTGACATAGCTGATCGTATAGTTGTGGTTTTCGTTGCCCGTGTAAGTATAGCTCAACGCATAATCGCCGACGTGAACGTCTTTGTTTTCACGGCTCAACGTGAATGTCGCAAAGTAATCGGTGTCCTTGTGGTCGTCGCGGGTGTAGATTTGACCCTTGCTGACATACCAGTTGCCGTAGTTGCCCGCTTCGTTTGTGCCCTGCGTGGAGGTTATTTCGCCCGCTGTGCCGTCGTACTCGTGAGTTTGCCCTAATATGGTTATTTCCAGCTTGGCGGGGTTGATGGTGAAGGTGCCCGCTGTGCCTTTATGTCCGTCAGCTTCAGACCAGCTGCCCTGGAATACAACGGTGTAGTTGCCGCTGTCGTGCTCCGTGCCGAGCTTACCAATCAAATAATATGTGCCCGCGTCGACGGGGTTTTCAGCCGTGGAGATGGTGATATCCAGCACGTCTGCGCCCATTATGGCTTCGCCCGCGGCGTTCTGCGCCGATACGGCCAACCATGCCTTTTGGTCGGGAGCGTCGCCCGAAAGGGTGCCGCACTTCGTTGAGTCGTATGTTGAGGACTGGTCGCTTATGGTGACAAGTATCACACGCTTCTCAACATAGAACGCGTTGGTTATGGTAGACCTTTCAACAGGCAACTCTGCGTTGGAGGCATAGCCCTCCTTGTCGCTTAGGTTGGAGTTGTCGCCCTTTAAGGTAACATTGTAGTTAGAGTTGCTGTATTCAACTACAAGGTTATACCAGCCGACTTTGTAATGACCGCTTGTCGACTTATCGGAAGGTTCCGCAACCGCAAGTTTGATTGTGATATTGAGGTTGTCGCTGCCGACAAGTCCGCTATCATCGTCGGCTGTCTCTACGGTGTATGCAACGTCCACAACCTGGTTTACCGTCAAATCGGTGCCATATACTCCCGACTGGCCCTTTATGGTTACGGTTACGGGACGGGCGGTGATCGAGTATGCCTCGTTCCCTTCGTTGCTTACCGTGAGGGCGTAGTCGTCGTTGCCCCACTCTGTAAGGGAAATCTTGTAGTTGCCTACAGTAACGCCTAAAGCCTTGCTGAGCACAAGTTTAAGAGCTTCGTCTATGGGCTTGCCGTCAAGATTGTTTTCTTTGAACAGTTCGCCGAGTTTTTCGGTTGCGCTTGTTGTGAACTCCCACGCCGTGCCGTATGCAACGCTGGGAATTGCGGGCTCTGTGCCGTCATAGACGCTTGACTGGTCTTTGAGCGTTATCTGAAGTGCAAGCTTGCTGACGGTGTATGTGCCGGCTTGTTTGAAGTTTTCGCCCGCGCCGCTCCAGCTGCCGCTGAACGTCACGGTGTAGTTGTCTTCGGAAGTTCCTTCCACTTCGCCCTTGATTGCATAGGTCGTGGCGCGCCATACGCCGGAAACGTTATCGATAGACAGCGTAACGTTAAATTTATCGGTTGTCTTATCCCCCGGGATAAGCGCGTCGTCTGCAACGCTCCAATGAGGGTCGCCCTGTTCAAGGGTGTACTTTTCGCTTGCCGAGGTGCCCGCAAACACGTCGGATTGGTCGCCGATGTTCACGGTGATGGCTTTTTTGTCTATTGTGTAGGTGCCGGCTTTGGCTTCGTGTTCGTCTTCGCCTGCCCAGTCGCCTTCCCATGTTATGGTGTAGTTGACGTTCGTCCAGCTGCCCGTTATTGCATAGGCGCCGGCGTTCACGCCCTCATCTTTATGCAATGTGATACCGAGGTTGTCGCGCGTGCCGCTGTGGAGTACCACAGGCTCGCCGATATCGTTGGTGACTGCTGTTACGGTGTAGTCTCTTTCGCCAAACGCATTGCCGCCGAGCTCTGTACCGTCGTAGGTATGACCCTTGTCGTTTATGCGCACGGTGATTTCACGCTTTTGGACGTCAAACGCGCCCACAACCGTCAGCGAGCCGTCTGCGGGGCTGATTTCGTTGTTGTTGCCGAACGAATCATTGCTGTATCTGAATGTGATCGTGTAGTTTTGGTTTTGCCTAAACGTAAGCTTGACGCTGTATGTGCCTGCAAGAATGTAGTGCCCTGCAAAGTATTTTACGTCAAGAATTTCCACGCCGAATGTAAGCGTTTCACCCGCGACCATAGTCCCGCTTGTAACCGTCCAGCCGGCGCCGGATATCGCAAGATAATTTGTTGTTATTGTCGCGCTCTGCGAGCCGTATACGGGGGTTTGCTTTTTAAATTCAACCGTAATTGCAATGGGAGTAATTTCGTAAACGCCCGCATTGCCGTCTCTGGCTTCGGTAAATGTGCCGGCTCCGCCCTCGGATTCCCAGTCGCCTGTAAGCGTTATGGTGTAGTTGCCGCTGTCCGCGCCCATTACGGAGCCCTGTATGGGATATTTGCCCACATTCCATGTGCCGTCCACATTAGACATAACGGAACGCGCAACGCTCACTGTGTCGCCTTCAATCAAGCCGTTATCGGCGGCTGTGAGGGTCATAGGTGCAAGCTTTGTGGGACGTTGACCCGTGTACTGCCCGCTTCCGTTTTCGATTTCAACGGAGATCGCCTTGGGAGTGACTGTATAGGCGCCCTCTTCAAGCGTAATTTCATAGTTTGCGCGGACAGGCGGTTGTTCATCTGTAATCGGCTTCAAAACGAGCGTGTATTTGCCGACCTTGATATTGCCGGAAGTGCTCTTCGGCGGTTCTTCTTTGAATTGGACTTCGCCCAAGCGCTCGAACTCCGTCTTGTCGGGTCCATAGTAGCCGTCGCCGCCGGCAGTCCATTTGATGGATCTTTCGGTATATTCCGTGCCGTATACCACCGTCGTGCTTTCGGGCGTTACGGTGACTTTGCGCTTTTCGATAGTCAGAGCAGCTGCGCCGCTTGTATATTCCGCACCGCCGGTAGTAGTTACTGTGTAGATACCTTTGGGATCCCTGTTTTCATTGGGGAACACGGGGTTGCCGACAACGACAATGTCGTAGTTGGCGTTATCGCCGAGGTCGTCGAATTTGCCGTCTTCGGCAGTGGCTGTTTTGTCTTCTTCCGTTGCAAGACGTGCATAAACATAGCACTTGCCCGCGTCGGCAACGGCAATGCCCGCCTCATAGGGCTTGCCTTCTTTTGTTGCCGTATCGTAGTACCAAATACCTATGACAAGCACGAGGTTATCGCCATTGACGATAGCTCCGCCCTCGCCGAGTAATGCGCCGCGGACGATCCAATCGGTGCCCATAACGTTGCCGATAAGCAACTCATAGTGACCGCCATGTCCGTCGTTTGCGTAATGGTAGAGTTTTGCGCCCTCGGGAAGGTTGCCGTATTTAACCGTTACGCCCTGCACCGTTACGCCGATAGGACGCTTGTCGATAATAAGCGCGCCCACTGCCGTAACTTTGCCCTCCGCAGGCGAAAGCTGACTATCTTTATAGTAGAAAGTCACATCGTAGTTGGCGTTGTTGTAAACGGCGTAGATATCGCAAGATGTGCCGACCGTTGTTTCCTTAGTTGCGTTTGTGGTGAAACTCAAACTCAACGTGTCGCTGTTGTTGAGGGTGTTTTGGTTGAGGCGACCTACAAGCGCGCCCGAAAGCTCGCCGTAATCGGGGTGATAGCCCTCTGCGAACTCCTTGAACTTCCATGCCGTATTCTGGGCGGCAGAAAGCGCAGGATTCTCGCCATAGGTGTTGTGCTGTTCGAGAATTTCGATCGCTATTTTGCGCGCAACCATCTTATAGGTGCCCGCATGAGCCGCATAAGGCGTTTTGTCGGAATATTGTCCGGCGCCCGTAAAGTCGCCCTCGAAGGTAACATTGTAGTTGGCGTTGCTGTATGCGCCGTAAATAGCGTAACCTTTATCGTTGACAGACGCGCCGGGAGCTTTGGTCAACGTCAGGTTGAGGCTGTCGCCCTCGACGATCGCGCTGCCTGAGGTATATTTGCTGTCAGAGGACAACGTGGCATGCCATGCTCCGTTCTCGGCATCCGCGCCCATTTCCTGGCTTACGATCTCTTCCTCGCCGTAAATTGCATATTGGTTATGAATGTGCACAACAATCCGGCGTGCGGTTATTTCAACCGCCTGGGAGGCGCCAACAAACGTGACGTTGTAGTCCTCGTTTGTATATTCGGGCGTTACCGACCACAAGCCAACGCCTGCGCCGGAGTCTTTTTTGAGAGTGATTTTGAGAGTTTCAAGGGTATCGTCCTGCTTATCCCCGGCAGCCTTTTTAACAAGCCCGTCGCAAGTGAATACGTCGGTCAGCGACCAGCCGCCCTTGCTGCCGGTTGCAGTGCGATACTCTTCACCAAATGTGAGTATATCGTCGATATGCTCCTGCCCGTCATACTCAAACGTCATAACGTCGTGATTGATAGTTACGGTGATATCGCGCTTGTTGACGGTGTAGGTGCCGGCTTTATCCTTGTTGCCATCCTCGCCCTTCCAGCTGCCGGTAAAGGATACGGTGTAGTTGTCGCAAATTCTGCCCTCATCGTGCGTGGTATCGAATTTGCCCACCATTGCATAGCTGCCCGTGCCGAGATAGCCGCTTCCGCGGACGCTGCCGTCGGCCCCTGCAAGGCTGAAGCTGATGCATGCCGAAAGCTCGACGAGGTCGTCGGCCAGAATGGCGCTGCCCGCATACTCGGAATTGGCGCTCCAGGCGGTTTGGGCGGAAATTGCGCTGTTGATAGCCTCCAACGTCATATCGCCGTAGTTGCTGTTGGCGTCTGCAGGCGTAATGACAATCTTGCGCTTGCTTATCGTGCAAGTGCCTGCGTGAGTATTATAGTCGCCGCTCATATGGGCGTCGCCTGCATAGCTGCCGCCGCCGCTCCATAAGCCTTTGAAGTAGAATTTATAGTTGGCGTTGAGGCCGCTGCCGTCAACGATTATGGCGTAGCTGCCCACCTTGAGCACGGAATTATGATCCTTGTCGGTGAAGTCACTTTCGGTTGTGGCAAGTTTGAGCGTTATGCCGAGGTTGTCGCCATTGTATTGGGCGGTGTCTTTCGTCCAGTTCTTTTTGATTGTATCGTCGCCGTAACCGTCTTCGGAAACTTCCCAGACTACGTCTTGCGCACTGTTTACCTCAATGGAAACGCCATAGACGAAGTCGGGCAAGTCGCCGATATTAATTATTATGTTACGCTGAACGATCTCGTAACCGTTCTCTTCGCCTTTAAACGTTACTTCGTAGTTACTGTTCGTATAACCTGCGATGAGCTTATAGTTGCCGACAGCCGCGCCCAATTCTTTGGTGATGGTGATTTGAAGGTCGTCCTTTATATGGGTGCCGGAAGGCGTAACGATAGCTTCGCCCTCTTTGTAGGTACTACTACTTGAAAGCGCCGCAGACCAAACCGGTTGGTCTGCCAAAACGAGCTCGCCGTCGCCGTATACGCTCGTCTGCTTTTTGAGCTTTATGTCTATCTTGCGCGGCGTGATTGTAACGGCGTTGACGCCGTTTTCAAATTCTACGGTATAGCTGCCCGTAGTTGTGTACGCGCCGTTTATGGAGTAAGTGCCCACGGTCACACCGGGGTCCTTCTTCAATGTGACGCCGAGGATATCCTTTTCGTCGCCTGCGGCAAGATTGCTGCCCTCTTTAAGCTTCCACGTCAACTCTTCGGCGGTGGGCTCTTCGCCGTTGTACTCGTGCGTAACCGGGTTAATTGTGATTATTATTGAGCGGGGGGTGAGCTCGATTGTGCCTGCGTGTGAGGCATATGCGGTGCCGTTAAATGCGGAATCGCTGCCGTAGTTGCCCTCGCCCGCGAACGAGCCGCCCAATGTAATGGTGTATTGGTCGCCGACGTAGAATTCCGCGCCGTTGCCGCCAAAATAGTTGGATTTGGTTAATTCTTTGTTATAAATAACCGCAATGGCATACTTGCCGCCGTTGAGGTTGGAGGTTGCGCCCTTGCTCCAATTATCGTCGGCGGTTACTATTTTGAGAGAAATGCCCTTGCTGAACAACTCCTCGTCGGCTGCGAGAATCGCATCGCCGGTGTAATCGGAGTTATTGGTTGACGACGTCCAAGTAAGAAGCTCTTTTATTTTCTCTTCAAGATTGGTTTTGGTTATGTCGCCGTATTCTTTTGTGACGTCATCGGGCGTGATCACTATTTCACGCGGGGTGACGGTGTATGTGCCGGCATGCTTGTTGTTGGCATCGCCGCTCTTCCAACTGCCTACGAATGTGATTTTGTAGTTTTCGTTGACGGCCTCAATATGCGCGCCTTCATTGGTGTTGACAATGGCATATTTGCCCACAAGCAGACTGCCGCCGTTGGTATTATAATGTCCGTCCTTTATGGCAAGGCTTATGCCGAGGCTGTCGTTTTTGTAAACAATGTAATGCTTGGACGAGGATTCCGAATCTGCCCAGTCCTCTTCCCAGTTCCATTCCACGCCGTACGTGCCGTACTCGCTCGGGGCGACAAGGCTCCAGCCGCTGCCTTCCGTACTGTTGAGGGTAAGGGGTTGCCCATACGCGGCCCCCTTATCTTCGATTTTTACAACTATGTTACGGGCGACGATTTCAAATGCGCCCAAAATTGTAGTGCTGCCCGTGAAGTTACCGCCCGCACTGATAGTGACATTTGCATCGCCCACGTTGGTGTTGTTGGTATAAGATATTATCTTGAACAGGCCGTCCGTCAACTCAACTTCGTTGTCGGCGGTTGCGTGTTGCTTGAAGGTGATTGTCTTTTCCCCAACAGTCACTCTGACTTCGGTGATAGTTTTATTTTCGATAGCGGTGCCTGTGTACACCTTTTGGGGCATAGTAACTTCAACTTTCAGCGTGCCGATATCCAGCGGCGTAATTTCAAAGGTCTGGGTGCCTACGGCGTTACCGCTGCGGTCAAAGGCGTAGTTGTGGTTGTTAACGGTAACTTCAACGTCATATCTGCCCACATTGACGGGTTTGCTGTCGCCAAACTCACCGCTACCTGATACTCTGTATCTAAGGGCGAAGTTGTCTCTCAAATCTTTGTTGACTTGCTCTCTGTCAGGGCCGTCTTTATTGATAAGCGTGAAAGTTATATCGGGAGTTTGTTCCTGAGCGTTGTAAACCAGACTTTCAATACTATCCAAAGACAGTATAGACGGAAGAACGGTATAATTATAATTTTCACCCGATTCAAGTTTGTAGTTGCCGTCGGCAAAGCCCAGCGTAAACGTATAGGGATGGACGCCGTCAACCCAATTGACGTTGGTGAATAATTTGAGTGCGGAAATCGTATCCCAATTGCTTTCCTCGCCGTCCAAAGTAAATGTGTCGGCAAGTAAAGTTGACGGGGCGCCCTTTTGGTAGCCGCCCAGCGAAACAACGACTATGCGGTCTTTGCCGCCCTCTGACCACTTGTAGGTTATGGTGTAGCCTATACCCTTTACGTCTGTGGAGGTGACTGAACTGAAGTTGAATGTCCACGCGCCGTTGCCGCCGTAGCGATTTTTGGCAGTTGACCCGGCAATATCGCCCTTGAAGTGGGAATTGCCGTTGTAGTAGGCCTCGGTCACTGCCTGGGTGGCGTATACGCCCAGTTGTTCAATGACAAACTGTACGGTTTGTTCGTTTGCGCCTTTTGCGAACTGGAAGTTCTCCGAATTAAGCGTAACCTTAACGTCGTATGTGCCCGCATTGAAAGGATGTTCATTAACTAATTTTGCGTTATTTTTTTCAACGCCGGAAGATTCAGAATATGCAATATTGCAATCCTTGAGTTGCGGCACAACGCTGTTGCCGTCGTCATCGTTGGTAAATGTGATAGTAGGCAATTGCTCCGCACGGTTGAACGTGAGGCTGCCGGGAGTAACCACCGCTACGGTGGCTTTGCCAACGTTAAACTCGATTACATAAGTTCCCGTGTAGTTGCCCTTGCCCGTTGCAACAAGACGGTAAGTACCCGCGTTTACGACCGCCGTTTCCCTATTCCAACTATCACCGTTCTTTTTGTACAGTTGCCTATCATAGTCGCTGTCTAACGCCATGGAGACAAGTTTATCCGTTTCGGTTTTCTCTGCGCCTTGAGGGCCGTATCTGAAAATGGTTGTGTAGGATAAATTGGTGCCCGTGTAAACAAAGTGTTGTTCAGACAGCTGGGTTTCGAAAATTTCGCTGTCGTTTTTGCTTGCAGGGTTTTCGTTATTGTAGGAAGCCAAGCCTAAACTCTTGGGCGAAATTGTAAACTTCAACGTTACGGTGCCGCTGTAGTTGTTTGCGCCCGTGATGGTTACCGTCGCGTTATCGGAGGCGGTGATGTTGTTGGAATATGCAAGCGTATAGTCGCCTTTGCCGTCCGCGACAACCGTCAATGCCGTGCCGTTATAAAGCACGCTTGCAACGGGCGTCCAGGGGTTGGCAATGTATACGTATTTGCCGTTTATCCTGCCGTTAGCTCTGTCAAGTTCGCCCGCTTTTTTGTCATAATCTTCACTGAAAGTAATGGTGAGCAGTTCGTCTGACTGTTGCAGTTCCTTGGCGTTGATATTGTAGATTATTGTGGTTTGGTAAGTGTTGCCGGACAGGCGGAAATTGCCCGTTTCCTTTAAGGAAATGCGCACTGTGTATTGTCCGACGTCTTGGTGGTCGTGTGTGCCTTCCGCAACCGCCGTGCTGCTTTCAAATGTGCCTGCCCAGCCGCTGTACCCAAACTGTGCATAGTAATTAATTGCAGTGAGATCGCCTAACCCACTGACAGGTGTACGACTGTTGGGTAAAGCGTTGCTTGAATTATTGTCGTTGGTAAACCATACCCACAGGCGGTGGCTTGCGCCGTCGTAGGTGATCTGCAAATCGTCGCCAGCCAAAGGCGTTGTGCCGCTTGCGTCGTTTATGCTATCAAACAGATAGGGGGTTATAGTTGCCTGCGTTATTTCAAACGTGTAGCTCTGCATTATAGCGCAAGCGCACGTATCCTGATAGCAAGCGGGTTTGAAGCCTTCAAGGGGCGTTTCGCCGCCCTGAATGTTGTAGCTGCAGTTATCGAGCACGACGTAAAGGTCAAACCTGCCCGCGTTGGTAAACGCCTCGCGCAGTTTTTGAATATCTTCCGAGTGCGATTTAAGCGCGTCTTCGGTGTATTTAACCTTGCCGTCATCAACGTAGGTAAAGTGAATGTGTTTGTGGGAAGAAGCCTCTCCGGTGGAGCTGTCGCACTCCGGCGTACACTTGCCGAAGTGCACAAAGTTGCCTGATTCTTGACCCGTGGTGTAATGGAACACAAGGAAAGGCCCATCTGCCTCTGCGGCGGCCTTGCCCTTATCTCCACCGTTTTCGACATAACGTCCGCCATCGGCGTTAAGGTAATAGCCCTGCACGTCCATGCGGTAGATAAACAGCCTGTAAGGCACGTCGTTCACTTCCGCATTGCCCCTTAAGTTTGTAAATTCAATGGCTATTGCCTGGTTGGTGTGACGACCCTGGCGCGCTGTCGCTACGCCTTTATCGTCCCCGGTAATGGTGAAATCGTAGTCATACTCCACGCTTGAAACTTCCTGGCGGAGCTGGATATCAAGCCGTGAAACGGTGAAGGTAGCCTCGTAGAGGATACCCTCCCCCACTTTGCCTGCCTCGACTTTTTTATCATATTTGAGTTTTGACTTATCGCCTTTTGACAGCGTAGCATTGTCGACTGTGCCGTCGCCATTTGTGGGATAGCCCGTAATGACGCTTACGGTATTTTCGATATTGGCGCCCTTTGCGCCGAGAATTTCAAAATTGCCGCGCGCGTCGCCCAAAAGCACGATATGCGCTTTGTATTCATCGGCATGGCTGGGTATGCCCGTGAAGTTTGCCTCTTCGTTTGCAAACGCCATGTTGATTTTTTGCCACTTGTCAGTGGCTTCAAACCAATAGCCCCACTCTTTGCCGAGTTCGGGCACTATATCGCCGTTGGCTCTGTTGCGGAAAGTGATCGTGGGAAGCTGTACTTCGCGGTTGAATACAACCGATTCAAGACCCGATACGGACACTTGAGCCTTTGTGATCTTAAACTTTATTATCACATGCTCGCTATCGTCGGTGTAATGGAACAGGCCGGTGGTTTCGTCTGCGGGAGCCAAATTACTTGCGGAAGGATAGTTTTTAGTCCAATTTGCAAAGACATCGTCCCACGCGAAGTTGCCGCTTAAAAGTTTTACTTCTATGGTGTAAAGCCCGGCGTTGGTGTATTTCTCGTCATCTTCTTTGAAATAATCGCTTGAATAGGTATATGTAAGCTCGTATTCGCCCTCCGACGGGGTGACGTTGGACGACGAGAATGTTACGTCAACTTTGTGCCCCGTTCTATCATAGGAGAAAGTCAACGACGAATTGGGCCTTACCACTACCTTTGAGGGAGTGACGGTAAATTCTTGATACAGCGCGTTGGTGTAGTTGCCCATGCCCTCTACAAGCACGCGGTAGGCGCCCGCGTCTGTGATAGAGGCGGGATCAAGCTTTTTCCAGCTGCCGTCCGGCTGTTTTTGCCAGAACGTGAGGGTCATATCCTTCCCCGAAACAAGCGAACCCGTGGTTGAGCTTGCTTCATAGGTGACCGTGGGGGAAACAATGTGCGCCGAAGCAGAGTATATCCAGCCGTTGACGTCGCCGACGGTTATTCCGTCGGACACGGTGTTCCCGCCCCAATCTCCTTCATTGCGGGTGTCGCCCGAAGCGGTTGAGGCGTTGCCTAAGCTCTTCGCCTTAATCTCAAACGTAAGCTCTATGCTGCCCGCATAGTTGTTGAGTCCGAGGATCGTCACCTTTGCGGTGGAGCCGACCGTTCTGTTGTCCGTATAAACAACGGAATATTCCGTGTCGTCCGTCAACGTAAGGGTATGGTCTACGCCGTTGAGTTTGTAGGATATCTCCTTAAGAGGCGTCCAATCGGCCATATTGTATTGGAAAACGCCGTCTTTGGTTGCGTTAAGCGTTGTGCCGTCGCGTTCTACGCCGTCGATGAACGTCAGGGTTGTGTTGGCGTCGTCGAGTTTGAGCGTTACCGCCTCGATAGTATAGGTAAATACCGAAGTCGAGCTGTTGCCGACGGCAAAGCGATAGTTTTTGTCACTCAAAGTGACTGTTACTTGGTATGTACCGACGTTTTTGAAGTCCTCGGTGCCTTTAAAACTATTGCCGTTTGCCCAGCCGCTGTATTCGTAGGAAATTGAGTAACCCGTATCAGCAGCAGGCAGAACGTCCTCATTGGCGGTGTTTGTGAAGGTTATGAAGTCGCCCTCACCCGTGCCATAGACCTTTTTGTGCGGCTGGCCGTCATAAATATAAGAGCCTTCACCTGTGGCAACGGTCAAAAGCGCGGGAGTAATGGTGAAAGTAAGCGTCTTTTGAGAATGGTCGGCCGCACCGTCTATATCCAAATTCTTTTGGCCTTGCGCCGTGAGGGTGAACTTAACGGTATATGTGCCCGCGTTGAGCGGTTTATCGGTTGTGCCCAATTTGGCGTTTGTAGAGCTAACGACAGCATATGACAACGTGTAGTCGTCCGCCACGACGGTTGCATACTCACTGTAAGGAACAACATTGGGCTCCTGCTCTTTGCCGTCGTACGTCGCGCTTGCGGGGTTGCTTACACTTATAGTCGCTTTGGTTATTTCATAAAGCAACTGCCAACCGTCTGTGGAGTAATCGTTTGCGGCGGAACCGTTCAAACCGAGCGTAATGGTGTATTTTGCAACGTCTTTAATTGTTACCAAGGACGCCTTTTGCGCCGCACCGTCTACGGAAATCATCCACTCGTAGCCGTTGGGGTCGTTCTCGGTGGGAAGCACGCGCTTGGGATTGTTGCTTCCGTAGGATATAGCAACGATATTGCCCAACACGGTCGCGTTGCCAGAGTAAACGCGGGTAAACATAGAAATAAGCGTTTGCCCTGCCAATGAGGCGGGTTTGATTTCAATTTGTAAATCGCCGCCCTCTTTTTCCGTACTTGTGATTTTGTCCGCCGTGTTGGTATCGCTCTCTACCGTATAAACTCCGCCTTCAGCTGCCACAAAGCGGTAGTTATTTGTGGTGTTGGGGTTTGTGCCGTTTTTGAGTTCCACCGCAAAGCCATAGGTGCCGGCGTGAAGCAGCGTGTAAACACCCTCCGGGTATGCCATTTCGGAAGAGTACGCCGAATTTACGGGTTTAAAGCCGGTTAAAGTTATGGTGTAGTCGCTTGCGGTGAGGTTGGAAATAGAGCCGTTGCCGTTGCCTTTAAGCGTGACAATTTCCGCCACGGAGTACGCAACGTTCTGGAAATAGCGGTCTGCGCTATCCACGGTAACAGAAATTTCCGCGGGCTTGATGGCAAGCACGGTGCCGGCGGTTGGCGTAGAATTGTGACCCTCAATTTCACTGTCCCCTGTCCAATTGGCTTTCCAAAGGATCGTTATGCCTGTTTCGCTGCCGCCGTCCTCCTTGCTACCGCCGTTTGTGAGGAATACATAGTTTTCGTCCTTGACAAAGACATAGTTATCGGTAGCCGTTTGCCCCTGCAAGGCGACAATCATCACATAATATCCCGCATTAATGGCGTCAACGGCGCCAAGATCGGACGACGTGCCGGTTGCGCGGTAAGTTACGCGATAGCCGTATGCCCTTGTTGCGCCGTTTTCGTCGTAATAATTTTGAATTGTATGCGTACCGCCCTTGTTGTTGACAATTTCAAAGTATGTGTCAAACAGTGTTTTAGCCTTATCCGTGCCGTCGTAGTACACTGTCAAAGCAGGGTCGGCATCTTTGAGCGCGAGCTTCATTTGAGCCTTGTTAATAACAAAGTCAATCTCTGCGCGTATATTTGTCTGATTTTTCCAAGTATTTTCGCGTTGGAACTGGATATCTTCCTCGTTTTCCGCTTCGGGCTTATATTCGTCCTTTGTTTCCTGAATTATGAAGTTGCGCACGCCGTCGCCCTGCAACGTAAAGCTGTACGTGTAGGTGCCCGCATTTACAAGCGCAACATACACACCGCCGTTCATGCTGAACTGACGTGATGACCAGCTGTTTGTGGAGGGGCCTTTGCCCTGCGCACCCCAAATAGTCAAGGCGTCATGGCTGCCGTGTGTTCCCACTATATCAACCGTAACTAAGCCGGGCTCGCGCTGGCCGCCGCCGTTTTTGAAGTTTTGGGCGAAGTCCGTACCGTCGTAGTACACATTGCGGTCGACATCGGTCGTCAGCGACAACTCTGCAGGCAAAACAGTGAAGGGCACGCGAAGCACGCTATTGGAGTTTTCCTCCCAAGCAAAGTTGTTTGCGTTGTCGCCATTCAAGGTCATTTCAAAATAGTAATTTCCGCCCGCATACCAATAATCTTCAGATTTTCCGGCTGAAAGAGCCTGCCCTTCGGGAAGTGACTCTGTTGAATAATCACCGGTGGTTGCGCCTTGAGGATTTGCACCCGCCGAATAAATAGTAGGTATTGCGCCGCCGAGTAACTCCTGCTTTTTCGACGTCGTCCAATAATCTGCGGACATCTCATTAACGCCCGTCGGAACAACAATTTCCGCGTGCGTTTTAAGATATGTATCTAATAATTCAGTATTATTGTTAATTTGTGTACCAAAATATATGTCGTCAAACTTGGGCGAAGTAAGTTGCAGCTTATTTATGGTAACATTGGCGGCGAGATAGCCGTCGTCGGTTTTATCTCTTGATGAAAGAGGAGTGTTGTTGATGATTGTAATATTATAGTCTTTATTAAGGTGCGCATCTGCTGTTTCCGTCAAACGCACATAAATTGCATATGTGCCCGCCTTGACATTAGCTTTATCATAGGACGGAACGTATGTGTCGAAAGCGGCATCCGCGTTTTCGCCGAATACAAAACCGCCGTTTACGGGCTGCAGAGTTGAAGGCGAAACAGTTATGCTTTCATAGCCCTGCTTGCCGTAATACGTCCAGGAATATGTGTTGACGCCGCCTTGCGGGGTGGGGGTCAGGGTTTGCGGGTCGCCGCCGTCGGGCAGGTTGCGCACAAGGCTTATATCGAGGGCTATTGAACGCGCGGTTACGGTGTACGTGCCCGTTTTTTCGCCGCCCTCAATTATATAGTCCTGTATGCCGTTTACTGTATCAACTTTTGCGGTGACGGTATATGTAAGCTTAGTGCCGACGTGCGGGGCGGGCTCGGAGGGGTCGCCGCCGCTTAAAGTTATGGTGAACGCGTCCTTATTTGTCTGGCTACCGGGCAAGCTTGCAATGATAAATGAGCCGGAACTGTCTCTGCCGTACAGGTATTCCTCAATCGAAGTAAAGTTGTCCTTATATTCGCCCGTATACTCGCCGTAGATATGCGAGCCGTATGGCTCGGACACATTTTCTCTTACTTCCGGGTTTATGGTAAGTCTATCTACGGTGAAATCGGAAATATCGTAGCTTGTGCCCTCGCCGTACAAGCCGGAACAGAAAGCTTCAAATGCGGCGTCGGCACCGTCACCCTTTGCCGCTTCCCAAGCCGCCTTTTGGTCGCCCTGCAAAACCCGCCAATCGCCGGCGTGGGTAGATGTGTTAAAGTTATTGGAAAAGGCTACGCCGAGCTCGCCCGCCTCAACCTTTACAACATTTTCAGCGCGCCAAACGCCGTCGGAGCCCTTTCGGAACATAGTGAAAGTGCCCTTGGCAACCGTATCGGTGGGCCTGTTAAATTTGGTAGTAGGGTCGTCGCCGTAATCCCAGTGATAGCCTTCATCCGGGTTCAGTTTAAGACGGAATACGGAATATACGGTGATTTGGCCGTTATCGTCCAACTGGTCGAGGGCAACTTGGAAATCTTCGTCTATTGAGGTATAATTGTCAGGGTCGGGCTCGCCTATCCACACCTGACCGCCTACCGAACGGTCGGTAGTCCAGCCGATAAATTCCGCCGCTTGATGCCTGAACGGAGGTATGGGAAGTTTTACCGTACTTATAATGCCTTCGCCGTCGCTGGCAGTAACCTCGGAAGGATTACCAAATCCGCCGCCCGTTACCTCGGTGTATTTACGGTTTTTGCTCTTCAACAGAGCCCTGCCGGTAGCGTCCTCGCTCATATCCTCGGGCAAAATACCGCCGATGGCTTGAGTGAGCGCGTGTTCGAATTTTACAGAGGCAAATATATCGATATGTATGCTAAAATATGTATTGTAAATAGCGTTTGTATCCGAATAAAGTTTTAACTCGTTTTCGTCGGCAGCAGCCTGTAAGTCTGTATCTTTGTAGCCTATCTTGAAAACGTAGTCGCCCGTAGGCATAACTTCGTCCAAAAATACCAGATAGAAGTCTTGTGCCTTGTTTTTTTCAGCCAGGGTGTTGTCGCCTAACGTCGTATCTTGGGGTACAATCAAACTTTTTAAATCGTCTTCTTTGCCGGGTCCCTCCTGGCCTGTGCTTTCGCCAGACCCGCCCAATGTGCCGCCGTTCTGCATTTGCACACTGTCAATAAGGTTTGCTTGCGTCATCATGCGGACGCCAAACCTTATATCAGCCTTATAGCCTACCGAGCCTAATATGGGGTCAACCTGCTCTCTGGGGGTGGCAAATACGGGGTTATCGGTAGGCATATCATAGGCCTGGTTGCCCTTATCGGTTGCATGGGATACAACCGGCAGATACTTTGCCCTGTCTTCCTTTTTATCCGATAAACTTGTCGCGCCTATTTCATATACATAGGGCGTATAGTCGTCCATATAGTGGACGGCCGGCGATGCGCCGCCCTTTGTTTGTTTTATACCCGCCGAGCCCGCAGACGAAGAGGAATTCTTGCCCGTGAACAGCAAATATTTGCCGTCGGCACGGGAGAAAATCTTATCCGACGCCTTTGTGCGGTACTGCATATAGTATATATTCTTCAAGTTAGGCGCCAGAGCATTTGCAAACGCCGAAACGTGGATATATCTTAAATATGCCGGCATGACCAACGAAGTATTGGAGATGTGAGTGTTGCCACTGCTTTGGAACGTACGCAGACCGATATATTGGAGATTGTACGGCAAATGCAGCGCCGTCCACAGCGTTACGCCGCTGAATGCCCAGTCGTCGATTTTGGTAAGTGTAGAGGGCAAGTCCAGGTTTACATTACCTTGCGTTCCACTGGTCCCAATCGTGCCGCTGCACACCATGTAGCCGATTTCCCGCACGCCCTCGGGGAAATTAAGTTGGCTATAGTTTACAGTATTTGACTCACCATTATCTAAAATTTGATTCAAAGTACGCACGTCATTGTTGCCGTTCGGGTTGCCGACCTTGACAACTTTGTAAGTTGTTTCGCCATTCTTTACTGTTGACGGTATAGTGAGCGCTCCGCTTGTGGGAATACCGTTCGTACGGACTATCTGGACTTCGTTTGATGGATTGCCGGAAGCGTCGGAAAGGATAATACAGCGCCAAGTGCCTTTGACGCTGGCGGTACAGCTGACCGTGGCGGGCTCACTTGATGCCCCCCACTTTATCTCGCAATCTGCATTTGCTATTGCGCCGAAGGGGAAAGTTTTCTCATCCCAGATACTCTCCTCCTCGGGGCGTTCCTTTAAGTTGCCTATCTGGCGGGGAGTGCCCGAAGTCAGATTTTTGAAGTTTATTTCTGTGAGTTTGCCGTTCGCCGTGAAAGCGGCCTGGGATATCAAAAATTCCGAGGCGGTAGCAGAAGCCCATATATTTACGGTTGTTTCAGCCGTTGCCCTGAAAGCCCAGAAACCTATTGTTGTGCAACTTGTCGGCAGATTTATTGTGTTAGCAGCGTCGTAGTGGCTTGTCGTGTCGACTCTTGCCAAGCGCGAGCAACCCATAAACGCCATTGTGCCGATTTTTTCTATACTGTCCGGCAAATTCGTTATTTTGACTATACCGCCGGAATTTTTGAAACATCCCGAGGGCAGTTCTTTTAAAACGTTATTCCACCCTTTGTCAAAATCTATTGTTGTATCTATATTTACAGCTTTCTCATTTACCGTTTTAGTAGCCGGTATTTTAGCAAATGTTCCCGGAGCAAGCCCCTCAAACTCTATTCCATTGATACTTGCAGGAACGCTCACGGTACTAGTTGCCGTCGGCATTTTACTGAGCGGTCCCAAGATTTTTGTTTGGGTATTATAGTAGAATGTTCCGTTATTTTCTGTGTGAGTACCATGCCAAGATATCTGGCTCGTTTCAAATCCCCAGGGATAATCTTCATAGGCGCCCGTATCGCCTTTGACATAGACTTTTTTATCAGCAATCTTTGTGCCACTATCAAATTTCATACCGTCAAACGGATCCTCGACCATTTTGGTCGCAGACGCCGGTATGACAAAATACTTATTTTCGCCGATAGTCTGCGTTTTGCAAGTCGTTTGATAGAAACATGTATCGCCTATTTCAACAAGGCCTTTGCCCTTGGGATAGTATTCCGTGGCATCCGCACCCAAAGGATAATCGGGGAGAACGACGCCTGTCATTTTGGAGTCGAACATGAAGCATTTTGACCCGTAATTTTTGAGATAGGGCAATTTTGACATGTCTTTAACCGGCGTTTCGGTAGCCGTTTCAAAGCTGCCGACCCATTTGAGGCTGGTGCAGTTGAAGAATGTGCCGTCGCCCTGCTCTGCAAGGGAGCCGGGCAGGGTTATAGTTTCGATATCGCTTGCGGCAAATACATTGTGACCGAATTGGCTGACCGCAGTGCCTATTGCCTGACACTCTTTGGGCATACGGTTGAACGCCGCAGCGCGCTCTTCCTTGGATTCACCCGTGTATGCCAAAACACCGCCGCCGTCGGCGCCGGTGATACGGTTGAACGTTATATTTCTTATGCTGTTTGCGCCGCCGAATACGCCGTCGGCAATGCCGAGGATGGGATATCCGTTGAACTGCGCGGGAATTACCGCGGGGGTAGTTTCCGACGCGCCGAAAACTTTTTCATTCTTTGCATTGCTGTCGCTTTCATGGTATTCGAAACCGGTGATCATATAGCCTTCCACACCGTTGAGGGTGGTAAGGTCGCCGTAGTAAAGATACCTTGAAAGGGGGTGCTCTACCGCTACTACTTCAGCGTAGGCCGTCTTGCGCGGCAGCAGAGCTATTGCGCTGCCTGCAGTCCCCAAAAAGATTATTGATAAAATAATAAGTAAAAACTTTTGCAGTTTTGATATCGAAAGCTTCTTCAATTCCTGTCCCTCCAATTTTCAACATCTCGTCCTGTGATTTGTGGGCGAAGGTAAATTATAAACTGAATCAAACTTTTTTCGACAATTTTTTTAATTCTGATTAGATAGTATACACCCCCCCCCGGTAGATGTCAAGTATTTTGAACCACTTTTCCGAAAATAGGGGGTGTGGTCGGGAAATTTATGAAATTTTGGGTTGCCGAAGCCGCAAATTCAACCTCCCGCGGGAGCGCTCGCACCCCGGTTATACACATATACTATTATATTGACTTATAATACAGTTAGTTAAAATACTCAGTTAGTTTATTTGGTAAAACCGCAAATTATAACGTCCCGTCCGTTAAAAAACGCCGTCCGTCAAGGGCGGCGTTTACAGATTTTATTGTTTTTTTACGTAATACACGTTGCAATTCTCTATGCACAGACAGCCCAAAACGCCGTCTATCCACGTGCCCGTGTCGAGGTGGATCTTATAAAAATCGGTTATGTTATAGCTGTCCCTCTTTGCCTCCCTTCTGCGGTAGGCGATTATTTTGCTTGAACCGTCCGGCAAAACATAGCTCGTGGGCGTGTGCCCGAACAAAACGCACTTGCCGTCCTTCACTTCCACCCGCGGGTCTTTGAAATTTCTGTCGTACACAAGCTGCTCCCGCGTGGCTTTTGCGGGCGGGAGCATCCGCCCGTTTTCGTCCAGAGGTATGCCCGCGTGCACGCACAGATAGTCCCTCTCCTCTATGTAAAACGGCAGGCTTTCCACCCAGTCCACCGTGTCCCAGTCCAAAAGCGCGCCGTCGTCGGGGAAGTAGCTTTGCAGCTTTTTGAGCACGTAGCCGAAATTATCGGGAGACTCGCGCATCAGACCCCAATAATATTTTAAAAACATATACTCGTGGTTGCCGTTTATGCAGCGGGCGTTGGGCATGTTTTTGATAAATTTCAAAAGCCGCACGGAGTCCCTGCCCTTGTCTATAATGTCGCCGCAGGAGATGAGAGCGTCGCCGTCTGAAAATTTGATTGCGTCGAGCAGTTTCATAAAGAGCCCGTATTCCGCGTGGATATCCGAAACTACGTAGGTCATTTGCCCGCTTGCCCCCTGCCGCGTTATATCGTTTTATCAAACCTGCGGCAAGGGCTATTTTAGCATACTTTATAAAAGATTACAAGCGGCGCAAAGCAAATACTTCGGGCTGTTGCCGCACGGGCCGCGTTAAATAAAAAGCAATACCCCGCATCAACCGTTCGGCGATTGGAGTATTGCTTTTGGAAGAAAAAATGAACATTGTCCGAACCCTGCCCGTCTTTTGCGGGCGGGCGGGTTTATACTATTCTTATTTCGCGTTCGCGCTCTATCACGCTGACCTTCGATACGTCCGGCAAGAGATATATTTTTCCCGTCGGACTGCCTTCGCACTTCACGTACAGCGTTTCCCCGCCCGCGGCGCATTTTACAAACCTCTCGCCGCCATAGTCGAGAACTTCGAGGACTTGCGCCTCTATACCGCTGCCGGACAGCGCAAAGTCGCAGGGGGTCCATTCGTAGCGGTATTCGGAGTTATAGACCTTTCTGCCCGCAGTCGCCGCAAACATTTTCATATAAATTTCCGCGGGAGCTTCTAATTTTACGCCGTTTATAAGCAAGTAGTAGTGGGCTACTTTCTTTGTTTTGCCGTTTACGCTTTCGGGCGTTTTTTCGGACACAAACGTCCCCGTAAGCCCGTTTATAAGGGGCATGGGGTCGATTTGTCTGTCTCCCACCCTGATTATAAGTTTTTTAAAGTCCAGACCTATCTTCACGCTGCCCGTCTGCTCGCTGTCCGACAGGGCATAGAGCCTGTCGCCGTTTACGTTGAGGCACAGAAGAATTTGGCCGTTTATGTTTTCGCAGCTCTCGACCTCTGCGCTTATTTCTCCGCCGAAGTTTACGGCGGTTACGGGTATAAGAAGCTCGCCGCCGCCGTCGGGGCACTCCATTGCGGGCGGGAGCTTTATTTTATTGCCCGCAAAGGATATTTCGCCCTCTTCGACCTTGCAGTCGAGATAGTTGTATTCGGGGATCCTCGGCATAATGCTCTCCTCCGTCTGACGGTCGAAAAGATGCGCCGCGCCGAAGTTCAGAGCCGCCTCCACTATCTCGCCCGTTTTATAGTCCTTGAATCCCGCCGCCTTTATGATTATTCGCGTATCGGTCTCCTCAATGCCGTCGTAACCGAGATCTATGTCGCCGTAGACGAGCGTTTCGGTGCCCAGTTCTTCAAGGTGCGAGATCTTGACCTTGATGTTCGTCTTGCTGTTTTTCACGGCTTCGGGGTCGAGCGATATATCCTCCGCCCTCAGACCCAAGCACACGGGAGTATTGCCGTCGAGATAGCGGGGCGCGGTTTTCTGCAGCAGCGAATAGGGCGCATATATGCTTGCCTCCGGGCCTTCGAACCGTACGCGCACCTTGTCGCCCTCTTTTTTGAGCGTGACGTTGAAAAAGTTCATCTGCGGCGTGCCTATAAAGCCCGCCACAAATTTATTTGCGGGGTACATATACAGGTTTTTGGGGGTGTCTATCTGCTGCACGAAGCCGAGTTTCATTACAACTATCCTCGTGCCCATGGTCATTGCCTCCACCTGGTCGTGGGTGACGTATATGAAGGTTGTATTGAGCTTGTTGTGCAGCTTTACTATTTCCGACCGCATCTGCGTGCGGAGCTTTGCGTCGAGGTTGGAGAGCGGCTCGTCCAGAAGCATCACCTTGGGCTGCCTTACTATCGCCCTTCCCAGCGCAACGCGCTGCCGCTGCCCGCCCGACATCTCCTTGGGCTTGCGCTGCAGATATTCCGTTATGCCGAGCACCTGCGCCGCCTCGTTTACCTTTTGGTCGAGCTCGCGCTTGTTGTATTTACGCATGACGGGTATCTCGTTTCCGTTTTTATCGAGAACGGGGTTGCCCTCTTTGTCGCGCTTTATGTCGGGGATCCTCCTCATTCTGAGCCCGAACGCTATGTTTTCGTATATAGTCATATGAGGATAGAGGGCGTAGTTCTGGAATACCATCGCTATGTCCCTGTCCTTGGGCTCCATGCCGTTGACGACGGCGTCCCCTATTTTGAGCTCGCCTGCGGATATTTCCTCGAGCCCCGCTATCATTCTCAGGGTCGTGGATTTGCCGCAGCCGGAGGGACCTACAAAGACTATAAACTCCTTGTCTTCGATTTGCATATTGAAGTCGTTTACAGCCTTTGTGCCGTTGGGATAGACCTTATATATATGTTTTAAGCTTACGTTTGCCATATGTTCTCCTTATTGCTTTACCGCGCCCGCCGAAAGTCCGTTTATGAGGAACTTGGAGAGTGCGAAATAGAATACTATGATTGGAATAGCTATAAATACCGAGCCCGCGGCAAAGCGCGAAAATTCGGTGTTATCCAGCGACATAAGCCCCACAGCCACCGTATAGAGGTCCTTGTTTTTCAAGAGCAGCTTGGGCAGAATGAAGTCCGACCACGGCCACACGAAGGACGAAAGGAGAGTGTAGACTATCATCGGGGCTGCGAGCGGCAGGGTTATTTTAACGAAGATTTTGAAGTTGGAGGCCCCGTCTATCCTCGCCGCCTCGTCTATGGAGACGGAGATGGTGTCGAAGAAGCCCTTTTGCGTGAGATAGCCCATAGGCGCGCCCGCCGAGTAGATCATTATAAGCCCCCACTGCTGGTTTATGAGGTTGAACTGCGTCATTAAAATGTACACCGCCGTCATTGTCATAAACGAGGGGAACATTCCCAGAACCAAAGTTGTTTTCATCATCGCCTTGCGGCTTTTGAAGCGGAAGCGGGACATACAGTACGCCGTTAAAATGGTGAGCGTGGTGCCTATGAGGCTGGACATAAGCGATATAAAAAGCGTGTTCCCGAACCAGCGCGGGTAGTTGTACATTCCCGTATCTGTGAACAGTTTTATAAAGCTGTCGAAGCTGTACGACGTGGGGAAAAACCCCTTGAAGGAGTATATGGAACCGGTCTTTGAAAAGGACGCCAGCACGAGCCAGAGTATGGGGAACAGGAATATAAAGCAGACGGCGAGAATTATAAGATAGGTGATTGCCGCACCGAACAGCTTTTTGGGCTTTATCGTTCTTTTTCCCATTGCGGTATTTGCTTTGCTCATTGATATGTTTCCTCCTGTTTATACGAGGGCGACATAACATAAACGGCAAGCGAGATTATGGATGTAACTATAAATATGATTATGCTTATAGCCGCGCCTATCGAATAGTAGTTGTTGTCTATTGACATATTGTAGAGCCAGTTTATCAGAAGGTCGGTGTCGCTTGCGAGGAAGTAGCCGTCCATATACAGCCCGCCGCGGAGGAAGTAGAATATTCCGAAGTTGTTGAAGTTGGCAATAAACTGCGAAATAAGCACGGGCATTGTGGCAAACAGCACGTATGGAAGGGTTATTTTCACGAATTGCTTCCACGCGCTCGCGCCGTCCACCCTCGCCGCCTCATAGAGATCGGTGTTCAGGTTGGAGAGAATACCCGTTGCAAGCAACATTCCGCTGGGGATATTGAGCCATGCGTTCACCATAAGCCCTATGAGCCGCGCCGTCCACTTTGCGTCGATATCCAAAAATCCTATCGCCGCACCTCCCGCCGAGGTTATCATCTGGTTTATCGGTCCGCCGTAGGAGAACATAAACTTGAAGGCAATGAGGGTTATAAAGCCCGGCACCGCGTAGGCGAGTATGGGGAAGAGCCGCCAGAAGGTCTTGCCCTTTACGCATTTTTTGTTGAGCAAAAGAGCCAGCCCAAGCCCCGCAAAGTAATTTATAAAGGTGGAAAGCACCGCCCACAGGATATTCCAGCCGAAAATTTTGAAGAACGTGGGCGCAAACTGCCCGAGCGTGAGAATTTTGGAAAAGTTTTCAAAGCCCACCCAATCCACGAGCGCGGGCGGCACCACCGCTCCGCCGTAGTTGGTAAAGGCTATGAGTATCATAAATATGATGGGCAGAATACTGAATACGCACACGCCGACTATCGGCAAAGCGAGCGCCGTCTTGTGAAAGTTCTTGTCGAGCAGGGAGGAGAGCTCCTTTTTGAAGCTCTCGGGCTTCTTTAGGGTGTCCGCCGCGCACTGTATCCTGTATGCGTCCTTTATATTGGAAATATAAATTACGATATAAAAGATTATGGCGATTATCGACAATATGCCCATGAGAAGCATTATAACCGAATTGTCGCCCTCCACGCCGTACCACGCGTTGCCCTGCTTTACGCCGAGCGTGAAAAAGCCGATAAAATCCCCCGCTCCCTTCAAAACGAAGTACGCGACAAACGCGATCTGCACCAAAAGATACAATATGCCCTTCGCCCACTGCCTGTATAGAAGCTGTCCGAGCCCCATGACGAGCATGGAGGCGCACACCTTTCCGTTGCCCTGCGTGAGGATCTCCCTTGCGCCCGAGAATTTGTTTTTCAGTCTTTGGGGCAGAGTGACGAAAAAGCTTTTGATTTTTTTTGCTTTATCCGAAAAGAAGCCGCGCGTCCGCGATTTTATCTTCCCGAAAAAGCCCGTATATGTTGAGTTTTCCATATTCCGCACCTCCTCTTATTGCAGGGTGAATATACTGTCGTATATCTGCCCGTCCACCTTTTCAAGGGCAGCCTTTATGCTCTCGAGCGTGCCGTACTTTACCTCTGCCTGCGGTCTGAAAGCGTCCTTGGCGAGGTCCTGAAACAGGGTCTGCAGTGGCGTCCATATCTGCGCGCTCTCCTTTATGGAGGGCATCACCGTGATATTGCCGCTTTCGAGATTGCCGTTTATAACTACGGAAAGCCCGCCCGCCCCGTCGGCGGCGTCTTTTCGCGCGGGGACTATGCCCAGAAGTTCGTTTCTTCTTTTAATCATATCGTAGCTTGTGGCAAAATCCACGAACGCAAGCGCGGCGTTGGGGCATTTGGTGTATGAGCTTATGGCGTATCCCTGTATGCCGCCCATCATGTTACTCTCGATAAAGCCCCGGCTCTCGTCCTCCAGATCGCCGCTTGCGGGCAGTTTGGGGATATATGTGGCGCCTAAATTCTCCGATATGTATTCGTTTGAATATCCCGCCGCCTTCATTTCGTCCACGAACATCGTATAGACGTCGGGCGTGGTTATAGTGGCGAAAAACTCGCCCGAGGCTATTGCCGCATACGCGCCCGTGGTCACCGAATCGTCTATACACCTCTCGTCCATCGCCGAGGCGAGCTGTCTTATTATTCTGCCGCCGAGTTCGGCGTTGCCCGCGCTGTGACCTATATCCGAGGGGTCGGTGTTGTTTTTGCCGAAGGTATAGCCGCCGTAGCTGTAGAGATAGCCGACCGAGAAATAGGGCTCCAAAAAGGAGCGCATATATCCGAATTTACTGCCGCCGCTGTTGTTTTTTACCTGCTTTGAAAAGCGGTACAGATCCGTCCAGTACTCTATCATGTCGGGCACGCCGTTTTTATCGTCGTCCCACTCCGTCTGCCAGTTTTCGGGCAATAAGTCCTTTCTGTAATACAGGAGGGGTCCCTGCACGTTTACGGGCACGCCGAAAATATATTCCTGTCCCTCCACGTTCTGCGTGTATGCCTGCCAGCCCTTTTGGCTTATTTCATCATAACATTCCAGCTCCTCCACGGGCAGGGGAAGTATGTGCTTGCCCTCGGGATAGCGCATTATTCTGTCGTTCGCCTGATACAAAACGTCGGGACCGTAGCCGTAGGGTCCGTCGTTTTCGAGGTCGGTATATTGGTCCATATTGGCGTCCACCGCCTTGACCCCGTACTCCTTATATTTCTCGTTGAAGGCGGAAATCAGCTCCGAGAGATAGCCCTGCTTTATGGCCGTATCGTTTTCGAGCACGCGCAGAGTTACATTTCTCTCTATTTCGCCCGTAAATTTTTCCGCGCTTCCGCCGTCTGCGCCCGCCGCAATACTGCCGAGTATGCCTATAACTATTATGACCGCCAGCAGCAGCGCGGCGTGGGCGAATACCGCCGTAAGATTTTTACCCATTTACTCCTCCTTTTGCGGCCTTTACGGCCTCTATCACGAAGCCCTCCTGCGCCAACACCCCGCCCCCGAGGTTATGGGAGAGCAAAACGCGCCCCTCGGGCGTAAACGGCTTGCCGTCGCCGTTGTTTACGGTGAGCCGTATTTTGTTTTTCAAAACTCTCTCCAAAACAAACATTCCGTTTTCCGCCCCGAACGAGATGTCCCCCTCCGTTATCTCCCTTCTTTTCCTCAGCTGTCCGAGACGGACAATTATCCTGCGCAGGCGGGTATTTCTCCTGCCCTCCCACACCATTGTCCTGCGGCAGTCGGGATCGTAGCCGCCCTCCAAGGGCACTTCCGTCCCGTAGTAAATACAGGGCGCGCCCGTGTGCATATATATGACGGCGAGAGCGCATACGAGTTTATTTATATCCCTGCCCGCAACCGTATAAAATCTGTGCGTATCGTGACTGTCGAGAAGGTTGAGCATCATCGAATTTACCTGACGCGTGTTCCGCACATACAGCCCGCCGAGCTTATCGGCAAAGCCTCGGGCGTCGAGGACGCCGTTTACAAAGTAGTCGAGGCACGCCTTTGTGAGGGCGTAATTCATAATGCCGTCGAACTGGTCGCCGCGCAGATAGGGGTATGAGTCGTGCCAGTTCTCCCCGAGGATAACGCAGTCGGGCTTGACGGCTTTTACAGCCTTTCTGAACGACCGCCAGTAGTCGTGGGAGACCTCGTCCGACACGTCCAGTCTCCAGCCGTCTATATCGAATTCCCTTATCCAATATGTGGCAATGCCGTTCAAAAAATTCTGCACCTCGGGGTTGGACGTGTTGAATTTGGGCATATATTTGCATAAACTGAAATATTCGTAGTTTGCCCTTTCGGAGTCTATCCCGTCGCCGTCTATTATAAACCACCCGAAATAGGGTGAATTTTTGCCCTTTTCCACAACGTCTTTGAACTGCGCAAGATTTTCGCTGCAGTGGTTGAACACCGCGTCCAGAATAATTTTCATCCCGCGGCGGTGCGCCTCCTCCGTAAGCCTTTCAAACGCCTCTCTTCCGCCGAACATCCCGTCCACCGAATAGTAGTCGCTTATGTCGTACTTGTGGTTGGAGACGGACTTGAATATCGGCGTCAGATACAGCGCGTTTACCCCGAGCCGTCTGAGATAATCCAGCTTTAAGGTTATCCCGTCCAGATCGCCGCCCGCAAAGCTCTTGGGGTTGGGGATCCTGCCCCATCTGAGATTTATATAGCCGTCGTCCTTCGTAATACTCGCACGGCAGAACCTGTCTACGAATATCTCGTAAAAGACGGCGTCTTTCATCCAGTCCACCGTACCCATTATATCCGCATAATTTATGTAAGGCAACTGGAAGGAATTATAGTAGGCAAGCTTATAGTCGTAGTCTGCGGTCAAGCCGTCCTCCGAAAAATACCAGACCTGCCCCTTATAGACCAATTGAAATATGTAAACAAACCTGACGTCCTTTATTTTGAGCTTTGCGGTGTAGTAAACAAAGCTGCCGTCCGAAAACGCGGGCGTCAGATCTGATTTTTTGCGTTTTTTATAGTAGTCATACTTGTTGCCGTAGATCACGGATACGGAGTCGAACGTATCCTCCGCGGCGCACCTGAGCATAAGCTGCACGGTGTGGGGGTCTAAGGCATAGCAATATTGGCTGTCCTGTATGTGCAAAATAGCCTGTTTATTCATATAGGCTCCTTTTAAATTGACAAAAGCGTTTAATTCTGTTATACTGAACGGCGCTATGACAGACGGCGTCCAGAACAACAAAGTGAAAAAACCCACCAACCGCGACGTTGCCCGACTTGCGGGCGTTTCGGTTGCAACCGTTTCCTACATAATCAATGGCAGGGAGGACATGCGCATCTCCGAGGCGACCAAGAAAAAGGTGTATCAGGCGATAAACTTTTTGAACTATACGCCCAACCCCTACGCCGTGGGGCTGAATACAAACCAGCTCAGAAGCATAGTAGTTCGCTCTTCCGGGGGAGTATCCCCCCTCACGGAAATGGAGATTATGCACTTTATGCACACATTCAACAGAGTGTGTGAAGAAAACGGATATAGTCTGAACTATTCCATGGACAAGCGCGCCGCCAAAATCGCGGCAAGCGCATGCATTTGCTTCGATATGTCCAACGACGAATTCCACAGCCTTGCGGACGAAAACTTTATCCCCGTGATTGCCGTCGACAGCCTTGTGAACGACCCCGTTTTCTATCAGATAACGGCAGACTACGGCAAAGCGCGAAATATGGCAAGGGAAAGGTTCGGCGACGATTTTTGCTACGTGTGCATCGAGCCGTGCAACGCGGAGACAAAAAAAGCTGTTTTAAACACTTTTAAAAACGTTGTGTTTTTATCCAACATATCCGACGCGGGAAATATCCGCTGCCCGAACATACTTCTTACGCAGCCGTCGCTCACAGACCTGTTCGCGGGCAGGGGCTTTGAAATTTTGCTCTATGAAGAGAGCAGCCGTCGCCGCCCCGTCTGCGCAATGGAGTGCATAAATAAGGCGTTGAACCGGCTGAACGTAGCCGACGAGGAACACTTTATAACTCTTTGAAAATTCAACAAAAATAATTCAGCTCCCGCCGCCACAGGACGGCGGGAGCTTTTTTATTGTTGCGTTTATATGCGCCAACTCAATTATGCATTGTAGAAGTCTATCTTGCCGGTTTCAATCGTGTATACGATTTTATATTTGCCAGCCGTGGTGCAGCCGAAGTCCGCGCCGAAACTTTCAACTTTTGTAAATTTGGAGTTAGCGTCGCCCGCAGTGCCCATATCGTCATATGCATGATATTCTCCGTCGCCCTCGGTAGCTCCCTTGGGATAAACTCTGATACCAAACTGCATTGCAACTGCGCCTACCGTAAAGGTGAACTCGTAAGACTTTTGGTCTGTGGAAAGCTTAAATTTGTAAAGTGCGCTGAAGTTGTGCTCCCAATTGTTAATACCCTGTCCTACAAGATATATATCCAACGTGTCGGGGCTGTTTGTATTCTTTTTGAATGTAATTATCTTCGAATAGCCGTCGATTGTTATATCGTAGTAGCCTGCCGTTACAACCTTTATGTTGTTATCGGTAAAACTTACCATTTCAAAGGCTGCGCCGGGTTTATTGGTGTAGTCGAACTGATACAGATTGCCTGCCGTGTTGTCCGTTGTGGGAGTTTCCCCTGCGGCGCAAGCGCGTATCTGAATCGTCTGACCAGCTTCAAGCTGTTTGGTTATGGTGAACTTGCCGGCATTCCTGCCCGTACCCTCAATCAACTTATAGTTTTCGGGGGATTTTACAAATTCATTCCAAGCTCCGTTTGCTCCTATGTTGCCGTCCAGATAATAATCCATTGCCGTTGCTTCGCATGCGGTGTATTTTACGGAAAGTCTTTTAACTTCTTCGCTCGCACTGTCATAGGTGAAATCATATCTGCCGTCTGCCTTGGTTTTTATATTGGAACTGCCCGATTTTTCTACATATTCCAGGCTTTCGTCCGTAAGGTTGATATTCTTTATGTACGGCGCGGCGCTCGTTGTTTTCTTGGTCTTGGTGCCGTCGTCCGCGGTAGTGATTTTTGTTACGCCCGTGTGGAACATAATTTGGTCGTTTGCTTTAAGCCATACGGATATGGAGTATATATCTCCGTCCTTTGACATTCTTGTGGAGTTGTTGAACAGGTCGCCCCACGCGGTAATATACTGCCCCTTTATATAGAAGTTTTTAACAGTAACATCTGTTTCCAGAACGTCTCCGTTGCGCACCCAGGTTATCGTGTCATAAGTGCCCATATTATAGCTTTCTTTGGTAGCCTCGGTGTAGTACGGGTCTTTGGTATCGTAGTAGTCGTCGCCGGGATAAGTTGTTAAAGTAAGAGTGTAATTGCCCGCCGTTTCTACTTTTATATTGGTCTTTTTTGCGCTGTCGGAATAAGGGCTGCCCTCACCCGAAAATGCCGCCGTACCGTCTTCAAGTTTTGTTACGGGAAGATATCCGAATCCGCGTTGGTTGTGCCAATCTTTATCGATAGCGAATTGGAACACGTCGTCTTTCATCAAGTCGAGAGTGATGGTATACTCGTTTTTACCTTCTGTTTTGGTAAGTTTATGCTCGTCAGAAGTTGCTTTGCCCCAATCGGAAGTAAACATAAGCTGGCTTGTACCCGAACCTACTATGTAAAAATCACGCGTATCTTCCTGTTGCTTTGTAAAACCAGCAAAAACCGATGTATCTTCATTTATAATTTTGGTAAAATCGAATTCCACCGATTTGGTAGGCGTGGCATACCATTTCATAAATTCATAGCCGCCCTCTTTTTCGGGAATATATTCGGTTAAGGTTGTACCTCTTTCCACGCGCTCCTCTTTGAGTTTGGACATTTGGCTTACGTCCGTGGTGCCGGTTGCATCGTACCATGTAACGGCAACTTTCCCGTCGTCGGGCGGTGTGGGGTTGTTCCCATTGGAGTTTCCGCCCTGACTATCGCCACCGCCGCATGCGGCAAGCAAAATCAGGCAGACAGTAAAAACTCCAAAAAGGAACGCTGTCAAAATTTTCTTTTTCATGTGATTCCTCCTATTATTTGTTACTTAACCTGTTAACCAAAACTTTAAAAAATAATGCTTAACTTGTTAAGCAATTAAATTATAGCAGTAGCGTGCGTATTTTGTCAATACCTTTTCCGAAAAAAGTTTATAATTTTTATTTTTTGTTAATTTCTAACAAACGATACGGGCACGCAGCATAACCGCCCGTCCTTTACACAAGGACGGGCACAATTTTTCTAATTTCGGACCGGGACGGCAAGGCGGGCCGCATATATAAATGACCGGACAGCAAGCAGCCGGCCGGTCATTTATAAAAAATAAGGAGATTGATGAACTGTATAAGCTATATAAGTGATTTATACTATACGGATATCCATGTCCGCCTGTATTACGGCAAGGGAGCCGATATCCGGCGTAAGGCAGACGCTGCCCTCTATATCGCCGTCGCAGCGGACGTATGCCGTATTCCCGCAAACGGTGCACACGGCAAACCGTTCGGAGCCGTAGTCCGCAATGCCCGTCACCTCGGCGGGAATACCGTCATTGGTAAACTTGAGGTCATAGGGCGAGCACTCAAAGCGCAGCTTGCCGCCGAACGCCTTTTTTACGCCCATTGCCGAAATCAGCTTCGCCGAAATATTGTCGGGTGCGGCAAACACCGCGCCGCCGATATTGAGGAAAAACTCAATACGTTTTACCTTTTTGGCTTTAATTGTTTTCACGTCGGCAACCTCTTCCGAGGGTTGCCCTTCGAAAAGCGAGTCCATACCCGCCGGCGTAGCTTCTACCGGCGACGACGTCTCTTCGACTATCTTTTCCTTAAACATAAAGCCTTCCATGCATATCGTTTCGGGCATGGCGGCAACTGCCGTTTGTCCGTTTTGCAGGAGAGTTATTTTTTTCAAATCGAAGGATATGTTGAGTTTTCCGCAGGGAACTTCCCCGTCGGTGACCGCAAATATCCGCTTTTTGCCCAAAGCAATGGAAACGAGCGTTTTGTTGTCCACCCTCTCGTTGGCGACTACCTCGGCGCCTATATCGCCGCAGAATTTCACAGCGTCGGTGGGGATGAGCAGCTCGTATTCGCCGTCCGCGCACACTATCGCGGGAGGCAGAGCGATCTCCACGCCCTCCACCAGAATTTTGCCGCCTTTAACCTTGCAATCGAGATAATTGTACTCGGGCAACCTCGGGAGTATGGATTTTTCCGTTTCGATATCGAAGAGATGTATTTTATCTATATTGAGCGCCGCAACAACAATGTCGCCGTTGTTTACCTCCGCTTCGTCCGACTGCAATATAACGCGCGTGCCGTTTTCGGTGTAGCCGTCGCCGTCCATGCTTATGTCGCCGTAGATGAGCGTCTGGTTGCCGAGCTCCTCCTTGTGCGACACTTTTACCTTGATAAGCGCGGCAGCCGAGGCAACCTTTTCGGGGTCGATGGAGATGTCCTCCGCCCTGAGGCCTATGCATACCTGTTTATCGCCGTTCAGATATGCGGGCTGCACCTTATACATCTTTTCATAGGGCACCTTTATCGCCGCGTCCGAGCCGTCTATGTTGATTATTACGCTCTCGCCCTGCTTTTTGAGGTAGCCCGTCAAAAAGTTCATCTGCGGGGTGCCTATAAAGCCTGCGACGAATTTGTTGCACGGGTAGTTATATAAATTCTTGGGCGTGTCTATCTGCTGCACATAGCCGTCCTTCATGACAACTATGCGGGTGCCCATGGTCATTGCCTCCACCTGGTCGTGGGTGACGTAAATAAATGTCGTGTTGAGCTTTGCGTGCAGTTTCGAAATTTCCGCGCGCATCTGCGTCCTGAGCTTTGCGTCGAGGTTGGAGAGCGGCTCGTCCAGAAGCATTACCTTCGGCTCGCGGACTATGGCGCGCCCCAAAGATACCCTTTGACGCTGTCCGCCCGACATCTCCTTGGGCTTTTTGCCGAGATATTCGGTTATGCCCAAAATCTCCGCAGCCTCGGTGACCTTGGCGTGTATTTCGTCACGCGTCATTTTGCCGTTTCTGTGCTTCTCGTCGCGGGGGACCCTTCTGAGCCGCAGACCGAACGCTATGTTGTCGTACACGGTCATATGGGGATAGAGCGCATAGTTCTGGAATACCATTGCAATGTCCCTGTCCTTGGGCTCGACGTCGTTTACGACAAGGTCGCCTATGGTAAGCTCGCCCGCGCTTATATCCTCAAGCCCCGCAACCATTCTGAGGGTAGTGGACTTGCCGCAGCCCGACGGACCTACAAAAACTATGAATTCCTTGTCCTCAACGGTCATATTAAAGTCGTTTACCGCCTTGGTCCCGTTGGGGTAAACCTTATATATGTGTTTAAAAGTTAAACCTGCCATTTTGTTTTCTCCCTTTTACGTTAATATAGCTATGGAACGCCCCGGCATATGAAGCGTATTCCCTTCTTTTTTTACAGAGCCCGAAACGCATATCGACTGCGCCAGCGTTCCCTCGGCTTCCGCCGACAATTCGCGCGCCGCAAGATTGATTACTATGGTCACCGACTCGCTGTTATAAGTCTTTTTTACGATAAGCACGTTTTCACTCTCGCTTGGAAGCTTTTCGGGCGTTCCGCGCATTATTGCGGGGAAGGCGTTGCGCGCGTTGTTGCACAGCTTATAATAGCTCAAAATGGAATTTCCGTCCGCGAGCTGCTCCTTTACTCCGTCGAAAACGTATTCGGGAGTTTTTGCTCCGGGGGGAGTTTTTGTTAAGTTGGTTTTTGCGTTGTCCCAAAGCATACCCACGCGCTTGTCGGGGTCGGACGCGCTGCCTATCATTCCTATTTCGTCGCCGTAGTAGGTGAACGTGTTGCCGTTATACATTGACAAAAGCCCATAGGCAAACTTTATTTTATCCTCATTGCGGCTCATTACGCCCGCTATTCTGCCCACGTCGTGATTGTCGAGGAAGGGCGCCGGAATATAGCCGTTGGCAACGGAGAGCATGGTGTTCATTGAGTTCCAATAGGTGCTTGCAAGCCCCGAGTCAACCGATTTGCGGACGTTGCCGTCGGCGCCGTGCGCGGGGAAATAGAAGAAACTGTCCGCGCCGCTCTTATAGAACTCTTTCAAATTTGCCGTTGACATACCGTCCCACATTTCACCTACAATATAGGCTTGGGGATTGTACTTTACAGCCGTCTCCTTTATCCATTTGCAAAATTCTATGCTCTTTGCGGTGTTGCCGGTATAGTAGTAAAAACAGCCGTCGAGGCGGAAGCCGTCCGCGCCCTGTTCCAGCCAGAATTTGATTATGTTGTCGATCTCCGCGCGAACGTCCTCGTTGTCGAGGTTCAGATCGGGCATACCGCCGTCAAACCTGCCCTCGTAGTACACGTTGCCGTTCTTGTGGTAGTACGTGAGCTGTGTCGTGGAAAAGTTGTACCAATCCCTGTACTTCGCGTCCGCGCCCTGCACGCCGTTGCGGCTGTTCACCGCGTTTACGAACCACTGGTTGGAGGAGGCCGTGTGGTTTACCACCAGATCGGTGATTACCTTTATCCCCCTCTCGTGCGCGGCTTGTGTCAGCTCCCCGAAGTCCTCCAAAGTGCCGTACTTGGAATTTACCTTGTAGTAGTCCCGCACGTCATAGCCGTGATAGCTGGGGGAATCGCAGATGGGCATGAGCCATATGCCCGTGTAGCCCATATCGCGTATGTAGTCGAGCTTGGATGTAACGCCGTCTAAATCGCCGTAGCCGTCGCCGTTTGAGTCGCAAAAGGAATATACGAATATCTCGTAGTAGTTGTCGTAGCTGTCGTCCACTATGTTTTCGGCGAGCAGGTCGAGCTCCGCCGCCCCTGACGGGCTTTCGGCGCACCCCCCGAGCGGAACAGCCGCAAGCATGGCGGCGCATAATATGCACAAAATATACAGTAATTTGTTTTTCATTTTAACCCTTTACGGAGCCGCCCGTCACTCCCTCCACATAGTAGCGCTGCAACAGGAAGAAAAGCCCTGTGGGAACTATGGAGACGATTACCGCCGCCGCGCAGAAGCGCGTGAAATATTCGGCCGCCGTTTCGCGCTGCAACATTTCCTTTAAGCCCACGGCAACGTTCCAGTTGTTCTGGTTGCCGAGAGTTATGAGGGAAGCGAACATATATTCCCCCCACGGCGCCAAAAATGACGTTAAAACGGTATAGATTATGATGGGCTTTGCAAGGGGCAATATGATCTTGAAGAAAACCGTGCGGCGGCTTGCGCCGTCTATCCTTGCCGCCTCGTCCAGCGAACGGGGAATGGTATCGAAAAAGCCCTTGCAGATATAGTATCCCATGCACGAACTGCCCACATAGACGAGAATGAGCCCGACTATGCCGAAATTCTGCGTGAGGTTCAACAGCTTTAAGAGGAAATACAGCGCCGTCATGGACATAAAGCCGGGGAACATTCCCAAAACGAGCATAAGGTTCATTAGTGGCTTGCGCATTTTAAAGCGCAGGCGGGAAAGCGCGTAGCTGGTTACGAGAACTATTACCGTTTGGATAACCGTGACAACAACGGCAATTATAAGCGTTGTGCCGTACCACTTTAAAAAGTTGAAGGGCTTTGTTTCGGTGAAAAGCTTTATATAGTTGTCAAAAGTCCATTTGCGGGGGAAGAAACTGCTTGTGGCAAGACCCATTTCGCCGCGGAAGGACTGCATAAGCATATATGCGAACGGCACGAGCCAGATAAAGCTTATGATAACCAAAATAACGTAGATTATTGAGTTTGAAAGCCTTTCGGCTCCCTTTTTGCTGCGTAATTTCTTTGCCATTACATGAAGTCCTCCTCGTTTTTAACAGCCTTTGAACGGTTGTATACCACAAGGGATATTGCCGCGGTTATAATGAACATCATAATACTTATAACCGAAGCAACGCCGTATAACTTTTCGTTCATTATCATCTTGTAGAGCCAGGTTATGAGCAAGTCGGTCTGTCCCGCGCCGCCTGCAGCGCCTGACGAAAGAAGGGGCGCGCCGCCCGTCAGCAGGAAGATGACGTTGAAGTTGTTGAGATTGCCTATAAACTGGGTTATGAGATAGGGCGTGGTTACGTGCAGAACGTAGGGCAAGGTTATTTTCATATACGCCTTTACGGGACCGGCGCCGTCGATTTTAGCCGACTCGTACAGATCCTCGGGGATATTCATAAGAATGCCCGTGCACATAAGCATTGTATAGGGTATGCCGACCCACATATTTACCACGATTATGGTGACCTTTGCAACGGTGCCGTCCGATAAAAACGGAATCGGTCCCGAAGTTATGCCCCACTCCTGCAGCATGGTGTTTACAAAGCCCGTGTCGCTGAGCATCTGGGACATAAGCAAAAGGCTTATGAACTGCGGAACGGCTATGGTTAAAATGAGTATCGTCCTCCACAGCTTTTTGAGGCGTATGCCCTTTTTATTTATGATAAGCGCAACTATCATTCCGAGAATATAGTTGGAGAACGTGGCAAAGAACGCCCAGATTACCGTCCAGATAAGGATATCGAGGAAAACCTTGCCGAAGTTGTTAGCCGCGCCGACTGCGCCGCCGCCGAAAAGCTTTGCAAAGTTATCCCAGCCTATCCATGTGAACAGCGTTGTGGGCGGATTGTGGTTTACGTCGTAGTTGGTAAACGCCACGAATATCATAAATATAATGGGGAATATGGTGAATATTGTAAGCCCCAGAAGAGGAACGGACAGCAGCGTTTTGTGATACTGTTCGTCGGCAAGGGAGGATATGTCGTCCCTTGCGGTGGGCAATTTTTTGCGCGCTTCCTCTATCTCCTGCGCAGCGTAGCCCGTTTTTAAGTTGTAATACCAAAGATATACAAAAGAAACTATTATAAAGAGCGTTAAAATGCTGTATATCAGAATAAGGAGGCTGTTGTCTCCCGCGGTATATTTTTCGATTCCCGTCACGGGGTCGATGTAACTTCCCCTTTCGTGCGTGCCGAGCGTGCCGAACATTGCAAGTTGTCCGGCGCCGAAAAATACCATGTACAGCACGAACAGCACCTCAAACACAAAATAGATAAGCCCCCGCATTATCTGTTTGCGCGCAAGGTGCGAAAAGCCCATTACAACAAAGGACGTTCTTGTCTTCCAGTCGCCGTATTTTGCAGCGTTGGATATAACCGAAAACCAGCCCTTGAGCGTGTACCACAGCCTTAAAAACAATGCCGGAATTACGGCGGTAAAAAAGCGCTTGAATTTATTTGGGATATTATTGAAAAACCACACGAAATTATAGCCGAATTTTTGGAGTGCGGTCATTTTCAAATATTCCAGCTCGGGAATTCTTTCAGTCATAAATCACCTGTAATTACCGAATTTGGGGCAAAGCGTGCTTTGCCCCAATTGTACGGTTATTGCGTTTTTCGTTACGATTGGGAAGTTGTTTGTCCCTTGAGTTCCTGCACGAGTTTAGCTACACGGCTGGTTATATCCTGCGTGGTGGGAGCCGTGTCGGCTTTGGTCCACTCTATAACTTTGGTGCCGTAAGCTTCCATTGCGGACCAATATGTGGAAGGCATGGACTTCTGTATTACGTAGTTGTGCTCGAACTGCTTCGATATTGCGCCTATGGCAACGTTGTTTTTAACCTTATCCATTGCGGCAACGGTCTTGTTGGAAGGACCTATTTCAACCGCGTCGAATCTCTTTTCCTGCATAGCCTGGCTGGAAAGGAACTGCGCCAGTTTGTGAGCTTCCTCGGGGTGCTTGGAATAGGAGTTTACGCCGTAGAGCTTGTAGCCCGCAAAGGTATACCAGTGATATGTTTTTTGATCGAGGCTGCTCACGTAGTCGGGCAGTATGGTTGCCGCGTATTTATCGCCGAGATTTTCGGAGATGAGTTTGCCGTTCCACGTTCCGGTTATGGCAACGCCCATTTTGTTGTTTGTGACATACTCGCTTATAACGGTGTCGTCGCCGTCAACAAGGGCGTCGTGCTTGCCCAGATCATAGTGCATCTGCGCGCCTATAACGCCTGCGGTGTATTCGCTTTCCGTTCCGTCTGCCGCCACTGCCTTTTTGGTGTCGAAATCGCAGGCAATGCCGTTTTCAGCAGGTTCCGCGCCGTTCCATGTAACTTCGTAGGTGCCGCCCGCGCCGTAGATGAACGAGCCTGCATACCAGCCGGTTTTCATCTGGTAAATGAAGTACAGACTCTTTTCTGCGCACGCGTCGAGAATATCGTTGAGGGTCATATCCTCTATTTTGGTGCCTGCGGGAACTATGTCGGTGTTGTAGTACATAAAGAAGCCGTTGTCCGCAGCGTAGGGATAGCCGTAGTAGGCATCCCCTATTTTGCCCGATTCAACCGCGCCGGCGTCGTCGGTCTGCTTCATCGAGGTTACCGCCGCGTCGGGAACCTTTGCAAGCGCGCCTATGGAGCGGAGCTGTACAAGCTGGTCGTTTGCATAGGCATACACGTCGGCGCCCGCCTCTACGTCCTGCGAAAGCTTTGAATATGCGTCGCCTTCGCCGACTATGCCAAGTTCGATAGGTATTGTTATATCGGGATTCTGTGCAAGGAACTCGTCAACCATTTGCTGTAAAACGGCTTGTTGCGTGGCAGGTCCCCACACAATCATTTTGTCTTCGCCGCCTCCGCAAGCCGAAAGCCCCATCACGGTTCCTGCGGCTATTGCGCCGCATGCAAGTAGAGAGATAATACGTTTTTTCATTTTTTCCTCCAAAATTTTATAAAATCGCACTCATGTGCTAAAATTTTTTACTATTTCACAAAATTCTCGGCAGGCCGTGCCTGCGAATTTTGTGATCTGAGGACTGCTCGTCCTCTGCCTGCGATTTATTAAGGGCCCACAATTATATAATCGCAGGCATTCACCCCGCCGAGGCGCAGGTATGCGCAAATTGTGGCTTGCTGCGCAGGGAAACCCTGCTTGCAACGTTTATTATTTAAAGAATTACACCACTCCCTTGCCATCTTCCGTCGCCGACGGGGGAGGGTGTCACGAAGTGACGGGTGGGAGCAGAACTTTGGTTTGTTATTGCCCCTCCCCTCAGTCTCGTTTCACTCGACAGCTCCCCTCGCAAGCGAAGGGCGCCAAGGTTGGGGTGGCGTTCGGCAGTTGTCTCACACGGCGTGTCGCCGCACCACTCCCTTGCCCTCTTCCGTCGCCGACGGGGGAGGGTGCCCTGTAAGGGCGGGTGGGAGCAACTACTTTCCTTGTCATTCTGCGCAAGTTCGCGCCGCTTTTGTTTTCTTTTCTGTTAAATGTTTTTATTGGGGCAGACCGTCAGGGCTGCCCCCTTTGTTTTTGGAACAAAAACAAAGGCGTGTATGCAATTTTCAGCTTTACCTTCGGCTCTCACGGGCCCTGCCGCTTACTTCGGCAAGCTCCGCCAGCAAACGCTGCGTCCGGGGGGTAAAGTCCCCTTTTTCAAAGCGGTACGACCAGTTTTTTTCGGACACGGTGGAGGGCAAATTTATCCTTGCCTCGCCGCCGAGCGCCAGAAGATCCCAATATGGAATGATAGCCGTTCCCGCTACCGATCTGAATGCAAGCTCTATTATGCTTTGGCACATCGTCTCGGCCGAGGTGACGTCGGCGTCGAAGCCGAGCCGCTTACATTCCTCTTTAAGATCTTTCTTATATATTTCAAGCGACCGCTCGCTCAGATCGTCTATGTACTGCCTAAGGGGCATATTGTCGTGCGTGCCCGTGTAGCAAACGTAATTTTCGGTATAGTTCGAGGGCTTGTGCTCGTTGTCGGGCGTGCCGTCAAAGGCAAATTCTAAAATTTTCATTCCCGGATAGCCGACGTTCTTCATAAGCCGCCGCACGCCGTCGTCTATGACGCCGAGATCCTCCGCCACTATGCTGAAGCCGAGCTTATCCTTAAACAGCTCCTCTTTGGGTCCGTCGCACCAGTGACCGTTTTTAGCCGTCTTTTCGCCGACGGGCACCTCGTAATATCTGTCAAAGCCGCGGAAGTGGTCTATCCTGAGAATGTCGAACAGCCCGAGGCAAAAGCTTATGCGCTTGTTCCACCAGCAATAGCCGTTCTCCCTCATCTTCTCCCAGTCGTAAACGGGATTGCCCCACAGCTGCCCGTCGTCGGTAAACGCGTCGGGCGGAACGCCGGCTACGCACTTCAGCCGACGTTCGCCGTCGAGCTTGAAAAGCTCGTCTCCGTATTTCCATACTTCGAGGCTGTCGTATGCAACATAGAGAGGGATGTCTCCCATGATCTTTATGCCGCGGCTGTGTGCGTAGGCCTTAAGGGCGTTCCACTGATGGAGAAAAATATATTGTGTAAACTGCCAAAACTCAAACTCAAAGGCGTTTACACGGATGAACTCTTTTATCTTTTCGCAGTCGTATTTTCTGTACTCCCCGTCCCACTCGGTGAACGGCTTGTGTCCGAACCTGCATTTGAGCGCCATAAATAAGGCAAACTCGGCATATTCGCCCTTCTTAAGAAATTCCTCAAATTCCCCGTCGCGGCGAAACCTCCCGAACGCCTTTCTCAAAAGCTGCACCTTGTTGGTAAACTGCGCGCCGTAGTCCACCCTGCGCTTGTCGTTTCCCAAATAGGCGCCGTCCACCTCGTCGCGCCCGAGAAGCCCCTCCTCCACGAGCTGCGCCAGATCGATAAAATAATAATTCAACGCCGTTGCGCAGCATGACGAATAGGGACTGTCCCCGTAGTTTGTGGGGTTTAAGGGCAATACCTGCCATATTGTTCCGCCGGAGTCCGACAGGAAATCAACAAAGCGGTAAGCCTCCGCCCCGAGCGTGCCTATTCCCTCCCCGGAGGGCAGGCACGAGATCGGCATCAGTAAGCCGTAATTCCTGTCTTTTTCCATAACTTCAATATTTAAAACCGTGTATTCGAAAATTTATTACTTTGTTTTCGAAAATATTATATCATATTTTTCGCAAATGTCAAGAGAAAAAATATATAAAATAATAAAAATTTTCAGAAATTGTAAATTGTTTTCACTCCGATTTTTCGTAAAATAGCTTGACGGACAAGCGTTATATAAATATAATATAGAAAATATTTATTATAATTGGTGTTAAAGATCTAATCGGAGAAATTTTATGACAATAAAAGAAATCGCCGAAGCTCTGAATATTTCGATAAGCACCGTATCCAAAGCTCTCAACGACGCGACCGATATTGCCGATGAAACCAAAGCCACCGTGCGTAGGTACGCCGAAAGCATAGGATATCCGATGAAATCGAAAAATAAGGACTCGCGCCGCATCTGCGTAATGTATGAAAGGGTGGATACCGATATCCGCAACCACGTATTCACGCAGATAGTTTCATCCTTTACCGATGTTGCCGTGCGCAGCGGATACGAGGTGATAATCGACACCGTATCCTCTAAGCCGGACGACTTCGCGCTGGAGAGCTATCTACGCCAGAACAACTTCTGCGCGGCGTTCATTATGGGAATGAACTTCAGAAGCCCCATTTACCGCCAGCTCAGAAAAACCTCGCTGCCTCTCGTTCTGCTTGACAACCGCGTTTCAAACTGCCCGCTCATATCCTCCGTGTCCAGCGAGAATACCGCCGCGATAATTACCGCCATGCGGCATTTGCAAAGGCACGGGCACGCCAAAATAGGCTTTTTGATGGGCGAAAAGGATTCGCTCGTTTCCGCCGAACGGCTTGCAGGCTACATTTTGGGGCTTGCGCAGGCGGGGCAGGATTTTAAAAACGAATATGTGTATTACGGAGATTTCACGCGGGAGGCGGGCGAAAAAGCCGCCGCGTTCTTCTGCGCGACCGACGTGACCGCCGTCATAAGTTGCTCCGACATTATGGCCACGGGGCTCATCGACGGGTTTGCCGCACTCGGCAAAAAGGTGCCCGACGACATATCGGTGATGGGCTTTGACGATCTGAGTATCCTGAAGTTCACGCCGTACAACCTTACCACGATGAAGCAGGACTACGCCAGCATGGGCGAGCATGCCTTCCGGCAGATAAGGGAAATGCTGGACGGCAGAATGTCCCAGAACGTATATCTGCCCTGCCAGCTCATAGAGCGCGGCTCCATAAAACAAACAACTTAAAATGTGCGGACGGCGTTCCATCGCCGTCTTTTTTATTGCTTTACATATCCCGCAAACACATTGCGGGCTTTTATTTTTATATTCCCGCAAAACTCGGCAAAGGGCTGCGTTCCCGCCCTGTCTATGTCGCACACCTGCGAAACGGACGCGCCGTCCAACGCTATGACGGCGTCGTTTTCGGTGGCGTTCACGCCGTAGACTATATCCCCCACCATATACGCCGCCACGCCCGCGGGCGCGGGGAGCCGCCTGAAATACTTGCGGGACTCGGCTAAATTATTGAAAACGGGGTTGCTTTTTCTGAGCTCTATCAGCCCCTTATAGTAATTCACCCCGTCCCACTCGGCGGACATGCGCCTCCAGTCGAGCTTGTTCACGGCGTCTCCCGATCTGTATGAGTTGCCGTCGCCGCCCTTGGTGCGGTAAAATTCCTGACCGGCAAGCATAAACGGGATGCCCAAGCCCGAAAAAACCATAAAGTCCGCCATTCTGTGCATGGCGCGCCTGTCCTGCCCCGCGTCCGAGGTAAGGCAGATCTGGTCGTAGAGAGTATAGTCGTCGTGGCAGGCGGTGTAGAGCACCTGCTGGACGGGCGATTTAACGCGCATATATTCGGGGTTTTTTGAATTTCCGCCCGAAATGCCGCTCATAGCCTCCTCGAGACATTCGGTCATTCCCTGCACATAGCCGCCCGTTGCGTTTACATAATGCGTCCCGCGTATGCCGTTGCGCGCGGAATCGTTGAACATTCCCACGCGCTCGTCGAGCTTGAAGAAGTGCGCCTTGTCGGCTCCCTCCACCCTGTCGGGCGGCTCGGCATACCACGGCTCGCCGTAGAGCAATATTTTTTTGCCGCTGCCGTCGGGATAGATATTGTCGAGAGCGCGCCGCACGCAGTTCATCGTTTCGACGTCGTGCAGCCCCATGAGGTCGAAGCGGAAGCCGTCCACGTGATACTCTTTTACGTAATGGCACACGCAGTCTATAATGAGCTTCCTGAACATTTCGCTCTCGCTGCGCGTTTCGTTGCCGCAGCCCGAGCCGTTTGCCGGACGCTTGCCGCGCATCCTGTAGTAGTAGTCGGGCGCGCAGATATCGAGGGGGTTGCCCTCTTTTGTGTAGGTGTGGTTGAAAACGACGTCGAGAATAACGCCTATGCCCGCGGCATGCAGGTTTTTGACAAGCGTTTTAAGCTCCCTCACCCTCGCCGCGCCGTTGTGCGGGTCGGAGGAGTAGCTGCCCTCGGGCATAAAATAGCATACGGGGTCGTAGCCCCAGTTATAGCCGCCCTTCAGCTCGTCCACGCTGCCGTAGTCGGCTACGGGCATGAGTTGCACGTACGTTATCCCGAGGTACTTCAGATAATCTATGAGCGCGGGCTTGCCGTCGGGGGTGGAAACTCCCTCCCTGAACGCGGTGAATTTGCCTGCGTCGGGAAGAGCCAGCCACTCGTCCGAGGAAAAATCGCGCACGTGCACCTCCCATATTACGGGAGCCTGCGGCGTAAAGCTGTCGTTCTCCCAGCCCTCGGGGTCTGCCGCGCCGTCCGAAAGTATGTAGCCGCGCCTTGAGTTTGCCCCGCCCGATAGCGCGTAGGGATCGATCGTTTCGACGCCGTCGACGAGATAGGTATAATAAAGCCCGCCGAGATTGCCGCGCAGAACGCAGGCAAAAAGCCCGTCGCCCGTGGGCGAGAGCGATTTTTTTATCGACCAGTTTGCCGCCATGTCCGAAGCATAGAGCTGCAGACTGACCGTGTGCGCATAGGGTGCAAAAACGCAGAACGTAGCGCTGTTTTTCGTGCAGGTTACGCCCGGCGTGAATCCCGATTTTGTCATAGTACCTCCCCAATCAGATATTTGCTAAGTTCGCCGAAGCTGTCTGTCGCAAAGTCTGCGACGGCGGCTCCGCGCTTCAGGCTGTCGGTAAGCGGGGATATGCCGGAGTTGATATACGCCGTTTTCATTTTCAGCGCTCCGGCGGGAATTATATCCGTAGAAATGTCGTTGCCAATATAAATTGTCCGGGCGACGTTAAGTGAGTATTTTGAAATGAGATACTTAAAAAACGATGGCGAGGGCTTTTTTTCGCCGAACTGCGAGGAGAGCTCCACGCCGTAAAAATATTGAAGTATGTTTAGTTTTTCAAGCTCGGGCAGGGTAAAGGCCGCCTGTGCGTTCGACAAAATGAACAGCCGCGCGCCGTGCATGCCGAGCGTTTTCAAAAGCTCCGCCGCGCCCCTGTATAGCTTAAGGCGGCGGGTAGACAGTGCGCGGAACATTTCCGCGGCTTCGCGCGATTGCCGCACCGTCATTGCGCCCCCGCTTCTCTCTATTGCAAGTTTTAATACCGCGCATATATCGGGCTCGTCAAAGCCCCCGTATGCGCCCAAAAGCGCGTCGTATTCCCGCTTCAGACCCTCGCCCGCGCCGAATTTTTCGGCGGCGTAGTCCGTGAAGCGTTTCCAGAATTTTTGCGAATACTCGTCGGTGGAAATATCCACGAGGGTGCCGTATAGATCGAATACAAAATTACGCATAGGATGTCTTTGTTCACAAAAATTTTCGTGCGGTTGCGCGCACTCAAATTTTTCGTGAGTTTGGGCGGCTCTGCCGCCCTTTGCGCCATTTTTAAGGGCGCACATATTATATAATGGCGCAAATTCCCACCGCTCAGGCGCAGGTATGCGCAAATTGAGTTGTGCTGCGCACGCGAGCGTTAGCGACGCTTTGCACACCGCATTATAAAAAATTCTATAATAAGGTGCAAAAAGCGTGGTTTTGCTTGCACCGTTAATTATTTTTATATGTGTTCACAAAAAGCTCGGCAAGCCGTGCCTGCGCTTTTTCGTGAGTTTGGGCGGCTCTGCCGCCGCCGACGGGCGAATGTCGCCCGCTTTCCCGTGCCCTCTTCCGTCGCCGACGGGGGAGGGTGGCGACGTAGTCGTCGGGTGGGAGTTAGGGGTTTGGCTTGTTGTTATGCTCCCCTCAGTCTCGCTTTGCTCGACAGCTCCCCTCGCAAGCGAAGGGCGCCAAGGTTGAGGAGGGGCGTTCGGCAGCTTTCTCCGCCAAGGGTGTGGGGCGTGAGTGCCTACTTTCCCGTGCCCTCTTCCGTCGCCGACGGGGGAGGGTGTCACGAAGTGACGGGTGGGAGCAGTGCTTTAGATTGTTGTTATGCTCCCCTCAGTCTCGCTTTGCTCGACAGCTGTCTCACACGTTGTAAGGACAACAACGTGTTCGGTCACCGTGCGCGCCTTGCACTATGCGCGCACTCATCTCGCGCGGCAAAACAGCGCACTGTGCTGTTTTGAGAACTCCGCGCGCGTCCCCCCAAGGGGGAAGAAGCCAAGGTTGAGGGGGGTCGTTCGGCAGCTTTCTCCGCCAAGGTTGGGGAGCGGCGTTACCGCACTATCCCTCAAAATGGTTATAAATATCCTCGCACGTTTCCCGAAAATGCTGATTGACCTGCAAATTAGTGTACCGCAAGACTTTTATACCAATCGAAGCAAAATATTCATCACGAACTTTATCATACTCTTTCCCGCGATCTTCATAATGCTGACCGCCGTCCACCTCGATTATTGTCTTGTGTTTTGCACAATAAAAATCTGCTATATAATTCCCGAATACCACCTGACGCCTTATATGCCAAGGTTGGGCTTTTAAAAACTTGTACCACAGCTTGCGCTCTTCGGGAGTCATTTCTTTTCTTAATTCTTTTGCGTGTTCGGATATTTTACTTTCGTCTGCCATTTTTATTGACCTTGATTTAAGGTTGGATATGCATTTATGCTTTCCCGTGCCCTCTTCCGTCGCCGACCCGCTTTCCCTTGCCCTCTTCCGTCGCCGACGGGGGAGGGTGGCACGAAGTGACGGGTGGGAGCAGAGTTTTTGATTGTGGTTGTGCTCCCCTCAGTCTCGCTTTGCTCGACAGCTCCCCTCGCAAGCGAAGGGCGCCAAGGGTTGGGGGGGGTTGCCCCTCCCATCACCCGCTACGCGGGAGCTTCCCCCCCAAGGGGGAAGAAGCCATGGGGCGGGGCAAGTATTTAAATTATTTGCGGCGCGGGAAATAAATTCCCGCGCCGCCTGCCACTGCGTTTAAACTTTATTTTATAAGGAGAGAAATTTTATAAAGTTACGCGGTCTTTTGTGTTACGGTTATTGTATTTGTTGACGTGTCAAACGTTACGGTGTACTCGCCAGCGGTGTGGAAGCAGAGATTATCGCCCTTGGAACCGTTATCCACAACGTTGTTCTTCGTGTAGCTGCTATACCAGTCTTTAACGCCGCCCAGAACGGAGCCGTAGCCGACCTTTATTGCAAATATGGTTCCTGCCGTAAGTTTGTTTTTCTCGATATCGCCGGCAAGCCAGCTGTAATCGGCATTTTTGGATATGTCGGTAACAGTAATGTCAACCGTCAGCACGTTGCCGTCGCCCGTAAGTTTGGGAGAGCCTTCCGCTATGGAGAAGCTTACGGCTTTGTCGTTTATAACCAGCGTGCCTACGATATAATATGCAAGCTTTTCGTATTGAACGCTGCTGTCCTCTACGTTGAACTTAACAAAGTAGTCGCCTGCGGGAAGGTTGCCGTCGCCTACGTTATATTCCTTGTTGCCGTCGTACTTATCGATGAGCTTTAAGGGCTTTGTGCCGTCAACGGTTATATATCCCGTCCACGCGTCCGTACCCGCAGCCATCTTTGTTTCATCTTCGCCGTATACAAAGTACATATCGTTGGGATTTGCAAAGGGTTCAACCGTCCAGGTGAGCTTCCATGTGTCTGCACTTGCATAGAGAACGTAATCTCCGCTCACCGCAACTTTTATGTTTCCACCGTCATTACCGGGCTCATCATATACAAGTTCGTTGCCACAGCTTGAATCTATAGCCCATGCACTGAATTTAAAATCATTCCAGCTTGTTGTTGTGCCAAGAATTTTGAATTTATCACCCACAATCAGTCTTAAAGAAATAGTGAACATGTTTTCGGTAGGGTGAGATTCCGAATGGCTGAGCGGCGTTTTATCATTTTCAAGTTGCCATGTTACAGTAGGATAATTCTTTAATTCTCCTAAAATGTGATAGTTGTGAGTATCTATTGCGCGCCAATGAGCGTAAACGGTCTTATCTTCGGTTACAAGCTCGTCAAAGTTTACAGGCTCGCCGTTGCTTTGAGCCGTGTACCAGCCGAGGAAGTAATATCCGTCGCGTTCGGCAGCTTCGGGAGCGACAAGACCCTTTTCGTCGATATCTACTTCCTTATCGGAGGTTGTGCCGTCGTTATAGTTAAAGGTCACCTTTGTGCCGGTGGGGATATCGGAGTTTGCAACCCAGCGGGCATAGAGCTCGGTGTTTGCGTTTACGGGTTTAGTAAAGTCAAACTTGTTTTCGCACTCCACTTCGGTATACCAGCCGTAGAAGGTGTAGTCCGCGCGCTCGGGTTCTTCGGGTGCGGTCACGGTTGTGCCCTGATTAATGGTCTTAACCTCGGGTTCTGCCGCCTCCGCGTAGTTGAGGTTGAAAGTTACCGTTACTTCGTGCACTACTTCGGCAACGGTTATTGCCTTTGTTGCGGGGTCGAAAGTTACGGAGTATTCGCCTGCCGCATGGAAGAAGTAGTTGCCGCCGTTGTCGCCGATGCCGTAGTCAGCTTTACGTCCGCCGAGAACAGTACCGTAAGCTACCTTTATTGCAAATATGGCGTTGTCACCCTCGGAAGCAAGCCAGTCGTAGTTGTTGGTGCCGTCGACAACTTTTGAAACGTCGATTACGTTGACGGTTGCAACGTATTTGCCGTCGGACTCCGTCATGACAGGAGTGAGGTCTTTGACTATTACAAAGTTCTGGATATGTTTGTCGCCGTCAACAAATGTGCCATATACATAGTATTCGCACTTTTCATGCTTAACTTCTTTTGTTTCCGGATTGTAGGTGAAGTAATATTCGCCCGCGGTGAGGGAAATATTGTTGCCGTCGGGGGAAAGCCATGTGTCGGACTCGCCGCCGAGCTTGTTGTACAGCTTAACCGTTGCATAGTCGCGCTGAACTTCGTCCTCAACGGCATAGTCGTCTTCCGTTATGGTGAGATAGCCCGACCAAATGCCCGTTGCAAGGTCCTCGGTGAGTTTCCATTCGTCGCCCATGTCGGTGTTCCAACCGTTCATGGAGCCGATAAAGTAGATGTCGTTTGCACCCGCTTTTATGGTTACGGAATTATCTGCGCCGTTATAGGTTATGGTGTATATGCCGGCGGGAACAAGGTTATATTCGTCGTCTCCATGGAGAGCCGTTTTGAAGTCCTTGGAGGTATAAACCGCTTTTATGCCGTTATCGTCCTCAACGTTGTTCATAACGCCTATCATGGTATATTCGCTGCCGGCTGCGCCGGTTTCGTCATATTTGAGGTCGTCCTCGGTAACTTCAAGGGAATAACGCCATATGTCGCCGTTCTTTGTCATGTTCGATTTGTCAAATACCTTCTGGTTGAACCCGAAGTCGTTGAAATCGCCGACTACGTACATATCCGAAAGAGCCTTTAATTCGTCGCCTTTTACATATGTTATGTATGCGTCCTGTTCGCCGTCGGGGAAGGTGTGAAGAGAGAATGTGTACTGTGCGTCATAGCCCTTGGAAAGGGTGATATCCGATTTATAATCGCCGCCGCCATAGAAAATTACATTTTCGTCGGCGTCCTTAACAACCTGCTGGTCGCCCTCTTCAACGACTCCCTGCATGAAGGAGATGCCCATCTGACCGTCCCAGCTGTCGTCGTGGATAATCTGGAACGCGTCGTCCGCATACATGCTTATTGTGATAGTAAACACGTTGTGGTCCGCTTCCTCGTCCCTTACAAGCTTGAGAATGTGGTTGGTATTGGACCATGCGTTTTGCTTCAAATCGCCCGCGCCGGTGCCGACAAGATAGTATTCGGTTTCATCAAGGGTGTAGTCGACATTGCCGCCACCGCCGCCACCGCCGGTGCCGCCGCCTCCGCCTTCGCCGCCGGGTTCACCGCCGCCTCCGTTGTTGCAGGCTATGGCAAACGTGCCAAGCGCTGCCGCCATGGCGCCCGTAAGCAGGAGCGCCAGTAATTTTTTTGCCTTCATTTTTGCCTCCAAAAAATTTATAAATTTTTGCGGGGTAAGGGCGTGTTCCGGTCGCCCTTACCCAAATTGCCTTAGTTGTCGCGGAGCCGAGGCTCCGCCTGCGCAGACCGCGTCTGCGCATTTATAATAAACCTATATTCTGTTTTTAAGCTTCGTTCAGCCGCAAAGGCGCACTCTTCCCGCGGCTTTTGAGGGGGGATAAGCCGCGGGGTTTCCGGTTTACGCCTGCTTATATACGTAGCAGCTTATGGGGGTTATTTGTTGTGCGCCCGATAAACCGCTCTGTATTGCAGTCGCGCCGGCCTGTGTGCCGTTGATATAAAGATCCCAATTGCCCGTGAGGTTGAGGCTGTGCGCCGTTGTGCCCGCGTTGTAGACAATAAGCACCTTTTCGCTGCCGCTTTCGATCGTGAACGCCACGAACGCGCCGTCCTTTTGCACTATCTTGCAGGTTGTTGCCGTGATTTCGGCAAGGCGCAGCGTAGGGCAGGATTTGCGGAAGGCTATAAGCCCCTTGTAGTACTGCATCATCTGATATTCGTTTGAATTTTCGGTGAGAAGATCCCACTTAAGGTTGTTGACTTCGTCGGAAGCGTTGTAGCTGTTTTCGTTGTAGCTGCCGTCCTCGTTTATCTTGGCGCGGAGCATTTCCTCGCCCGCCTGCATGAACGGAACGCCCAATGAGGTTTGAATTATAGCCGCGGACAGCCTGTTCTTTGCAAGCCTCGTTTCGAGAGTTGAGGCGTCGGTGCCGTCAACGTGGCATATCCTGTCCCAAAGGGTGTTGTTGTCGTGCGCGGAGCAATAGTTTATAACGTTCGTGGGGCTTGCCGAGCTCCAGCTTGCGCTGTGGCCGCTGAACGCCGCATTTGCAAAGCCGCCCTGTACGCCGAAGAGCACTCTGCCGAGGTAGTCGGCTTTTGCGCCCGTTGCATAGCCCGCGTCGTTGATATCGAACACCGAGCCCTTTATTCCGTCGCGGATAACGTCGTTGAACATTGCCACGCCGTTTTTATTGCTGCCGTTGAGCTTGCCTATGTTGTCGAGCTTGGCCTGCTCCTCGCCCGGAAGGGTGGAAGTGCCGCCCGTCCAGCCCTCGCCGTAGATGAGAGCGTGGGGGTTCTTCGCATGGACGGTGCTCTCAACCTCTTTCATTGTCTCTATGTCGTGCAGACCCATGAGGTCGAAGCGGAAGCCGTCGAGGTTGTACTCGTCAAGCCAGTAGTTCACCGAGTCGACTATGAATTTTTTGACCATCGAACGCTCGGAGGCTGTTTCGTTGCCGCAGCCCGAGCCGTTGGAAAGCACGCCGTTATTGTATCTGTAATAATAATTGGGAACTATCTTCGTAAAGTTGGAGTCCGCCGAGAACGTGTGGTTGTAAACGACGTCCATTATAACGCCTATGCCCGCGTTGTGCAGGGCCTGCACCATCTGTTTGTATTCGTTTACTCTCACCGCGCCGTTGGAGGGGTTTGAAGAATAGCTGCCCTCGGGCACGTTGTAGTTCTGAGGATCATAGCCCCAGTTGAACGCCGCGTCGGGATCGGATTCGTCCACGGAAGCATAGTCGTACGAGGGCAGAAGGTGAACGTGGGTTATGCCCAGCTCCTTCAGATAATCTATGCCCACGGGCTTGCCCGCAGCATTTTTAAGACCCGTCTTGGTGAACGCGAGATACTTGCCGCGCTCAGCTTCCGAAAGTCCGCTTATTTTATTTGAGAAGTCGCGTATATGTATTTCCCAAATGTTGGCGTCGGTGTAGTTGTTTACCTCGTAGCCGCCCGCATATTCGGTGAAATTCTCGTTCGTCCAGCCATCGGGGTCGGTCGTATCGAGATCGAGTATCATACCGCGCCTGCCGTTCATGCCCGCCGAACGCGCATAGGGGTCTACCGCCTCCTGCGCGCCCATCGAGGTCGTAACGGTGTAGGTATAATATTTGCCTACAAATTTTTCCTTGTTGTTTGCGTCGAAGCGGTCGCCCTCGTAGCTCCATACGCCCTTTTCACCCTTGACGAGAGGGAAGTGCGTTTTGCTCTCGCCCCATTCTCCGTCGCCGTAGATATTGAGAAGGACCTTGCTCGCAGTGGGAGCCCAGAGACGGAAGGTGACCTTATCCGCGCCTATATCTACGCCCAACTCGCCGTTATAGGTGTACTGGCTTTCGAATTCCTCGCTCGAATAATATGTAGAGGGAACTATGCCCGCGGGATCGTAGCCGTCTATGTTGAGAGTGTAGGGCCGGGAAATATCTATATCCTGCTTGGTCACTATCACGTTTTTGTTTGTGATACCCGCATACTCCAGCTCCTTGCCGTCCGCGTCGAGTATGCGCACGTTTTCAAGCTTGTTCACGAGTATCTTGGGGTCGCTCATGGTGACCTGTATGTGCCTTAAATCGGTGATATCCGCAAGGGCTATGTAGCGCACGAGCTGCAGGGTCTTGCCGCCGTCCTCGCTCTCGTAGGAGCTGCCGTCGCCCGATTTGGTGTATATGACCGTGCTCTTCCCGCGCAGCGTCACCCATCTGTCGGCGTCGGTGCCGTCCTTTACGACCCCGTCCCATGCCGCAACGCCCGGCGCAGAGCAATTGGTCCTTATTATGAACCCGACCTTTGCCGTCTCTTCGGGCACGTTGAGAATTACCTTGCCGCCGTACTCGCACTCGTGGAACAGAAGAGCCACGGCGTCGGCGTTGTCATACCACATCCAGACGTCGCAGTCGCTGTAATCCCCGGAGCTGCGGTTCCAGTAGATAGTGAGCTGCCTGTAGCCGTCGGGGATCTCGAGAGTATACTCGTCCCCCGTCTGCTGTTCGCCGCCGTTTCCGCCGTCGTCGCCCGTATTCGCGGGTGCGCACGCGGCAAAAACAAACAACATTGAGAACAGTACGCAAAATACTGCCCACAGTAGTTTCTTTTTCATTTTTTCCTCCAAAAATGCCTTTATTTTTGTTTTATTATTTTTGTTCCTGAAATTATTTTCGCTTGTTTTCGAAAATTATTATATCACATTTTCGAAAGATGTCAAGCGGTATTGTAAATATTTTTCAAAAAATGTTAAATATTTAAGCGGGGGTTTTCGAAAACCTTGCCGCAGGGGGTATAAACGCGCCCGCGCGCGCCCGTGCGGAAAACGGGCGCGCGCGGGCTCTCTGCGGGCGTGCCAAAAAATAAAACTTTATTCAAGGCGGTTCTGCCGCCCGTATAAGTCGCATAAAAAAAGGCGCGCCCATGCCGCGGGTGCGCCGTTACTTATATTCTGCCGCCAAAAGCGAAACTGCTCTTCCTACTGCAAGAGGCGGCTTTTGGGTCTCCATTTTCCCGAAAGAAATACTGCCGTGAAGCTTATAAAAAGGAATATATTGTGGGCTATCATGCAGCCCCAAGCCGAGATAAGCCCGTAGCTTAAAAGCCTGACGAACACGAACGTGCCGGCTATCCTTATCCCCCACATGCCCAGAACATTGAAGACAAATGGCGTTTTTGTGTTGCCCACGCCCTGTATTACCCCCTCGAGGACTATGGCTATGCCGTAGAATGGCTCCGAGAGCGCGACCATTTTCAAAACCGCCGAACACAGACTCAGCACCGCGTAATCGCCCGAAAACAGCCCCGCAAGATAGGGCGCGGTGAAAAAGAGCGCGCCGCCCGAGACCGCCATCAGCGCAAATTCGGCAATTGTGGTGGTTTTGACCAGCGACTTCAGCTTTTTATCGTCCCCCGCGCCCCATGCGTTGCCGGCGATTGTCGCCGCCGCCGTCTGCATGCCCCAGCCGGGGATGTAGAACGCCGACTCGACGGTGTTGGCCACGGTGTGCGCCGCCGACGAAATCTCGCCCAGCGAATTTATCATGGAGGCAAACGCCACATATCCGAACGAAATCAAGAAACGCTGCACCATGTTGGGAAAAGCCACTTTGAGGCAGGGCTTTAAAACGGACATGTCGGGCTTTATGCTGTAACCTTTAAAGGAGATCCTCTTGTGCCTGTACAGGGCGGCGGTCACCAATATCCCGCCCAGAGCGTATGCGGCTGCGCTCGCCGCGGCGGCGCCGTTTATGCCCCAGCCCGCGCCGTGCAAAACGACCTCGCCGCCGAAAATCACCGCGGTGCGCGTGGGATATATGAGAAAATAATTGAGTATTATATTCAACACATTCACCGCAAGCCCGGCGAACATGGGCGTCTTTGTGTCGCCTGCGGCGCGCAGAACGGTGCCGAAGATTATGTTCGCCGCGCGGAAGAGCATTGTGGAGTAGAGTATCAGAAAATATCCCGAAGCCGCCGAACGTATCTGGGGATCCACCTGCATCCAGACGGGCACGAAAGGGCTCAGCCCCGTTGCGAGAACGGTGAAGGCGACGCCCGAGACGAGCACGGCGAGCACGGACTGGGCAGAGGCGCGGCGGGCGTTCTCCCCGTCTCCCTTGCCGAACGCCTGCGAAATGTACGCCAAAAAGCCCACGCCGAGCGCGGACAGAGTGCTGCCGAGCAGCCAGTTTACCGTGGACGTGGAGCCGACGGCGGCGGTCGCGCCCGTGCCGAGCGTGCCGACCATCGCCGTATCTATATACTGCACCGCAGTCTGCATGAGCTGTTCGAGCATGGTGGGCCATGCGAGGGACGCCACGAGCCACAGCATTTTACGGGATGAGCTTTTTTCCATTTCCACTATATTATATCAGCGGGCGGGGCAAAGTCAAAACAAATCGGCAGAAAACGCATGAAAAAAGGCGCGCCCGCAGCTTTACGCGGGCGCGCCCGTTCATTATGGTTTATTTTAAATATTCCAAATGATTTATTTGAGATATTCCAAGGGCTTGCCGTAAACCTCCTCGTAGCGCTCCCTCCATTCCCCTTCGGCGGCTCTTCTCATCTCCTCCGCCGCCTGACGCGCGGGCAGCGAAGGATCGGCGTAGACGGGAGGCAATATGTGTACGCACAGCCTCTTTATTCTGCCTTTTTTGGTTTTTGAAAAGGTGCAGAACAGCGGCAGTACGGGCACATTGAACTTTACCGCATACCTGAACGCCCCGTCCTTCATTGGTCTGGGCTTTTGATATCCCCACCACATCGAGTGCTCGGGATAAAAGTTTATCAACTTGCCCCTTTTTAAAAGTCTCCCCATCTCGGCGTTGAGGTGTCGCATGGCGGCAAGGTCGGAGCTGAAGGGCAGCGTTCCGCCGTGGCGGACTATGTGCCCGCCCGCGCCCGCCTTGTTGTTCCACGGCGCGAGGGTGTGGTAGGAGCGAAAGTTACCCACCGCCCCGCGCACGAAAAGGGTATCGACATAGTGGAAATGGTTGCAGACGGTTATAGCTCCCTGCTTTTTAAGCGCCTTGAGGTTTTCCTTGCCCACCGTCCTGCAGCCGAAGTATACCTTTGCGTACAGTCTGCCCACGGTGGCGAGTATGCACCGCCAGAAGCCCGTTTCTATCCTGTCGTACCACTTCTGCCTGTACCTGTAATTCCCGTCGGGCATCGTCCAGCCGTCGCCCCACGCTATGGTCTCCCAGCCGAACCGTCCGCCCCGCTCGAGAGCCTCGTGCACGCCCTCTATCACTTCGTTTTTTGTTCTCTTCGGTTTATTCGTCACGGACTATCCTCTCGGTCTGCCGCCATACGGGCGCGGCGTTGGAATATACCCTTATCAGAGCCACGACGTACACGGGCACGTATTTGAGCATGTACAGCGGATTATAGAGCACGGCGAAGAATCTCTCCGCCGCGGTTATCCTCTTAAAAGAACCATACTGCGCAACGACGCACATCACGCCGAAGATATGCAGTATAAGATAGAGCGCGCCGAGCGGCATGACCGTTAAAAGGAGCAGGGCGTAAAGCCATCTTATGTTGCCCATGTGGAAATAATATATTGCCAGCGCGCCGCCCGCGAGGGCTGCCGCCGCCGTTGCGATCATAAACAAGAAGTAGGGCGTCAGCCCGAAGAAATACTCCGTTTCGCCGGGCGCCAGCTTGCGTTTTGCGGCGTTTTTGCGTATTTCGGACTTATATTTTCTGTCGCACTGCTTGTACCCTGTGAGCCAGCGCACCCGCCGCCTGAAGTCCTCGGCTGCGCCCGTCGCCTCCTCGGTGTAGAGCAGGGCGTAGGGATAGTAATAAGAGGTATAGCCCTTGAGCAGGCTCTCTAACTTCAGCTCGTAGTCCTCGGTGACCGTGCGGAAGTTCCACCCTCCGCCGTCCTTTATTATCCTCGCCGAAACCACCATTCCCTGCCCGCAGATATTGAGGGGCATGCCCTTCCTCTGGCGGTAGAGGTTGCCGAAGTCGTCCACGGCGGGATAGGTTATCGCCGCACAGTTGGAGATTACCGAGCGGCTTCTTTTGCCGTATAAAAAATTTTTCGCGGTCTTGCGGGGTATAACTATGTCCGCGCCGCCCTCCAGCGCGTTGTTTATCTCGGTCAGATAGTCCCTGTCCATAATTCCGTCCGCGTCCACCACGGCATAGGCGTCGTACTTTTCGGTAAATCCGGCTTCACGTCCCGCAAAAAAACCGTACAAAGCGTCGCCCTTGCAACGCTGCTCGGGCACCACCGCCACGTGCGCCCCGAAGCCCGCCGCTATCCCCAAAGTAGGGTCGTCCGCATCCTTGATTATCACGAACACGTCGAAAAACTCCCTGTCGTAGCTCTGCCGGGCTATTGACTCCAAAAGATCGCCGATCACGCGGCTCTCGCCGCGGGCGGGCACCAGCACGGCTATGCGCCGCTTTTTTGCGGCGGTGCGGCGGGGAAACCTTTTGAACGCCAGCCTGAACCCGGCAAGACGGGGCAAATACATTATGAGCGTCAGCGCTGCCAACGCGATATATACGGCTAAAAATATCTCTATCATCGTGAGCTCCGCAGGCTATGTAATTTTTATAGCATTTTTTACACGGTTTGTCAACAATTTATATGACATTTTGGCTCCGCCGTCGCCCTTCGGGAAGTTGCAAAACGCAAAAAAAGGTGATATACTCAACATATATCGACATTTCGGGAGAATAATTATGAAAAGGCGCGTCGCTTCGGACATTGCGCTCACAGGCTTATTCACCGCGGTCATCACGGTGTGCGCGTGGATCTCGGTGCCATTCACCGTGCCGTTCACGCTGCAGACCTTCGGGATATTCCTTACAGTAGGCGTGCTCGGCGGCAGGCGCGGCACGATATCCGTGCTCTGTTATCTGCTCCTCGGAGCTGTGGGGCTGCCCGTGTTCGCCGGCTTCAAGGGAGGCGCAGCCGCGCTTTTCGGGGCAACCGGCGGATATATCTTCGGTTTTTTGTTCTCCGCGCTCATAATGTGGGCGGCGGAAACGGTATTCGGGGGAAGCGCGCGCGTTACCGCTCTGTCCGCAGCCGCGGGGCTTATACTCTGCTATATTTCCGGCACTGCATGGTTTATGGCAGTCTACGGCGGCGGCTCGGGCACAAGCTTGGGCGCCGCGCTTATGATGTGCGTGGTCCCCTATATCGTCCCCGACATACTCAAGATAATTATTGCCATGATTCTGAGAAAAAGACTTTTGAAATACGTGCCCGCCCCTGCGTTCTCCCGCCGGCCGTCTGAAAGCGGAAAAACGCGGGGAAGCGACAGATAAAAAGCCCGCCGCCGTGCTTTTGCACCGGCGGCGGGCTTTTTTACCGTGACTGCGGTTACGCTTGTAAAACCGCATACAGGTATGCATTTTTCAAATCATACGGCGAGCAGACCCATCGACATAAGAATGACCGTGATAATGAAGATGGTAAGTATGGAGCATATGCTCGTCCACACCACGAGTTGGGTGGCAAGTTGCTCGTCGTTCTTCATTTCGGCAGCCATAATGGCGCTGGATACAGCCACGGGCGAGGCGAACAGCGCCACGAGCGCGGGGAACTCGGCGGGTCCGAGGGGCAGAATGTTCGTGTAACGGCTGAGGAGCGCCGCAACGCCTATCCCGAGCAACGGGGCTATGACTATGCGCCAGCCCGTGCCGACAACAATCTCCTTCAGCATGCCCTTCACCGCAGAAAACTCAAATTGTCCGCCCAAAACTATCAGCGCGAACGGCGAGGCGATGTTTTTCAGCTGGCTCAACGCCGTATATAAGAAGGTCAGTTGGTTTTTTAAGGTGAACACCGCGCTGCCCCATATAGCCGTCTCGGCGGCGCGGAGCCCGAGAAATACAAGCCCGGCGCATACGCCTATTATGAGCGGGTTTGTGACTATCCCCAAAAGCACGCCCTTTACGCTGTGCCCGCGGGTCCCCTTAAGAGCTTCGCCTTGCTCTGCCGCCGTCCCGCCGTCTGGCTCCTTGCCCGCGAATATCGTCAGGGATATTACGGCTAAAATATTGAAAAGCGGTATGGAAAACGCCTGCAGGAGCGCAACCGTTGCGCCTGCCGCGGTGTTGCCGCCGGCGAGGGACGCCGCGAGCGAGGTGCCGATAATGGCAAAATTACTGCGGAAGGTGCACTGCAATATAACCCCGCGCCTCCCGGGCTTTTTCGTGGTGAGGATGCAGGTCATAAGACCTAAGCCGAATATTACGAGTATGGCGGCAAGGGCGTACAGGATAAGGTCCCAGCGGAACGCCGACCAGTCCGAGTCGTAAATATTCATGAACAGCATAATGGGCAGCAGAACCTTGAATACGAGCTTGTTGCCGGTTTTTAAAAAGTCCTTCGAGAGGAATTTGACGCGCTTTAAAATATAGCCCAGTACTATGAGCAATATTATGGGCAAAATGGCGTTTATTGCCGTCAGAATTATTTTCCCCATGCTCCGCCTCCGTCTGTAATTTAACACACCCCGCCCCAAATGTCAAGCGGCGTGTCGCTTGACCCGGGTATCTTAATTGCGGGAGCGGTAGACGAAGGCTATCGCACGTCAAACGGCGGCGTGTCGCCGCGGACGGGTTGTCCGTGGGACAACGTTAAATACTCGCTGCGCTCGTGCTAAATACGCCTTTCGGCGTGTTAAATATTTGCTACGCAAATGTTAAATATCGGCTGCGCCGACGTGAAATATTGCACTTTGTGCAATGTTGTGGTGAAGATTATAAGAAATAGGTTTTTCTATACCCTCCACTCCTTGCCCTCTTCCGTCGCCGACGGGGGAGGGTGGCGACGTAGTCGTCGGGTGGGAGCGCCGCTGACGTGTTGTCCGCGGGACAACGGTAAATACTCGCTGCGCTCGCGCCTATACGCCTTGCAGCGCGTTAAATACTCGCTCCGCTCGTGATAAATATTTGCTGCACAAATGTTAAATATCGGCTCCGCCGATGTGAAATATTGCACTTTGTGCAATGTTGTGGTGAAGATTATAAGAAATGGGGTTTTCTATACCCTCCACTCCTTGCCCTCTTCCGTCGCCGACGGGGGAGGGTGTCACGAAGTGACGGGTGGGAGCGCCGCTGACGTGTTGTCCGCGGGACAACGGTAAATACTCGCTGCGCTCGCGCAAATTGCTCTCTTCGCTCGCGTTAAATATGCTGCGCATTTTAAATATTTGCTGCGCAAATGTTAAATATCGGCTGCGCCGACGTGAAATATTGCACTTTGTGCAATGTTGTGGTGAAGATTATAAGAAATGCCCCCACACAAGTCAAGCGGCGCGCCGAATGGCGCGCCGCTTTCTGTGGCTGTGAATTGTTTACTCCCACCTGCCCTTTCAGGGCACCCTCCCCCGTTACACGGAAGAGGGCAAGGGAATTTATTTAAATTTGCGGGAGCTGTTATTACGTAGTCTGCAAGCGGTTAGAAGCGAGCAGAGCAAGGAAAGCGAGCACCGTCTGCAGGGAGTGTACACAGACGTACACGTCGCACCGAAGGCGTTTAGCCTTACCAAAGCGGCGCGGAGCTTGACACAGCTATGCGACGCTTATAATCCGCTTGGCGGGAGCTAAAACTCGTTGCGCTCGCTCTTGGATATATACCCCAACGCAAACGCTCCGGGTCCCACGTGCGAGCCGATGACCGGTCCCATTATGCACAAAATAGGCTCGATGCCGAACTCGCTGCGTACGTACTCCGCCAGCTCGTTTGCCGGGCCCTCGTTGTCGGTATGCACTATAAACACGTGGTTATACTCGGGGTCGGGACCCTCGGTCTGCAGCTTTTCCTTTATGAACGATATCGCCTTTCTGGGACCCTTTACCTTTACGAGCGGGAACAGCTTGCCCTGCTTGTCAAAGGATAAAATGGGCTTTATGTTGAGCATGCCGCCGAACATTGCGGCTGCCGCGCCCACTCTTCCGCCCTTGTGGAGATACGAAAGATCGTCGGCGACGATATAATGCTGTATGTGGTTCCTAAGCGACACGCACAGGGTGTAGGTCTCCGCCGCCGTCTTGCCCTCGTTGCGGCACTTCAACGCTATTCTGACCAGCGCGCCTTGCCCCACGGTTGCCGTGAGCGGGTCCACAACATACACGTTGAAGCTCGGATAGTCCTTCTTTACGTCCGCCGCAGCCTGCGCCGCCACGTCCTTTGTGGGCGAGAGCCCCGAGGATATGGTAAAATGCACCACGTCCTCCGCGCCCTCCTTCGCAATCTTCAGAAAGTGGTTGTAGTGCGACTCATAATTGAGCATGGACGTCCTCGAAAAGGCGCCCGCCCTCAGCTCGTTATAAAAATCGACATACTGGCGGTACTCGGTGAAATTATCGAGGCGGTCCTCCATGGTCCCGTCCTTCTGCTCCACCGTGAAGGTCAGGGGCACGTGCTTTATATCGTTCTCCACAACGAAATCGTGGTACAGATCGCATGTGGAATCGGTCGAAAGTGTAAATTTATATGCCATTTTCTTTTCTCTCCGGAATGTGTGACTGTTAAGTGATTAAAATTATATCATATAATAGACACTTAGGCAAGTATTTGACGAAAATTTTATGAACACGCAATAAAATTAAAGGGCAGCCGCGGGCGGAACTTTCCGCCCGCGGCTGCCCGCCGTCATGTTTTATTTTTACTGCTGCACTTCCGCGAGCGCGTCCTTGGCTGCCTGCGGGACTTCTATGTTCGGCGCCTCGTAGTTCAACTTGATTTTGACGGTAATGTTTTGTGTACCCCTTTCCGATTCTTCCGATGACGTTTTTTCGATTTTATATATCTTTCCTTGCTTGAAAGCAATTTGGTAGTTATATGTATAATTATCTTGAGTAATTTTTTTGCTGTATACGTGCGAGGATTCGTCATAAGAGAAAGAAGAAAACATCTCCGAAAGCTCTTCTATTGAGTATTCCGTCAGCTCGTCAAAAATGAAATCAAATGGTTCTAATTTCATCAATTCAGCTTGGGCGGCTTCTTGGGAAGCTTTTTCCTTTATTGATGCTGTCCATTCATATTTTTGGGTTTTATTATCTTTTAGATAATCGTATGTGATTATCTTTGTTTCGTCAAGAACCATATAAGTTTCTTGTGTTTCTGTTTCCTGGTTTTCCCCCGTAGCTATGCTCGAGCTCTCGTATTTTTCATAAAAAGCATAATTATAAAAATCCATTTTATAAATAATTTTAGACCTTTCTTCAGCCCGGTTTTCGCTACCATCGCCTTGAGTTGTGGTAAATACAAAATTGTAATTTGTTTCGCACGTCGCCGTTTTTGAGGCAGCAGTGTCTGCAATAGCCTGTTTCCACTGTTCCTCGGTTAAAACGCTGTCGTCTCCGCTTATGCTTTCATCACTCTTTCCGCAATTTGTAAAGCCGAAAACAAAAATTAACACCAGCGACACAGCCGTAATTGCCAATACAATTGCAATTGCTATAATTGCCTTCTTCATAAAATGTTCTCCTTTTTGTCTAATGTCTACATTAGTTATTGCACACATTATGATAACAATCAAATCTGTTTGTCAAGCGAATTTAATAATATAATGTGTACATTATATATTGTATAGGTGAGATTATGAAGCTGCGCGTGCTTGACATTTTAAAAGAAAAGGGGAAGACCAAATATTGGCTAAACATGCAGCTTGGGTTGAGTTTCCAGAATTTCAATAAGCTTGTATATAATCAAACCAAGAGCATTAAATTCGAAAATCTGCAGGCGCTGTGCGATATTTTGGAGTGTACGCCGAACGATCTGTTTGAAGAGTATCACGATAAAACGACAAAATAAGGTAAAAAAACCAACGCAAAAATTTCTCCCGTGCGCCATATAGTAGAGCGTAAGGAGTAATTTATGAAGCTTTCGGAATTTTTCGGCAAAAGAATTTTCAGCGTCGCGGGCAAGGAAGGGTATGTGATAGGCGTGGGCGTGCAGGACGGGGCGATTTATCTCAACTGCGCCGACTGCGACGAGAGGGAGTTCACCGTGGATATGCAGTGCGTTCTGAGCGTCAGGGAGTGCATTATTTTCAACGGGTTCACGGCGAGGCCCCAGAACGCCGTGCCGGTGCGGCTCGGGCGGGCGTGCTTTGACACGCAGGGGAGATTTTTGGGCGGGCTCGCCGATATGACGCTTGCGGGCGGGAAATTCAAATCGGCAAGGATAGGCAAAAAAAATTATCCCGCCGAGGCGATTGTTTCGGGGGATATAATTATAGTTAAGGATATGCCGAGGCTCTCTTTGCCCGTGGAAAAGGAGGGCAAAACGCTGTTTAAAAAAGGCGCGTTCGTCACGCCCGATATGCTCGACGAGGCTGCCGCGCACGGCGAATATGTGCAAACCCGCCTTAAATCCCTCTAAGCAAGCGTGACGGCAGCGTGTCGCTGCACCCTGGTATCTTTATTGCGTTAGCTGTTGACGAATGTTACCGCAAGTCAAACGGCAAGCGTTACGCTTGAGCCGGGTATCTTGCGGCGTGTCGCCGCATACGTGTTGTCCTGCGGACAACGTTAAATACTCGCTGCGCTCGCGCCTATACGCCTTGCGGCGCGTTAAATACTCGCTGTGCTCGTGGTAAATATTTGCTGCGCAAATGTTAAATATCGGCTCCGCCGATGTGAAATATTGCACTGCGTGCAATGTTGTGGTGAAGATTATTAGAAATAGGGGGACTATACCATTCTGCGTGTGCTTGCCATTCTCCACTCTACCCTGTCATTCTGCGCGTGCTTGCTCTTCCCCCTCACTGTCATTCTGCGCGAGCGAAGCGACGCCCTCGCCTTTGGCGAGAGAAGGGCGTAGCCCGACGAAGAATCTGTCGCGCAGCGACTTTTGGTTTGGCATTTCATCGAACCTCGACCAGTCCACGAGGGGATTACCTCGCGCTCCGCGACTCGGAATGACAAGGCTTAATGGGCGATAATTATTTACTCCCACCCGCCCTTTCAGGGCACCCTCCCCCGTTAACACGGAAGAGGGCAAAGTTGTGAGAACGTTGCCATTACGAAGTTTGCAAGCGATTAGAAACAAGCGAAAAATATTTTAAATAATACACGTTGCAAGCAAAACCACGCACGGGAGATGCAACGGGTCAGAAACGAGCAAGACAAGGAGCGTGCGGCTTTGCGACGGGGAGTGTACAAAGAAGTACATGACCCAAGCAAAACGCAAACGCGACACCGTATTGCGAAGTTTATCACCCGTTGGCGGGAGCTGAAACGAAAAAACGCGGAGCCCGCAACCGCCCGAGATTTTTGTGAACCTTTTATATGTTATACTTCGCCATAAGCTTAAGCAGAGTATTGAAATTCTCGTTCAGTATTTCGCCCTCGGCGGGCGTAAGCGAGCCCTTTACCTTCATTACCTCGAGCGTGTTTTTCAGTTTTTCCAGCTCCTGCCTGTCGGTTTTGCCTAAATTTTTTTCGAGCAGTTTATTGGTTACGGCTATCGCATGCTCCAGACGTACGTTGTTTTTCGGCATGAACGTCCCGGCGGGCGTTCTCTCCCTTTGTCGGGGCATAGCGGAAGGCTCGGGCGCGGGCAGTGGCAGCGGCCGGATCGGCGCGTTTGCCGCCGCGGGCGCGGCGCACACGGCCACGGGCGCGGGATATTCGCGGGAAAGCCTTTTGGAAATTGCGCAGAGAATTCCGTAACCCACATATCCCGCTATCCAGAATATGCACGCGGAAAAGGCGGCGTCCTCTATTTTATTCACCGTCAAAAAGAGGGCGAAAGTCAATGCCGTATAGGCGTATAAAAGGCATAAAAAGGGTCTTTTTGACGCGCTGCGCACAGCGGGCAGACACACCGTGAGGGTAACCGAAAGTACAAAAATTGCAATGAACGTGCCCCATATTATCCACAAAAGGGTGCCGAAGGGCACGGCTGCCGCCGCGTTTGCGACGCTTTGGGAAAGATTTTCAAACATATCGGTTTAATTATATCCGTAAAATAATAAAAAAGAGCGGTATTATTGTCTGAAAACCGCTCTTTTTGGCGTTTATATGTCAGAGCCGCCGCCCGGGTCCAATATTATCTGGCGGCAGGCGCGTATGTTCACTATCGCCGTGGAAATATTTTTTTCGTCCGCGCCGAGCGCAACCGCAGCCGTCTTTTTATACAGCGCAAGCTGCCTCGAATAGGTTTTGACCAGCTCGCCGTCCGTCTTCGCGGAGTACTTGTAGTCTATTATCCGCACGCCGCCGTCCGTTATAGCCATGAGGTCTATGGCGCCCTGAAAGAGCACGAAATCGTCGGCGCCGGTATCCATGACGTCGCACGCCCTGAGCCTGCACAAAAACTCGCGCTCGCGGTAGGTCTGCGCCTTAGCAAGCCCCGCGAATACGGGCATGTTCAATATTTTTGCAAGCTGCTCCGCGCTGACGAGCTCTGCCTGTTCCGCGGTCATTTCGCCCGAACGTATGAAGTTTTCCAGCTCTTTTTGCACTCCCTCCGCAGTGTTTATGCCGAAGTCGCACAGCTCTAAAAACCTGTGGTACGCCGTGCCGCGCTCCGCGCCCGTATCGCCCTCCGATTCCCTGAAAAGTTCGTTTTCGGCATAGTACGGCTCGTCCTCGCGCATGCTCCTTATGATAGCCGAAGCCGAGCTCTTTACGGGCAGATCCACGCTCCCGGCATGGGGATATTCGCGGCGGAAGCGTTCGGACACGGCTTTCTTCAGCCCGTCGTCCGCCGCGGCAACCTCCACATCCCTGCCGCGGTTCACGCCCGCCGCGGGCGCGAAGGCGACGGGACCGAATTTGTTTATGTCGAACAGCTGCGCGTAAGACCGCGCGTTTTTTGCGCCCCACGGCGTGTAGGCGGGCGCGGTGGCGGCCAGAATATGCAGCCTGCATTTTGCGCGCGTGCACGCAACATAGAATAAATTCAGCTCGTTTTTCAGATCCTCGCCGTCCTCCCTGCGCTTGACGAGCCTCCTCAAAATCGTTTCGCGCTTAGTCATGGTCGCGCCGTCGAAGTACATGGGCGCAAAGCCGTATTTCTCGTCGAAGGGGATAGTGGAGTCCTCCCTGCCCGTAAACCGCCGGCAGATGTCGGCAAGTATCACCACGGGAAATTCCAGACCCTTCGCCGCGTGCATCGTCATTATATTTATGCTGTCCGAGGGCGCGGGAGAGGCAGCCTTTATAAAATCCCCGCCCGCCTTTATTTTTGCAAGGAAGGCGGCAAGCGTGAGTTTTTGCCCCTCGGCGGCTACCCTTAAAACGTTCCTCAGCTTTTCGCCCGTGCCTGCGGAGTATGCCGCCTCCAGCCCGCTCCCCGCAAGGAGTTCGTCAATAAGCTCCGGCGCGGGAAGTATCTCGGCAAGATCGCGAAGCTTTTCAAGCCTTTGATAGAACGCGTTCAGCTTTGCGGCGACAGCGTCCCTGCCCTTTGCCGCATAAATTTCGCAGCAGCGGCGGAAGGGTATTTTGCCCTCGAGCCTGCAGGCTATGCGTATGCGCGCCGCTTCGTCCTCCGAGAGCCCGCCGAGGGGAGAGAGAAGAGCCGTTGCAAGGGGTATGTCCTGCTCGGGGTCGTCTATGAGGGAGAGTATGTCGAGGAGTTGCTTCACCTCGGGCAGTTTGCATATCTTGCCCTCCTGCACTCCCGCGACCGCGTAGCCCGCGTCCCTGAGCACCCTTATTATTTCCTCGGTCTGGCTCGTGTTCTTGCGGACGAGGATGCATATGTCGCCCGGCTGCACGTCCCTGTATTCCCCCGAGTCGAGGTCGTAATATTTTTTTGCGAGCTCGCTTTCCACCAGTCTTAAAACGGCAAGCGCGCCGCGGTTGTAGGGCGCGGGACGGCTGTCCTCTATAACCGAGTACACGCCCGCCTCCCTTTCGGTCCTCTCGTCCTCGCCGAACACGAGGATATCCGCGCCGCCGCTGCCCTCAGGATAGGGCGCGGCCGCCGTCATGCGGGAACTGCCCGCATAGTCGAAGCCGCACGTCTCCTCACGCATAATGTCCGAGAACAGCCCGTTCACAAGCTCTAAAACCTCGGGCGTGCTCCTGAAGTTCCCCGTGAGCTTCAACGCGCCGCCCTCGCCCTTCATACGGTCGTATTTTTCGGCGAAAAACAGCGACTTGCTGCCCCTGAAGCCGTAGATCGCCTGCTTTATGTCGCCCACCGAAAATACGTCGCCCTCCATTGCGGAGAGTATCTCCTCCTGAACGGGGTTCACGTCCTGATATTCGTCCACAAATACATACCTGTATTTGGAAATTATCTCCTTTTTTATGTCCGCGTTCTGCAGCAGCTTTAACGTTAAGTGCTCTAAATCGGCATAGTCGAGCTTGTTTTCGTCCAGCTTTACGCGGGTGTATTCCCCGTCGAAATCAAGGATGAGTTTCGTGAACGCCGCAGCCGTTTTTCCGCTGCCGTAGAACGCCCCGCGCTCCTCCGACTCGCTCCCGAGAGATCCGCGCACAGCCCGCGTGCGTGTGTACACCGTCTTTCTGAATTTTTCGTATTTTTCCGCGACGGGATCGCCCTCCGCCGCCTTGGGTTTTTTAGACAGCGTGAGCGGCGGAAGCTTCCCGAACAGCCCCGCGTCCGCGCAGCTCTCCGCAGATTCCGCCATTTCGTCCAGAAGCGTCCCGTATGCGGGGTCGGCGTCCCCGGGAAATCCCGCCTTGAAGAGGCGTATTTCGTCGGCTATCACCCCGTATTCGGCTGCAAAATATTTGTTCAGTTCAGCCGCGACTCTTTCAAAACCGCCGTCCGTGTAGAGATTTTGGGCGTTTTCAAGCAATTCGCGGTAGTGCGCGACGTTGCGCACCCCGCCGTAACGCTTTAAAACGAGCTGCTTCAGCTCGCCGTCGCTGCGCTTGGAATAGTACCTTTTTATGAGGTGCAGAAAGTCCGCGTCGCCCTCTGCGTAATATCTGTCGAACAAGTTTTCGAGGGCGCGGTCTTTGAGGTCCGCCGCCGCGGGATCCTCGTCCGCCATTATGTCGAAGCCGCCGTCTATGCCGAGCGCGTAGAAGTGCGCGCGGATGAGCCGCGAGCAAAAGGAGTGTATGGTGGATATATCGGAGGAGGATATCTTGGATATCTGCGCCTTTATTCTGTTTTTGGTGAGCGCGTCCGCGCCCTCCAGCCTCTTTACGAGGGACGCGCGCAGTTTGTCCTTGATCTGCGCCGCCGCCTTTTTGGTAAAGGTCACCGCGAGCACGTTGTCCAAATCGGCTCCGTTCTCTATGGCGCGGGTGAGCTTTTCTATCATCACGAAGGTCTTGCCGCTGCCCGCCGAGGCGGAAACTATTATCTTCCCGCGGCTCTCCACCGCCGCGCGCTGCTCAAAGGTAAGCTCAGCCATTCTTCTCCGCCTCCTTTTGCGCTATGGCGGCGATTTTGGCGCAGCTTACGCCCGAAACGTTTCTCGCCTCCCCGTCGCGGCGCAGGGCGAAGCCGCAGCTCCCGCCCAGCCTGCAATAGTCGCACACTCCGGCAGCCGGCGAGGGCGAGGTGTTGCCGGAGTACATCTCCTCCGCGCCCTTTCCCGCCACGAGACGGGCATAGGAGAGAAAATATGCAAACTGCTCCCTCTCCATTACCGAGTCCGCCCCATAGCCTCCGCCGAGATACGCCTCAACGTACTGCGACTTTTTTTTGGGCTGCACGGTGACGTCCGAGGCGCGCACGACCTCCTCGCTGCCGTCCATGAAGCCCTGAAGCCTGAACACCCCGTTGTCCTTGTCGCGGTATGTGACCGACGCGGGAAAATAATAGGCGCCCACGGCGCGCTTGCCCTCCGACGCCGCCAAAAGGTAGAGCGGGAGCTGCAATTTAGCGCCCGAATAATATTTTGCGGGTGAGCTGTCCACGCCGCCCGTCTTGTAATCTATGATCCTCACCATGTCGCCGCACTCGTCCACGCGGTCTATTCTCCCCGAGATGGTTATGCCGTGGCTGAGAGTCACCCTGCACACCCTTTCGGGATAGGATACGGTGAACCCCGAATTTTTTATCTGCTCGTACATTCCCGCGGCAACCTTCACGGTCTCGTCCCTGAGGGCAGCCACCGTGTATTCCCCGCTCTTTGAGTCCGGAAGCGCGGAATAGGGGGGCGTTTTAAGCTTTTCGTCGGCGAGCTCCGCCGCCCGCTTTGTAAGCGCCCCGTCCGTCGTTATTTTGCCGTCCCGCAGCTCTATGGCGAGCGATTGCAGTATTTCGTGAATGAAATTGCCCGTATCGAGATTGCGCGTTGAGGGCTCCTCCCTCTCGGCGAGCCGCAGCCCCCGCGTCATGAACGCCTCGTAGGGGCAGGTAAAATAAGCCTCGAGCGCCGTGGGGCTCAGGCCGTCCCGCCCGTACAGCTGCTCGGCGCAGCTTATCCCGTGCTTTGCGGGCTTTTTCAGCGCGGCGTCCGCCTCCGCGCCGCAGCCGTTCTCCGAGAGCGCCCCATATACCGCCGAAAATGCCGACGGCTTGCTCTTCAGCTTTAAAAGCTGCTTTATGGCGGGCAGCTTTTCGCTTGCATAGTAGGGAAGAGCGGTGCCCTTCCTTTCGAGCCGCTTTATGTCGAAGGGCTTGAGCTCCGCGCCCGATTTTGTGTTGAACACCGCGCAGGCATAGGCGATCATCTCGCTCCTGCCCGTGTTGTCCCCGCCCGAGGAATAGGAAAGATAGAGGCGTTTCCTGAACGCGCAAACGTTCAGACCCGTCGTTTCCCTCGTCCTCAGGTTCACCTGTCTTATTTTGGGGGATATGTCGAGATCAAGCTGCCCGAGCCTCTCTATCTCCCTGTCGGTCAAAAGCGCGGTATCCGCGCCCGAAGAGGGCACGTCGCCCGAAAGATTTGCGGCAAACACTATGTCCGTGCCCGTGTTTGCGGTGGCGGCTATATCCCCGACGAACACCGCGTCCGCCTTGGGGGGAATGAGCGAGATCTCCATAGCCGTGAACCCGCTCTTGAGTATTTTTACTATGTCGCTTGCAGTCATGCCCGCGCAAAGCTCCTCCGCCTCCGCGAGCACCTGAAGCGTTCCCTGCATGGCGCGCTCCCAGAACGCCGCCTGCACGGGTCTCTCCGTTTTGAACGCCTCCGAGACGTCCCTGAGCTTTTTCTCCGTCCCGAACCTTTCGAAAAGGGTGCGGAGCCCCGCAAATATATCCCTGCCCGAGCCCTTCTTTATAAGGGAGTAGCCGCTGACGAACAGCTCCCGCACGCGCTCCACCGCCTCTATGTCCCAGCCTTCCTTTTCAAGCCCGGGCTTTGGCGGCTTCAGAACGCCGCCGCGGTAGGAGCAAAACCTAAGCGCATAGTTGCGGAATATATCCTTATCCCTTCTCGCCGCGGGGAAAAAGGGCGAGGAGACGACGCCGTCCGCGTCCTGCGCGCGGCAGCCCGATATAACGCAGCCGAGATATGAAAATATAAACGCGCACAGCGGGTGCTCAATGAGCGGTATGCGCCTGTCCGCATAGTAGGGTATGCGGTAGCGGGAGAACACCCGCGCGAGCGCGCTCTCGTTTTCGGCGAGGTTGGGGAGCATGACCGAGATCTTCGAATATCTCACCCCCTCGTCCAGCACGTGCTTTTTTATGCTTGCGGCTATAAATTCATATTCCGAAACGGGGTCGTCCGCCTCGAATATGTAGACCTTGTCCGTGTTGGTCTTAGCCCCGTAAAAGCTCTCGGGGTCGAAGAGGGCGCGCCTCAATATGTCGGCCTCCGGCAGGGGATCGCCCCTCTCGAAGGCGACCTCCGCCCCGCCGAACTCCTCTGCCGCGGCGACGAACGCCGGACCCGCCTCGTTGACGTAGATATCCTCCTTGCCGCCTATAAACAGCCCCGTCACGTCGCTCGCCGAAGCAAACGCCGCGCGCACGCATTCGGTTATGGTGCAGGTGAACGCCTGATATCCCAAAAATACCACCGCGGCGCCCTTCACTCTCCCGCTGCCCTCTATTACGGGCGCCAAACGCTTGAGATATCCGTTCCTGTCCTGCAGCCCGTTGGCGGCGAGATATTCCGTGTACGCCGCGTAGATCACGGACAGATCCTTCAGTTTTCCGCCGAGAAGCCCGCCCGCCGCGGCGGCCGCCTTTACGTCCTCCGCCGACACGCGCGAGGAATACAGCAGGGCGATAGTGTCGTAGACGGCCTGCGCCGCGCCCGGCGCCGAGAGCTGCCTGAACAGGGTAAGCTCGTTTTTATGTTCCTCTATTATCCTGCGCACAGCCATTGCCGAGCCCTGCGCCGAAAGCACGTTCCCGGGCTTTCCGCACTCCCCGGCCAAAAACCGCGAAAAGGTGTATACGGACGTGGAAAAGGTGCCCCCGACAGCCGCGCACACCGTGCGCTCCGCCGCGAGCGAGAGCCTGTCCTCGCAGAATATCAACGTACGCTTGCCCGCCCGCTCGTTTGCGGCGGTGAGGCTTTTAAGTTGTCCGAGCGCCACCTGCAGCGTGGCGCAATCAACACATTTTATCATCCCCCTCATTATACCATAAGCTGCGGATAAATTTAAAGAATTTGGGGCATAAAAGTTTTTACAAAATCAAAATTATATGTTATAATGTGATAAATTTTAACTTGTCCCGCCCCTTTGCGGGCGGATCGGGAACCAACTATGAAAAAAACACTCGGCGTTTTGCTTACGGCGGCGCTCGCGGGCGCTCTCGCCCTGACCGCATCGGGCTGCGGGAACAGTTCGAGAAATTTGGCGTCGCTCTCCTCCAACTGGTACAGCGACACTTCGTTCAAAAATATCCAGCCTACCTTTACGGAGGAGCGGGCGGAGCATTTGTCCTATAAGGTCACCCAGTCCGAAAAATCGGGCAACGCATATTATTCCGTAAGCTATGCTGACGGCACGTACGACACGCTGTTCTACGCCAAAAAGATAACGGCTGCCGAACTTAAAAAGATCACCCTCGAAAAATGGCGCGACGAATATTCGGAAGCCCTCGGCTCCGACGGCTCAATGTATCTTTACTACTATAAGACCGAGCTAAGCATCCCCTCCGTCACCTTTACCTGCGGCGACGACGAAAAGACCTTCGGAACCCAGAGCGTGAAGAGCGAGAGCTATTTCCTCTCCGTCGCCGACTATCTCGCGCCCGTATATACGCTGAGAACGGTCGACCGCGCGGTGCCCGCCGAGTTTCAGTCCTCCTCGATCGACGGCTGCTACTCGGAGATCGATATGACCTACGAGAGCTTTTACAATCTTTCTTCGAGCGACGTGACAACCTATATCACCGGCTCTCCGGCGGACGGGGAGAGGGAGACTTTTGAGGTGGGCGGACTTACCGGCAACCAGAATTCGGTGTTCGACTACACCTATCTCGACATAGTCGTGCGCGCAATGCGCGGGCTGTTCTCGTCCTCCTCGCTGACCTTCACCCTCTACACGCCCGGGCTTCAGCCCCGCGACTACACGGCGTCGGTGGGCGACTCGCCCCTTTTGAGCGACTCCACAGCCTCGGACGCGCAGCTCGGGGAATTGCAGACCCTGCTCGAAGGCAAGGGCTTGTTCACGCCCGTTTCCGTGGATAACGGGGACGGCACGCAGACTCCTTCGAAACTCAGAACGAAGTCCGTCACGATTTCTTATAACGGCGGAAGCTTTTCGGGCGTTTCCCAGACCTACTGGTTCGCGGTGGACGCCGCCAACAGCTCCCGCACGGTAATGGTGAAATATTCCGAGCCCATAGTCTACGGCCTCGGCACGCTGGACTACGTTTTAACGGAAGTGATAAATTCGCCCATAGCCCAATAACATTCCAAACCCATGCAGCTTAAAAGGCGCTCCTTTCGGGGCGCCTTTTTTAATTCTTTTGGCGTTATATGTTCAGTTTACGACGTTCTGAGGCTTGCCCTCCATGAAGAGCCGCAGGTTCTCCGCGGCAATTTTGAGGAGCCTTAAGCGCGTTTCGAGCGGAGCCCACGCGATGTGCGGGGTGATAAGGCAGTTTTTGGCTTTGAGGAGTGGATTGTCCGCCCTCATCGGCTCCGCCGCCACCACGTCCAGCCCGGCGGCGGAAAGCTTGCCGCTCTCCAGAGCCGCCCTTAGAGCCTCCTCGTCCACAAGCCCGCCGCGGGCGGTGTTTATCAGCACCGCGCCGTCCTTCATCATGGCTATCGTGCGGCTGTTTATAATGCCCCCGGTAGAGGCGTTCAGGGGACAGTGCAGTGTTACAACGTCGCTTACAGCCAGCATCTCCTCTAAGGGAAGCAGCTTATAGGGACAATCTTTGGGCGGTGTTCGCGTGGAGACGGCGACGTTCATCCCGAACGCCTCCGCGATTTTGGCTACCGCCCTCCCGATGCTGCCGTAGCCCAAAATTCCTATGGTCTTGCCCGCGAGCTCGAAGGTCCGCCACGGGAAATAGCAGAAGGTGCGGCTCCTCGTCCAGTCCCCCGCCGCCACCGAGGCGGCGTATCTCGGGATCTGCCCGAATATGGAAAGCATGAGCGCGAACACGTGCTGCGCGACGGCGTCCGTGGAATAGCCGGGCACGTTGCACACGGTCACGCCCCTCTCGCGGCAGAGCGCGGTATCCACCACGTTGTAGCCCGTGGCGAACACCCCGACATATTTTATCGTGGGGCAGGCGTCCAAAAACTCCCTGTCTATCACCACCTTGTTTACGATTATGGCGTCGCAGCCCGCCGCTGCCGCATACAGCTCGGCGCGCGTCGGCTCGTTGATGTACACCACCTCGCCCAAAGCCTTGAAATCGTCAAAATGAATGTCGTCGCCCGAAAAGGCGGCGTTGTCTATAACAATTCTCATGCTTTTATTGTATCATAGCCGCCTTAAAAAAGCAACAAAATTCATTTTGGGTATGTACAAATAAAAAATTTATGATATAATTGTCTATGATAATAATTCCGGGGGAAATTTTATGGATAAATCAAGCATCAAATTTATAACAATGGGCGAACTTCTTTTAAGGCTCTCGCCCCCCAACTACGAAAAGATAAGAATGACGGACGAATTTAAGGTGACCTACGGCGGTGCGGAAGCAAACGTTGCGGCGGCGCTCGCCAACCTCGGCATAGACTCCTCGTACTTCACCGTCGTTCCCGATTCGTCCATAGGCAAGGCGGCTATCCGTTACCTTCGCTCGAACGACGTGCACTGCTCGCCCTGCCTGTATTCCAAAAAGGGCAGAATGGGCATATACTTTTTAGAGGAGGGCTTCGGCGTGCGCTCCTCAAAGGTGACCTACGACAGAAAGGATTCCTCCTTTGCCACCTATGATTTTTCGCAGATAGACTTTAAGAAGAAGCTCGAGGGCTTCACATGGCTCCACCTCTCGGGCATAACCCCCGCCCTTTCGCAAAACTGCCGCGAGCTGATAACGCTCGCGCTGAAGGCTGCGAGGGAGCTTGGTATAACCGTGAGCTTCGACTGCAACTTCCGCTCCGCGCTCTGGGGCTGGCAGGAGGCGCGCGACTGCATCACGGAATATCTGCCCTATGTCGACGTGCTGTTCGGCATAGAGCCGCTCAATTTGCCCGGTCCCGACGGCAAGGACTTAAAGGACGGACTTTCGATGAACCCCTCCTACAAGGAGCAGGACAGAATTTTCCGCGAGATCTCCAAACGCTTTGACATAAAGGCGATAGGCAGGCACATAAGATACGTGCATTCGGGCAGCGAGAACAGCCTGAAGGCGTTCATGTGGTACGACGGCGAGACCTATGAGAGCCGCACCTTCCGCTTCAACATTCTCGACAGGGTGGGCGGCGGCGACGCCTTTGCGAGCGGCATGATCTATGCGCTCATGCGCGAGATGGCGCCCGACGACATTGTGAACTTTGCCGTGGCTTCCTCGGTAATAAAGCACACAATGCACGGCGACTTCAACATTACCGACGACGAGGAGTCGATAATCAAGCTCATGAACCAGGAATACGAAATAAGAAGATAAACACGCAGATATCAAAAAATAAATACGCTGATAAACAAAATATAAATACCCAGATAACAAAGCGGCGGGCGCGAAAATTCGCGCCCGCCGCCCTTTTTATTTTGATTTTCTGCACCTGTCATAAAAAACAGGGGCGACGAAAGTCACCTCTGTTTTAAATTAAATTTATGTAATTTAAGCCCAACCGTCAGAATTAAAGAGTTTTTATGGACACGTTTCGTTGCACTGCAACTGCATGCATGTGCACAGGGGTTTTAAAGATGTACATATATTTTTTCTGATCAATGCCATATCAAGCGCTTTAACAAAGCCTTTAACATGACTGCCTTTGACATATACACGGTTGGCTTTTTTGAACAGTGCTTGTACTTTCTCCAATCCTTTTCCTTGCCCTTGGGGAGTTGAAGCCGATAATCTTAAAAACTTAAGAACACCCGAAATATCAATTAAAAACCAATCTTCGATAGACTTATTTGCCTTTATGTTTTTTACGCTTTTGGCTCCGGCGCTCAACAATGACCTTTTCACTTCCTGCATATCTACGGGAGGTTTTTTTGAATAATAGAAAACATCCTCATCAAAGCACAAAAATACATAAATGTCAGCATTGGGATATTTGTTTTTGATGTTCCCGAATTTTCTTAAAGCGTCTTTTTTATAATTGCCTATTCCTTTAAGATTTACATATTCCATGGGAATCCTAAAAGGTTTTGAGGTTGTAGTTTTTATATCATTGATCAACGCCTTGTAAAATTCGATCTCGGTATCCCCCTCAACAAATAAGGCAATTATCTTATTCATAGGTTTCAAGATATTCCTTTAAAGAATCATCGCCATCTGAGGATGATAAAAGATTGAATATATAATCACCTATGGACTTGTCATATTTCAAGGCATCCTTATATAATAAGTTTTCCTTTTTTGCGGCTATCTTTCTAAAATCTACGCTGCCGTCCGCCCGATTCAGTCCTATGTATATATTGCTCGGTTTCATATATTGGATAATGTACGGAGAGTGGCTTGTAAAAATTATTTTACATTTGTTGAGCAGCTGCGATAGTATATCCAAATAATTTTGTAACAATTTGGGATGAATAGAATTTTCCGGTTCCTCAATGGCAATAAGCGAAAAACCTTTTATATCTGCAATAACCGCATACGTAAGCATTAAAAATATTCTTTTTGCGCCGTCTGAAAGCCTGTCAAAACTTAACGGTTGAAACAACAGATCATCTTTTACCAACATTGTATAGATGCTGTCCGCATATAAAATAGGAATATTCTCTGCAAGTTTTATCTGTGCTTTGCGCTCCTGTTCTAATTTATACTCCTTTACTTCAATATTGCTGATTCCGGGGAACAGCTGTTTGAAAGCGTTTATCAGCAGGGTGTATTTATCTTCATAGGTTTTCTTTAAAAAATAAATTGCACGCGGAATATTCTCGATTCCGTTCAGTTCCAATTCGTCTAAGCCCTTTATGATAAAAGGATCCGGATCGTATGCGATGCTCGCATCCAAATGTCTTTCCTTATAAAAATTTACGTTATTGATCTGATTGATAATATCAATATAATATAAGTCGTCAAATGCGGATATTTTATTCAAAACCAGCGACATGTTATCAATTTTGATAGGAGTATCGCACCGCCCGGTTTCAGATCTTTTATAAAAAGCCTTGGTTTTGTCTCTGTTTATAACATAAGTATACTTTTGACCTTTTTTATCCTGTTTGGTCCTGAGGCTTTCTTTAACGATCATGGGTTGGTTTTGGGAACTCGCCCAAGAAAATTCATAACCGTATTCGACCAAATAGTCCACACCGCCGGATAAAATTTTAAGTTCAAATAAAAAACTAAAGTTCGTACCCGCGGCAGACTTCAAAATAGGAATATCGCTTTTGGATGTCATAAACTTGAATTTCGATTTGGCAGATATAAATTCTATGCCGAAATCGATAGCGTCCAGAATATTGGATTTGCCGTATCCGTTCAAGCCGACTAAAGCAGTTATTTTATCAAAATGAATTTCCGAGTTAACAATGTTTCGTATTCCCTTAATATTAACTTTAGTGATTTCCATTGTGTTTCCTTTAGTAAAATAATCAAAACAGAAATTGTTTGTCATACTTATTTTAACCCCATCTTTAATAAAAAGCAATATTTTTTTGCGTATTTTTTTAAATTTTTTAAATTTTAACCGAATTATTACCTTTCACGTATGATTTTATACGTTAATTATGTCGAAAGACAAGAAAAATATTATGAAATGATTTGTCGAAAAAAATAATAATAGGTAATTTCGCAAAAATTATAACAGGGTAAAGCCGGATTCCAATGATTTAGCTCACAATTTTAAAAGCAAAAATTTCGGAAAGTTTTCCAAGAAAAAGAATTTATAACTTTTTATTGTTTTGATCTTTTCAACAAAAAAGACCGTCCGCGCAAATAATTGCACGGGCAGCCTTTTTTTATGCACACCTTATGTATAAGCGTATCGATAGTAAAATTATTCGGACTCTTTTTCCAGAAACGCCTTCATCGCTTCGAAGGTCGCCCCGGAAATTACGTGCTCCATCTCGCACGCGTCGGCGTCGGCGTCCCTTTCGTTCACGCCCAAGCGCTTCAAAAATTCGCGGATGGTGCAGTGCCTGTCATATATCCTTTCGGCGTACTCCGCGCCCTTTTTGGTGAGATATATGTGCATTCCGTCGCACTCCACAAATCCCGAAGCCGTTAAAATTTTTACCGCCTTCTGGACCGCGGGCTGGCTTACGCCGACCTTTCTCGCCACGTCCACGCGGTGGACAAACTCCGACTCGCGCGACAGAAGCAATATGTTTTCAAGATAGTCCTCTGTGGACTGGTTGCGCTTCATAGTCATGATTATATAACAAAACGCCCGTTTTGTCAATAATCAATTTTCCCCGCTCTCTTCTTCCTCGTCGGCTTCCTGCTGGTAGAAATCGAATATCTCCTGCAGCAAACCGTCGTCGTCCACGGGCTCGAGGATCTGCTCCGCCTCGTTCAGTCGGAATATCGCCACCTCGTCCTCGGCTATTTCGTCGTTGGGCTCGGCGGCGAGAAGCAGCGTATATTTTTCACCCTTGTATTCGGTAACGTCCAAAAGCTTGAATTTTATCACGTTCCCGTCGTCGTCCACAAGCTCTATTATTTCGTTTTCGAGATCTTCCCCGCTCATACTAAACTCCTTTTTTATTTAATTTGGAGAGATATCCGTCCAGAATATTCGCCGCGGCGAGGGCGTCCACGTAGAGCTTGCGCTTTTCGCGGCGCATGCCCTCGGATATCAGCGTTTCGTGCGCCATCTGCGTTGTGAACCGCTCGTCCTCGCAGATCACGGGCACGGGCAGGGCTGCCCTCAAAGCCTCTATGAATTTGCGGGCTTTCACCGTCTGCACGGCTTCGGTGCCGTCGAAGTTGACGGGCAGGCCGCACACGACGGCGGTCGCGCCCTTTTCGAGGACGGTTTTTTTAAGCGCCTCGATGTCTGCCTCGACGCCGCGCCTCAAATATGTCCCCGAGGGCAAGGCGTATGTGTTGAAGGGGTCGGAAACGGCGATCCCTATGCGCTTGTCGCCTATGTCGAACGCAACGTATCTTTCCATAGACATAATTATATCACGCCGCGCGCGAATTTTCAAGCAAAATCAAAGATGCCGCACAAATCTGCGGCATCGGTAGGTGTTATACGGCGGGTTTTTCGGTTTTGCCCTTGCCCGGCTTTTCAAGCTGCTCGAGCTTGGTATCGATATAAGCCTCCGCCTTTTCCATGAGGTCCTCCTGGTTTTTCTTCACGAGGTTCCTCAGCTTGCAGTTGTTGGCTACCAGAACGGCGCCCGCAGCCATGCCTATCACGGCGCCCAAAAAGAATTTTTCCATATAGCTCCTCCGGGGGATAGCCCCCTTAAAAGGAGTATGTGCGGTTTTTGCCGCCGTATGAATGTAAATATTTTACTGTTTTCCGCCCCGCCGTGATGAGTTTTGCGCGCGTAAATGTATTTACAACCGCCGCATAAAGTATTATAATGTCCGCGGACGGGCAGAAGCAAATGATCGAAGTTAAAGAACTCACAAAGATTTATAAGAGCAGGAAAGGCGGCGAGTGCGTCGCCCTCGACCGCGTAAGTTTTACTTTGCCCGACAGTGGCTTTGTTTTTGTCATAGGCAAGAGCGGCAGCGGCAAGACGACCCTCCTATCCCTCTTGGGCGGGCTGGACAACGTCACCTCGGGCGAGATCATCGAAAACGGCAGGCATATCGAGAAATTCAGGCTGAAAGAGCAGATAGCCTATCGCAATTCGACGATAGGTTTTATATTTCAGGACTTCCACCTTATAGACGACCTCACGATATATGAGAACATCGCCCTTGCGCTTGAACTGCGCGGGGACGACGGCAGTGAAAAGATTTTAAAAGCGCTTGCGGACACCGGTCTTGAGGACTATGCAAACCGATATCCCAAGGAGCTTTCGGGCGGGCAGAAGCAGCGCGTGGCGATAGCGCGTGCGCTTGTCAAAAACCCCTCGGTAATACTTGCGGACGAGCCGACGGGCAACCTCGACAGCAAGACGACGGCGCAGATCCTCGGGCTTTTGAAGGAACTCTCCGCGGAAAAGTTAGTAGTCATAGTGTCGCATAATTTAAGCGACGCCGAGCGTTATGCCGACGAGATAATAGAGCTTTCGGACGGAAAAATATTGCAGCATTTAAGGCGGAACGAGCAGTTCAACGCCCGCCTGAGGGTGGAAAACGGCACGCTCATAATCCCGTCGGGCGAGGAATTCGCCGAAGAAAACCTCAAAGAGGTTGCGCAAAAGTTAAGGGGCGGTGTACAGGACGTCGTGCAGGAAAACGAGCGGTTTTTGCCCTATGAAGAGGTTGAAAAGGATATGCCCGAGGCGCAGCCGCTGAAACAAAAACACATGAGGGCGGCCGGCACCGCAAAACTTTCAATAAAATTCGCGCGGCGCAGTTTAATAAGGACGTGCGTATATTCGGTGATCTTTGCCGCCATATTGGTGGTTTTGGGGCTCTCACAGCTCATAATGAACTTCAACGGCGGCGAAGTTGTGGCGGCCGAACTGGAAAAACGGGGCTTAACCTGCGCGTCTTTCATAAAGGATACAAACGATAACTACCAAATCACGGACACGACCCGCCTTGTGGACGTAAACGAGGGCGACCTGCAAAAGTTTTACAACGCGGGTTACGAGGGCAAGGCCTATCCGCTGGTAAATTACAGCCTGTATAATTCAGCCCAAACAACGTGTTACTTACAATCACGAATAACATATAAATCTAACCCTTACAGTGTCCTCGCGTCTTCGGGCGTACTCATCACCGACGAGGAATTTATCAAGAGTAAGTTCGGCAAGTTGGAGTTCGTCGCTGTGGCGGACGAGCAGCGGGCAGACGGGGTGTTCATCACCGATTATTTTGCAGATACGGCAATAATCAACTTTGCAAGCAAAAAATTGACATATAACGACCTTTTGAAAGAAATTCGCTGGAGTACGATACACAGCTACGGTTACGTCAACGGTATTATCGATACGGGATACAGGGAACGCTACAAAGATCTGCTCGACAAACTCACCGATCCGGGCACCTCCCAAGAGGAGATCCGCCGTCTTTCCGAAAGCCAAACATTCATTGCCTTTTTTGACGAGTTGACACAATATCTGAATATCGCCTATACATTCAATAAAGATTTTGTAAACGCCGTCACAGAGTCCAACATAAGACAATTTACCATAGGCGCAGGCAGTACGTTTGAAACGGGCGGGAAGAGTTACGCGTTTCAAAGCAATTATTTTTCCGATGAAGTAATGTACGGCGGCAAGCATACATTGAACGAGGATGAAATTATAATGAACTACGCCGCGTATAACTCTACGTTCGGCACGACCTACACCCCACAAAACTATCAGAATTTCGAACCGCAGACCGTCAATTTGTGCTACTATCAGATGTGCGATACGTCCAAATCTGTCAAGAAGTATGAAAAGACGGTAACGATCGTTCGCTTGGTATCGACAGACGTAGGACATTGTTTTGTGTCCGAAAAAATTTTTGAGGATCTTCAGCGTTTGGAAATGTTCACGTTCGGCTATTATTTCGATAACGGCGAACAGGAGGAACTGCTGGTGAACGCGGCAAGCGAAAACGGCTTTCTGCCCAACTCCTCGATAGCAAGCTCCATCACCGTCATGGCAAAGGCGGTTAAGGTGTTCGGCAACTTTTTTGCCATAATATTCGTTGTTTTGTGCGCGGCGTTGCTGCTCCTTATGATACAGTTTGAGCTGAAGAACATCAAGGACAGGATCAGGGACATAGGTATAATGAAAGCTCTTGGGGCGAGAGATATCGACCTTATCTTTATTTTCGGTTTTCAGGTGATTATCGCGGGGCTTGCCATGGTAATTCTCTATATCACAGGCTCCTTTGTGTTCATAGGACTTGCAAACAAGGTGCTCGTGCTGTCGCTTTCGGAGCTCGCCAAAAACACCCTCGTAATGGATCTTAACTTCCTCGTCGTCAAGTGGCTGTACATCTTGCAGAACTGTATTCTTGCGATTATAATTATCGTTGCCTCGTTTATCATACCCATGCTGCGCCTCAAGCACATCAGGCCGACAAACGTAATAAAGGCAAAGGAATGACCCGCGCAAAAAACGCAAAAACTCAACACGTTCTTAAAAAACCGCCCTTTTCAAGGGCGGTTTTTTGTGTGCGGAAAGCCGAAATCAGTAGGAATTTTTCAGCTGCAGCTTTAAAAGCGCGTTTTCGTCCGTTAGCTTTTTTATGATCTGCGTGAGCTTTTTGTTCTCCTCCTTCAAAGACCCGGCAAGGCGGTCGTAGAGCCCGTTTATCTCCTCCTCCAGCTTCGCGCGCGCGCCGTCGTCCGTGTTCATGCCGCACTCGCGCATTATTTTTTCCAGTCTGGCGGGCTGCTTGGTGAGCACGTTGCGGTATTTGTTCTGATAGCGGAGCATCAGCTTATCGTCCCCGCCCGAAAGGTTTAAAACGGCGCGGCGCACGGATATCCCCCTTTGCTTCTGCTCGAGGATCTGCCTTAAAATTTTGTCCGTCTCCTCCTCGGAAAAGGGCACTATTTTTTCGGCTTTGAGATTCTTCCCGCGCAAAATCTGCTTCACGCGGCTGTCCCCCGTGCTCCTTAAAAGGGCGTAATAATAATTCCGCACGCTCCCCTTTGCCCTGCCGGTCTTTTTGGCGTAGCCCTCGAAGAGCCCCGTAAGCGTCTGTCCGCGCCTTTTGCCCTCGGCAATGTATTCCACAAGGCTCTTCGCCTCTTCTTCCGTATAGCCGTTTATCTTGTTCATATCTGCCTCCTATGGTGCGTATATTGACATATTTTTAAAAAGCTATTCATTAAATAATAAAAAAGGTGGATAATGAAAATTTATTTTGTGAGCCGCACGCCCGCCGCCCTGAAGCTCAACGGCGAATTTGCGGGCAGGCTCGACGGCTTCGAGAGGTGCGCCGACATAAATTTAAAGGACAACGTGTTTGCCGAGGTATGCCCTGCGGGCAAGCTTCCGGCGAGTTTTTTTATTGACGAAAAATTGTTCTGCGACCCGCCCGACTTTACGGACGTGTATCTTTTGGGCGGCGGCGAGGCGCTCGTCTCCCTCCGCGCCTTCAAAAGCGCGGACATGCAGCTGAAAATAATTTACCAGACGCGGTTTTGCGGCAATCTCGTCACCGTGTTTTCGCAGGGCGGGGTGTATCTTGCCGTCGAGGGACAAAAATATTTTTTCTGCGCCGCCGGCGAAAATTTTTCAGCCGTGACCGCCGAGGAAAAGACAATTGCGGGATATCCCGTGCTTGCGCTCTATGGCGGGGACGACCTTATCATAATTTCGCACACGGGCGCAAAGATCTTTGCAAACCGCGTCGCGTCGGCGGAATTCGGCGAAACATTGAAGGCGGGCTTGCCCTTAAAGACCTGCACCGATTCCGTGGCTTTGTGCGAGTACGCCTACGACGGCGTGGAGCTCAGACTCCTTTCCTCCGAAATATCCGACCGCGCTTCCACGGAAAATGCAATACATATAGCGTTTTTTGAGAGTGTTCTCTATGGCGGGGACTTTAAAAAATATCTCTCCGAATCCCTGCTGCCGCATGCGGGGAGCTTAAGGGAATATCTCGGGAACTTCACCGAAGTGATCGCGCCCATGGCGGGGTTTTACGAAAACAGCCCCGCGGCGCTTGCCGCGGGGCTGTGCTATCCCATAAAAAACAACCTCTTTAACGTGAAATACTTTGCCGTCAGCTTAAAGGACGGCAAAATAGACAACATATACCCCGTCGAAACGCTCTGACACGCGGCAACGTGACGTTGCATCCGGGTTTCTTAATAGCGTTAGCGGTTAACGAAGTTTTGTACACATCAAACGACAAGTGCGTCGCCGCACCCCCTCCTCTTGCCCTCTTCCGTCACCGACGGGGGAGGGTGCCCTGAAAGGGCGGGTGGGAGTATGGGCTTTGTTTTCCCTCCCCTCAGTCTCGCTTCGCTCGACAGCTCCCCTCGCAAGCGAAGGGCGCCAAGGTTGGGGTGGAGCGTCCGCCAGCCTTCTCGCCAACGGCAAGGAAAATCGTTGGTTCGGGCACCGTTCGCGCGGGACGTTTGCGCTCACTCATCTCGCGCGGCAAAACAGCGCTCGTCCCCCTAAGCGAAGGGCGCCAAGGTTTGGGGTGTATTGCTCGGCAGCTCCCCCTCTGTCATTCTGCGCGAGTGTCGCCCCCTCTCTGTCATTCTGAGGCGTTAGCCGAAGAATCTGTCGCGTAGCGACTTTTGGTTTGCTGTTTCATCGCACCTCGCCCGAGCGCAGCGACGGTTTTGTGTGCGTTTCTACGCACCAAAAGCAGACCACGAGGGGATTCTTTCGCTTACCGCTACGCTCACGCTCAAAATGACACGGCTTAATGAGTGTTGCAATTATTTTTTAAAATAATCAATGGCGCAAGCATGGTTCCCCTTCGCCAGCCTTCTCGCCAACGGCAAGGAAAACCGTAGGCTCGTGCGCGCCCGCGCCGCTGTGGGAGATAATGCCGGCTCTGACCTCGCTCTATCCCGAAAAGCGGCTTGTGTCCGAGGTCAAGCCCGAGGCGGAGCTTGAAGAGGGGCTTATATCGGGCACATATCAAATGATAATCACTTCGAAAACAGACGGAAATGACGATACGTGTTGCGTTTTTGCGGGAAGCGAGGCGCTTCTTCTGAATGTGCCAAGGCTTCACCCGCTGGCAAACGCGACGGGCGGGGTTCGCTTTGCGGACATAGAAAAATATTCCGTGCTGCTCTACACAAAGACGGGAGTTTGGGAGGATATCGTCCGCCGCGAGATGCCCGCCGCGCACATAATTATGCAGGACGACAGGGACAGTTTCGAGGCGTTGAAGCGGGAGAGCGCCCTCCTCTCCTTTTCGACCGAGCTTTCGATAAAGCGGTTCGGCAACGTGGACGAAGCTATCGTTCTGCCCGTTTTGGACGACTCGGCGAAGATAGATTTCTACTGCCACGTCTTAAAGAAAAATAAGCAACTTTTAAGCGAATTTTTGGAAAAATATTAATTAACCAGCTGCATATTGATTAAAACGGGAGCAGAGGGCGAGAAGCTCTCAAACTCACAAAAATCCCAAGCACGGCTTGCCTGGGATTTTTTTGACTATTTCTGGTTGTTGAAATCTATGTTCCACCCCATAAACGCCTTCTCTTCGTCGGCGATCGCCATATTGTAATAACGCTTGCCCTTGTCGAGCGCGGCAATCTCTTTTATCTCTTCGTCGGTAAGCGCAAAGTCGAAAATATCCAAATTGCTCTTTATATGCTCGGGGTTTTTGGAACCGGGGATTACGATATTGCCCACCTGCGTGTGCCAGCGGAGTATGATCTGCGCGTTGGTTTTTGAGTACTTTTGCGCAAGACGTGTGAAGATTTCCTGCTTTATAAGCGATTTGTCGCCGTGCCCCAAGGGATACCACGCCATAAGCCCCATGCCGTACTTTTTCAGCGTTTGTTTCAGCTCGGTTTGGGGATAGTAAGGGTGAGTTTCCACCTGCACGACCTGCGGTATAACTTCGCAGTTTGCAAGTATGTTGTTGAAGCGGTCTGTGGGGAAGTTGGAAAGCCCCAACGCCTTGACTTTGCCCGCCTTATAAGCCCGTTCCATTGCCCTGTAGCCCTCGGTATAGTTGCCCACGGGCTGGTGCAAAAACAGCAGATCCACATAGTCCGTGCCGAGCCTTGCAAGCGTATCGTTTATCGCTTTGTCGCCGTCCTCGTATTCGGTACACCATATTTTTGTTACAAGAAAAATATCCTTGCGGTCCACGCCGCTCTTTTTAATTCCGCGGCCGACCGCCCGCTCGTTCATGTAGGCGTTCGCCGTGTCTATGAGCCTGTAACCGCATTTGAGCGCCTCATATACGGAGTTTTCCGCGTCCTCGGGCGAGAGCAAATACGTACCGATCCCCGCCACAGGCATTCTGATTCCGTTGTTTAAATCAAAGTATTCCATAATATTCTCCCTTATTTTAATATAATTTTCTTTGCCCACGCGGAAACTTTCGCCTCCGACTGTTCGGCTTCCGCGCCGTGGACCGAAAGCCCGTCGGCGATAAAGGCGCCCTTGCAGACGCTCTTCAGCTGCCTCTCGCTCGAGCCCATGCCGCTGCCCTCGTTCGTGCAGAACGGCGCAATTTTCTTGCCCGATAAATCGTAGTGTTCGAGGAAGGTACACATACACATCGGCATCTGTCCCCACCAATTCGGGTAGCCGACGAAAATCGTATCATATTTTGAAATATCCCCAATGTATCCTTTGATTTCGGGGCGGGCGTTTGCGCGGAGTTCGGCTTTTGCTTCCTCTATGCACTCGTAATAATCGCCGGAATAGGGCTTTACGGTATCGACCTCAAACAACTCTCCGCCGACCGCCTTTTGGATATATTCCGCCACGCGCTCGGTGTTGCCCTTTTTGAGATTTTTTATCGACCCGTTCCAATAATTCTCGCCTTTCCGCGAATAGTAAACTATCAGATTTGCCATTTTATCACCAATTTTTATTTTCTTTTGCCGCAACGTGTTGAGTTTTCCGCTCCCTGTCTTCACGAACCACTCAACCATGTTGGAATCGTAATGTGAGAAGAACGAGCTTTTTAATATTTTACGTTGCCAGCAATATTTATCATCTGAGCTATATTATATCGCTTTTTTTAAGAAAGTAAAATACCTGTTTTGCAATACGCTATAACAGTAACATATTTTTATGGACACACCGATAAATAAAACAGACGACTTTTAAACTCGCAAAATGTTGCGGGTGTTCCCTTAATTCTTTAAATTTAATGATAAAATCGGCGGCAACAAATGCCGCCGGTTTTACTGTTTGCAGTGTTTTCAAATTTGTTTGTGTAAACAAGGAAAAATCAAGAGATAAAGTTCAACGGAAAAGCGAATTTAAAATTTATTAAAAATTGCCTATAATTAAAAAAAACGGAGGATAGGCAATTCAATGAAATACGAACAATGGCTCGACCAATGGCTTTATTATTTAAAACCCACGGTTAAAACAAGCACTTTACAGCAATATAAGCTATATGCCGAAAATGTAATAAAGCCTATGTTAGGAATGTACGAAATAGACGATTTAAGCGGACCGATAATGCAAGACGCCATAACGAAATTATCCGAACGCTATTCCACGGCAACAATGAAGGGAATAGCGTCTATTATAAAGCGTTCCTTAAAAAGTGCGGAAGAAATGGAAGTGACAGCCAAAAGCATATCGGAAAAAATCAAATACAGATATAAACGGAAAACGAACATAAAATGTCTTACTCAGGCACAACAAAAAAAGTTGGAAAGCTATGTATGCGGCGTGGGTACTCCCAAACTTTACGGCATTATAATCTGCCTGTACACGGGCATAAGAGTAGGCGAGCTGTTGGCGCTTACCTGGAACGATATGGATTTAAAGTCGGGAATTATGAAAATAAACAAGACGTGTAATGACTGTTATGAGGGAAACGGCTACAACAAAATTATAGACGCGCCTAAAACAACTTCGTCGAAAAGAGAAATCCCTCTGCCGAAAGAATTAATAGAAATTTTGAAAGAACAAAAGCAATTAAGTTGCGGCGAATACGTTATAACCGGCTCGGAAGGCAAATTAACTGCGGGCAGCGTAACGGTGGATATGTAAACAAAAAAGGCTATGCGTTTATATGGTGCAGTAAGTGCAAAATACATCTTACAAGCAGGAAAATGCAGGAGAAAAAAGTTGTAATAACCGCACGTAAAACTTAATATCCGCTCTATGTGCAAGCAATGGTTTTGTAAAACCGAATAGTGTAGCCCGTGCCGCTGCACATAGAGTACGTGTTTGTAAGATGCATACCGATGTAAAAACTACTTTTTTTTAGTTGTTATATTATACTTAACGTGATATAATAAAAATAACAAATTTTAAGTTAAGGAGTTTCATTATGCGAAACAAGATAATTACAATAATTGCGCTTTTATGCATTACGGTATTAAGTTTGAGCGGATGTATTGTACAAAGAGTTAAGCCTTACCCTGAAACTTGCGACGAGTATTTCAGATATGCGCTATACGCTGATGCTGAAAATAAGCAAATAGCCTTTTGCATCGGTTTTACGGAATTAGGAGCTGAACAGACTCATCTTATATTGCCTTCCCATATTAACGACAGCCAGATTGTCGGTTTTGGCTATACATATTCGGTAACACTGTGGAAAACCGAAACCGTGGGAAATTTTAAAAGCGATAAATTGGAAAGAATATATATACCGTTCGATATTAAAGGCAATCCTTATATACAGGATGGTTGTCTTAACGAATGTCCCCAATGTTCCCTTGTTTTATGGAGAGGGGAAAACAACGTAGGCGGCGAACCGTGGCAAAATATAATTTACGGATATAATTCTTTAAAAACTTATTTAAAATATACACAATTCATGGGCGATCCCGAGATATTTGATGAAGAACTTTATGGTAAATATGATAAACTAGCAAACGTATCATATATGTATAACTACAATGACACTGAAAACGAAGGTTGTTATTGGGTAGACAGTTATGACGAAGAATTAATAAAATTTATTCCGCCTACTCCTACAAGGGACGGATATGCGTTCGACGGTTGGTATAAGGAACCCGAATGTCTGAACGCCTGGGACTTTGAAAAAGACAAAACAAAACCTGAAATATTAATAAAATACAAAAATATCGGAAGATATAATACAGACGACATAACTTTTTTATATGCAAAATGGATAAAAAATTAAAAATTTAGGAGTTTATTATGAAAAAGACA
>CANQQD010000002.1 GCA_947625865.1 uncultured Clostridia bacterium
TTCATATTTTTCCTCTGTTTAAGAATTTTGTTTGCAATCTTATTCTAACACAGTTGATTTATATGAACTACTTTTTTACCCTTACCCGTTGCACTTGATATGATAATTCACCGTCGGAGTTTTCGGGAGCGGAATACTTGCATATTCCGCTCCCGCTCGCCTCTCCACCCTCGAATTCCGTCGCTATTCACTTAAATACAAAAGCCGTTGGTCGAGACAGTCGTAGCGAAGGCGACAGCCTTACGGGATTTGAACCCATGTTTCAAGGTTACAGGCGACGGGATTTGCGCCTTTGGCGGCGCGCCCCGATGGACAGCGCACTGTGCTGTCCAGTTTGCGTATCAAACCATACCGTTTATGAGCTAATCAACGCAAACCGCTCGCTCCCGCTCGCCTCTCCACCCTCAAATTCCGTCGCTATTCACTTTAACGCAAAATTTGCGATAGGCAAAAAGCCTATCGCAAATTTTGGTCGAGGCGACGGGATTTGAACCCACGACCTTATGGTCCCGAACCATACGCGCTACCAACTGCGCTACGCCTCGTAAAAAACTATCCTGATTTTATCTTCCTTACTCGGCAAAGGTAAGGACATCCTTTGCCTCGGGCACCAGTCGCGCCTTTCTTTTTGCGCTCCCTTTTCTCTCTCGGCACGCACAGCGCACTGTGCTGTGCTATGAAATGCCTCGCTCGTCGCGCTACCAACTGCGCTACGCCTCGTAAAAAACTATCCTGATTTTATCTTCCTTACTCGGCAAAGGTAAGGACATCCTTTGCCTCGGGCACCAGTCGCGCCTTTCTTTTTGCGCTCCCTTTTCTCTCTCGGCACGCACAGCGCACTGTGCTGTGCTATGAAATGCCTCGCTCGTCGCGCTACCAACTGCGCTACGCCTCGACGCTTTTTACATTATATATTCTTTTTTTGAAACAGTCAATAAAATTTGCGCCCGACAAATTATTTTTCAGACCGACCTCGTGACGCTTTTTGACAAATTTAGTAAATCACGCCCGATTTTTAACCGAATTATTAAAAATTTCGTTTATATATAAATAATAATGATAAAATTTAACGAAAATTATAAAATTTTTTAATTTTTATATTGACAATAAATTTTACTAATAATATAATTATATAGGTATTGATTATATATTTTAATAAAAAATTTTTTGAGTAAAGTTACTTTTTTAGCACTATTTTAGCACTTCGTGTTGTATAATTGTATTTACCTAAAGGAGTCGATATGGCTAATGCAACTTTGAACATAATCCGTTTTGACAGCGGAGACAACAATATCCTTGTACATAGATCGGAAATTACCGATTTCAACTGCGAAAGCGTGCTTATAGTAAACGAGTCGCAGTTGGCTCTTTTATACAAGGACGGGCAAGCCGAAGGTCCGTTCAAGAGCGGCAGATATAATCTTCCCACAAACAACCTTCCCAAGTTCCGCAGTATGTTTGCAAAGCTCTTCCGCAAACACAACGACGCGGATCCCACCCCGTTCACCTGCGAGGTTTATTTTATTAATACCGTAAACGACATTACGGTTACATGGGGTACTCCCTCCCGCATACTCGTAAAGGATCCCCTCTATAACGAGCTTGTAAACGTAGGCGCAAACGGCGCGGTAAAAATAAAAATTTCCGACCCTATGCGCTTTGTCGTAAGCATTTCCGGTCAGCAGAAGGAATACACCCTGGAAAAGGTGGCTTTCAGTATCCGCTCGGATATAATGACCGTGCTCAAAACGCATATCGCCTCAATGATAGTTGACTGCAAGGTGAGCCTGTTGGAGATAAGCACCAAGCTTATGGAGCTCTCGACAGCTATTGAGCGCAAGCTGAACGAGAGGCTGGAGGAATACGGTCTTACCGCCGTGCACTTCACCGTTGAGGACGTTTCCATTGACGAGACCTCAAAGGCAAGGCTGCTTGAAAGACAGCGCAAAATAAACAACCGCGAGGATGTGGTTGCGGACAGCGCGGCACAGACTACGGCGGACGAGGACAGAATGATACGCATGGCGGGAGCCATGGCAAAGAGCCGCGAGCTGCAGGGATATTCATACCAGGACGAACAGTATTGGAAGACCCAGCAGCAGATGGCTTCCCACCCCAACTTTGTGGGAGGCTACGGCTACCCCTATCCTCCCCAGCCGTACGGACAGCCCTATCCCCCTCAGCCCTACGGGCAGCCCTATCCCCAACCCGGATACGGTATGCCTTACCCCGGCGCTCCCGCGCCCGGCTATCCCGCGCCCGGCTATCCCGCACAGGGCGGTTATCCCCCTCAGGGTGGCTATCCCGCACAGGGCGGATATAACACGCAGCAGCCCCCGCAAAATCAGGGCGGCGCACAGGGCGGTCACCAAATGTTTACCCACAGCCAGGGCGCAAGCAAGTGCCCGAAGTGCGGCTATCCCATTACACCGCGCACAACGATTTGTCCCAACTGCGACTTCGACTTGGAGAATAACAAATGAGAACAGGTAAATTCGCGTTTTTTTATACGGTTGCATTCCTTGCTGTTTACGCCATAGTAAACGTACCTATATTTGTGTGTGTTCCCTTTGAAAAGCTGAACTTTGCGGACTTCTGGATATCGTGGGGGTTCATGTTCGGCTTGAATACGCTTGTGGCGTTGGCTCTTGTACTCGGACTGAAGAGGAAAAATCCCAACGATATAAGCGTTACACCCTATGCTTTGTTTGCCGGCGGCAACGTGGTTTACATAGTACTGGGACTTATATTCTGCCTGGTAAAACCCGCGCCCTATATTGCAGGAATGGTAGACGTGATTGTTGCGGTTATTTATCTTCTGCTCGTTTGGAGGTTTGTGCTCGTTATCCGCACGATAAGGGCAAACGACCAGACGAAACGCCGTCAGGTGGCTTATATAAGAAATATGACGGCGCTTGTTGACAGCTATGTTTCCTTAGCCGCAGATCCCGACACTGCCGACGTGCTTAAAAAGCTTGCGTCTGATTTCAGATTCAGCGATCCCGTGAGCCCTCCCTCTCTTGCACAGCGTGAAGCCGATCTTATGAGCAAGGTTGCGGAGCTTGAGGATATTGTTAAAAGCGGTTCGGAAGCCGAAATTTTAAAGGCTGTGAACGATATTAAGCGCGATTTGAAGGTGCGCAACACTATGTGCGCAAACCTGAAATAAATGAAACAACGGCGTGAAGTTTTAGTACGCGACCTGTTCATATATTTTTGGTTGCAGCTTGCAGTGCTGATAATATTTTGGACGGCATACGGTCTTATTGTGGGGCTGACGGATCTGCCCGTTTGGGCAGTAACATTGGTCACCGTGGTTCTCTCGTATCTGCCGCTGAAATATTTTATTATAGGCAGCGTGCTTATGTATAAGGCTTATGCGCCCATGTCCATGAGGGACGAGTGCAGATTTATACCCACCTGCTCCACCTATATGATAATCGCAGTAAGAAAATACGGCATTATTATTGGAGTTATAAAGGGTATCCGCCGTATATGCAGATGTAAACCGCCCAACGGCGGGATAGATTATCCTTAAACAACAATATTAAAAAAATAAATAAAATAAAAAATAAACTAAAAGGAGCTACTTATGTCAAAAATTGTAACTTACGTTTGCCCCAACTGCGGTGCACCCATCATGCACGACTTGGAGTCTGCAGACGGTCAAGTATCAGAATCTGAAATCTGCTCGGCTTGCGGTTCTCAATTCTCTATCAGCGATCTTGAAAACAGAAACCGCGTCGAAGCAGTACCTCAGGTTGCAGGCGTCAGCAGCGCACCCGCAGGTTCTATGTTTGCTTCATACATAGACGACTCGGAATCCGCGCTCGCATTTATCGAAAACTATTTCGAGAACTACAACTGGAGCGACTTTATTTTAACGAGCTCACTCAGTATTCCCGAAATAGACAAGATAGTTGAAAAGGTGCTTGTAAAAGCGGCTGCAAATCCCGCAACTTGGGAATTCCAGTTCAATGCAACAGCTACCCCTCTTCGCAAGAAGATCAACGGTCTTAAAACTATTGCCGACAAATTCTTCAACGAGTATGTTAAGTCGGAAGACACGACCCCGAGCTTTGTATATTTCGACGCATACAAGCGTATTTCTTCTTGCATAGTAGCGCAGAAGGACGCTATCTACAAGAAGCTTTCCACCGCTCTTAAATATTACAAGAGGTATAACGGCGACCAATCTGTTGCTGCCGTACTTGACAGCCAGCTGCAGCAGATAAAAGCAGACCTCGACAGCGTACATACCGTAACCGACTATAAGGAACTGCCCGGCTATCAGGAAGCTTGCCAAAAGAAGATCCGTCGCATAGCCGATAAATTACAGGCAAAAGGCATTGACGCCGAATTGGTTTACAGCAAGGCAATTTCCGCCTATAAGAGCCATGCTCCTGCAAGAGAAGTGCTTGCTTCTTTCCTGAAAGTGTACGGATATAAGGATACAAGCGACTATTGCGATAAGCTCAATGCATGGTTCAGCTTCCCTATTGAAAACGATAAATTCATCCGCCTTGCAAATACATATTTCTATCTGAAAAAAGACGCCGCAGCAGCGTTCAACGTAGGCGAAGCGGGCAAGGAAGCGGAAAAAACCGAACAGGAACAAGAGGATACCGCCAACAACAAGCAAACCTACAGCTTGTACCCCGTTGTAGACAAGGTTCCCGCTAAAGAGCCCATTGTTAAAGGTATTACAAATCTCCTTGCAAGCTTTGCAGGCACGCTTGTTTACCTCAAAAACAACTCCACTCTGTGCTATATCGACTCTACCGTAGAGCCCGTAGTCGAAAATATTATCGAAGCCGGCAAAGCGGGCGACTATGATGACGCGGACGGCAACGTAAATATGTTCTTGTCCGGCAAGTATATGTTTATCACGAAAAAGCTTCAGGCTGTTTCTGTACTCAAGAAGGGCTGCTTCAAGAAGCTGTTCAGTAAAAACAAAGCCGACGAAGTTGTGGTTACAACAGATAACAACTACTCGCTGCTTGCCATTGACCTCGAGACATGCACAGCCGAGACTGTGATCGACGGTCTTGTTGATATAATGGATGTATTCAGCAACCAGATCTTCTACCTGACTGCCGACAGAGCAACTCACACCGAAGGCTTCTATGCTTATAACTACGAAACAAAGGAAAGCAAATCCGTACTCAGCGCCGACACAGAGATTGCCGACGTAGTAAACGGCAAGATCATATACTTCCTTTGGGAGCCCGTAAGCTGGAACAAATCGCTGTATGCTCTTGATTTCCACACCGGCGAAACCAAGCTCCTCGATACGAATGTTTACTCCTACTATAGGAACATTGACGGCGATATTTACTACTATGTTGGTAACAGCAGCTGCCTCACCCTCTACTCTATATCGGTTGACGGCACCAATAAGAAAGAAATTCTTGCCAATATCGGCAGTGAAAAATTCCTTCAAAAGGCAGAAACGCGCTATGGCTGGCTGTACCTCACTACCGGCAGCGGTTTGAATTGGTCGCTCCGTAAGATCAGCAAGGACGGCAAGAAATCTGTTCTGCTTTGCAACAGATATAAGTCTCTTATCGGAATCGAAGACGGATATGTTTACTATATCAATGCTTCTAACGAACTGCATGCTGTACGCGAGGACGGCAAGGACGACAAGTGCCTGTTGACAAATATCGGATATATCGTTAAAAAGGATACAAACGATATTTACCTGCTCAGACATGAACGCGTATCCGATTCAAAGGTTTCGAACAGCCTTTACAGAGTTTCCATCGGCGGACACAATCTCACAAAGCTTGCATTTGACGTTTCGAACGCAATTGAGAATGAATACAACAAGAACGAGATCTACCTCTACAAGACCACTCTTGAAACATACAAGGTCAAGGTTCCTGTAGACAAGAAGAACTTCGATATCTCCTATCCTACCGTTGAAATCAAATCTTTACTTATTTACAATACCCAGAACGGTACATTTGAGGAAGTGCTCAGCCTCGGCAGACCCGAAGCAGACGGACTTACCTACAAGAAGGGCTGCTTCAAGAAGAAGGAAGTTAAGATCGATTCCGAAGTCGAAAAAGTGCCTACCAAGATCCCTTACAGAAGAAAGGGCAAGATGGCTGCAGGCGCTATCGGTAATCAGCAAGCCAACAATACCAAAGCTCAGCAGGCTGCGGAAGCAGAAGCAAAAGCAAACAAGGGCGGCTGCGCACCTAAGAAGAAGTAATTACAGCATAAAAAATTGCAGAGTTATCTCTGCAATTTTTTTTGAGCAAAAACAAAGGAGGCTTTTTTAAGCCTCCTTTGTTTTATTTAACGTTGCTTTTAAAAACTTTCGTCGTTCGAAATACTCTCCGTGCTCTCCCTTTTGCCGACATATACGGGAATGATATGCGGATAGAGCTTTGAGCCGAGCTTGCGGTCTATTACGAGCACGACGGTAAATAAAACGGTCATTATAAGGCACCAAATGAGATCCATCATTGTGTCTATCAGACCCAAATCGAGATAGCCGCCCGATATCTCGCCTATCAGATTGCCATCTGCGTCGAAGAGCTTTGTATAAGCTATGCCCTCGACCTGCCATGTGTGAAGATGATCGTAGGGTTGATTGAGCATAAAGGAATGGATATGATCGACGATAGTGTCCTCCTGCATATCGAAATTGGGCATGATGCTGTCGGTTGCAAATTCATAAATTTCCCAGAGTATGGAAAGTATCATGCAGAAGCCAACGCTGAAAATAATATATGCCGCAAACTGCTTGCCCGTTTCAGGCTCGCCCATGAGCGACTTTATTATGCAGAAGCCCAGCGCGGTGAAAAGCACGCCCCAGCCCATGTGGAGAATATCGTCGAGAAATGGTATCAATGTGTAGAAATTAAAGCTCGCGCCCAAAAAACAGAAAACGCAATAGATAAGTATGAAAAGCGTAAAAGGCAATCCCGCGCGGATATGCAAAAAGTATTCAAAAAGATAAAAAACAGGAACAACGGCTATATAGCTGAGGGCTATGAGACAGTCGCGGACGTGCGCGCCGCCCAACACCGCAAAATATACGAGCGACCCGACGCAGAATGACACATAGAGCGCCATGACGACGTCAAACACTATGTGGGACTTGCTCCGCTCCTTAAAATATTCAATGAAGGATTGCTTTTTGATTTTCTTTTTCAAGTGAGTTTCCTTTGTCAATTTTCAAGGCTCCTTTATGCGTGCATTGCGTGAACATACGCCGATATTATAATGATAACAATGGTTGACAGAATGTAGTATGAATGAAAACGCCGTGAAATTCTCAGCGCATGCGCTTTTTTCTGCGAATGACATGCGTAAGGGCTATCAGCAGCAACAAGGTCGCGGCAACGCCGCCGCCCAACGTCAGATCTCCGCCGATATCCGTAGAGCCGCATCCTGCGCAGCCTGAAACTACGGGACTGCCCGCATCCGGACTATCAGTCTGACCGCCTGAGGGATCGTCGGAGGGATCGTCGGGAGCTTCGGGCCCGTCAGGCTTTTCCGGAGCTTCGGGAAGCTGCTCCTCTCCCTCTATATACACGAGAATGTTTATGACCGTGTTTTCGGTAACCGTTATTTCGTCGCCAAGCTGCATATTTAGCTCAACGTTCTGCATTTCGTAGGAGCCGTCATCCGTCATCACAAGCTGGGGCTTGCCTATAAGATAGCTGGTGAAGTGATATTTTTCGGGCATATCCTGCGGTTCTTCCAAGGTGATCTTCGTTTCGTATTCGGCTTTGTCGGTTTTGAAATCTTCGCCGTTATACTGGTATGTGACGTCATAAACGTTCTTTGCGACGTCCGCATAGACAATATAGTAGGGACTGCTTACGTTTTCTATTGTGTAGCTGTTCACATCCTCTTGACTGTCAAAGGGAATTTTCTGCTCGTCGGCGTCGAACATTGTTAAGGCGACGGTATGATAGCCATAGGGAATGAGATTGAGCGCCAGAGTGTACGACGTCCCGGGCTTTGCAAGGTCGGTTTTGCTGTCAAGCAGGCTGCTGCCGTTCAACAACGTTACATATGTTATATAGACGGGGTTGTCGGCAATTACGGCTATGAGTTGCAGGTCGCTCGTTACGGTGAAGGTATCGAAATCGATCTTATCTTCCGACCCGTACAGGCAGTAGCCGTCAAGGCTCTTGCCCGCAGGCAAATAATTTTCTATGCCGTCGGTAAAAATGCTGTTTTCTATTTTCACCCATTTTATTCTTTCGCCATAGGCATGGTATTTTACGGCTATTGTAACGGGATTCTCGCCGTTTATATCATTTATTATATACTCGACTTTGAGCTTTGGAGTAAGGTTTGAAGCGTATGTAGCATCCTCCGCCGCAGTCAGTGTGGCATAGGGCAGATACAGTGTGCCTGAATTCTCCCAACCGTTCAAAACGTACTTTTCGCCGACGGCGCTCTTCAGAGTGTAGCTTTCGCCGGGAATGTAGTACTCTTCGAAATCATTCCCCGCCTCAGCCTCGGTGTAGTGATAGGTAATTTTTATCTTGTTGCGGACGTCGGCAACAAAGGTCATCTGTTCGTTGACCGTTACGGAGTCGCCAGCATGGTACTCTTCGCCATCCTTTTTCCACGCCGCGACATAGGTTTTTTCGTCGCCGCTCGAATCGTCGAGCACGAGCACCTGACCGGGCAGGAAGCGCTTTGTGACCGTACTTTTGCCGATTTGCAAATATACCTTTATCGTTTCAAGCGTGAGGCACAGACTCTTGCCGTCGTAACCGACGGCTACCTCGCCGTAGCCGCTTTCAAAGCTGCCCGCGGCGGAGCTTTCCATACTGAAGCTTGACGTAAACAGGGTGATAACGTCGTCCTCTCCCTCCTCGTCGCCGAGCTGCTTGTCGGTAAATATCTTTATCTTTTCGCCCTCATACACCCCGACAAGGTTGTCCTTGACCGAGACTGTGCAGCTTTCGCTTATAAAGAACGACTTTGAAATTTTTCCGCCGTTTATCGAGAGGGTTCCGCCCGCGGCGCTGAGTGCAAGGGTGCAATCGCCTTCCGAAATGTCCGTCTCGGTCATACTTGAATTGCCCGAGAGATATACAGCCGAGCCGCCGCACACGTTCTCACCAATCTTTGCGCCGCTTATACAGAACGCGCGCACGCTTATAGAAGTTGAATAATAAATTGCTCCGCCCTCGGCAGAAGCCGTGTTTTTGCTTATTTCCCCTTCTGTTACAGTCGTTGCGCTGTCGGCAAATATGCCGCCGCCGAGCGTAGCCGAGTTTTCCGTTACGGTGCAATTGTTAATATTGCATATGCTTCCCGAGCACACGGCTATTGCTCCGCCCGAGCCTTCGGCGATGTTTTTACTGAAAGTACAGTCTTCGAATTGAGCGCGGCTGTTGGCGATATAGACCGCGCCGCCGTCTGTTGCGATATTATTCGTGAAAACACAGCTCTTGTAGAGATTTCTGCTACATTCCGTATAGCTGCCCTTTACATAGACCGCGCCGCCGCACCATGCGGAATTGTTTCTGAATTCACAGGATTCAACATTTACGGTTGACTCAGCCGCGCCTGCCGCGTAAATCGCGCCGCCCACGCCGCCGCTGACATTCCTTATGATATTATTCTGGAATATGCAATAGCGCGCGGTAAGGTTGCCCTCGGCACGGATCAGCGGCGAAGTCTGCACAAAGCTGTTGCCGTCAAGGACGAGCTTTGCCTGTTCAGTGCCTTTTAATGTAAGGCTGCCGCCCCGTGCGATGTTGAAAATCGCGCCCGCGCTCACCTTGCCGAGTTTGCGTTCTGCGCCGTCGGTAGATATAGTGATAGCTTTATCTATGGTCAAGGCTGCCGTATAGCAATCCTTTAAAATTACTATCTCGTCACCGTCGTCGGCGTCGAGAAGCGCGCCATAGAGAGAGCTGTAATTTTTATTGCCTATCCTGCAGACTGCCTCCCGCTCGTCGAGCCCCAGCGCGTTGCTTTCTGCGGAGGTTTGAAGGGCGCGGTCGTATGCAACTACCGTATAGACAGGCGTATAGCCGCTTGCGTACTCTGTGGTATCGGTGAATGCCTGCTCATAGCTGAAACCCACTACGCGCTTATTTGCGCCCGTGCCCTCGAGTATTTCAAAGCCGAGGTGTGCGGGGCTTTCGCTCTTATCCATTCTTATGAATAAGCTATATCCCTCGCTGCACTTTGTGACCGCCTCCAAAACGGGCTTATCGGCGGAGGTGTAGAGCTTTGTATTCTCCTCTCCCTCCTTCCTCAGAAGATATTCCGCGGCGTCGAGATACCAGATTTTAGGTTGGTAGCCGTCTTTGATCCTGTTCTCATTCTTGGCTGCAGCCATCAGAGATTTAAAGGCGTCGGAAGCCGTTGCCGCCTTGAATATAAAGTCCGAAGAGCTTAAATTGTATCCCCAACGCTCGAAATAATAGGATAGGTCGTAGCCGACGGAGAGCGAGGAGAGATACACCTGCTTTTCGGTGGCGCTCATCTTGCCGTAGTCCACGGGGATCTGCTCGTAGCGATATAAATTCTCCATTCTCGGCCAATAGCCGATCTCAAAGCTCTCTATGAGCCACCAGATTATAAAGTTGCCCCTGTTTGTGTTCCAATAGGAGCTGACCGAACGGTCGTCGGGCGCGAGTGCGGCGGTAGTCTTTGCAAAGTCGCCGCGCGTGGCTGTCCTTTCCATGGCTGTTTCGTTATATTTGGACAGCATGTTGTTGCTGCATTCGCTGACCGTGCGCTCGCCTATATCCATCATGTGCCCGAGCTCGTGGGTATAGCCCCAGCCGAAGCCCGAGCCGAGGAGCGCGCCCCGCTCCCAGCTGACCTGAATACCCACATGCTCGATATGAGCGTATGCGGCGCCGAACGGCTGCATAAGACGGATATTGCAGTTTAAGTACTTGGCGCGGTCGTCGTATTTGCCGTTATATTTATTGTCGGCTTCGTCGATAACGACTCCGTCTGACACGAGAAGTTCAGAAACATAATCGTCCCAGCCCTTGCATGCCGTCTCCACGCTGTAGCCTTGCGTGTTGTAGACGGTATCGGCAAGCGAAGCCCGCACGGTCAATATTATATTCCTGCTGACTATTTCGGTTACGTCGATCGCCTTTTCTACCTTGCCCTCCCTCGACGAGCTTTCCTTGTCGTTTTCAACATATTCGGAATACTCTCTCAGACGGTTGTAATAGAGTCCCTCGTCGCCGCCGGCGCGGTACAGGGGAAACAGAGTGCCGCCTTCGATATAAACCTTGACGTTTTCCGACTGGCTTTGCGGAGTATAGGGATTTGTAAGATAGACGGGACCGCCGGGAGGAATGGGGTCGCCTGTGTTGGTAGTGAAGCCTGCCTGCACATAATTGCCCGGACGGATAACGTTTTTGCCGAGGCGGAGCTTGTATTCGCCGCTCCTCCAGCTTGACCAACTGCCCCAGAATTGTGTTACCACGAGCGACGGCAGCGGATCGTTTGCATTGCCGGTTACATAGACGGTCAAAACGTCGTCGGGGGTTGCGCTTATACCCGTTGCCTGACGGTTGGTGCCGAACCAAGCCATTTTCAGCGTGCTGCGGGCATAGCCTGCCACATCCCCGTACCTGTTCAGAACGTTTTCGGAGCCGGGGTCTGTGCCCATCTCTCTCCTCGGGTCGTAGACCACGGTCTTTGCAAGCACTTGCTCCGCGCGCGTAATAAGCCCGCTGAGCTCGCTTTCATAACTTGCATAGCCCTTTACCTTTTCGCGGAGCTCTTCGATATCCTGCGTGGATTTGATGTCGTCTGCAAGCTCGAGCTGGGCGTAGTCTACGAACATATTCTGTACCGCCTCTATGTCGCTGCTGTGTGGCTGCAAAAATATAATTTCGCTTGCCGCCGCGCAAGTGCGGTGACGGGGATTGACCTCTATCCACTCGAGTTTGATTTTAGTTACGGTTTGCTTTTGGGAAAGGGTTATAAGAACGGGCTTATCGGTAGGAGCGCTCGAAAGCTCTTCAAGCGCGGTATATGCGCTCCCGCCGTCCTTTATATAAGAAATTTTAAGAGTATTGGGATAGCCCCTGTCGTACCAGCTCGAATCCGCACGATAAATTATACGGTCGAGCAGCATCGGGGACGAAAAGGTAACCTCTACATAGTTGGTAGTGCCCGCTTTATCGGAGCTTTTATATTGCAGTTCAGAGCGCCAAACGGAGTTGAAATTGCGGTCGAAGGCATTGGAAAACGGAGCTCCGGCTTCCTCGCCGCCGTTGTGCGCACATTCGAATTTGTCTGCGGGTATGCCGTAGCGCTCGGTATAGCCGTTCTTCAGATAGTCGCTGTCGTCGCCGATCACCTCTATTTTTAAGTCGTCATTGCCCTCCGCACTCGGAGCTATGACGGTTTCGTGCAAAAGAGAAACAGCCGCAGCTACAAGAACGATTGCAATTGCGGCAAGTATTACGGCAAGCTTTTTCTTAACGGTCATAGGGTATTCCTCCGTCAAAAATTACGGTGTTTTAACCATTTTATCATATATGATAAAAATTTGCAATCTCAAGTGTTGCCGTAAAAGGCTTTTTTAAGGAAAAATAGCGAGGAAGCCGTATTGACATTGCCCAAAAAATATGTTTAAATATTATCCGAGGTGAGTTATGATCCGGAATTTTTTATTGAACGACGGAAGAGAGATACCCGCCATAGGGCTCGGCACATGGCAGTCGGAAAAGCCCGACGCATACAGGGCTGTGCGCGCCGCCATCGAATATGGGTATAGACATATAGACACCGCCTACGCCTACGACAACGAGGACGCCGTGGGACAAGCCGTTAAGGACAGCGGCATAGGCAGGGAAAAGCTCTATATAACCACAAAACTGCCCTCCGATATAAAGAGCTACGGCGGCGCAAAGGAATACTGCGAACGCTCGCTGAAGGCGCTCGGCACGGACTATCTCGACCTGTACCTTATCCATGCGCCCTGGCCGTGGTCGGCGGTCGGGACCGACTGTACAGAGGGAAATATCGGAGTATGGAAAGCCTTTATCGACCTTAAAAAAGAGGGAAAATTGCGTTCAATAGGCGTTTCGAACTTTCACGGCGACCAGATAGATCCGCTTGCCGAAGCAACGGGCGTTATGCCCGCAGTAAACCAGATAAGGTTTTTTATAGGCAATACGCAGGAGCCGGTGTGGGAGTATTGCAAGCAGCACGGAATACTTGTGGAGGCGTACTCTCCCCTCGCCACGGGCAAGATCCTCGGGATAAAGGAGATAGGCGACATTGCGGAGAAGCTTGGCGTAAGTCTTGCACAGCTTTGTATAAGATATTGCGTGCAGCGCGGCACCCTGCCCCTGCCGAAGTCGGTGACGCCCTCGAGAATAGCCGACAATATGAGGATAGATTTTGAAATTCCCGAGGAGGACATGAAGATATTAAACGCCATAAAAGGGCTGTTCCCCAAGCCCTACAGAAGCTGATCATTGCTGTAAATATACAGCCGCCGCGGCAGTGCCGCGGCGGCTTTTGCGTTTATGCGAAATCAGCTTTTCAGGTTGTGGTTGAAGGGAGCTTATATTGCTTGATAAACAGGTTTGCCGTACCCGAGGTGATACCCGTAGTTGCGGAAAGCTGTAATTGCACCGTGGAGTTGGGAACCGTGGTGTTCACAATATAGGTTGCGCCGTTGGGTGAATTTTGTATATCGCGCACGGTGGCAGGCGCCTGCACGTCGTTTACATACAGTTCGGCGTTTGCCGCGCCGGAAGCGCCCGTCTGGGATACGTCGTATGTGATTTCATACAGTCCGGGCTCTACAAGAGTTACCGTGCTGCCGGAAACGGTTATGGCAGTTGAACCTGCGGGATATACGGCGCTCACCGTGAGGGGCACGGGACCGTCGGTAGCCGTCAAAGCGGGATTGGAAGCCACAAGCACCGAGCCTAAGGTGATTGCGGGCGAGGGCGTTACGGGAGGGGTCGTGCCGCCGCCCGTGCCGCTGCCGGTATTGATATATATTGTGCGGGTAACGCCGCCGCAGCCGCAGGAATTGCAGGAGTTACAGGAGTTGCACCTGTTGCAACTTCCGCACGTATTCCAGCCGTTACCGCCCCAGCCGCCGCAGCCGCAACAAGCATAGCATATTAAATTTTCGAACATTGTTACCTCTTCTGTTTAACGTTCATTGCCGCACTGCTTTGTGCGGTATTATATTCTATGCTTGCAGAGGGTATTTGGGTGAAAGCGTTTGACGGCGAAGTAAAAATCCCGCGGCTTTTTGCCGCGGGATTTTTGTGACATTCAAAACAAAATCAATTGCCGAAAAATTCCGAATAGATGGCTTTTATGCACTTTTCGTAGTCCTCGTTCTTTACTCCCACTATTATGTTCATTTCGCTCGAGCCCTGGTCTATCATCTTTATGTTGATATTTGCCGCGGCAATTGCGTTGAACAATCTTGCCGAGGTGCCCACGGAGGAGTTCATTCCTTGCCCCACGGTTGCGATAAGAGCTATGTTTTCTATGACGCGTATGGTGTCGGGCGAAACTTCGCTCTGAATACCCTCTATGACGCAGCGGAGCTTGTGGTCTGTAAGCTGTTCGCTGGCTATGACGAGGGACATCGTGTCAATGCCCGAGGGAATGTGCTCGACGGAAATATTTTCACGCGCAAGCACACCCAAAACCTTGGCGATAAAACCGATTTCGGCGTTCATTAAAGATTTTTCAATGAATATTACAGTAAAATTCTTTTTGCCCGCAACGCCCGTCACAGTGCTGCCGTCCGGCATGTAGCGGGAACTGGGCACAATTTCCGTGCCCGAGTCCTGGGGACGGAATGTGTTTTTGATGCGTATGGGGATATTCGCCTTGCGAACGGGAAAAATACTGTCGCTGTGCAGAACGTTTGCGCCCATATAACTAAGTTCGCGCAGTTCCTTATACGAAAGCTTTTTGATTGGCTTGGGGCTGTCGACTATTCTCGGGTCGCATGCAAGAAAACCGGATACGTCCGTCCAGTTTTCGTAAAGCGAAGCCTGAACAGCGCGGGCGACGATAGCACCCGAAATATCCGAGCCGCCGCGCGAGAAAGTTTTGACCTTGCCGTTGGCGTCCTGACCGTAAAAGCCGGGGAATACCGCGAGCTCGCAATCGGAGCAAGCCTCCCTCACCGCTTTATACGTCCTTTCACCGTTCAGTTGACCGTTTTCCTTGAAAAATATTACCCTTTCGCTGTCTATAAATTTTGCGCCGAGGACCCTTGCGACCACCTGCGCGCAGAGATACTCCCCGCGTGAAGCGGTAAAATCCTCGCTCTTCTCTTCGTTTATCCTTTTCTCTGTTTCGTCCAGTATCGGAAGAATATCAAAATCTATGTTGAGCTCTTTAACTATCGACAGGAAGCGCGCACGGACGGGCTCGAACCCGCGGCTGCACGCTCCGTCCTCCATGAGCGTTTTATGGCAGGCATAGAGCAGATCGGTCACCTTTGTGTCGCCGGAATAACGCTTGCCCGGCGCAGATACGACTATATATCTGCGCTCCGCGTCGCTCTCTATAATCTTTTTTACGGCTTTGATTATGGTGCCGTCCGCCATGGACGTGCCGCCGAATTTACAAACTTTTATTGCCATTTTATCTTTTTGCCTTGACGGTTTCAGGTATTTTGATTATCTTATCAGCTTTGCTTCTATATAGTAGCGCTTTTCGTTGCCCTCGCCCATACTGAACGTCTTTTTGGGCAGATTGCCGCCCTTTGAAATGAGATCGAAGAAGTCGCTCTTTTGTATCGGAGGAACGATCACGCCGGCGGCGCCCGCCTTTGTGAAGGATATCAATTCTTTTTCGCCGTGGATATAATCGGCTTCGCCGCCCTCTTCGCCCAGATATTTTGCTATGTAGGCGTCCAGCATGCGTATGCCCTGCGGCACATTTTCGGGAAAAGATATCCTTGAAATTTTGCCGTTGACTGCAACCTTTGCCTCGCCGCTTCCCCCGAGGTTCAATTCCGCGGCGAATTTTGCGGGGTCGGAGGTTTTTATAAGCCTGTGAATGGGCTCGAATTTCAAAGCGGGATCGTAGATGTTCACAGCCTCCACAAGCGCATATCTTGCGGGATGCGTAAGGCGCTGCTCTTCGGAAAGCGCGGCTTTAAGCCCGTTCCAGCAGGTCTTTGCCGTGGCGAGAGAATGGTTGCCGTCACCCACCGCGAATAAAAATTTATCGTCCTTGTCCGCGACGAGGGCATAAAAGGCTTTTATGACCTGCGCCGCATTTTTTACGTAAGTACCCTTTACGTGCCCGCCGCTTTGCATAAGGTCAAAGTCGTAGAGGGTCTTTCCGCGCTCCGCAGTCTTTAAGACGGAATTTGCGGGATCGTCATACAAGAGCATTATATGCGGAAGCTCTATGGGGGCGTTTTTCCTTATTTCCACGCGGGGCGGGATCCTCTCAAGAATGGTCGCCTCGGTGGAGCGGACGGGAGTTTTTGCGCCCTTTTCAAAGGAATAATCCTCCAGATCTATTGCAAGCACCAAGCCCGTGCGCGTACCGGAGCCCGTTGTGCGCTCCACGAGGACAAAGCCGCCCTCCACTTTTTTGAAAACGCCGTCCCGCAAATATTGCTCCATAGCGGCGTTTGCCGCCATAATTCGATCCCCGGGGTGGTCCTTTAAGTAAATTTCGGGAAGGATCAGGTTGAAAGCCGAGGGCTTGCCCTGCGTCTTTTTTGCCACCTCCTCCCAGTATGAGTAGTCCGAAGTAAACTGGTCGCAGGCGTTTACAGCCCATGTTTCCATGTCCGCAGACGCGGGAAGCAGTATCTCGGGAATAACTATCGTATTCATATCAGATATTTATAAAGATCACCGTTACGACGGCGATGACTATTGCAAGGATCTTTATCCCTATGTCCTTTGTGAACAGATCCTTTAAAAACTTTGTGAACTTATTCATATGCTTTTGCCCTCCGCGGTCAGATCGGACCAGTAATATTCGCTTAAAGCATTCTTAAGATCGGACGCGTCGGCGTAACGCTTTTTGATCGCGCCGTTCTTGACTATGGAAATTATACCCGTTTCCTCGGAGACGACTATCGCCGTGACGCTTGCAACGGAGGTTATCCCGAGTGCGGCGCGGTGGCGGCTGCCCATTTCCTTGGGAAGATTTTCGCTTTGCAGAACGGGCAGGAAGCAGCCCGCCGCATAGATCTTGTTGCCCTCTATTATCATTGCGCCGTCATGAAGGGGCGCTTTGGGATAGAACACCGCCTCTATCATCTGCGAGCTTATAGTTGCGTTTACAACTGTGCCGCTCTGGATAATACCCTCGGGAAGATTCTCGTTTGAAAGGACGATAAGTGCGCCTATATCCTTTTTGGACATATTCTGTACCGCGCGGATGGTTTCGTCGATTATGAGTTGGACGCCCGAGACGGTGAGCGCTTCCTTCGAGTGCTTGCTGTTCGCGTCGAGCATGGTGCGCTTTATTTCCGAATGGAACATTGTGAATACCAGAAGCGCTATCATTATCACTATCAGGAGCAGACCGTATTTATCGAGCAACGCAAACGAGAACGTAATCCCGCACATGACGATAAAGCATACTGCGACGACAATAAATTTTGTAGCCTTATTGCCCTTTAAAACCTTGAAGATGTAAAAATAGACGACCGCGAGCAATAAAAACTCAAGTATCAGCGACACATAATCGGCGGCTACCTTTTCAAGAAAAAACGATTTGATATTTTCCCAAAGAGTGGACCAGTTTTCCATTTTATTACCCTTTTTAAAGTGTGATTGTTAATTATTATATAATTAATGGCGTGAAAAATAAAGCGATTTTAAGCACTAAAATTTACTTACCCGAGAAAAATAGCGTATTTTCGCATATCTGTAGCGCGGAAAGGGGCGTAATTACGCCGCACTTTACGTCGGCTATGCTTTTATAAAATAAGTTTACGTAATTTTTCAGATTGTTTGCGCCTATCTGCGAGGCTTGCTCGCGCGTTTTTTTGACCGCGTATTCCTTCATCCCGTTCTCTGCGGCATACTTGCCGTCGGAAAGGGGCGACGAGAGGGCGGATAAAAGATTACGGAAATAGGAAAAGAGCCCGTTCAATACGGAGATCTCGTCGAAGCCCTTACTCCTCAGGTCGGCGGAAACGGCGCAGTATTTTGTGAAGTCGCGGCGGGCGACGGCGTTGGTCATCTCATATATCCTGTAATCGGCGTCCTTGTAGACGAGCTCGTCGATCTCCGCCTGCGTCAGCTCGCCCTGCCCCTTATAATCTATGAGCTTTTGAACCTCGACGGACACGCGCGACATGTTATAAAGACAATATGCGGCAATATTTTCGCTTGACGCAACGGAGCAAACTATACCGGCGCGCTTTAAGGTTATATATACCCAGCGGGCTACCGTTTCGGGCTCAGCCTTTGAACAATCCACAAAAGTTACAGCCTTTTTGCGCTTCAGGTCCACCCCTCTTTTGCCGCCCACGTTGACGATTATCAAAACGGACGTCGGCGGAAAATCGTCAAACAGCGGCTTTAAATACGTCTCGAATTCCGATTCCGACGGATAAAGATCGGTGACCTTGATAATGCGCTTTTCCGCCATAAAGGGATAGTTTTTAACAGCCGCAACAAGCTCGGAAAGCGCGCTGCCCTTTAAATTTTCCCCCTCGAAAACGGTATAGTTCAATTCAGGCATCTCAAGAAAAGCCTTCTTTATCATTTCCTCGCCGTTGAGGCGGAAATAGGCGTCCTCGCCCTCTAAAAGATATATTTTTTGCGCGCCGTCCTTTATGCTGTCCTTGAGTTCGGTGTATTTCATGCCTGCGCCTCCGCGCTCCCCGTCTCTTCCTTGGGACGGTAGATATATTTTATATATTCGCAGTTGCTCATCTCCGCACGGCTGCACATGGCTTGGTAGATCTGGTCGCGGAGCTTTTTCGCCGCCTCCTTGGGCGGCAGACCGGAATCGGCAAAGAACGGACCGTCCACATATACGACCCTCTTGGGATACTTGGAGCGCTTGCGCTTTTGATAGGTCATTGTGTATGAAAATGCGGGAACGTTGAATTTAACGGGATAGATAAACGACGTTGCTGCAAAGGGGCGTATCCTTGTGTAGTAATGCCATATGTGCGCCTCGGGATAAATTGCGACCCAGTGCTTTTTTTCCACCGCCTCGCCCAGAGCCGCGTTGAAGCGAGCCATAGCGTGGAAGCCCTCGGGAATGGGTATGCCGCCTATCAATTTTACGAGCCAGCCTATACCCTTGATGGAGACGGCGTCGGCGTTGATGACGACGTCGGCGGAGCGGGGAAAGGAAAAATATGTGGGGTTTATCGCGTCGAGCAGCATGGAGGTATGGTTGCCGTAGATAAAGGCTCCCCTGTTCCTGTAGCCCTTCATCTTCTTCCTGCCCACATACTTCACACGCTTTATGACCTTGGCATAGAAAAAGGTGACCGACTTTACTATACCGTGGTAAATTATCCCCCTTAAGAATCTGCGCCAAAAGCCCTTGTTCAAATATTCATAGTCAGGCGGAAGCTTCTTGCGGGTTATATGCGTCCCGGCAAAATCGTCGTTGACCTCGTCGGAATAATAATATACTTTTTCAAGCTTCATCTTAAGTAGATCTATCCTCTTTGAACATCGCTATAAATTCCTTCAAAGCAAATGAGGGCGGAACATTTTTGGCAAGGGCTATGCCCACGCCGCGGGCGGGAAGGGGCGGGGTGACGCAGAGCTCGAACAGCGAGCCGTCCTCAAGCTCCTCTTTGCAGTATTCGCGCGGAATGCAGCCCACACCCATGCCCTTTACGACGAGCTTTTTCATGAGGTCCCAGTTTGCCACCTCTATATCGGGGTGAAGCTGTACGCCTACGTTGTTTAAAACCGCAGAGAGAGCGCGGCGGGCGACGGTGTTTTCCTCTATCATGAGCAGCGGCATGTCCTGCAAGCGTTTAATGGATATTTCGCACCCGCGGAGTTCCGCAAAGCGTTCGCCCGCAACGAAGATATCGGTAAGATGGGTGATCGTGTCGTAAAATTTTACATCGTCGTCCTCCATGGGGAGGTTGACAAAGGCGATATCGCATTTGCCTGTTTTGAGTTGGTCGACGGTGTAGGGCGAGGTGGAGGATATGAGCTCGAGCTTTACCGCGGGATATCTGAGGTTATATTGCGCGATCTTGTCGGCAAGAATGTGGTAAAAAATAGAATCGGTAGCGCCTATCCTTATGGTGCCGGTGGCGGTGGTTTTTATCTCCGTCAGAGTGTTTTCAGCCTCGTCCAGAAGCCTTAAAGCCTCCTCCACCTGCTTGAATATCAGCTTGCCGCCCGCGGCGGAGAGTTCCATGCCCCTGTGGGTACGGTTGAAAAGAGATATCCCGAGCTGCGTTTCAAGCTGTTTTACAGACTGCGAAACGGCGGGCTGGGAAATGAACAGCTCCTGCGCCGCCTTTGTGAGCGAGCCGCATTTTGCAACGGTGTAGAACACCCTGTAAAGCTCCAAGTTTACCATAGCTTTTACCTGCTTTGCGCCGTATTTTGCGCGTATATGTTGATTTTTTCGATTATTTGCCGACGCAGAATTTGGAAAATACCGCGTTGATTATCTCCTCGTTTGCGGTTTCGCCCGTGATCTCTCCGAGCGCGTCCCACGCCTCTTTTATGTCTACGGAAAGACAGTCGCAAAAGGACTCGCCTGCGCCGTTTATTGCATTTTCCAGCGCTGCCTGCGCGCGGCAGAGCGCACGGTAGTGCCTCTCCTCCACTATATAGGTTTTATCGAGCGAGCTTTCGCCGACGGCTGTGGCCGAGAGTAGCCTTTTCAAATCTCCGAGCCCCTCCCCCGTCTTTGCGGATACGGCGATATCATAATCGCCGCAGGGCTTTAAAATATCGCTTTTATTGAATACATGTATCAATTTTCCGCTTATCCCCTCCGTCGGGAGCATGCTGCCGTCGGTGAGCAAAAGCACGATATCTGCGGTGCGTATCGCGTTTTTTGCGCGCTCGATCCCCATTTTTTCGACGGCGCCCGCCTTTTCGCGTATGCCCGCCGTGTCGGTCAGGTTGTATGTTATTCCGTCTATTTCGATTGCGCCCTCGACCGCGTCGCGCGTGGTGCCCTCTTCCTCGGAAACTATAGCCTTATCATAGCCCAGTAGGGCGTTTAAAAGCGAGCTTTTGCCCGCGTTCGGCTTGCCGCATATCGCAACGGAGACGCCGCTCTTTATCTTTTTGCCGCAGCCGTAGCTTTGGACGAGCGCGGATATCTCTCTTTCGGCGGAGACCAATCCGCACTTGATTTTTTGTAGATCGAGCCCGTCCAAGTCCTCCTCGGGATAGTCGAGCTCGGCGGCGATCGCCGCAAGAATGTCGGTAAGTCGGGACTGTATTTTCCGGACGTCGCGTGAAAGCTGTTCGGTGTAGAGCATACCGCCTGCACGAAGGAGCGCGAGACTTTCGGCGTTTATCATATCTATCATACCCTCCGCCGATGAGAGGGTGAGCTTGCCGTTTAAAAAGGCGCGCCTTGTAAATTCGCCGCGCTCTGCGGAGCGGCAGCCGAGGGAAAAAGTTTTGGAGAGTATGCCGCGGGCGATCTGTACGCCGCCGTGGCAGTGAAATTCAACCGTATCTTCGCCAGTGAAAGACTTGGGCGCGGCAAAGTAAACCATGAACCCGAAGTCCGTAAAGCCCTCTCCCGCTATTTTTCCGGCATACATATAGTTCGGCTGAATGGCAGTGATCTTGCCTGCGGGAACGAACATTTTACGGGCTATTTTAAGGGCGCCCTCGCCGCTTATTCTGATTATCGCAACGCCGCCCGTCCCGTTAGGGGTGGAAATTGCCGAAATACAATCCTGCATAATTCAGAGCGCAAACCGTGGTATAATTTACGCTTATACTCCTTTTACAAAATTATAACACGGCTTTACAGGAATGTAAAGAAAAACACGCCCCTTTCAAGAGCGTGTTTTGTTCAGTTTTTAAATTCGTCGAACGGGTCGCTGTTTCCCGTGCCGCCGAATTCCGAAAACGGCTCGTCCTGCTTGCCCTTCGGAGAGGGATCCGTATTGCCGTAGGGAGCGTCCGTATGGGGAACGTTGCGGTCGTACGGGTTTTGGTTGTAGGGGTTCTGTTCGAAATTCTGTTGGCGGTATTGGCGGTACATTCTCTCCTGCACGGAGCGCATATACTCGGCGTAGTTGACGCCTTTGTTGTTTCTGACGGCAAATATAAGTATGCCCTGTACGGGGAACAGAACGCTTGTGACCGTAAACAGGAAGTAACGGCGCGTGGAATACGTTTGGAAAAAGCAATTCAGAAGCACGACCATGACGAGCATATATATAAGGTTGAGCCAGCTTATAATATACAGATCCATAAAATAATAGCACCAGACCGCCCAGCCCAGTGAGGGAGATTGTGCCAAAAGATCGATTTCGTTGAGCGTCGTGGTCGTGCTCTCGATACCGGGAAGGATCTCTCCCGTCGTGTACATAATGTACGGATCGACGGTAAAAGAGACAACTATCGAGAAAACGTACAGACCGGCGAGCAAAAACTCGAGCACGGCCGCCACCAAGCCGACTATCCGTGTATCTATGTTCAAAAATCTGTTTTTCTGACCGCAGACGGCAATATAATAGGTGCTGACAAAGGGTATGAAAACCATCCACCTGTTCTTTATACCCTCGCGGCGCGCTATGACGTAGAGCCCGACAGTACGCAAAGCATAGACGGCGGCAACGAAGATCCCGCCGATAATAAAATACAGCAATACCTCCCTTATCCCGCTAAACTGTTCGATAATAAGCGGAGCGCCCCTTAAGTAATCCAATAACTCCATACTATCCTCTTACCATAAAGTCGATAATAATATATTTCTTTTAAATGTAGAAATTAAAAATACTTTGTGAAAAAATTGTAAAAATTATTGTAAATCGAAGATTTTTATGCCATAATCCACGCTTTCGAGGGTAAGACCGCAGGCAGGCATAGTTTTGCCCGCAAGTTCCCTGTTCCCCTCCTCTATGGAGCGGCGGACCCTGTCTTCGCCGATCGCACCCTGCGCAAAATTCAGGATCGTGCCGGCAATAGTGCGAACCATATTGTACAGAAAGCCGTTGCCTGTGACAAAAATTTCCACGTCGACGGCGCCCAACGCCTCTGTTGTCTTTACCTCTACCGAGTAAACCGTCCTGACGGTGGTTTTTGCAGAGGAGCCGCTCTTGGAATATGCCCTGAAGTCGTGCTCGCCCTCGAAAAAGTGGGATATGTATTTCATTTTCGGAACGTCGGCGCTGCCCTTGACCCACGCAGAATATCTGTCCTTTAACGGGTTGCGGCGGGGAGAGACGTACATTCTGTAGCAATAGGTTTTCCTCTTTGCACTGCGGTTACTGTCGAAGCCGTCGGGCGCCGCGGCGGACGCGAGGACGGAAATATCTTCGGGAAGGCGCATGTTGAATGCGTCGGCTAACTTTGCGGCGGGAATATCCGTATTCGCGTCAAAATGGCAGACCTGCGCGCGGGCGTGTACGCCGCCGTCCGTTCTGCCGCTTGCCGTGACAGGAGTGTACACGCCGAACAAATCGAGTGCGGCAGCCTCCATTTTACTCTGAACGGTGACGCTGTTGGGCTGGATCTGCCAGCCGCCGTAATTTGTGCCGTCGTAGGAAACCAAAAGAGCGTATCTCATTAAGAAATCCTTATATATGCGTATATCTGAGGGAAAATGTTATAGCAATAAATATTGAAAAGCACCACGCCCGCAATCAGCGCACCGATGAAAAGAAACGCAACAAGGTCGCGCCAGCCGAAGCGGAGTTTTTTATACTTTGTTCTGTTCTTTGAACCCGAATAGCAACGGGCGTCCATGGCGTCGCCCAGTTCCTCGGCGCGCCGGAACGCGCTTATCAACAGAGGGATAAGAATGGGCACCATAGCCTTTATTCGCTTGAATATGTTGCCGCTTTCGAAGTCGGCTCCCCTCGCCTTCTGCGCGGAGATTATGCGGTTGGTCTCGTCTATGAGCGTGGGGATAAAGCGGAGCGCTATGGACATAATGAGCGCAAGCTCGTGCACGGGGAATTTTATAAACGTGAGGGGCTTCAAAAGGCTTTCTATGCCGTCGGTCAGCGCAACGGGAGTCGTGGTCAGGGTGAGAATGGACGAAGCCATGACGAGGAAGAATAATCTGAACATCAGAAATACGGTGAAGATAATGCCCTCAAGCGTGACCTTGAGTATGCCCCACTGCCAATAGACGGTTTCGCCGCTGTGGAAAAAGATATTGAGTACGCCCGTGAACACAAGAATAAAGATTATGCCCTTGATGGAGCGCAGCACGCTACCTACGGGGACACGGGAGACTATGACCGTTATAATCAAAATCACTGCGCACGCGCCGAGAGCATAAAAGTTATTTGCCACGAATAGCAGAACTATAAACGCTATCAGCGCAAGCAGCTTGAAGCGGGGATCGAGCCTGTGGACGAAGGAGTCTACGGGATAGTATTGACCGAATGTGACGTCGTTAAGCATCTGCGCCTCCCGAGTACACCTCGATCACCTTTTCGGAAAAGTCCTTCACCGTGCAATCGCTGTGTATTATTATGCCGTTTTCACCGAGATATGTTGAGATCTTAGCCGTCAGGGGCACGTCCAGACCGAGAGCCGAAAGCTCGGCGGAACGGGTGAAAAGAGCGGCGGGCGAGTCGCATGCAAACACGGAGCCGTTTGAAATAACCGCGACACGTGTGCAGTTTTCGGCGACCTCGTCCATATCGTGAGAGACGATTATGACCGTTTTGCACCACTCGCGGTGAAGCTTATGCAAAAGCTCCATTATCTCCCTCTTGCCCTTGGGGTCGAGACCGGCGGCAGGCTCGTCCAGAATGAGGATATGAGGCTTTGTTACGATTACACCGGCAATGGCGACGCGTCTTTTCTGCCCGCCCGAAAGGTCGAACGGGGATTTGTCCTTCACCTCTTCATAGTTTAACCCGACGATCTCCAAGCTGTCCTTCACAGCCCGTTCCACCTCCTCGTCGGTAAGCTTTTTGTTGAAATTTTTAAGCCCGAAAGCCACGTCCGCAAAAACAGTTTCGGCAAAGAGCTGGTATTCGGGATATTGGAAAACCATTCCAACGCTTGCGCGGAGGGCTTTGAAGTCTGTTTTTTTATCCGAAAGATCGAACTGCCCGACGGTGACCGAGGGGAGCACGGGGACGGGCTGTCCTTTTTTTGCCTTGGGCTTATGATACTTTTTTTCTGCCTGCGGCAATTTTATGAGAGCGTTGAGATGCTGCACGAGAGTGGATTTGCCGCTTCCCGTGTGTCCTATTATTCCGAAAAATTCACCGTCGGAAATGTGCAGATCTATGCCGTTCAACGCCTTGGTGGCAAACGGTGATTTTTTGGAATAGGTGAACGCAAGGCTTTTGATGTCTATATCCCACTCCCCGGCGCTCTCGGGCTCCTTGGGCGCGGGAGAGGACGATTCACCCCCGAATATGCCGCATCTATTGAAATTTTTTACTATTTCCGCGGCGAGTTCGCCGGGCTTTAAAACGTTGTTTATCTCCATTCCCGCCGCGCGCAGCTCGCTTGCTATCATGCTTATGCGCGGAAGGGAAAGATTGTAGGTTTCGAGCGCCTCTCCCTGCTTGAAAATTTCTTCGGGAGCGCCCGTCAGCACTATCTCGCCGCGGTTCATTACAATTGTGCGGTCGGCGAGGAGCGCCTCCTCCATAAAGTGGGTTATGAGGATTATCGTCATGCCCTCTTCCTTATTGAGACGGCGGACTACCTCTATCACTTCGTGCCTGCCCTTGGGATCGAGCATGGCGGTGGATTCGTCTAAAATAAGCACGTCGGGCTTTATTGCGAGAACGCCAGCGACGGCTATCCTCTGCTTTTGTCCGCCGGAGAGACGTGCGGGCGTGGCGTGACGGTATTTTTCCATTCCGACGGCGGAAAGCGCCCAGTCGATCCTCCTGCCGATCTCTTCCCTCTCCACGCCTATGTTTTCGGGGCCGAAGGCTATGTCGTCCTCCACGATGGAGGCGACCATCTGGTTGTCGGGGTTCTGGAATACAACGCCGACGTGCTTTCTGACCTCGACGGCGTTTTTTCCCTCGCCGACGTTCATTCCGAGCACGGTCAGATTGCCCTCGTCCGCTTCAAGAAGCCCGTTGATGAGCCTTGCAAGCGTAGACTTGCCGCTGCCGTTGTGACCTATGACCGAGATGAATTCTCCGCGGGCGACCCTGAAGCTGACGCCGTTTACGGCGCAGCCCTCCTGACCGGGATAGGAATATTTTAAGTTTTCGCAAACGATTATGTCTTCCAAACTCACTTACCGTGGCGCGATAGAAACCCGCCTGTGACAATTTATATCATTATAACAAAAGGGAAATTTTTACACAACTATAAATTATAACTTTTTTTATTTGCCGCGCAAAATTTAATGCGCTTTGCCGTTTAGATAATTTTTTGCCCGATTTTTACCATAAAATAGGAATCGGCTGTTGACTTTTGAAAGCTGTTAAAGTATAATAATGTAGCGCGGACGTACGCGTATAATTATGTTCAAAAAAATTTATTATAAAAATCGGAGGTAATTTGATGAAAAAATTGACTATCGACGGTAATACCGCCGCCAGCCACGTTGCTTATGCCTTTTCGGAAGTAGCAGCCATCTACCCCATCACCCCCTCTTCCCCCATGGCGGAAGTTGCGGACGAATGGGCAACCGCAGGCAGAACCAATATGTGGGGTCAAAAGGTAAAGATTGCTGAAATGCAGTCTGAAGGCGGCGCTGCAGGCGCTGTTCACGGTTCGCTTTGTGCAGGCGCCCTGACCAGCACCTACACCGCTTCGCAGGGACTTCTTTTGATGATCCCCAACATGTATAAGATATCGGGCGAGCTGATGCCCATGGTTATGCACGTTTCGGCGCGCGCCCTCGCAGCTCACTCCCTGAACATCTTCGGCGACCATGCGGACGTTATGGCTTGCCGCCAGACAGGCTTTGCAATGCTGTGCGACGGCTCGGTTCAAGAGGTTATGGATCTTGCGCTCGTTGCGCATCTTTCCACCCTCAAAGCCAAGGTGCCTTTCATTAACTTCTTCGACGGTTTCAGAACAAGTCACGAGGTTGCAAAGATCGACGTTTGGGACGAGACGGACAACTATGCCGAGATCCGCGCGATCTGCGACGAGGTCGGCACCGCCGCCGATATTGCGGACTTCAAGAGCCGCTCTTTAAATCCCGAGCATCCCATCCAGAAGGGCACAGCCCAGAACGGAGACACATATTTCCAGAACAGAGAGACGGCAAACAGCTACTATGCGGCTACGCCCGCCATTGTTCAGCACATGATGGACGTAGTTTCCAAGCACTGCGGCAGAAGCTATCACCTCTTCGATTACGTAGGCGATCCCAAGGCAGAGGAAGTTATCGTCTGCATGGGCTCCGGCTGCGAGACTATCGAAGAATCCATAAATAAGCTCAACTCCATGGGCAAAAAGTATGGTCTTGTTAAGGTTCGTCTGTATCGTCCTTTCGTTGCGGACGCATTCGTTGCCGCTCTTCCCAAGAGTGTTAAGAAGATCGCCGTACTCGACAGAACGAAGGAGCCCGGCTCCCTCGGCGAGCCCTTATACCTCGATGTTTGCTCGGCTCTCCTTGAAAAGGGCGTGACCCACGCAAAGGTCGTAGGCGGCAGATACGGACTCGGCTCCAAGGAATTTACCCCTTCCATGGTTCTTGCGGTTTACAAGAATCTCGAAAAGGCAGAGCCCAAGAATCACTTCACCATCGGTATATATGAGGACGTTACCAACTCCTCGCTCGATTTCTCGGAGAAATTCGACGCCGCTCCCGCAGGCTCAACGAGCTGCAAATTCTACGGTCTCGGCTCCGACGGCACCGTTGGCGCAAACAAAAACTCCATTAAAATTATCGGCGACCATACGGACAAGCACGCACAGGCGTACTTCTTCTACGATTCCAAGAAGTCGGGCGGCATCACCGTTTCCCACCTCCGTTTCGGCGACACGCCCATACAGTCCGAATACCTCATCGACTCCGCCGACTTCGTTCAGTGCTCCAATCCCTCCTACGTTACCCGTTATGACATGACGAGCGACATCAAGGAAGGCGGCACATTCCTTTTGAACACCGACGCAACTACGGTTGAAGCCCTTGAACACTTCCTGCCCGCAAAGGTTAAGCAGGATCTTGCAAAGAAGCATATCAACCTCTATGTTATAGACGCAATTGCAATCGCAGGCAAACTCGGCTTAAAGGGCAGAACGAACACAATTCTCCAGTCCTCGTTCTTCAAGGTAAATCCCCAGATAATGCCTTACGACAAAGCCGTTGAATATATGAAGTATATGGCTAAGAAGTCATTCGGCAGAAAGGGCGACGCGGTAGTCCAGATGAACTACGACGCTATAGACAGCGCGGACTCCCACCTTATTAAAATAGACGTTCCCGAAGCGTGGGCTAACGCCACCACGGGCGCGGAGATGGTTAAGGGCGCGGACAACGCTTACTATCAGGAGATAATCAAGCCTATACTCTATCTGAAGGGCGACGAATTGAAGTCCTCTCAGTTCAATGCTGACGGACATGTTCCCACCGGTACGACAAAGTACGAGAAGCGCGGCGTTGCCGTTCTCGTTCCCGAAATCGACCTCGGAAAGTGCATCCAGTGCGGCACCTGCTCGTTTGTGTGCCCTCACGCATGCCTCCGCCCCGCACTCGTAAAGGAAGGCGCGGAAAAGCCCGCTACGCTTGAAACAAAGAAAGCAATCGGTCTTGCAGGCTATGAATACAAGATGCAGGTTTCTCCCCTCGACTGCATGGGCTGCGGCGTGTGCGCAACTGTTTGTCCCGTAAAGGACGGCGGCGCAATAAAGATGATACCTCTTGCGGAATCGCTTGAAAAGGGCGAGGACAAGAACTGGGAGTATGCGGTTGAACTTCCCGAAGTTGACACTTCCAAGTTCAAGAAAGATACCGTTAAGGGCTGCCAGTTCGCAACTCCTCTGTTTGAGTTCTCCGGCGCGTGCGCAGGCTGCGGCGAAACTCCTTACGTAAAGGTTGTAACCCAGCTGTTCGGCGAGGATATGATAGTTGCAAACGCAACGGGCTGCTCCTCCATTTACGGCGGCTCGTCGCCCACATGCCCCTACACCACCAACAAACAGGGCCGCGGTCCCGCCTGGGCTAACTCCCTCTTTGAAGATAACGCAGAATTCGGCTACGGCATGAATCTTGCATACACGGCAAGGCGCAACGCCATAAAGGGCAAGGTTGAAAAGCTCGCCGAACTTTCCTGCGGCGAGGGCAAGACCGTTTGCGAGGAATATCTTGCGGCGTTCAATGACAGAGAGCCCTCGAAGAAGGCTTCCGCCGCTTTGGTTGCAGCGCTTGAAAAGTGCCCTCATCTCGAAGGTGAAGCTGCCGTTCTTGCAAAAGAAATTCTCGCCGAGAAGGACTGCCTTGCCAAGAAGTCCATATGGATCTTCGGCGGCGACGGCTGGGCTTACGATATCGGTTACGGCGGCTTGGATCACGTGCTTGCATCGGGCGAGGACGTAAACGTGCTCGTGCTCGACACCGAGGTTTACTCCAACACGGGCGGTCAGGCTTCCAAATCTACAAATATCGGCGCGGTTGCAAAGTTTGCTTCCGCGGGCAAGAGAGTTAAGAAGAAGGATCTCGGCATGATAGCAAAGACCTACGGCTACGTTTATGTTGCACAGTGCGCTATGGGCTCCAACCCCGCACAGCTTCTCAAAGCGTTGACCGAAGCCGAAGCATATCACGGACCTTCGCTTATAATCTGCTATGCGCCCTGCATCAACCACGGTATCAACATGACAAAGAGCCAGCTTGAGGAAAAGTCGGCTGTTGACTGCGGTTACTGGCAGCTTTACAGATATAACCCCGACGGCGAGGTATTCACTCTCGACTCGAAAGAGCCTACGGGCGATTATCAGGCGTTCCTTGCGGGCGAAACGAGGTACACCTCCCTTGCCAAGACGCAGGGACCCGAGGTTGCGGCTGAACTCTTCAAGAAGACCGAAGAGGCTGCAAAAGAAAGACTTGAAGGCTACAAGAAGCTTGCAGGAAAAGAATAAAACTTTTAAATAGAGTTTTGCACGAATGACAAAGCGGCGGCGCGAATTTTCGCGCCGCCGCATAAATTTTACCCCGCCGCCGAATTGTTCGGCGGCGGAATTAATCTGCTTCAATATATTACAAACCCCCGTCTGCTGCTCAACTTTGCGGAACAGTTTTATTGATAATTTCGTTAAAGTGATTTTCGTCAAGCCCCGCGGCGTAGTTGAAAGTAAAAGTTATTTTAGTCTCGCCTTCCATTGCAGGGTCGGCAACCCCCTCGTTGTCGGGGGTCAATTTTATTTGAATTTTAAGCTCGCTCTCAAGCGTCTTAATAAATCCTATCCCGATTTTTGTCTTGACTTCCTGCTTCTCTCCGCCCCAAGATTCATAAATATGTTGCAATATACTGCCGCTATCACCAATTACCATGGTTTTGAGCGTATCGATCATACTGAGCGATAAAAGCTCCTTTTCAGCAAACAAGTCGCCTGCTTTTTCGGCATTGCCATACACGGAATTGGATATAAACATTGCGCACTCACAGAGATATATTGCCGCCTGATTTTTATAATTGCCTACATAACTTTGGATATACGAGCTTTCCCCCGTATCGCTGTCTTGACCATTAGAATTACTGTCTTGGCTGACAGGATAAAAGTCGCCGTCGATATATTTTAAACCGTAGATTACTTCGTCCGTCAGCACAACTCCACCCGAGTCGTTTTCGGATGTTATCTTCGTCCCCGCTTCGTCAAATGCATCAAAGTCATTGTAGCTCAACATTTCAAAATATGTTTTTTCGCCGTTCAGATACCCGTATGTCACCTTTGTTGCGCTATTCATTTTGGCTATCTTTTTAAGATTGCCGCTGCCGTCGCTCACGCTCTTGAATTTGCCCGTCAAAGAGGAATTGCTTTCGCAAATCATCGTGGCATTTTCGGACGCCAAAAACCGTTCGGCGTAGTCGGCGATAAATTCCACCGCCTCCTCCTGAGCAATATGCGTGTAGCCGTCGTCTTCATCAATATCGTCACCGCTGTTATTGCCATCGCCGCCCTGTACTTTATTTGAACCGCCGAAGTCGCAACCAACGGCAAAAATTGCAAAAACCGAAAGCAGCGCCACTATTTTAACTAAAAATTTACCGAATTTTTTCATATGTTATCCTCCTAAATTCAGTTTAAAACTGAATTTATTCCATTATACAGTTTCAAACTGCATAATGTCAAGTGATATAATTATGAAAAAACTATACAATCTTTCTAAAAACTTAAAAGAACTCAGAGAACAGTACGGATATACTTTAAAAGACGTTGCAAAGCTTTTGGGGATAACTTATCAATCATATCACGCTTACGAGCGCGGGCTCACCGTTCCTACACTGCAAAATTTTTTAAAGCTTGCTGAATTATACGACGTGTCTTTGGACGATTTGATTGAAGACAAGTAAAATCGCGCGGGGCGGCAACGAAAGTTTCCGCCCCGCGCGATTTATTCGTCATATAACATTCAAAGATTGATTTAATCGGCGGAAAATACGGAAACTTAATATCTGTAATTATTTGGCTTGATACTTTCGTAAAATACCGCTATTGCCGTTTGGTAGTACGGTATTACCCAGAACAATAAAATTCCGAACGTAAGAATACCTAATAAATACCAGCCTATGAAGCTGAATTCAAGGCACAACAGCCGCCACTTGTTGCCGTACATCATGGCGATCGAGGCGCGCCTTATATCTCCGGCGGACATTTCGGGGTGGTCGCGCAGAATATAAAAACTCATGGAGTACTCGAATATTTTGATTATTCCCGGTATTATAAGGAGCAGGCTCCAAAGAAAAATGAACAGCGAATTAAGTAAATTTAATACAAACGCCGTGCCGAAGTTTTTGAAGCCGTCAAAAAAGTGAGACACCTGTGGGGAGCCGCCGCGGACCGTGTTCAACGCAACTATTGCAAACCCGAGCGAGAACGGACCGGAGACAACCAAGCCCACGACCGTGCCAATATAAAATCTGCTTAAAAACGATATCCCCGCTTCAATCAAGGTATAGACAAATGTTATGAGGGCAAACGTTCCCCACTTGTTGCCGGTCCAGCGGTAACCGAGTTGACGGCGAGCTATACGGCGAAAATCTTCTGCATATAGCATATTTCTCCCTCCTGCAATGTTTGATCCCCAATAGCCTTTGCAGAGCGTGCGCTTCGCTTGGAGTATGTTATTTTTTAACTATGTCCTTGTACACGAGGGGGCGGCGGTCGCGGAACAGACCCCATTCAAGGCGTTGCTTTGAAAGCTCATCCAAATCAAATTCGGCGAAGATCGCACCCTCCTCTTCCTTGCCGAGGGAGGACACTACCGCGCCCGTGCCGTCCGTTATGAACGACGAACCGTAGAACGTTAAAGAGGAGCTCTGGTTGCCGTTTGCCTCCGACGGGGTGACCTCCTCCGTGCCTATGCGGTTTGCGGCGGCTACGGGCATGAGGTTTGCGGCGGCGTGCCCGCACATTACCCGCTGCCAGTGGGCGGAGCTGTCCGTGCCCAAAATGGGCTCGGAGCCGATAGCCGTGGGGAAAAGCAGAATTTCCGCGCCGTTCAAAGCAAGGGAGCGCGCCGTTTCGGGGAACCATTGGTCCCAGCATATTCCGACCCCTATCGTTCCGTAGGTCGTTTTAAAGGTTTTGAAGCCCGTATCGCCCGGGGTGAAATAGAATTTTTCCTGATAATAATGGTCGTCGGGAATATGCGTTTTGCGGTATATGCCCTTTAATTTGCCGCAGTCTATTATTTCGACGGAATTGAACAGCAAATTGCCGCATTTTTCGTAGAAGCTTACGGGCACAACTATTTTAAGCTTTTCCGAGAGCTCCATAAACGCCCTTATTGCGGCGTTTGAACGGGGCTCCTCGGCATAGGAATAATAGTCGTAATTGCGTTCCTGACAGAAATATTGACGCTCGAAAAGCTCGGGAAGCAATATGATATTTGCCCCCTCGTCCGCCGCAGCGGAGGTTAAGTTGATTGCATTTTCAATGTTTTGCCCGCGGTTTGGCACGCATCGCATCTGAATTGCGGCTATTTTAACATTGCGCATAGATATCACCTTATAAATTAATGTTATAAAAAAGTTATTCGGGAATTTGTTGGGTAAGGCAATGAATATTCCCTCCGCCGACGATGAGCTCGCGCGCGGGGACGGGAATTATTTTTTTTGACGGAAAAACGTTTTGCAGAATTCCGAGGGCGGGCTTATCGTTTACGTCGCCGAACTGAGGCACAAGCACGCCCGCGTTGCAGATATAAAAATTCACGTATGAGGCGGCGAGCCTTTCGCCGACCTCACGGGTATCCTCGCCCTCCTCGAATACGAAGCCGTCCAAATCAAATTGCGTTATTGTAACGGGCTCCCGCGGCAGGGGGAGCTTTATTACATTTATGCCGTTTTCCTTTAATATATTATAATTTTCACGGCAAATTTCGCCCTGCGCTCCACGCTCGTCCCACGCAAGTATTGCGGTATCGGGCGAGGAAAAGGCGCAAATGTTGTCGACGTGGCCGTCCGTTTCGTCGCCGACAATGCCGCGCTTCAGCCAGATTATGCGCTCGGCGCCGAGATATTCTTTTAATTTCAGCCCGATTTGTTCCTTTGACAGCGCGGGATTTCTGCCCTTGCTCAAAAGGCACTCTTCGGTGGTGAGGATAGTCCCCTTGCCGTCAGAGTGTATCGAACCGCCCTCCAAAACGAACGGGCAGGCGTTTTTATAACCTGTATTGAGCTTTTTGATTATTTTCGTGGCAAAGGCGTCGTCGTTCTGCCAATTTTTATATAAGCCGTTGTATCCGCCGCCCCAAGCGTTGAAAGCCCAGTCTATGCCCACAACTTTGCCGTTTTCCTTTACGAACGTAGGGGCCATATCGCGCGCCCAGCAATCGTCCGTTTTTATGTTGAATAACTCAACACGGTTTAAGCAAATTTCATTTTTCAGCAGTTTGCGGGCGGAGGCTGCGCTGTTTTCGGATACGGCTAAATACACCTTTTCGCCTGCGGAGATCTGCCTAATCATTTCGGTAAAAACGGGGCGGGCGTATTTCGCGCCATAGGTCCAGCTCCCCGGGCGTTCGGGCCATATCATTATTGTGCCGCGGTGGGGCTCCCACTCGGCGGGCATATACAAGCTTTTCATAATCGTGATTTGAAATCGGCGTAGGAAAATGTTTTTAAAAGGCTATATACGCCGTCCTTGACCTTTGCGATCGCAGGCAACGGCATGCCATTGAAGGTGTTGTTTTTTACCATTGTGTAGATAGCCATATCGGAAAAACTCAACACGTCGCCGCATTTTAAGTGCTTATCAAAGGAATAGTCGCCTATCACGTCGCCCGCAAGGCAGGTGCGCGAAGAGAGCCTGTATGTGTACTTCTTCTCCCCCGCCGCGCCGCTTCCTTTAAGGGGCGGACGGTAGGGCATTTCCAGAACGTCGGGCATGTGGCACTCGGCGGAGCTGTCCAAAATTGCTATATCCATGCCGTTGTGCACTATTTCCAATACTCTTGTAAAAAGATAGCCTGCGTTCAATGCAACTGCTTCGCCCGGTTCGAGATAGATCTGCACGCCGTATTTATCGGAAAGTCTCTTTATTTCGCTCTCCAAAAGGGGAATGTTGTAGCTTGCTTTTGTTATATGGTGACCCCCGCCGAGATTGAGCCATTTGAGATTTTTGAAATATTTACCGAAGCTTTTTTCAAAGGCGCGGACCGTTGAAACCATGTCCTCCGCGCCCTGTTCACAGAGGGTATGAATGTGAAAGCCGTCCAGATAACTCAACACGTCCACGCAAAAGTTCTCTTTTGTTACTCCCAAACGGGAATATTTTGCGCAGGGGTCGTAAATTTTTGAGGCTTGCGTAGAGTATTCGGGATTGATCCTTAAACCCAAGCTTTTGCCCTTTGCAAGCGGCGCAAATTTTTTTACTTGTGCGATCGAATTAAATATGATATGGTCGCAGAGATTTACGATTTCGGAAAACTCGCTTTCAAGATATGCGGGGCAGTAGACATGGTTTTCGCCCGTACCTTCCTCGTGGGCGAGGCGGGCTTCAAACAGACCGCTCGAGGTGTAGCCCGACAGATATTTTGAAACGAGCGGATAAAAATGATAGCAGGAAAACGCCTTTTGCGCGAGCAGTATTTTGCAGCCCGTGCGCGTCTCCACGCCTGCAAGTATCTCGAGATTTTTCGTCAGCCTGTCCTCGTCAATCACATAGACGGGCGTGGGCAATTCTGAAAATTTCATATCAGTCCACTAAAACGGGATCCTCTTCCACCTTCCACGGTAGCCCGTACCTGTTGAGCGCTTCCATATAAGGGTCCGGATCGAATTCCTCGGCGTTGTACACGCCGGGCTTATTCCAGACGCCGGTAACCACAAGCATTGCGCCTATCATTGCGGGCACGCCCGTAGTATATGAGATCGCCTGCGAGCCGACCTCCCTGTAGCATGCCTCGTGGTCGCAGATATTGTAGATATATATAGATTTTTTAACGCCGTTTTTATAGCCCGTGAAGATGCAGCCGATATTCGTCTTGCCCTTGGTGCGCGCGCCGAGCGTGGCGGGATCGGGCAACAGCGCCTTTAAAAACTGAATGGGCACAATTTCTCTGCCCTCGAACGTTACGGGAGTTGTGGAGAGCATTCCAACGTTTTGCAGACAATTCATGTGTTGAATATAGCTCTGACCGAAGGTCATGAAGAAGCGTATTCTCTTTACACCCTTTATGTTCTTTGCGAGGCTTTCTATCTCCTCGTGGTGTAAAAGGTACATGTCCTTTTTGCCGACGCCGTCGAAATTATATTCCCGTTTTATTTCGAGTGGCTTCGTTTCTATCCACTTGCCGTTCTCCCAGTAGGAGCCGTTGGCGGAGACTTCGCGAAGATTTATTTCGGGGTTGAAATTGGTTGCAAAGGCATAGCCGTGGTCGCCGCCGTTGCAGTCGAGAATGTCGATTGTTTCTATCTCGTCAAAATAGTGCTTTTGGGCATAGGCGCAGAAAACCTGCGTAACTCCGGGGTCGAAGCCCGTGCCCAAAAGGGCGCAGAGGCCCGCCTCCTTGAACTTTTGGTGATATGCCCACTGCCACGAATAGTCGAAATATGCCGTAAAACCCTTTTCCTTTACGCGCTTTTCATAGATTTTGCGCCACTTTGGATCCTCGGTGTTTTCGCACTCGTAGTTTGCCGTGTCGATATAGTGCACGCCCGTCTTTAAGCAGGCGTCCATAACGGTAAGATCCTGATAGGGAAGGGCGACGTTTAAAACGGCGGCAGGCTTGAAGGAGTTTATTAAAGCTGCAAGCTCCTCCACATTGTCGGCGTTTACCTGCGCCGTGGAAATCTTTGCCTTGGTTTTATTCTTCATTTCCTCAGCTACCCTGTCGCACTTGCTCTTGGTGCGGCTGGCAATCAGAATTTCGGTGAATACGTCGTCCGCCTGACAGCACTTCTTTATTGCCACCTGAGCCACGCCGCCGCAGCCGATTATCATAATTTTCATTTATTCTTCCTCCGCTTGGATCAAAATATCTTCAACATACTTGGGGAGCATGAACGCGCCCGTGTGCAGATTGGGGGTGTAGTACTGCGTGGGGATATTCCTCGCCTTCCACTTTGCCGCGTCGAAATCCTTTAAGGGGTGATATTTTTTGCTAGCAAAGCCGAACAGCCAATAGCCCGACGAGCATGTGGGGATATGCGCCTGATATACCCTTGAAATAGGGAAGCACCTGAACACCTTGCGGTGCATTTTGCGGCACTCGGCTTCGTCCTCGTCGTAAAACGGGCTGCCGTGCTGATATACCATTATACCCTCGTCGTTCAACGCCTTGAAGCAGCTTCCGTAAAACTCCTTGGTGAACAGCCCCTCGGTGGGACCGAACGGGTCGGTGGAGTCGTTTATTATGAGGTCGTACTCCCCCTCCTTACCGCGTATGAACTTCAAGCCGTCCTGTATGAAAAGGTTTACGCGGGGATCGTTTAAGCCCTCAGCCGTTTCGGGAAAGAATTTTTTGGAGACATAGACGAACATTTCGTCCTCCTCCACGACGTCTATGCGCTCTATCTCCTTATAGCGGCAGAGCTCCTTTGCAACGCCGCCGTCGCCGCCGCCGATGACCAGCACTTTTTTTACGTGCGGATGGACAGCCATGGGCACGTGGGCGACCATTTCGTCATAGATAAATTCGTCGGCCTCGGAGAATACGACCTCTCCGTCCAGAGAGATAAATTTACCCAGATCGTCGCTGTCGAAAACGTCGACCTGCTGGATGTCGCTGCGCTCCGAAAAGAGCTGCTTTTTTACGCGGATATTGAGCTTTATGTTGGGCGTGTGAATATCCGAAAACCACATTTCCATAATTTTTTCCTCTTGCGCTTGCCGATCAGCGGAGCACGTTTATTTTTTCTACCGCAAAGTCCTCGGTGCCCTGCAGATTACAGCCCTTTTCCTTTGCGTACTCAACATATTCTATAATTTCTCTCGTTATAAGCTCGCCCGGCGCGAGCACGGGAATACCGGGGGGATAACACATTACGAACTCGGTGCAAATCTTGCCCTCCGATTCCTTTAAAGGCAGGGCTACCTTTTCGGAGTAGAACGCCTTTCTCGGGGGCACGGCTACCTTGGGCGAAATGTATTCGGCAAACAGCATGCCCGATTTATCCTTTTTATAGAGCCGTTTCAAATCGTCGAGAGCGCCGACGAGCCGCTCTATATCCTGCAATCTGTCGCCTATGGACACATATGCAAGTATATTCGAGATGTCGCCGAATTCTATCTGTATGCCGTACTCGTCGCGGAGAATATCGTAAACTTCTATTCCCGCGAGCCCTAAATCGCGGGTATATACCGCGAGCTTGGTGACGTCGAAATCATATACGGAAGTGCCGTTGATGAGTTCTCTGCCGTATGCATAGTAATCGCCTATCGCGTTGATCTCGCTGCGGGCATAGCTTGCCATGTTGATGACCTTTTGGAAAGCCTCCCTGCCGTGCAGGGCAAGATTGCGGCGGGTGATATCGAGGCTCGACAGCAGAAGATAACTGGCGCTCGTAGTCTGGGTCAGATTTATTATCTGCCTGACATAGTCGGCGTTAACGGTTTTATTCAAAAGCAAAAGCGAGCTTTGCGTAAGGCTCCCGCCCGATTTATGCATGGATATGGCGGACATATCCGCGCCCGCAGCCATTGCCGACACGGGCAGAGATTCGTTAAAGCTGAAGTGCGTGCCGTGCGCCTCGTCAGCAAGCACCATCATGCCGTGGGCGTGGGCGATCCCGACTATAGAGCGCATATCAGAGCATATGCCGTAGTATGTGGGGTTGTTCACGAGAACGGCGACGGCGTCGGGGTTGTCCGTTACAGCCTGCTCGAGCTTTGACGGCTCCATGCCGAGGGAAATGCCGAGCTTTTTATCGACCTCCGGGTTGACGTACACGGGGATCGCGCCGCAGAGCACCAGTGCGTTTATAGCGCTCTTGTGTACGTTGCGGGGCATTATGATTTTGTCGCCCTCCTTGCAGACCGAAAAAATCATGCTCTGCACAGCCGAGGTGGTCCCGCCCACCATAAAAAAGGAGTGCGCGGCACCGAAGGCTTCGGCGGCTAAGTCCTCCGCCTCGCGTATGACCGACGACGGATGGCACAAATCGTCCAGCGGCTTCATCGAGTTTACGTCTATGCCCACGCATTTCTCGCCGAGGAGCTGGACGAGCTCGGGATTGCCGCGCCCGCGCTTGTGCCCGGGGACGTCGAAGGGAACTATTCTCTGTTTTCTGAAACGCTCGAGCGCCTCGAAGAGGGGAGCTTTTGTTTGATCCGACATTTGTAGGTCCTTAAAAGTAAAAAATAAAACGGCCTTGGAAAGGTCGTCTTAAACTGCGTTTGCGGGCAATACCCCCGCGCGAATTTTCGTGGTTTGGACTTTTTGCAGAGTCTATATAGCAAATACTTTTACTACTCTTATTGACCGTTTCACAAGCGACGCCTTTCGGCTTTGATTATAAAGTAATCAACTTATAAAATTTGAGCTTTTAACTCAATCAATAATGCGGGTCAGCCCGCCCAATATTTGCATGACTCCTTCGTCATACCGCTTAAAGTATATTATAAAGTAAACGCTTTGTCAATTGATTTTAAATTGCATTTTGACCCAAAAAACGCGCAATTTCTTCCATTATCTCCCCATCCTCCCCGGTGGCGGCTGAGAAATCAAATTTTTTGAAATATTCCGTACCCGTTTCCTTTGCGTTTTGCAAAGCCGCGGAAAGCTCGGCAAGCTTTTGCTCGGCGCGTACGGTGTTGTAGGGATTGTGCCCCTTGCCCTTTGCGAGAAGCTTTTTGATATTATCACCCTCCGCCAGATAGTACACTGCGTTGGGGGGCGGAACTACCTTATCCTCGCTGCCCTGCACCAAAAGTACGGGCGAGGATATGCTCCGCGCGCTGTCCGCTGCGGAATCGCCGCCGCACGTGAGGACGATATACGGATAGAGCAGCTTTGCCAAAAATTTGGGGAGCCGCTGCGCCGCCGCGCCGTAAATCGCCTTTTCGGGCTTGTCGGGCGCAGAAAGCGCAACCACCTTTTCGGCGCCGACCTTCTCCGCCGCCACAAGCGCGGCATAGCCGCCCCAACTGTGACCCACAAGATAGATTTTGTCGTACCGTGTTAAGTTTTTCCGTGCATAAAGTATTGCTGCGGCAACGGAATCGGCGCCGTTTTTAAAACTTTTTATGCTCTTGCCGTCGGAGAGATTACAGCCGAAATAGTCGGGAGCGAGCACCGTGTAGCCGAGTTTGCAGAAATATGCTATCTCCGTGGTATAGGCTACGTGCCCCGGGCCCATGCCGTGACAAAAAATTATGAGCGCGTTTTTTTGCCCGATTCCCTCTTTTTTATACAAAACCGCGCGTATATATTGAGTTTTCCGAGGCTCGGCAATATTCAAAACCCTTTCGGAAAGCCCGAAATCCTCTGCGGAAAAATACTTTAAAAGCGGATTTTTATCGCAACGCTTGCCAAACGCCGTCCTTTTTATGAGAAGTGCGAAAACCAACAATATTATGTTTATAAAAATTATTGCGCCGAGGACGGCAATCAAAACTATAAGCGCTATCTTAAGAGGCGTCATATCTTAAAAATTTATACCTGTATGGCGATTTTGTAATTTTAAAAACCGCGGGGCGGCTGTGCTGCCGCCCCGCTTTAAACACTTTTTATCAAACGATGTACTTGTCGTCGAGAGGAGGCGCGGAAGCGATTTCGCGCTTCTTGTCCTCGTAGCCCTTCTTGCCGAGGAGCGCAAACGTTGCCTTTTTGCCGTTCTCCACTCCGGGCTGGTTGAAGGTATTGATGTTCAGCATTGCGCCCGCATATGCCGTTTGCAATTCGAGAAGATACATGAGTTGGCCGAGCGTGAAGGCGTTGACCTCGGGAAGCTCTATCGTGTAGTTCATTCTGCCGGCGCGCATGAGCGCATATGCCGTTGCCTTGTTCTCTGCCTGAATGAGCTCCTGCATGGTGTGTCCGCCGAGGAAGCCGACGTCGGGAATATCCTCGCAGCCGTGAGCTATGGGCATTTCGGTTGCATATTTTTTAACCGATATGAACGTTATTACCTTGTCGAAGGGTCCCTCTATGTAGAGCTGAACCTGCGAGTGCTGGTCGGTCACGCCGAGACTCTTCACGGGGGTCGTGCCTGCGTTTACGGTGTTGCCCGCATAGTCCACAGCCTTGCCGAGCGATTCAGCCCAAAGCTGGCAGTACCAGTCCGCCATGAGCTTCAGGTTGTCGGAATAAGGCATGAGCACGTGAATGTTCTTGCCCTGATTCATGCAGATATACTGAAGCGCGGCGCAGGCAAGCGCAGGGTTCTTTGCTATATTGGGCTTGGAGCAGAGACCGTCCATATAAGCCGCGCCGGCAAGCATGCCCTTTATATCTATTCCCAAAACGGCTGCGGGAAGAAGTCCCACGGGGCAGAGCTCGGAGAATCTGCCGCCCACGCCGTCGGGAAGTACGTACTTTTTGAACTTTCCGCCGAACTTGTCGTCTATCTTGATGAGATTTCCGCGGCAGGCGTCGGTGGTGAATATCATATTGTCGGGAAGGTTTACGCCCTTCTTTTGAAGTATGTCGGCAATAATTAAAAATTGCGTCATTGTCTCGGAGGTCGCGCCCGACTTGGAAATTACGTTGAAGCAGGTTTTTTCGGGCTCGATAACGTCGAGAAGAGCCTGCATCCTGACGGGGTCGACGTTGTCCTCAACATAAAATTTGGGACCGCCGCGCTGCTTCTGGGGAAGCTCGTTATAGTGCAGATGCTTTAATGCGTTGAAAGCCATTATGGGACCGAGCGCGCTGCCGCCAATGCCGAGAACCACGAAATATTTGAACTTTTTCCTTATTTCCTTTGCAGTTGCAAGAATGTCGTTTACGATCGCGTCCTGATTATAGGGGAGCTCCGTCCAACCCATAAACAGATCGTCCCTGCCGCGGTTAGCCGCAACATAGTCGAAGGCTTCCTGAGCCTTATCCTTTACCGCACGCAACTCAGAGTCGGTTATTCCCTTGTCGCCGAGGGATTTGGACATCATATAGTTATAATCTACGGTAACGCGCATCGAATTACGCCATTCTTTAGTTTTATAAGCCATTAAAATTTCCTCCATTGTTGCTTTAAAAGCAAATTTCCAAATGATATTATATTCCACAAAAACCGCTTAGTCAATAGCAAAGGGAAAATTTGCTCATTTTTTTGCAAAGCCGCCGATATTTAGTTGCGTAAACGGTTGTTTATAAGCTATAATTTCCGATATATGGATCATATGTTCACGGAGGACCAGTTTAAAGCGTACAGGCTTATAGTCGACTGGTTCTTCCGTTCCACAAAACAAATTTTCGTGCTTGCAGGATATGCGGGAACGGGCAAGACCACGCTTCTGAAGCATGTGGTTGCGGACGCGCTCGGGCTTGTGCCCGATGAGAGCGCGGCGTTCGTCACGCCCACGGGGAAAGCGGCGACCGTACTCATACGTTCGGGCATACCCGCCACTACCCTCCACCGCCTCATTTACCAGTCTATGGTCACCGAGCAGGAAGTTGAAGTGAACGGCAAAAAAATAACCATAGAAAAGCTTTCGTTCAAGCGGCGGGAAAGCATAGATAAATCCATAAAATTAATTGTTTTGGACGAGGCCTCGATGGTTTCGGACGAGGTGATCGAAGATCTGGCGAGGTTCGGCGTTAAGCTTTTGCTCTGCGGCGACAACGCGCAGCTCCCGCCGGTTGAGGGGTTCAACAGCAGCCTGATACTGCCCGATTTTACGCTTGAAACTATTGTGCGGCAGGAGCTGGATAATCCCATAATCCGCCTTTCGCAAATGGCGCGGGAGGGCGCGTATATCCCGTACGGGAGATACGGCAACACCGTGGCGGTGACCTCAAAAAGAGTTTTTTCGGGCGAGCGGCGCAGACAGTCGCTTTTGAACGCCGACCAGATAATCTGCGGTATAAACAAGACGCGCGTGCAGATAAACGGCGAGGTGCGCTCGTATAAGGGCTTGGGCGCGCTGCCGCAGACGGGCGACAAACTTATTTGCACGCAGAACAACTGGGAGACTTTTATCGACGGGGATATGCGGTTCAATCTGGTGAACGGCATTATAGGCACGGCGTATAAGCCATTTTACGACTCCGAAAAGCGCATCGGGTTTATGATGTTCAAGCCCGATTTTTTGGACGACTACTGCCCCGAGGCTCTACCCTTTGACGCGGGGATATTTATTGACGGCGAGTACCGCTACAGGCGGGGAGATTACTTTGAGAAATCGGACGAGAACGGCGAGCCCACAGGGGCGTTCACCCTGAACAGGTTCGAATACGGCTACTGCATTTCCTGCCACAAGGCGCAGGGCTCGGAATTTGACAATGTTCTGGTCTTTGACGAGAGCTACGCCTTTAAGGAGGATAAAAACCGCTGGCTGTACACGGCAATAACGAGGGCAAAGGAAAAATTGATAATTGTAAGATAAGCGGGCGCGAAATTTCACGCCCGCCTATTTTTTTAAACCTGTTGACTTTTTTATATTATAATGATATAGTTTAAGTACCACATTATTGCAACTAAATACAAGGCACGCTATTTTTATGCCCTTTTTGGGGTATAGTTTTTTAATAGTGTTAATAATTTATCAAGCTGAATACGGCATTGTGTATCTCTGCTTGAAATTATTAACAGCATTTTCGTGCTTTTAGTTGCAATTGGTGTGGTAACCGTAAGAGATACCGTGCGGTGTGCTCTTTCGGGAGCACACCTTATTTTTTTACCGCACAAAGGAGATACTATGAAGAAAAAACTGTTGATTTTGTTTTTGACTGTGGTTGCGGCTTTATGCTGTGCAGCTATGTTTTCTGCCTGCAATGTTGAAAATTCGGGCGGCAACGGCGGCACGACCAACCAAACACAGCAGGGCGGCGGCAACCAAACTCCCGGTGGAAGTCAAACCGAAACGCCCGACGGCGGTGGTAGCTCCACTACTCCCGGCGAAAACAACCCTACTCCCACTCCGCCTGAGCATACCCACGAATTTTCCAATGTATGGAGTTCGGACGATACCACTCATTGGCACGCGGCAACCTGCGGTCATACCGATAAGCAGGACGAGGCGCCCCATACATATGTAAACGGCGTATGCTCTACCTGCAATCACGCCCATGAAAACCATAATTACGGCAATTACACTGCGGACGACAGCAATCATACGCATACTTGCACCGTTTGCAAAAAGTCGGAAAGCGCGCCCCATACATATGTAAACGGCGTATGCTCTACCTGCAATCACGCCCACGAAGACCATAATTTTGATAATTGGGTAGACAAAAAACAACCAAATTGCACGGAAGACGGCTATAAAGAACACACCTGTTCCGTTTGCGGCAAAACCGAACAACAGCCGCTTACTCATTCGGGACACAACTATCAAAACGGCGTTTGCCAAACATGCGGCGATGTGCAGGGATATATCGCGTTTAAAAATTTACAGTTGAACGACGACACTGCTTATGGCAAAGTTCCCGCAAACACCGAGTATTTTTCGTTCATTGACGAAATTCTCTATGCGGACGGCGTAACTTACGACGTATATACAAGCCGCGATTGCAAACCTGAAAGTGAAATCCCCAGCGCAACACCCGAACTTGAATTTGGTGATAACGCCTTTTATATCCTCACCCGCAAGGGGAACGACCGCAAGCTCTACACCGTTACAGTCCGCCGCCGCCCCGTGTATACAGTTAATTTTGTTACGGACGGAAGCGCAGTAGATTCTCAGAGTGTTGAAGAAGACCAAAATATCGTTCAGCCCGCCGCGACAGAAAAAACGGGCTACACCTTTCAAAATTGGACTTTGAACGGAAACGTTGTAACATTCCCCTATTTGGTAGAAGAAGAAATACCGCAGACGAGTAATTATACTGTCAATTTAAATGCCGTATTTGCGGCAAACGGTTACACGGTCACGCTAAATGCGGCGGGCGGCGACCTCACTGAAAACGAACAGCCCGTTACTTTTGACGAAAGCTACAACTTCCCCGTTCCCACGCGCACGGGCTATACTTTCCTCGGCTGGTTTGAGGGTGAAAACCAATTTACCAACGCCGAGGGTGCAAGTCTTGAAAATTGGACGGGCACGACCGATACTACCTTATACGCAAAGTGGCAGGTAAATCAGTATACGGTAACCTTAAATAAAAATTTAAGTGCGGGCGGCTCGGTTTCCGGCGGCGGCGACTATGCCTATGACAGCCAAGTAACCATAACGGCAAGTACAAACAACGGATATACCTTTGTAGGTTGGTATAAGGAAACAGAACAAGTTTCCACCGAATTATCTTATCAGTTTAAAATGGGCTTAGACGTAACATATACGGCAAAGTGGCAAATGCTTCCGGAAATGGAAAACTTTGACTTTACTTCTACAACAACTACTTGCTCGGTTTCGGGAATAAAAGATAAAACTGTTAAAGAGATTATAGTTCCCGATTATGTAACCGAAATTAAATCGGGTACATTCAAGGGCTGTTCTAAAGTTGAAAGTATAACTTTGCCGTTTGTAGGTGGAAGTATAAAAACGAAATATTATACCTATCAATATCCGTTCGGTTATATTTTTGGCACATCAAGTTATGAGAGTGCGTCTGCGGTTAAACAAAATTATTACGGAAACAGTACAAGTTCAACTACCAATTCCACCTATTATATCCCCAATTCGTTAAAAACCGTAACTATAACGGGTGGCAATATATTGTACGGTGCGTTCGATAATTGCACAAGTCTTACAAGTATAACAATACCTGAAAAGGTTACTTCTATCGGCGATAGTGCGTTCTCTGGTTGCAAAAACCTTAAAAGCATAACCATACCGAACAGTGTTAATTCTATCGGCGAGTGGGCGTTCTATGGTTGCACAAGCCTTACAAGTATAACGATACCCGACAGCGTGACTTCTATCGGCGGCTGTGCGTTCTATAAATGCACAAGCCTTACAAGTATAACGATACCCGACAGCGTGACTTCTATCGGTTGGAAGGCGTTCTATAATTGCACAAGCCTTACAAGTATAACGATACCCGACAGCGTGACTTCTATCGGTCGGCAGGCGTTCGATGGTTGTACAAGCCTTGAAAGCGTAACCATACCAGACAGCGTTACTTCTATCGGCGATTATGCGTTCGATGGTTGCACAAGCCTTGCTACTGTGTACTATGGCGGTAACAAAACACAATGGAACCGCATTTCAAATAGCTATTATAACCATGAGTTAGAAAACGCTACGCGCTACTATTTCAGCGAAACTGAGCCCGATGAGGCAAAGTGGGCAGAAAGTAAAAATTGGTGGCACTATGACCCCGTCACGGACGAAATTGACATTTGGAAAAAGGACTAAAATTCAGCAATCTCGGCTCCGCCGAAAAAAATAATATAAAACCCAAAGGAGAAAAATTTTTATGACAAAAAAAGAATTGCCTGAAAATTATAAAGAACTTTACAATAAATTTTGTAATGAAGATGAAACAGGATTAAATTATGAAGACGGCAGATATATGGCTTATAATAAATGTAAAGAAGCCTTTGAAAAATACTGCAACGGTGGACTTGACGACGAAGTTATGGCTCTTCACTTGTACGCATTTTTATCAAGCTGGGGTATGACTACGCATAAGCAATATCTTATGAACAAAAACTATACTTGTCTTACCGACGTGGTTAAAACATTGAAAAACAATTATCATAAATGGTCTAAATTTAATCATGAATTTTGCCCCGACAAAAGCAAAGAGAGTGAAAGAAAAGATTATGCAAACACTGTCATTAATATGAAAGAAAAAATAATAGAGGCACTTGGTGGTAATGGTTTGCCCAAAGGGGCGTCGTGTGTGTTAATCAGCAAAATAATAATGGTTACATATGGGTGTGTTATCGCATTTGATTCAAAGGTCAAAGAGGTTTGGAGAGACTTTGGCTATAAGATACCGAACAATACAACTAAAGACTTAGATAAAGATTCAAATAAAAATTTTTTAAATGCGCAAGTTTTGGAAGATTTATATGATTATGTTGCCGATAATAGAGAAAGTTTGTTGAATTTGATATCGGATAATAATTATTCGGATAAAAATTATTCCGTGTTTAAAAAGTTGGACATGATTTTGTGGGAATACGGGAAATAATTATCGGAAAAGAAGTGAGAATAAATAAAATCACCCCCGCCGACGGTTAAAAAACCGTCGGCGGGGGTCTCGTTGCTTTATTATACAACAGCCGCCGCGGCAGAATTGCCGCGGCGGCTGTGCTATATTGGGGGGACACAAATAAAAAGAAATGAAAGCCTTGGGTTCAGGCTAAATTTTCGTTTTTGGCGGCGGCTAAGATATAGCGCGCGACGGACGGGGCGTTTTTGCTGCCAACTATGCCCGCGCCCATATCCACCGCGGCGGAAAGTTCGCTGACGGACGAGACGCCCTCCGCCTTTATGGTGCATTTGTCCTTTACCGCCGAGCGCACGTCGGCTATGGTCTTGCCCTCCTCACCGCCGTAGCCGCCCGAGGTGGTTTTGACGGAATTTACGTGGCAATCGGCGGCGATTATCGAAAGGCGCATTATGTCATGCTTGGTCAAAAGCGAGCACTCTGCCGAGATCCTCAACGAGCGGTTCTTGGCGGCTCTTCTCAGCTTTTTTATTTCGCGCTTCACGTATTGAAAGTTGCCGTCGCGGATCTGGGCTATGGGGGCGGTCACCTCCACCTCGTCCGCGCCGTCCTTGATTGCCCTTTTTACGGCTTTGACCTTTATATCGGTGGTGTCGCCGCCGTTGGGATAGCTGATGCAGGCTATAAGCGAGCTCTTCCTTTTGGCGGCTGAGCCAAGGAAAACCGAACACGAACGCACGAAACTCGGGGCAACGCACACGCCGCCGAGCTGCAGATTGGTCGCGTCGTTGCAGGCGGACTTTAAGGCGGAAAGTCCCGTCGTTATGTCCGAAAGGTTGTATTCTATTTTCTTTATCTGGGCGTACGCCGCCTGTAAATTGATTCTGCGCCGGAAGTCCTCATAGAGCTCCTTTTCGCTCTTCTGAAACTCGGAAAAATCGTCCATAATTCCTTTTCTCCCAAAAAATAACAATATGTATTAAGTTTTTTGCGGGCGCAGGGTTTATAATCGGGGTATGCTTATGGGACTTCTCTATACCTTTTTGACCTTTTTGATTTGTTTTATTCTTGTGTGCGCCGTCAAACTTATTTATTTGGGGCTGCTTTCGCTCAAAAAGCCGCCCGAGCCCGAAAAAAAGCCCGAGCCTGAAAAGAAGCCCGAGCCTGTTTATTACATAGTTGAAAGAAAGCGCACGAAAAAGAAGTATTCAAACCCGCAGGAGTTCGAATTTAAAAAGTAAAATTGCGTTCGTTTGGGGATATCTGCGGGGCAATTACCCTATTCCTCATAGCGGACAAGGTTTTGACCGTCCTCCCAAAGGCGCTCCAGATTATAAAAATCGCGCTCCTCGTCGCCGAAAATGTGGACTATCACGTCGGCATAGTCCAATACAGCCCAGCGGCCCTCGCGGATGCCCTCCACCCTGCGGGGCGTGAGATCGTGCTCCTTGCCGAGCTTTTCCTCGAGATATTCGGCAAGAGATTTTACCTGTGTTTTGGACGACCCGCCGCAGATAACAAAGTAATCGCAGATTGAGGTTTTGTCCTCGACGGCAAGATACACTATGCCCTTTGCCTTCCTCGATGAGAGAGTTTTGCAGATGAGTTGAGTTTTTTCGAGACTTGTCATAATTTTCCCCCTTAATGTTGTTCTTTTAAATATTCGTATGCCCGCCTCGTCAATGAGTAGACGGGCTTATTTTGCTTTTCAAGATAGGCGAGCTGATGCTCCAACGCCGCAAAAAGGCACTCGTCCATGTCCCTTGCAAAGAGCTTGCGGAGGCGTTCCACCCCCTCGAAATCCCTGCCCTCCTCCAAAAGGTCGGCAAGAAATATGAGCTTTTCGAGGTTGCCCATGTTCTCCCTGCCGCTCGTGTGGTAGCGGATAGCGTTCAACACGTATTTATCGGTGATCCCGAACGTGTGCTCCGCGACGTATGCGCCCGTGTACTGGTGCATGACGGGTGCGGGAACGCCCGCGGGAAATTCAAAGCCCTTCAGCTCGGGCGAGCTTTCGCCGAGGTACTTTGCACAGTCGTGCAGAGCGGCTGCCGTGATTGCGTCGTATTCGAATACGTTTGCCCGCGGCGCATACCTTGCGGCGAGCAGTGCGACCCCGACGGTGTGGCGCCAGCGCTCCTCCGTCAGGAGCTTTTTGACCCCCCAGACCTCGGGAATTGCGTATATTTTGCGGGAACGTATTAAGTTTTTGACCTCTTCGGGCACATATGGCGATATGTCCTCGCCGATGGCGGCAAGTGTTCTGACGCGCGTGGAGCTGACGGCTTTGCCCACATAGCCGAATGAGACGATGTCGCTTTTAAAGCGCGAGGAAAAGGCTTTTAGTCCGGTTTTCAGTTCCTCTGAGGCTTCGCGGGCGCAGACGAGCGGAGTGGCGCACTTTAAAATCTCCTCGGGCTCCCTCCAACTGTCAAAGCTTTTGAGCATGTCCGAGCCCATTATAAAATATATTTCGGCTTCGGGATAGAGCTTTTTGAAGCGGCGGCATGTGACGTATGAATAGCTTATGCCTCCGCGCTTTATTTCGCAGTCGGAGACCTCGAAGCCATCGCGCTTTTCAAAAGCGAGGCGGCACATCTGCAATCTGTCCCTTGCGCTTGCCATAAGGGAGCCGCTCTTGTGGGGGGAGCGGTTGGTGGGAACGACTATGACCTCGTCCAGCCCCAGTTCGCGCTTTGCAGCAAGAGCCATATTTACGTGTTCGTTGTGGACGGGATTGAACGCCCCGCCGTAGATAGCGATTTTCATATAGTATAAATTCCCGCCTTAAGGGCAATAACAAAGGCATGAAAAGATTGAATTTACCCCTCGTTCTCGACACCGTTTTTGTGGGGATATGTGCCTTTTTACTGTTTTTTACCGCCGTCAGATTTTACACGAAAAGCGTTGCGGCAGCTCTCGTTTTCGGATTTACGGCGCTCCTTTTATTCGGTGCGCTCGCCTATGTTTACATAAGCGGAAAACAGAATAAAAAGCTGCTTTTGTCGCGCGACGAAAAGAATAAAAAGTTGCTCGCGCTGCACCTCTCCCTCTCCTCTGACGGATATATCAGGCGGCTTTTCAAGAGCCTTTTGGGCGAGGACGCAAAAATAAGCGGGCGGAAGGTCGTTTTAAATGACACGGCAAGCTTCTTCTGTTTTAAGATGGAGCCGCTCACCGAGGACGACGTGGCGCAGGTGATAAAGTATCGCTATGAAGGGAAAAAGCGGATATACTGCGCTAAAAGCTCCCGCGAAGCGGCCGCCCTTGCCGCAAATTTCCTCATCGAAATCGTGGGCATCGACAGCGTTTATTCCTCGCTCAAGGAGAAGGGGCTGCTGCCCGAAAAATATGTTTACGAGGGCGCGGAAAAGACAGGATTTTTTAAAAAGGTGAAGTCGCGCTTCAACCGCAGGCTCGCCGCGCCTCTTTTCTGGTCGGGGATAGGGCTTATGGCTTTGAGCTATTTCACTTTTTTCCCCGTGTATTATATTGTGAGCGGTTCCCTGCTGCTTATTCTTTCGGCAGTTTCGCTGGTGACGGCTCAAAGATAAATGTGCTCTACGTCCTTTCGTGAGGACCGTCTGTACAGCACCGCCTTTCTGCCTATTACGATAACGCACTCGGCGTTCAGCTTTTCGGCGAGCGACCTGCCGATTTCGCTGGGGTCGCCGTCGGCGTTTTCAAGTATGCTTATTTTTATGAGCTCCCGCTTTTCAAGACAGTCGGAAAAGCCGTCGAGCATATTTTCGCCTATGCCCTCCTTGCCCACCTGACCGACGGGCGAGAGATTTGCGGCAAGGCTTTTTAATTTTGCACGTTGCCTGGATGTAAGCATTTTTCTCCTTTTTCGGGGGTTACGGCACGAAGTCGAATTCCACTTCGCCTATTTCTACCGTATCGCCCTCCTTTAATCCCATTTTTATAAGCTCGGAAATTACTCCCTTTTCCCTCAGTATTTTCTGAAAATACGCCATGGAATCGGGATCGGATAAAACCACGTTGCGGCAGAGCATGTCGACGAGAGTGCCAACCACAACGTAAACGCCGCCGTCGACGTAGATCTCAAAGCCCAGATCGCCGCTTTTTCTGTATGTGAAGCTCTTGTCGCTCTCCACCCTCTGCACGGGCGGAAGCTTTTCAAGCTCCCCGAATATGCCCTTCACAAGTTCCTCGAGCCCTCCGCCGTCGACTGCGGAGATTTTGAATATTTTGTATTTTTTACCGTACTTTTTTATAAACGCCCCTGCATTTTCCTCTGCGCCGCAGATATCGCATTTGTTCAGGGCTATTATCTGCGGGCGCGAGGCGAGAGCCTGTGAATAGTTTTTGAGTTCGGCGTTGATTTTTTTAAAGTCGTCTGCGGGATCCCTGCCCTCTATTCCCGAGACGTCTACAACGTGCAAAAGCATGCGCGTGCGTTCGATATGTCTCAAAAAATCGTGCCCGAGTCCCGCGCCGTCAGCCGCGCCCTCTATGAGCCCGGGGATATCCGCAGCCACAAAGGAATTATCGTAATATCTGACTACGCCGAGATTGGGGGACAGGGTAGTGAAATGATAGTTTGCTATTTTTGGCTTTGCCGCAGAGATCTTGGAAAGAATTGTAGACTTGCCAACGTTCGGAAAGCCTATGATGCCCACGTCGGCTATGACCTTCAGCTCCAAAATCAAGGTGTGCGGCTCGGTTTTTTCGCCCTTCTGGGCAAAATTGGGAGCATGCCTGCGCGAGGTGGTGAAGCGGACGTTTCCCTTGCCGCCCCTGCCGCCCTCGGCTATGAGCTTTTTATCGCCGTCGGAGAACATGTCGCAAATTATCGCGCCGGTAGCCTCGTCGCGCACGATCGTACCGACGGGGACTTTTATTATCACGTCCTCGCCGTATTTCCCGAAGCACTTATTTGATCCGCCGCGCTCGCCGTTGCCCGCAACGTATTTCGAAACGTAGCGGAACGGGAGCAGATCGTTGACGGAGGCGTCTGCCTGAACGTATATGTTTCCGCCGTCGCCGCCGTCGCCGCCGTCCGGTCCGCAGGCGGGCTTGCCCTTGTAGGACTTGAAGGAATTCATGCCGTCCCCGCCGTCGCCGGATTTAATTGTGATCCTGACCTTGTCTGTAAAAAGCTTATCTGCCATTTGATATGATCTCCGCGTTATCGGCGGTGTTTTTAAAAATATTCAATACTTCCACGTCGCTTTTTTTACGCAGCGACCCGACAATTTTAAGCTCCTCCGCGGATTGCAGATATTCCCTGCCGAGCGTAAAGGAATTTTGGATATCTATGGGGGCGGAGCCGTCCGAAATGACGAGACGCATATTCGCCGCGCTCAACAGCGCCGCGGAATTTTCAGACCCATACTCCCCTGCGGCGTTGACAAAGCCTATTACCGTGAGGGAGCCTCCCTCCTCTGCGTTTATCGCCGATGACAAAATATGAAGCGCCGCCTCGCCGAGAGCCGAGAAGCCGCAGATCATAAGGACGGCGTTCCTGCCGCACTCTGCCATACGGGCACAGTATTGGGATACGAGTTCCGCAGCCCTTGCGTTTTCCTCCGCGACCGCCGAAAGGGAGGTGGAAAATACTTCTGCTCCCCTTACCGAACGCCGTATATCGGTGATCTCCTCGGGATAGCCGCCGACAAGAAGAATGACGGCTTGTGCGCTTTCGTTGAGGCATATTGCCGAGGCAATCTGCTTTATCATCGAAATTTTGCCGAAGCTTGCGGGGGCGGAAATTACCGCGCGCTGACCGTACCCAAGGGGTGCGAACATATCCGACATGCGGGCGCATATATCGTTATCCCCGCCGCCCAGACAGATGCGGACGCAGGGATAGACGGGCGTCAGGCCTGCAATCTCCCTGCGGGGAAGGGCGTCGGGGCTGAAGCCGTTTACGGAGGCGATTGCATGCAGAGCCGCGCCGCTTACCGCGCGGCGGCAGACGCCGCCGATTTTATCGCCTGACCTCAGACCGAACCTGTTTATTACAGTTTCCGCGACATAGATATCGTCGGGACACGGAAAACAACCGTTCACCCGAAGATAGGCATATTTGCCCGTCCTGTCGAGTATTCCGGAGCAGGACTGTTCTGAGTCGTCTGATACTGAATAGCTCTGCTCAATAGGCGCCTCGCCTGCGTGGCAGGCGCCGAAAAATCTGATACATTCGCGTATATCCGTGACGAGCGCCTCGTCGAAATCGTTGGACTTGGGCGGCGCGCCGCGCGCCGAACGGGGCGCAGGCTGAGCCTTACACGAGGCTATGGCGATTATTTTATCTATTATGCAATCCTTCTTGCCGTCCGTGGGGCTGTGCACGCCAACAGCGCGGGCTATAAGGCGCACCTCGTGAATGGACTTTTTGTGCAGCCGTTCACGGATATCGGCAAGCATTGTTTCGCCCGCCATTCTATGCCCTCCTGAGAACTATTACCCGCGTTTCGCCTGTAAGATCGCTGCGGGATAGCTCTATTTCGTCCGAATCGGTCTCGTGCACCTGCTCCTCGTCGAACAGGTCCAGAAATCCGTTGACCTTTTCAATGTCTATTTTGCAGTCTTTGGAGCGGTAGTGCATTGGAATAACGACCTCGGGCATCAACCTGTCTACATACTCCTTTGCCGTTTCGGCGTCTATCGTATAGTTGCCGCCGACGGGGATCAGAAGCACGTCCACGGGCAAAATCAGCTCGAGAAGTTCAGCCGAGCACGCTTCGCCCAGATCGCCGAGATGACATATGTCTATGCCGTCCATGCGGAATTTGAAAATCACGTTTTCGCCACGCTTTTTCCCGCGGACGTTGTCGTGAAAGCTCTTTACCGCGTTTATTTCCACGCCCGGAAGGTCGTAGCTGTCCTCCTTGTCTATAATGCGCGGCGCGCCGCCCACAGCCTTTATATAGTCGTGGTCGAAGTGGTGATGGGATATAGTGACCGCGTCCGCCGTTACGCGCGGCATCGTATAGCCCACCTCGGGCGCATACGGATCGGTGACGACCGACGTGCCCGTGCTCTCCGTGAGCTTGAAAGAGGAATGTCCGAGATACTGAATTTTCATATATTCTCCTTGGGGTATATGGCGGCGGAAAGCCTTAAATTTATTTTTGCTCCGCCGAGAAAATAATCTATGTACACATCCACGCCCGCCTCGCTTTTTCTTATGACGAGCGCCTCGGTTCTGACGGGTATGCTGCCTGTCAGTTCGCCCGAAAGCAGCATACATACTGTATTTTTGCCCTTTGCAAAGGTTATATCCATATCGACTTCGCCGCGGCGGCTCTGCGTTACCGTTCCGCCTGCCGCAACGAGCGAGCACCTGTCTTCGCCTATAAAATATTTCAGTTCGAAGCCGCTTCCGCAAAACCGCAGCTCGCCGTCGGAATGGACCGCGCCGGAGTCATTTGAGCCGTAAATTGTGACCTTGCAGTTCATATGTCCTCCTTTCGGCGCGTTTATTTTAAATCTGTGACCGTAATATCGCCCCAAAGCGTGCGTTCTTCGCGGCGGGACTCGAAGAGCCGCCTGCCCTCGCGGAGCACGTTTTCGAGTTCCTCCCTGTTTCCTCCGGCTATCGCGCGGCGGATCTCGTCAAGGGAGCTTATGAGCGAGGAGATGTCCTCTGTAAGGTTTTCGGCGTTTTTGAGATAGAGAGACGACCAAACGCTCTCGTCGACGCCCGCGATCCTCGTCATATCCTGAAAACTGCCGCCTGTAAAGCCTATGCAGCCGTCCAACTCGGAATTCTTGACATAAGCGTTGGAAACTATGTGCGCGAGCTGCGAGGTATAGGCAATTTTTTTGTCGTGCGTGTCGGACGTGCACTCTACTATTCTTGCGAAGCCCATTTTTTTTGTAAGCTCGGCAATTACCTTTACCGCCCTGTCGTCCGTTTCGCCCGAATAGGTTATTATCATGCTTGCGTTGTCAAAGAGGTCGGCGGACGCGTTATAGATAGTGGAGACCTCCTTGCCCGCCATAGGATGGCAGCCTACGTAGCGGAAGTTGCGGGGGATCTTATATATTTCTTCCTCTATCCACCCCTTTACGCCGCAGATATCGGCGACTATGGAGCCGTCTTTAAACGTGTGGGAATTTATAAACTCTATGGTGGCTTCGGGCGGGAGCGCCACAAAAACGACGTCAAAAGAGACAAAGTCGCGGGCAAAGCCGTCTATGACGCCGCTTCTTAAGGCGTAGTCGGTTATTTTTTCGGAACGGTTCCAGCCCCACACATGCTGCCCCGCGCGCTTCAAAGCCATACAAATAGAGCCGCCTATTAATCCCAGACCCGCAACGCAAATATCCATACGCTCTTCCCACAAATAATTATTTACAGAATTATAGCATATCCGACCGTAAAATTCAATAATTTTACAATAAAAAAAGCGGACTGCAGGCAATATTTGTACGGCTGCACTTATATGCCACATTTTGATTTGATTTGTTTGACTTTTGATATTTTTTTATCTATAATTATCACGAATGAAAATTTAAGGAGTTTTTTGTTATGAACAAGATGTCCGTAAAGGATCTGAAGGACCTTAAAGGCAAGAAGGTTTTGGTACGTTGCGACTTCAACGTGCCCATGAAGGACGGCGTTATCACAGACGAAAACAGAATTATAGGCGCGCTGCCTACAATCAAATATCTGCTCGAAGCGGGCGCGCGCGTTACCCTGTGTTCGCATATGGGAAAGCCCCACTCCATTTACTCAGCCGAAGTAAAATTAAATAAAAAGGATAAAGCCAAGGTAGAAAAGGGCGAGGCTACAGCCGAGGAAATCATTGAAAAGGCTAAAAAGGACGAACCCAAAAAGCTCACCCTTGCGCCCGTTGCAAAGAGACTCAATGAACTTTTGGGAGGCAAGGTGGTATTTGCCCACGACGTTATAGGTCCCGACGCAACCGCTAAGCGCGACGCGCTCAAAAACGGCGAGGCGGTGCTTCTTGAAAACCTCCGCTTCCACTGGGAAGAGGAAAAGAAGGACGAGGGCTTCTGCAAGGCGCTCGCCCACGACGCGGAAATTTATGTCAACGACGCGTTCGGAACGGCTCACCGCTCCCACGCCTCCACCGCCGCCATTGTTGAATACGGCATTATAAAGACCGCCGTTTGCGGATTCCTCATCGAAAAGGAGCTTACGGTAATGGCTGACACGCTCGACAACCCCAAGCGTCCCTTCGTTGCTATTTTGGGCGGCGCAAAGGTTGCCGACAAGCTGAATGTAATATCAAATCTCCTTGAAAAGTGCGACACGCTGATAATCGGCGGCGGCATGGCATATACATTCCTCAAGGCAAAGGGCTATGAAGTTGGCACTTCGCTTTTAGACGAGGAGAAAATCGGCTACTGCAAGGAAATGATGGAAAAGGCGGAAAAACTGGGCAAGGAGCTTGTGCTGCCCGTTGACACGGTTGTTACCTCCTCCTTCCCCGAGCCCATCGACGCACCCATAGAGGTTGAAACGGTGCCTGCGAACAAGATCCCCGCAGACAAGATGGGTATGGATATAGGCGAAAAGACCCGCGAACTCTATGCAAGCAAAATAAAGAATGCGAAGTCGGTAATCTGGAACGGTCCTATGGGCGTATTTGAAAACCCCATACTTGCAAAGGGCACAATTGCCGTTGCGCAGGCTCTTGCAGACGTTTACGGCAAGTGCACCACCATTATCGGCGGCGGCGACTCCGCGGCGGCTATACAGCAGCTCGGCTTTGCGGATAAGGTTACGCATATCTCCACGGGCGGCGGCGCGTCCCTTGAATTGTTCGAGGGCAAAGTTCTCCCCGGCATTGCGTGCCTCAACGAAAAGAAATAAAAAGCTCCCGCCAAGCGCGGATATACTTCGCATAGCATTGTTGCCTTTGCGTTTTTGCTCAGTCATTTACGTTTAAGTAAACTCCTTTCGCAAAAGCCGCAGGCGTCTCGTTCTGCTCGTATCTGCGCGCTTGCTAACTTCGTAAGTTCAGAGGGGTTACTGCTTGCAACATTAATTATTTGGAAAAGGTTCACAACATATAAGGCGGCGGGCGCAAAATTTGCGCCCGCCGCTAAAAGTTTAATGCCGATTAAGCTTGTCAAGCGATTGATTTTAGAAGATCGTTGTGATATAATATTCGGGTAAAAATTTGTGAGGAGATATTTATGAGCAGAAAACCCTTTATTGCGGGAAACTGGAAAATGAATATGACGGCGGCAAGCGGCGCAAAACTTATTGAGGAATTAAAGCCGCTTGTAAAGGACGTGAACTGCGATGTGGCGTTGTGCGTTCCCGCCATTCTGATACCCGAAATGGTGAAAGCCGCAGCGGGCAGTAATATCAAAATAGGCGCGGAAAACGTGCACTGGGCTCCCTCGGGCGCGTACACGGGCGAAATTTCCGCCGAGATGCTTAAAGAATACGGCGTGGAATACGTTATTATCGGGCACAGCGAGAGGCGGCAATACTTCGGGGAGACGGACGAGAGCGTGAATATGCGCCTGCACGCCGCCTTAAAAGCGGGGCTCACCCCCATTGTGTGCGTGGGCGAGATGCTTGCAGAGCGCGAGGCGGGCAAGACGGACGCGGTGCTCGACAGACAACTCACGGTCGGTTTGGGCGGAATTGACGATATAACAAAGGTTGTGATTGCATACGAGCCGGTGTGGGCTATCGGCACGGGCAAAACGGCAACCGACGAGCAGGCGCAGGAGACTATTGCGCATATAAGAAAGAAAATTGGCGAGCTGTTCTGCCCCAAGTGCGCGGAAAAGGTAATCATTCAATACGGCGGCTCCATGAACGCCAAAAACTGCAAGGGGCTTATGGCTCAGCCCGATATCGACGGCGGACTTATAGGCGGCGCTTCTTTGAAGCTGGACTTCGCTACTATTGTAAATTATGATAAATAGTTCACAAAAAAGCAGACATTCGACGATGTCTGCTTTTTTGTGATTTTTGGCGGCTCTGCTTCTCACACGGCGTCAGGAACAACGCCGTATTCGGTCACCGTTCGCGCCTTGCCGACATAATTGTTGTTATGAAAAAATTCACAGAAATTCTGTGAATTTTTTCTATAATTTATTGTAATTTATATATTCTTCGTAAGGATGTACCCTATTGACTCTCAGCGGCGCACCAAAAGTGTAACCGTCTCGGTAATCGTGTTTGTAATCGTTTAAATATTTGCCATATTCGGGATTTTCAACATAATAAACATTATTGTCATAATAACAATCAAAAGCATCAATATCTAACTTGATATCGTTTTTTGCAATTATTGTTGTTGCGTACATACTAGCGGACAACCTCCTCCAAATATAAACCAGTTGAGAATTGTCAACAGAAGTGCTTATTATATCTACATCAACACTATCATAATTCTTAAAATTGGTTTTATTATCATAATCTATAATATTTTCGTATGCCTTAACAGCAATTTTTTTGTCGCTGACTATGGTCGGGGTGCGGGCGTCGTCGAGCGCTTGGATAAATAGCAAACCCTCAATGTATTTATTGTCACAAAGATATATGTATTCCTTTCGTTCCTTGTCGCTTACAGAATATTTTAAAATATAATTATGATAGTAGTTGCCGTGATAGTCGTTGGAAGGACATTCCGCCTTTACGCTTACATACAGATTGTTCGGCTCGTCCTCATACATAAACGGCGTGGAAATAATTTTGAGTTCCCCGTTTAAATAGGCGTCGACGTCAAACCCATGCTCGCGCAAAAACCTAAAAGGAATCGGATGCGTTTCGACGGTGCTGTCATAATAATTTTCAATAAATTTATCTACTAAAGCTTGATATTTACTGCTTATTAAAAACGTCTTGGTAAATTCACTTAATTGGGTGTTGTCGTTATCATTCGGACTGCCTCCATTCCCGCCTGTTTGGGTTTGCCCAAATATGGAGCCGCCGCCTTCAACACGGCAGGCGGTAAATGTAAACGCGGAAAATATAAAAATAAATACAAAAATCAAACTTAAAATAATTTTATTTGTTTTCATACTATCAAATTCCTTAAAACTTGTATATTTTTAAATTTTACATTATTATAGTTTAGTAATATTAAATTGTCAAGATAAACTTTATAATAATTTTAAAGATATATTTATTAAGGTTTAAAATTACTATATATTGAACATAAAAATCAAGGTGAAATTTATGTTCGACGAAAAGGTGATAAGCCAAAATTTAAAAAAGTATCTGAACCGTTCACGGATACAGCAAAAAGAACTTGCGGTAGCCTGCGGAAAAACCGAGGGAACCATCTCCCATTGGGTGGAAGGCAGAGTGAGTATCCCCATAAAATATATCCCTTTGATTTGCGAAATGCTTGACATTACCTTATACGAGCTTTTTGGACTGCCTGACCCGAGTTTGCTTTCGGAAACGGAAAAGAAAGTTTTAAACGCTTATCGCTCTGACCAGGAATTCAAAATGATATCAAACAGAATATTGAATATAAAAATAAACGGCTGAGGAAAATTCCGCAGCCGTTTATTTTATGCGTAGTTTTATTAAAACATGGGCGAGAACATATTAAATACGGCGTTTGTAAGCCACGCAAACCTGCCCATTTTGAAATTTTGCAAAGTTACTTGCTGCGATACCGAAAAGATGGCGGTAAAATCGGACTTTATATCGCTTATGCATGGCGTGTTGCACATTACCGCGCCACATTCATAGTGGTGCACAAGGCTGCGGTAGTCGAGGTTTATGGTGCCTACAAAGGCAAGACTGTCGTCGGATATGAGCATTTTTGCGTGAATAAAGCCCGGGGTATATTCATATATCTTTACTCCCGCTTTCAATAAATAGGGATAGTTTGAGCGGGTGATATTGAAAACGAGCTTTTTATCGGGGATATGCGGGGTGACGACGCGGACGTCAACGCCGCGAAAAGCGGCATTGCGGAGAGCCGAAGTGAGATTATAATCGAGAATGAGATAGGGCGTTGTTATATAGCAATAGCGCTTTGCGGCGTTTATGAGGTTTATATAGTTGTTTTCGCCTATCTGCTCGGTGTAGAAGGGCTTGGGACCGTCGCCGAAAGGGTGGATATAGCCGCCGTTTTCAAAGACGGGATGCTCTATTAAAAAGTATTTGCCGTAATCGCCCGCGGGTTTTTTGGCGTTCATATCGAACAGCTGCAAAAACAGGGCGATAAGGTTGTTCACCGCCGAACCTTCGATTTTTACAGCCGTGTCCTTCCAGTGACCGAGGCGGTGGTTTTGGTTGATATATTCGTCGCCGAGATTTACGCCGCCCGTAAAGCCGACCTTGCCGTCTATTACGGTAATTTTGCGGTGGTCGCGGTTGTTGTGCACGCCCGAAACAACGGGGCGGAAAGGGTTGAACTTGCGGCAGTCAATGCCCGCTTTGCGCATTTTTTTGCAAAAACCGCGCTTTGTGGCGCCCAGCGAACCGATATCGTCGTACATAAGGCGAACCTCCACTCCCTCCGCGGCTTTGCGCAAAAGAATTTCCTCTATGGAGTTCCACATTGTGCCGCTGTGGACGATAAAGTATTCCATAAATATATATTTTTCGGCGCGGTCAAGCTCGGCAAGAAGGTCCCGCCAAAAATCTTCGCCAACTTTGAAGTAGGTTACGCGGTTGCCCGTGTGCCCGCGCATTGCGCCGACGTTGTTAAGGTAGTTTTCTATTCCCGAATTTTCGCCCAAGACAGCCGCGCAGTCTCCGCCGCCGGAGATATATTTATCCGTTTCTGCCTGAATGGCTTTTAAGCGGGCGTACTCCTTTTTGGTCATTTTGGGGTTTGCAAAAAGCAAATAGACCATTATGGTGAAGAACGGAAGCAGGAAAAGAAGGACGAGCCAAGGAATTTTGAACTCCGGGGATTCCTTTTTGTTGACTATATGGAGAAATACGGCCAGCGCAATTATAACGCTTACCAGATGAAAGAGCGGGAATATCTGCAAAAAAGCGACGGTTCCGAAGATTAGAGCAACCTGTATGAGAAACAAAAGCGCAACGACTATGATTTTGCTGAACAGCAGCTTTATAATTTTCATAAGTTAAACCTCCGCTTCCGCCGCGCTGATTTTGCGGGCGTCGGTCATATCCTCGTTGAAGCGTTTGCGCCAGAAATAGAATATGCAGTATATGAGGGGCATGCCGAGGTTTGTTTCGAGGCAGGAATTGACTATGAGGGTGCGTATACTTGCCTCGTTCATGGGACGGATGCCGTTGACGAGCAGCGAAAACTCCCAGCCGAACTGCACGGCAAAGCCGATAAGGCAGAGATATAATACGTTGACAAACGCCTTTTTGGGAGATTTACGCATTAATAAAATAATCAAAATGAGATAGCTTACAATGAGGGCTACTCCCATCCAGCCGTGATATGCGCCCGTAGTTCTGGACGTGGTTATGGTGGCTTCGCCGCCGAGCTCGGATATGGAAGGGCAGATCATCCACCACATTAAAATCAAAAATATCCAATACTTTGCATAGCTGTCCTTGCCGACAAGGATCCATATGAACGCAAAGTTGGTGAAGCCGTAGCTCATTGACATCCACAGAAGCACCCAAAAGGTGCCTGCCGCGCCCTGCAGCTCGCCGTTTATATACACCGTGCGGGTGTGGCTTATAAGATAGAAGCCGCCGAAGTCCACGATTGTGTATAAAACGCCGCCGAAGAGGGCGAATATCAGCGTGGAATAGCGTTTTTTCCAAATCAAAAGCCCGATATAGACTGCCAGAAATATACAGTCTAAAATTATATACAGCAGATTTAAGTTTCGGGTGGGAACGATCGCGTTTTCCGCGGCAAGTAAATTTATATCCATATCTTTTGCACTCCGCCTTTAAGGATAACCATGCGGCGGGGTGTTGTCAAGTAAAAATATGACAAACAGCCGCAGGGCGGGCGGCAAAAAATTATAAAAAGCACCGTGTATCGCTTGAAAAACGCGGGCGTTTGTAGTATAATTTGCGATAGAAAAAATTTAAGGAAAGCTATATGAAAAAAACACCTTATGCGATTATAATTATGGACGGCTACGGGCTTGCGCCCGCAGGTCCCGGCAACTGCGTGTGTCTGAACGGCAGTAAAAACGTCTGCGAGCTAATGAAGGAATACCCCTCCTCCCGCCTCGGCGCAAGCGGCCTGAGCGTTGGGCTCCCCGACGGACAGATGGGTAATTCGGAGGTGGGACACCTCAATATGGGCGCGGGGCGCATCGTATATCAGGACCTCACAAAAATCACGAAAGCCATTCAGGACGGCGACTTTTTTGAGAACCCCGCCCTCATAAAGGCTATGGATACGGCGAAAAACAGCGGCAAAAAGCTGCACCTTTACGGACTTTTGGGTCCCGGCGGCGTGCACAGCCACTCCACGCACCTCTACGCGCTTTTGAAAATGGCGAAGGAGCGCGGGCTGGAGACGGCGTACGTACACTGCTTTATGGACGGCAGGGACACCTCCCCCACCTCGGGCGCGGAGTTTATGAAGGAACTCAAGGCCGAGATAGATAAACTGGGCTTCGGCAAGATCGCCTCGATTTCGGGCAGATACTACGCGATGGACCGCGACAATAACTGGGACAGAATAGAAAAGGCTTACGATATGCTGACCCTCGGCACGGGCGTTCGCGCCTGCGACCCCGTGGAGGCGTTGGAGGAGAGCTATTTGAAGGGCGTGACCGACGAATTTGTGTTGCCCACGAAAATTTACGAGAACGGAAAGCCGCTGGGATTGATCGAAAAGGGCGACAGCATTATATGCTTCAACTTCCGCCCCGACAGGGCAAGGGAAATTACAAGGGCGTTTTCGCAAAGGGAATTTGTTGTGCCCAAGGGCACGGCTTTCGAGAGAAAGACGGGCTTTTTGAACCCCACGTATGTTTGCTTTACGGTGTATGACGCCGAATTTGAGGGGGTTGAAATAGCCTTCCCCAAGACCTCTTTGGAAAATACTTTGGGCGAATACCTTGCAAAGATGGGCAAAACTCAGCTGCGCATTGCCGAGACCGAGAAATACGCGCACGTAACATTCTTTTTCAACGGCGGAGTGGAGGCTCCCAACGAGGGAGAACAGCGCGACCTTATCCCCTCGCCCAAGGTTGCCACCTATGACCTGCAGCCCGAGATGAGCGCGTACCTCGTTACGGAAAAAGCTCTTGAGGAACTGGATAGCGGCAAGTTCGACGTTATGATCTTAAACTTTGCCAACTGCGACATGGTGGGACACACCGGCGTGATACCTGCGGCTGTAAAGGCTGTGGGCGTTGTGGACGAGTGCGTGAAGAAGATAGTAGATAAAATTCTTGCGATGGGCGGCTCGGCGCTGCTTACAGCCGACCACGGGAACGCCGATAAACTGCTCTCGGACGACGGCACGCCGTTCACGGCGCACACGACCAACCCCGTGCCCGTTGCGCTTATTTCGGAAAAATACAAAAACGCAACTCTGCGCGACGACGGAATTCTGGCAGACCTCGCGCCCACTCTCCTTACGGTTATGGGCTTGCCCGTGCCCAAGGAAATGACGGGGAAATGCCTTATTAAATAAATTTTACGATTTGAAAATCAAGACGGTGTCCGCGGCGGAAATTTTCCGCCGCGGGCGTTTTTGTTTGCCTTATTTCTGAAAATTAAATATAATGATACTGTGATATTCAAGGAACCTGAAAAAACCTTTTCAAAGACGTGGGTGGTGTGTGTTTGCGCCATATTCTGCTGCATTTTGTGGGGCAGCGCCTTCCCGTGCGTCAAATTGGGATATAAGCTTTTTGAAATAGACACCTCCTCCCCCGCCTCGCTCATTTTATTCGCCGGCACGAGGTTTTCATTGGCGGGTGCGCTCGTGATAGCGTTCGGGAGTATTTCAAAGAGAAAATTTTTGCTGCCCAAAGCCCGCAACTGGTGGCGCGTGGGCGTTGTTGCGCTCTTCCAGACTGCGCTTCAATACACCTTTTTCTATATTGGGCTTGCCAACTGCACGGGAGTAAAATCGTCCGTTCTGAACGGGCTCGGCGTTTTTTTCACGATAGTTGCGGCATGCTTTATTTTCCGCACCGAAAAATTTAATATCATCAAGCTTTTCGGCTGCGTTCTTGGGTTCGGCGGAGTTATTTTAATAAATATCGGCGGAGATTTTTCGTTTGATTTTAAGTTTACGGGCGAGGGGTTTATAATCCTTTCGGGACTTTCTGCCGCCATGGCCGCAGGGTTCGTGAAAATATTTTCCAGCCACGAGGACACTACCGCCATCTGCGGCTGGCAATTCCTCTGCGGCGGAGTACTGCTGGTAGTCATAGGGCTATCTGCCGGAGGGCGGATAACGCACATAGACGCAGGCGCGGCGTTTATGCTTATATATCTTGCCTTTCTCTCCGCGTGCGCGTTCACACTGCAGAGCTTTCTTTTAAGATATAATCCCGTTTCGAAGGTGGCTGTGTTCAAGAGCACAAATCCGCTGTTCGGGGCGGTGTTCTCGGCAATAATTTTGGGCGAGAGCGACCAGCTTCTGAGTTGGTTCACGCTTGTTGCGCTGCTGCTGGTTTGCTCGGGGATATTCGTTATAAATAAATTCGGCGAAAAAAGACCGCAAATTAAAAAAACGGAGTAAAAATTTTGTTATTTCGGGCGTTTTTGATTGTAAAATGATTTTCCTTATGATATAATCGTTAAAGCAACAGAAAAATTGAGGTTGAAATTATGAACGGATTGTGGTACACATACGTTGTTTTATGTTCAATATGCCTTATACTTATATTTTTAACGGCGCTCGTAACTATACTTATGGTGCTCTTCCAGAAGAGCAACTCCGAGGGTATTCAGGGTATAACCGCTTCGAGCGAGACCTTCTTCGGCAAGCACAAGGGTAACAGCATCGAGGCAAAGCTCAAAAAATGGACTTGGGTGAGTCTGTCGGTAATGGCGGTCCTTTCCATCGCGGTGTACATCGTACAGATAATATTCCCCTTGATTTTAGGTTAAAATAGGTTTTACAAAAGGCGGCTTCGAAGCCGCCTTTATTATTATACGGGCTACATAGAGATGAAAAAGTACTTACGGAAAAAACAGAATACGCCGAGGGAAGGCGCAGAAACCTCATCGGGCGTCGTGCGGGCGAACGAACGGGGTTTTGCCTTTATCACTCCCGATGGCGGCGGCAAGGATCTGTTTGTGCCGCACAGAAACCTGAACGGCGCATATCACGGCGACAAGGTGAATTTTTATCACGTCAAGGGCACCGTGGACGAGGCGGCGATAGTAAACGTAATCGGGCGCAACCCCTCCCCGCTCGTGGGCACGCTCATTTTCGACAGGCGTTCCGCGAGGGTGTATCCCGACGACGCCAAAAGACCTGCGGCGGCTGTGCCGCGGGATCTGCTCGGCGGCGCGAGAGACGGAGAAAAGGTCGTGTGCGAGATTTTGTCCTATCCCAAAGGCAGGGCTCCCATCGGCAGGATCGCCGAGATCATAGGCGAGGAGGGCGACCTTGCGGCGGAGGAGCTCTCGATAATACGCTCATTCGGGCTTGCGGAAGAATTTTCCGCAGAGGCGTTGAGGGAGGCTAAAAAGGAGCAAAATTCCACACCTGTGTTGCAAAACCGCCGCGATTTGAGAGATAAGATAATATTTACCATAGACGGCGAGGACACGCGGGACATGGACGACGCCGTGAGCATTGAAGATGTGGACGGCTGCTTTGTTTTGGGCGTTCATATAGCCGACGTAAGCCACTACGTCAAATACGGCTCCCACATCGACAGGGAGGCCTATGCGAGGGGGACTTCCGTTTACTTCCCCGACAAGGTTTTGCCCATGCTGCCGAAGGAGCTTTCGAACGGAATATGCTCGCTGAACGAGGGCGAGGACAGATATGCCGTGACATGCGAGATGACATTCACAAAAAGCGGCGAACGGCTCGGCTATGAAATTTATGAGAGCATAATAAACAGCCGCCATAAAATGACCTATCCCGAGATTACGGCAATATGCGAGGGCGACCCCGATATGCGCGAAAAATACGCAGATATAGCGGAACGTGTTGAGTTTATGAAGCAATTGTGCCTGATACTCGAAGGCAGACGAAGCGCCGCGGGAAGCGTGGATATGGAGATAACCGAGGCGCATATTTATGTGGACGGCAACGGAAAAATAGTAATTCCGCCCGCACAGAGGACCATATCGCAGCGCATCGTAGAGCAATTTATGATATCCGCAAACGAAGCCGTGGCGGAGTTTATGCAAAAGAAAAAACTCCCCTGCCTCTACCGCATACACGAGAGCCCGTCGCCCGAAAAAGCTGCGGAATTTTTTGCGTTTTTGCGCGACCTCGGCGTGAACGTGCGGGCGGACAAGGACAATCTGAAGCCCTCCGATTATAAAAGAATTTTAGACGAAACGGCGGACAAGCCGTACTTCGGCATTATCAACAAGGTTATGCTGAGGAGCATGCAAAAGGCGAGATATTCGGGACAGAACTTAAAACACTTCGGGCTTGCCTCGGAGTGCTATTGCCACTTCACCTCCCCCATCCGCCGCTATCCCGATCTGTTCGTGCACCGCGTGCTGAAGTGCGCTCTGCACGGCGGGGACAACAAAGCGGCGGCGCTCTTTTCGGAGTTTTTAAAGAGCGCGGGGCGGGAGCTTTCCGAAAGGGAGCGCATTGCCGACGAGGCAGAACGGCGTGTGGACGATCTTTATAAACTCGCATATATGTGCGATAAAATCGGCATGGAATTCGACGGGATAATTTCGGGAGTGACGGCGCATGCCGTTTATTGCGAGCTTGAAAACACCGTTGAGGGTATGATCCCTCTGGAGGATCTGCCCGCGGACAATTACGAATATGTTGAGGGAAAATTTATTTTAAAGGGCAGAAAACACAGGTTCCGCATAGGCGACAGTCTGCGCGTGCAGATAGCGGCGTGCGATTTGGGAAGAATGAAGGTTATTATGAAAGTTTGCCTTTAAATTCCGCTAACTTAATTTACTTATAAAAAATATTGTGATATAATTTTTAGCAATGAAGCAGATTGCCTACAACAAGTACGCACTGTACGAATATTTCGTGCTTGAAAAATATGAGGCGGGAATAGTTTTAGAGGGCTCGGAGGTCAAATCGCTCCGCGCGGGGAACTGCAACCTGAAGGACAGCTTTTGCCTTCTGAAGGGCGGCGAACTCACCCTTAAAAATATGCACATTCCCGTGTACGACAAGGCGGGGGCGTTCAATTCCCGCGACAGCAAAAGGGACAGAAGGCTTTTGATGCACAAGCGGGAACTGGCAAGGCTTGCGGGCAAAATAAACGAAAAGGGCTATGCCCTCGTCCCCCTCTCCTTATATTTTTCGGGAAGCCTCGTCAAGGTTGAGGTTGCCCTGTGCAGAGGCAAGCAAAGCTACGACAAAAAACGCGTCATTGCCGAACGCGACCAAAAGAGAGCGCTCGACAGGGAGATCAAACAATACAGATAAAGGTGAATCATGGAAAAGAATTACAAACCGGACACGCTGTGCGTGCAGGCGGGGTATTCCCCCAAAAGCGGAGAGGCGAGAATACCGCCCATAGTGCAATCCACTACCTACGCCTACGAAAAGGCGCAGGATATGGCGGACCTTTTTGATTTAAAGACCGACGGGTATTTCTACTCCCGCCTTGCGAACCCCACCGTTGCGGCGTTCGAGGGCAAGGTAGCCGCCCTCGAGCAGGGCGTTTGCGCCATAGGCTGCGCATCCGGAATGTCGGCGACGGCTCTCATGGTCATGACCGTTGCGGGCGCGGGCGACAACATTGTTTCCTCCTCGGCTATTTACGGCGGGTCGTATAACCTGTTTTCGGTCACTTTGCCGAAGCTCGGGATAGAATGTAGATTTTTCGATCCCGACGCACCCGCGGAAGAGATAGAGAAGCTAATCGACGGCAAGACAAAGCTTATTTTTACAGAGACCATTGCGAACCCCTCTATCGTCGTTCTCGATTTCGACAAGTTCGCGGGCATAGCAAAAAAGCACGGCGTTCTGTTCGCGGTAGATAACACGCTTGCAACGCCCGTTTTGTGCAGACCCAAAGAATGGGGCGCAAACCTCGTTGTGCACTCCTCCTCGAAATATCTTGACGGGCATGCGGCGGCGCTCGGCGGAGTTATAGTGGATCTGGGAACATTCGACTTCAAAAACAACGCGAGATATCTGTCGTTCAACGAGCCCGACGAGAGCTATCACGGACTTGTGTACGCCGATCTGCCCGTGGCGTTCGGGACAAAGTGCCGCGCACAGATGATAAGGGATTTCGGAGCCATAATGAGCCCGCAGAACGGCTTTTTATCGTACATAGGCTGCGACACCCTCGCCCTGCGCATGGAGAGACACAGCCGCAACGCCGCGAGGATAGCGGAATATCTTGCGCACCACCCGAAGATCGAATGGATAAAGTATCCGTCGCTGGAGAGCAACAAATATCATAAGCTCGCCATGAAATACCTGCCCGACGGACAGGGCGGAATGATGAGCTTCGGAATAAAGGGAAGCGTTGAAAAGTGCGCGCTGTTTATGGAATCGCTGAAACTTATCACTCAGGAAACGCACGTTGCGGACGTGAGAAGCTGCGTGCTGCACCCCGCCTCCACCACCCACCGACAGCTCTCGGAGGAGGATCTGAAGGCGGCGGGCGTACCGCATAACCTCGTAAGGCTTTCAGTAGGAATAGAGAACGTTGACGACCTTATAGCCGACCTCGGACAGGCGCTCGATAAGGTTTGACAGTAAATAAAAAATAATTTGTAAAAGGAGATACGAAGTTGCCCATAGTCATTGATAAAGAGCTTCCGGCATATAAAATTCTTACGGGCGAGCGGCTGTTCGTGATGGACCACGAGCGCGCTTTTAATCAGGACATACGTCCCATAGAGATAGCAATACTTAACCTTATGCCCAACAAGGAGACCACCGAAACTCAGCTTATGCGGCTGCTTTCAAATTCTCCGTTGCAGGTCAACATAACTTTAATAAACACCTCGTCATACAGCGCGACGCACACGGAAAAGGGGTATTTGGAGAGATTTTACAAAACCTTTAACGAAATAGAAAACAAGAAATTCGACGGAATGATAATCACGGGCGCACCCGTGGAAAATCTGCCCTTCGAGAAGGTTGCATACTGGAAGGAGCTTGTGGATATTCTCGACTGGACGAAATCAAACGTTACCTCCACCCTATTCATTTGCTGGGGCGCGCAGGCGGCGCTCTACCACTTCTACGGCATAAGAAAGCACGCCCTCAAGGATAAATGCTTCGGGATATTCGCCCACCAGCGCATACGCGACGGAGTGCCCGAGCCGCTGATGAGAGGTATTTCGGACGAATTCCACATGCCGCACTCGAGGCATACCATTATCTATGCCAAGGATATAATGCATGTGAGCGATCTGAAGATACTTGCATATTCCAAAAAGGCGGGCGCCTCCATAATAAAGAGCGTTGACAACCGCAGGGTGTTCGTGACGGGGCATATGGAGTACGACAGATACACATTGAAAACCGAGTACGAGCGCGACCTTGCAAAGGGGCTGCCCATAAAGCCGCCGGTCAACTACTTTTCGGACAACGCAATGACCGAAGTCAAGATGAACTGGACTTCGACGGCGAACCTTTTTTACATAAATTGGCTGAACTACTACGTTTATCAGGTCACGCCCTACGATATCAATACCATCGAGGCAGGCAAGTAAAACAGCGGCGGCGAGCATGTGCTCGCCGCCGCATTTTTTTACACTTGAAGCCGTTTTTCCAAAATGCAATTCAGACCATATTTTTGAATGTGGGAGTAAAGTTTATAAGCGTTTCCACTCCGTTGCGGGAAACGGTGTAGGTTATCTTATAGCCGTCGCGGGCGGATATGAGCGTATCCTTTACGTTATAAAACCTTGTAACGTCCCGATCCTCCACCGCCGTTCCGCCGCCGTCGGTGATCTTTATGTGCTTTAAAATATCCCCCGCCCTGAATCCGCCGTAATCGCCGAGAATATAGACCGTGTCCGAAATTTCGGTAAGACCGGCGTCGTTGTTGAAATATGACTTTGTCGAGTAGCCGTATTCCGCGGAGAAAACGGCGCGCCGGATGCCGTAGGAGCCCGAGGTCGATCTGTAGCCGTCGCGCATGAGCTTATAGAGCCGTTTTACATACGAGCCACACAGGGCGTAGCCCATGTTCTCGTTCTCGGGATCGGACTCCTTGGCGTTGACTATGCCCAATATTCTGCCGGAGGTATCGAAAAGCGCGCCGCCGGAGTTGCCGCCGTTTACGCCCGCGTCCGTGCGCATTACACGGTAAATGTTGGATTCGTCGGTCGACGAGGCAAAGTCGAGCGCGACAAGCTCGCTCTCCTTGCTTATTATGCCCGAGGTTACGGATATGCCCGTTCCGCCGGGGTTGCCCACGGTGTAGACAGGCTCGCCGGCATAGACGTCGTCGCTTTCCGCAAAGACGGCGGCGCGGACGTCGCTGTTCTTTATCAATTCGCTTCCGCTCACCTTCAGAAGGGCTAAATCATATGTCACCGAATAGTTTACTATCTGCACCCCGTCTATGTGCGGGGGAGACAGGGCGAACACGTCGTTGCCGTAAAGATACAGGCTCACCGCTTTTGCCGTGTTCGGATAGGCGTCCTCCTTGTAAACAACGTGCGCGTTGGTTAAAACGTATGCGTCGCCCGCCGATTTATCCAGATCGACGATCACTCCCGCGCCCGCATATGATTTTTCGGCCGAGAGGTTATAGCCGAACGTGGCTATGACGTTGACCGCCGAGAGCAGCGAACGGTTCATGACAGTTTGGAGGCTTTTATTTTCGTCATACTCAAAATCGTATTGGAGATACTCTTTCAAAAAGCCGAGAAAATCGAGCTGTGGAAGCCCCTGCTTTTCGCGTTCTGCGTTAGCCTCTTCGTAGATATCGTAAATATTCAGATCCTGCCCGTCCCTGCCGTCGGCGCCGTCGAACATGCTGCAACCGGCAAACGCCGCAACGGAGATGAGAAGAGCCGAGAACACAATACATATTATTTTTTTCATAATTCAAAACCGTTTTCCTTTAACAGTGCGCGGGCAGTTTCCACACTGTCGGCGCCCTCCGCGTTTTTGACGGGAGCAAATTCCTTATTCCTTTCCACCTCGAACGGGAGACAGTTTTTCATGGCGTTCACCATATCGACGACAAGCGTTTCGAACTTGTAGCCGCAGGGCTCCGACGGATGGACCTCTACGCCGTTCTCTATATGAGCTATCTTCTTTTTGGCGAGATGATAGGGGAAGTTTGCGCAGTCCACCTCCTTTAAAGCCTTTAAGCTGAACAGATAATTCAAGGTGATGCCGTTGCAATAGACAAGTTTGCCGTTCTCCCTCTCGTTCTTTAAAGCTTCGTCCATTTCGTAATATTCTATAACCGACGGCTTGCCGTCCACCTTGCACAAAAGCCCGACGTTCTCCCCGGGAAGTTCCTTGCGCACGATCTTAGCCGAACAGTCATATCCCCCCGCTACCGTGGCGCCTATGAAGAGCGGATCGCAGAAACTCTGCAAAACGTTGTCGACGCCGCAGACGTTGACCCACTCCACGCCCTCGCGCTCCAGCACCCTGTCGAGCCCGCACGAAATGAGCGATTTGTACCAGCCGCCGTTGCCGTTCGGCGCGGTGAGCACGCGGTATTTCTTTTCGAGATAGACCTTGCCATCCGTGGAGCAGGCGGGGGCTACGTCCTGCACGAAAAAGAAAATTTTATTTTTCGGATAGCCGAAATAGTTGTTTTCTTCAAAAAAACCGACCGTGTCGTCGTTGTTGGCGCGGCTCGTCATTATGAATACGGGAAACGCCCTGCCCGCGCGCCCCGCCACGCCGAGCATATTCCGCATATGCAGACCGAAGATCGGGAGCGGACGGGTGACGCCTATATTGTACATGCCCTTAGGCTTATCGAAGCCGAGGCGGGTGCCCTGACCCCCGGCAAGTAGAACTGCGGCGACCTTACCTTCCGAAAGGAGCTTCAAGCCCGCCCTTTCGAATATGTCGCTGTTTTTGCGTATCTCCTCCAAAGAAAGGGGCTTTAAGGGCTCTATGCGCCCGCGCGGCTCGGAGACGCGGCCAATATTTTTAAGCACGGAAAAATCGGCGCTCTCTATGTCCTTTAACAGGAGCTCCCTCTCCTCCCCGGTCAATTCCCCGTAATATTCGAGGAGCTGCTCCTGACCTATTTCATTGAGATACTTTTTCGCGGTTGTATAATCCATAATAACTTTACCTATAAATTTTCAGTTCAATAGATTATACTATATTGTAAAAAATATGTCAACAGATATGCCAAATTGTGCAGAGGGTATTGAAAACGGAAAAATTTTGATATATAATATAATGTATATAAGATTTTTTATTATGCGTTGGGATCTCATAAGGAGGAAAAATATGTTCTGCGTAGAATGTGGCGGACCGCTTACGCTTATGTATGCGAAGGGCGAAGGGCTTGTGCCCTTCTGCAAAAATTGCGGGGAATTCCGCTTCCCGCAGTTTGCGACTGCCGTGAGTATGGTGGTAGTGAACAGGGCAAAGGATAAAATTTTGCTGGCTAAGCACATAGGTCAGGAGGACTATATCCTGTTTGCCGGATACATCAAAAAGGGAGAGACGGCGGAAAAAGCCGTTTGCCGCGAGTTTAAGGAGGAAACGGGACTGAACACCGTTAAGGCAAAGTTCATGTCCTCCCGCTATCACGAGCCTAAAAACGTGCTTATGCTCAACTTCCTGATGATCGCCGAGGACGGCGAAATCACGATAGACACCAAGGAGCTTACGGAAGTCACATGGTTTACGATGGACGAGGCGGCGGAGCGCATAAAAAAGGACTCCACTGCCGAATACTTCCTGAAAAACGCCATGAACGAAATCAAAAAATTATAAGGAGACGGATATGTATTTACTTGGCACGTTGTCACCAGGTCAGATCGCGGCAATTTCGGTAGGCGCGGCGGTCCTGCTTTTGGCTGTCATTTTTGTGGTTTGGGGCTTTGCGGTACACAATAAATTCGTGGCTCTGCGCTCCAACATCGAGGAAGCATTTTCGACTATGGACGTGCATCTGAAAAAGAGATACGACCTTATACCAAACCTTGTTGAAACGGTCAAGGGCTATGCAAAGCACGAGAGCGGGGTTTTGGAGGAGGTAACTAAGGCGCGCGCACACGCCGCCGCGGCGAACACCGCCGCCGAGAAGATAGAGGCAAACGCGCAGCTTTCGCAGGCTCTGCGCTCCCTCAATCTCGTTATGGAGAGATATCCCGAGCTCAAAGCCAACCAGAACTTTTTGGGATTGCAGGGCGACCTTAAGAGCATAGAAAACGAGATAGCCAACTCCCGCAGATATTACAACGGGGTGGTGAAGGCTTTCAATACAAAGCGCGAAACGATCCCCTCCAACATAATCGCCAAAATGATGAAGCTGGAAAAGCAGCCGTATTTTGAGGTCGCGGACGAAGCCGAGAGGCAAAACGTTGAAGTAAAATTCTGATTTTTACCGAACGCGGACAGCGTTTAAAGGGGAAAAGTATGAAAAAAAGGGCAGTGAAGCCGCCTTTAACGGCACTGTTGGCTCTTCTTGCGGTGTGTGCCGCCATATGCGCATTTTTCGGCACGACGGCGGCGGATGCATCCACCCACGAGGCGGGAGATTACAGATATGAATACGTCGCTTACTCTGTGACTTACGACGTGAACCCCGACTGTGAAATTTACGTCACTGAGGATATAACGATACACTATCTCGGCAGGGACAGCACGGGCTTCCGTTTGGCTATACCCACAAACGCGGGCGCACAGGTGAAAAACATACGCGTAAAGGGCGTGCAGGTCGTTGACGGTAAAGCGGCGACCTATGCCGTATCGATAGAGGACAACAACCATGTGACGGTGGATATCGGCGACAGCTCCCACAAGAGAAACGACACCGAACAATACATAGTCACCTATTCCTATTGCATAGGCAACATGTCTGTCAAATCGGGGACGCTTTCCGTAAACCCGATAAGCACCGACAATGCATGTAAAATTTTAAATGCCGACGTTACAATACTTCTTCCAGACGGATACGTTGACGGCAGAATGTTCAAGGGCGCCAGCCTTGCGGATAAAACGGGCGAAGCGGTGACGGCAACCACCGAAAGCGGCAGAACGACAATAAAGGCGTCGTTCGATGGGCTGAACGAGTTCGAAGGCGTTTCCTATGACCTGCGGTTTGAAACGGGCGCTATCAGACCCTACTTCGATTTTGTCCCCTACTACTTCGCGATCGCCGCAGCGGCTCTTATTGTGGCGATCCTGCTGGTAAAGCTGCTGCTTTTCAGCAAGACAAATCTTACCCCGATAGTCGGCTTCGAGGCTCCCGAGGACATGGATCCCCTGCTCATGGGCAAGCTTATAGACAACAAAGTAAACTCCGAGGACGTTACGGCGCTTATATTCTACTGGGCGGACAAGGGGTATCTGAAAATAAATCTCGACAATAAGGATAACCCCACTATCATAAAAATAAAAAATCTGCCCGCAACGGCAAAAAATTACGAGCAGACGGTGTTTGCGGGACTTTTCCGCGGCGGGGATTCGGTTACGACAAACGATCTGAAGTATGTATTTTACCCCACCTTTGAAAAGGCGACGGCGCTTGTGAACGATGAAGCCAAGGGGCTCTTTATGAGCTCGAGCATAGGCGTTTCGGTTATATTCGCTCTCCTCGGCGGAATACTGCTGGGACTTGCGCCGCTGCTCTCGGGGATATTGTTTATCGCTCCCTCGCTGGTATTCTTTTACAGTTTCATTGCCATAATTCCGGCGCTCGTTCTATACGGGCTGACTGAAACGGTAATGTATAACAGGCTGAAAAACAAGGGCGGGAAAAACGCGCTGTTCTTCGGGCTGCTCGCCCTCGGAATATTAGCCTGCTCCGCGGTGTTCACGCTGGCAATTCCGGGCGCGCTCATGCCGCTCATACCAAAGCTTTTGCTGAGCGTTCTGGGCTTTTCGGCGGTGGCGGCGGCGGTGGCTATAATAAGCCGCACGCGCGAATATACAAATGAATTGAACGGGATAGTCGGATTCAGAAACTTTATAATATACGCCGAAAAGGAGAGGCTGGAGGCGCTTTTGGAGGACGACCCGCAATATTATTTCCACGTGTTGCCATATGCGCAGGTTTTGAACGTTTCGGACAAGTGGGAGGAAAAATTCAAGGAGATCACCGTGCCCCCTCCCGTATGGGCGACCTCCTCCCTCGACACCATGCTGAGCTTTGCGCTCCTGAACAGTATGATAAGGCGCTCCACGGTGAGCATTACCGCGGGAATGATCTCCCGCCCCTCTTCCTCGGGGAGCGGCCTGAACGGCGGAGGCGCCGGCGGAGGCTTCGGAGGGTTCGGAGGAAGCTTCGGAGGCAGCTCGGGCGGAGGCTTCGGCGGCAGCGGGAGCCGCGGAAGATAGCTTTCAGATACAAACGAAATGCGGCGGCGCGAATTTCGCGCCGCCGCAAATATTATACTTCCGCTGAGCTTTGTTAAACCATATGTGCCGCGGTTATTCCGCCTGCACCTCCACCTTTATCTTGGCGGATACTCCCTCCATCAATTTAAGCTCTACCTCGTATTCGCCGAGGTTCTTTATGGGCTGGGGGAGCGTTATCTTCTTTTTGTCGACGTTATAGCCTGCCGACGCCAGTGAATCGGAGATATTGCCCGCGGTGACCGAGCCGAAAACCTTGCCGTTCTGCCCCGCCTTGATCTTCACCGTAAATTTTTGTCCCGAAATGGTTTTAGCCATCTCGCGCGTGGCTTTCTCCTCCTCGGCTCTGTGGAAATCGGCAGCCGACTTTTTCATGGACATGTCGTTCAGCTTTGCCGCAGTTGCGACCTCTGCCATGCCCTTTTTTATGAGAAAGTTGCGGGCATAGCCCTCGTTTACGTCCACCACTTCGCCTTTTTTGCCCTGTCCTTTAACATCCTGTAACAGTATAACTTTCATAGCTTTCTCCTTTAGATTATTGTACGTCCTCGGCGGGGGTTTGTCAAGGGGCTTTGAATAATTTGCGGGCTTCGGCACAAAATAGAATCGGAGGGTTTGATATGGAAAACAACGTGAATATCGACATAGCCTGCGACGTTTCGACATGCAGGCACAACTACCAGAGCTGCAACTGCACCTTGCCCAAAATCAAGGTCGGCTGCACCTGCAATGCGGAAGCCTGCACCTGCTGCCAGAGCTACTCCGAAAAAATTTAATTTAAAAGGGGCGCGCAGTTTATAAAGCTGCGCGCCCCTGTTCTTTTTTGCTTATGCAAATGTGAGCCACTCACGCAGGGGAATGATAGCGCGCATGCCCATGCTCACCAAAAGGTTATCCTGATAGAAATACCTTGCCACGACGCTCCTTGCGAAATAGCTTGTGAACGGCTGCATGAAATCGAGGTCGTAGATGGGCTGGACTATATAGCCGATAAAAAGAATTATGCCTGCCGTTATTATAAGCATGACAAGTGCGCCGAGGATACCGTCCGCAACATAGAACGCCGAACCGAGGCGGGCGAACGTGAGCACCCTCGAAACGAAGAAGGATATCAAAAATACCACAACGAGCAAGAGGACGAACAAGCCCGCCGTTATTATCCAACGGGCTATCGTGAGGATAACGTCTTCGGAGAGAGAAAGTTTGCCGCCGAACCATCCTCCTACCGTATTGGCAAACGCAGAGCTTGCGTCGTTGAAGAGCCCCGAATTAAATACGAGGTTATAGGCTATGAAGCCCGCGCCGACCGCAAAACCGAACACGAGCAACGACCACAGCGACGAGGAAATGCCGTTTGAAAAGCCGTGGCGGACGGCTATATTTATGAAGCCGAGAATTATGAAATCAAACGCAACCGCCTTTAAATTGAGCCACAAGCCGCTTCCGAGCAGTCCGCCGAGCGACGATTGGAGCCCCGTGATATGCGCGAGATCCAGAACAATGAATACAGGTACGATTATGATGAAGGCTACCATCATGCCCTTTATGGCGAGCACGACGCCGCCCCATATCCTGTTTATCACGCCCACGGCTCCATAGGAGCGCATTTCGTCGTCCCGACGTTCGAGCGCATGCCTAATTATCCTTTTAAACAGGCCCGAAAGACCTATGCACAGGAGCAACAGCAAAACTGCCGCTATTATAACTACAATGCCCGCCGCCGTGGAGCCGACGCCCGTGGCCTTCAATATCACGCCCACACTGATTGTGAGGAGAGCGGACACAAGATACTCCCCCGCCCACGTCTGTACCTCGGTAAAGCCCTTTACGAGCCCGACTACAAGACCTATGACGGCAAACAGCGCGGGTATCACTACTAAAAATATTACTGCCAAAATATGTTCTCCGTTTTATTTATTATAACTATCTTTTAAAGATACTATCTCTGATAAAATAAGTTTGCCGTCTTCCGCGGACTTTTTATAGTAGCCCGTGCGCATGAGCTGGAAGGGCTTGCCGTTTTCGCTTGCGGAAAGATAGGGCTCGGCTTTGCCGTAAAATATTTTTTCGCTGTTCAGGTTGAGCCGCTCCGCATAGTCCTGATCGGGATACTCCTCGTCCTTTAATAGCGGTTCATACTGTCTGAACTCGGCGTCTAAGCCGTACTTTGCGTCCACCCATTGAATTACGCCCTTTGCCTTTATATCGCAGGGAAGATTGGAGCCGCTGCGGCTCTCGGGGAAATAGGTGCACAAAAGCTCTTTTACTTCGCCGTTTTCGTCCAAAACAACATCGTCGCAACGGACGATATACGCCGCCTTGAGGCGCACCGTACCGCCCTTTTGCAGCCTCTTGTATTTCGGCGGAGGATCGAGCGAGAAGTCGTCCCCGTCTATATATACGCTGCCCGTGAATTTAACTTTACGCGTTCCCTCGTTCTTTACGGGGTTCTTTTCGAAATCAAGTTCCTCCTCGCCCGTATAGTTGGTGATAGTCAGCTTTATGGGATTTAAAACCGCCATTGCGCGCTCGGCGTTTTCGTTGAGGTCGTCGCGCACGCAGCTGTCAAGCTGGGCGGAATTGACTATGGAATATGCCTTGGCGACGCCGACGTCGGCGCAGAATTTTTTGAGCGCCTCGGGGGGAACTCCGCGGTTTTTAAGACCCATTATCGTGGGCATGCGGGGGTCGTCCCAGCCGCGGACAAAGCCCTCGTCCACGAGCTTTTTCAAATATCGCTTGGACATAAGCGTGTTCGTAATGTTGAGACGGGCAAACTCTATTTGGCGGGGTCTGGGTGCGGGGAAGCCCGCTTTTTCTATAAACCAGTCGTAGAGCGGGCGGTGATTTTCAAATTCGAGGGAGCACAGCGAGTGGGTAATTCCCTCGATGGCGTCCGAGACGGGATGCGCAAAGTCGTACATGGGATAGATACACCACTTGTCGCCCGTGCGGTAATGCGAAACGTGGGCAATGCGGTAGATTATGGGGTCGCGCATATTCACGTTAGGCGAGGACATATCTATTTTTGCACGCAGCGTGCGCGCGCCGTCGGGATATTTGCCCGCCTTCATTTCGCGGAAGAGCTTTAAATTCTCCTCCACGCTCCTGTTGCGGTAGGGCGAGGGCGTGCCCGGCTCCGTTAAAGTGCCGCGGGTAGCCGTTATCTCCTCCGCCGAAAGGTCGCACACATAGGCGTTGCCGTCAAGTATATATTTTTCGGCTATTTCGTAGAGCCTGTCGTAGTAGTCGGAGGCAAAAACAAGCCTGTCGTACTCGAAGCCCAGCCACTTCACCGCCTCGACAATGGAGTTTACATACTCGTAGTCCTCCTTGGCGGGGTTGGTGTCGTCCATGCGGAGATTGAGTTCGCCGCCGTACCTCTCCTTTACGCCGAAGTTGATGCACATGGCTTTTATGTGTCCTATGTGCAGATAGCCGTTCGGCTCGGGCGGGAAACGCACCAGAATTTTATTGCCGCGGGATTCGAATTTGCCTGCCGCAAGCTCTTCGTTTATTATTTGTTCAATGAAATTTGTTGCCTCGGGAAGCTGCATATGTTTCGCCTCGATATATTAAGATAAGCCCGTGATGGTTCCGTTTTCGTCGATATCTATGTGCTCGGCGCAGGGCACCTTGGAGAGCCCCGGCATGAGCATAATTTCGCCGGCGACCGCAACTATGAAGTTTGCGCCGCCCTTATAAATAACGTCGCGGACGTAAATTTTAAAGCCCGTGGGACGGGCGAGCTTTTTGGCGTCGTCCGACAGAGAATATTGGGTTTTTGCGATTATGACGGGCAAGCCCTTTATGCCCTTGCCCTCTATTTCGGCTATTTTTTCAAGCGCGAGGTCTGAAAAATCCGCGCCGTCGCCGCCGTATATATTTTTGACGATGTCGTTTACTTTTTTAACAATTCCGTCGTTCAAATCGTAGGAATAGTGAAGCTTGGAGGGCTTATCGCAAGCGGCAACAACGGCTTTTGCAAGCTCTACGCCGCCCTCGCCGCCTTTTAAGAACACGTCCGTAAATACAGCCTGCGCCCCCGCCTTTTCGCATGCGGAGAGCACTTCGTTTATTTCAGCCTCGGTGTCGGTGGCAAATCTGTTCATTGCTACGACTACGGGCTTTTTGTAGACGTTTGTAACGTTTTCGATGTGCTTTAAAAGATTGGGCAGCCCCGCGCGCAACGCGGGAATGTTTTCGGCGGAAAGCTCGGCTTTATCCGCGCCGCCGTGGAGTTTCAACGCCTTTACTGTGGCGACTACGACTACGCAGTCGGGCTCTATGCCCGCTATGCGGCACTTGGTGTCGAGGAATTTTTCCGCGCCGAGGTCTGCGCCGAAGCCCGCCTCCGTCACGGTGTAGTCGGCAAGGGTCATCGCCGTATATGTTGCGCGTATGGAGTTGCAGCCGTGGGCGATATTTGCAAAGGGTCCGCCGTGGACGATCGCGGGAGTGCCCTCCAATGTCTGCACGAGGTTGGGCTTTATGGCGTCCTTCAAAAGGGTAGTCATGGCGCCGTCCGCCTTTAAATCGCGGGCGCGGACGTATTCGCCGTCCTCGGATATTCCGACTACTATATTGCCTATCCTCTTCTTCAAATCGGCAAGATCGGTAGCAAGGCACAAAATTGCCATAACCTCGGAGGCCGCGGTAATTTCGAAACCCTCCTCCCTTTCGTAGCTCTGGCAGCCTTTCATATTGCCCGCGGCGTTATGTAAGGTTATATTGCGCAGAGCGCGGTCGTTCATATCCATGCAACGTTTGAAGTAAACATGCTTGATCTTTAAAGCGTTGCCGCGGAAAATATGGTTGTCTATCATTGCGCAAAGGAGATTGTTAGCCGCCGTTATAGCGTGAAGATCGCCCGTAAAATGCAAATTTATATCAGCCATGGGCACGACCTGCGCATAGCCGCCGCCTGCCGCGCCGCCCTTTATGCCGAACACCGGTCCCAAGGAGGGCTCCCTTAAAGCAAGACAAACCTTTTTGCCTATCTTCGACATGCCGTCGGCAAGACCTATGGAAACGGTTGTCTTGCCCTCGCCGCTCGCGGTGGGGTTTATTGCCGTTACCAAAACAAGCTTTGACTTGGGGTTTACCTCACCGAGGTTGATTTTTGCCTTGTATTTTCCATAGAGTTCGAGGTCGTCCTCGCCTAAACCGAGCTTTGCAGCGATTTCGCGAATGTCCTTCATTTTACAGCTATCTGCAATTTCGATATCCGACAACATGCGGCTTCTCCTTAATAAATCTTTTGATTTATTATAACATATGCGCGCCGTAAATGTACACCGTTTGCAGGCAGTTTTTTGAAATTCGGGATATGTTTTTGAGATGTAAATATTGGAATAAACGCCGCCGCGGGACAAGTTGTTGTCCCGCGGCGGCGTTTTACGCGCTTTCGGCTACGGTTATGCGGAATTTCTGGCCGTTCAAAAACTCCATTTGAAATGTATTGCCGCTTTGCGAAAATGCACAAACGAACAATTCCTTTAAAGTGGTTACGATCTCACCGCACAACTCGGCTTCGGAAAATTTCTGCTCCAACTCGGCGGCAAATACCTCCTTTGCCGATATCAGGTTTTTACTTTTGGTCATAACTTTGTTACCTCCTTTGTTTTATACGCTTGCAAGCATAATTAAATTATATTCTCTACTTTGCCATCAGTCAACAAAATGATGCTAAAACCGATAAGAATATTTTGTAATAAAAGGACTACTTTATGGTTAATTTGTCGAAATTCGCTGAAAGACTTAAAGAACTAATGTGCGATAAAAGCTTAAACGCGCCTGCGCTTGCAAAAGCTGTCGGCACAGACCGCACGAATATCACAAGATATATGCGCGGAGAACGCGCGCCGCAGTTTTTGACCTTTGCGGCGCTCATTGAATTTTTCGATTGCTCCGCAGACTATCTTTTGGGACTTACCGATTACCAGAAAGACGGAAAACACTATCCTGAAGTTCAACCGTTTAATATTTCGCTGATAAAAGCTTTTAAATGTACAGGCAAAAGTCAATACGGTTTGGCAAAACAGCAAAAAATTTCCGCCTCTCTTATCTATGACTGGCTTACGGGAAAGAGATTGCCCTCAATGGAAAATCTTATTAAATTGAGCGATTATTTTGAAACTTCGGTAGATTATCTGCTCGGAAGAGAGAAATGATGCTGCGCCGAAAAATGCTTGACTTGACAGGATAAATAAAATAAAATGGTTAGGTAGCCGAGAGGCTGCCTATTTTATTGCGGCGCACTAAGCCAAGTGCGTACAAAAGGAGTTATTTATGGCGGAAGAAAAAAGAGCGGTAACAATGGATAAACTTGTGAATTTGTGCAAGACAAGGGGCATTATTTTCCCCGGAAGCGAAATTTACGGCGGAATGGGCAACACGTGGGACTATGGCCCCGTGGGCGTGGAAATGAAAAACAACATTAAACGCGCATGGTGGAAACGCTTTGTGCAAGAGAGCGAAAACAGCTACGGCGTGGACGCAGCCATACTTATGAACTCCAAGGTTTGGGAAGCGAGCGGACACACCTCCTCCTTTTCCGACCCCAAAATGGATTGCAGGGAGTGCAAGAGCCGTCACCGCGCGGACAACCTCATCGAGGCTCATTCAAAGGGAACGGTAAACCCTGACCTTATGACCAACGAGGAGATGGAGGCGTATATTCAGGAGCATCATGTGTGCTGTCCCATCTGCGGAAAATTCAACTGGACGGGCATACGTACCTTTAACCTTATGTTCGAGACCTCGCGCGGGGTGACCGACGAAAGCCAGAACAAAATATATCTCCGTCCCGAAACGGCGCAGGGCGAATTTGTGAATTTTATGAACGTGCAGCGCACTACGCGCGCAAAGGTGCCTTTCGGGATAGCGCAGGTAGGCAAGGCGTTCAGAAACGAGATCACGCCCGGAAACTTTATTTTCCGCACGATAGAGTTCGAGCAGATGGAGCACCAGTGGTTCTGCAAAGAGGGCACGGACAGCTCATACTATAATGAATTCAAGGAAAAGGCGTGGAAATTCCTTGTCGACCTCGGCTTCAACGAGGAGCATTTGAGGTTTAAGGATCACGACAAACTGGCGCACTACGCAAAGCAGGCGTGCGATATACAATATTTATTCCCCATGGGCTGGTCGGAGCTGAACGGCATACACAACCGCACCGACTATGACCTTACGAGGCATCAGGAATACTCCGGCAAGACCATGCAGTACGTTGACCCTGTGACGGGCGAGAGATATATACCGTATGTTATAGAGTATTCCATAGGCGCGGACAGGCTCATGCTTGCAGTGCTCTCCGAAGCCTACGACGAAGAAGCCCTTGAGGAGGGCGACGTGCGCAACGTTCTGCACCTGCACCCCGCCATTGCGGCTTACAAAGCCGCCGTGCTGCCGCTGCAAAAAAATCTTGCGGACAAGGCGCAGGAAATTTATAAAAAATTATGCAAGCGTTTCCCCGTTACCTACGACGCGGCGGGCTCGATAGGCAAGCGTTACCGCAGACAGGACGAGATAGGCACTCCCTTCTGCATTACCATTGACTTCGACACATTGGAGGACAACACCGTGACCGTGCGCGACCGCGACAGTATGGAGCAGATACGCCTCGGCGCGGACGGGCTTGCGGAATACATCGCAAAGAAAACAGAATTTTAAAAAAATCAATTTCAAAACGCCCCCGACCGTTTATATGTACGGTCGGGGGCGAATTTATTTACATGTTATTCAGTCGTCCTCGTCGTCGGACGAAGCGGCTATATATTTGTCGAGTACCTTTTTGCCTATCCTGGTGCCGACGCCGAGTATGCGCTCCTTCATGGTTCTGTGCTGCTTCTCCTCTATGCTGCCCTCGAACTTCAGATCGCGGCAAGGGTCGAAAACAACATAACCGCACTCCGCGGCATAGGCAAACACGCTCTTCAATATGCCCTCGATCAGGGGTCTGTCGGCTTCGGGACAGTTTTCGACAATATTCATGAGCATTGCGGGCTTTATTGCGTTTATGTATTTATCACCGAGCGCAGGGACCAAAGTGTTGTCTATGAGCGCGCCGATGGGCTCATAGTGCTTTTTTGCCACCCGCGCCTTTGCGCCCTTGACGGGTTCGCCCGTGGTTATAAGTTTGTACCACTCCAGAATTACCGTTGTGAAACGGCACTTGATCTTTACGGGAGAGAGCAGCCACCGCGCAAACTTGATCATGCCGCCGAAAAACATCGGGATAAGCTGTATTATCATAACGATTACGGAGAGCACTATAAGCGTAACGTCAATCGCAAAATCAAGCTTGCCGCCGCTGCCCGAGGAGGCAATGGCTATTGCTGAAATGGAAATGGCTATGGAAAGAAGCTTTACCAGCAGCCTGATTATTTTCAGGGTCAGCGAAAACCTTTTCAGGCTCTTTGTCGTAGCCCGCAGGCTGAGGACAAAGAAAATCACAAGAAGCACCGCCATAAAAATATAGGTGCCGATTATTATGTAGGTCGCCAACCCCGCGCCAAACGAAACGGTTTTGCTGAGCGTTCTGTAAAGCATGAACGTCGTATACAGAAGTGTAAAAATCATGCTTATGGAGAGGGTTACGACGTTTATCCTGCGCGAGATAACGGCACGGTTAGCATAGGCGTTTTTTATAAACGTGCGCATGTCGAACACGTCCTTGGCGAGGGTAAACGTCTCCTCGGCGGAAATTGTATGGCGTATTTTTTTATCCTGTTCATCCATGATCCACCTCACGCTGCGCAAGCTGCACCGCTAACAGATTATATCATATCCGCATAGTCTGTGTAAAGCGCGTCGAGTAAATTTTTTATTTCCGACAGCCGTTCCGAAAGTGCGAGAACCGTTTTATAATCGGCAAGAACTGCGGAATCGGCAAGGTCGGCGTTGATTTTTGCCTCTTCCTCCTCGAGAGCGGAAATCTGAGCTTCGCATTGCCTTATACGCTCCTTCCTCTTTGCCTCTTCCGCCCTTTCCCTTTTGGAGCGGTAGCCCTCCGCGCGCTTTTCGCTCTGTTCGGCGTATTCCCGCCGCAGTTTTTCCTGACGCTCCCGCTCGCGCATTTCCGACTTTTTTGAAGTGTATTGGGCGTAATTTCCCTCATACGTGTTGAGTTTTTGCCCCTCGATCTCCACTATTTTGCCGGCGACGGCGGAGATAAAATATCTGTCGTGGGAAACGAAGAGCACTGTGCCCGTAAATTCCTTTAACGCCCTTTCAAGGCTCTCGCGCGCGGGCAGATCGAGGTGGTTGGTGGGCTCGTCCAAAAGCAAAAAATTGGCGTTTTCGCTCTGCAAAACGGCAAGCGCAAGCTTTGCCCTCTCGCCGCCCGAGAGACTTTTTACCTGCTTTTGCATATCCTCCTCAAACAAGCCGGAACGCGCCAACAGAGCGCGCATATCCGTCTGGGTAGCGGCGGCGTGCCGCTCCCAAAGCTCGGCGAGCACCGTGTTTTCGGGATCGAGATTCAGCCCCTCCTGATCGAAGAGGGCGATTTTTACATATCTGCCCCTGACGATTGCGCGGTCGTTGCCCATAACTGCCCGCAAAAAGGTGGTCTTGCCCGTGCCGTTTTCGCCGACAAGGGCGACCTTTTCGCCGCGCGTAATATTTAATTGACCCCCGCATATGAGCGATTTGCCGCCTATTCCGAGGTTCAGATTTTCCACGGTGAGCACGTTTTCGTAGGGCTTTTCGGTGTAGGTAAACCTGAATTCGGGAGGCTTGGGCGGCAAATAGGGCTTTTCGAGCACGTCCATTTTTTCGAGCTGCTTTACGCGGCTCTGCGCGGACTTTGCCGTTGTCGCACGGACTATATTCCTTGCAACGTAATCTTGAAGTTTTGCAATCTCTTCCTTTTGAGCCTCGTATTCCTTTTGGAGGCGGGCGACAAGCTCAGCCTTTAAAACCTTGTATTTTGAATAATTTCCCGCAAACGTGTTGAGTTTTTTGTTTTCAAGCTCGAAAATGCGGGTACATAATCTGTCCAAAAAATATCTGTCGTGCGAAACCAAGATCATTGCGCCCTTGTAGGACTGCAAATAGTCCTCGAGCCAGAACAGGGTGGAAATATCGAGATGGTTGGTGGGCTCGTCCAATATGAGAAGGTCGGGCTCCTCCAGCAAGAGACGGGCGAGCTTTAAGCGGGTTTTTTCACCGCCGGACATTGTGTCTATTATTTGATCGTACCGCCCCTCAAAGCCCATGCCGTTCAATACGGTCTTTATTCTGACCTCCACGTTGTAGCTGTCGCGCGAGGAAATAAATTTTTGCAGCGTTTCGATTTTTGCCGAAATGACCGAATAGTCGCGGCTTTTATAATCCAAGGCGGCGAGCTCCGAAGATAGCCTTGCAAGCTTTTCCACCGCTTCATAGTCCCCGTCGAACACTCTTTGCATTTCGGCAAACACGGTGTTGCCAGAGGAGTAGCCGCCGTTCTGCGACAAATAGCCTATGCGCGCGCCGTTTTTAATGAAAACCTTGCCCTCGTCGGGAGCAAGTTCGCCCAAAATCACCCTTAAAAGGGTCGTCTTGCCCTCGCCGTTGGCGCCTATGAGCCCTGCCCGCTCGCCCTCGTTGAACGAGAGGTCAACGCCCGAAAATATTAAATTGTCGCCGTAGGAAAAACCCACGTTCTCGAGAGAAATAAGCATATGTATTGCGTTTTAATAGTCCCACTTGGGGATAAAGTCCTGTTTTGCGCTTTCGAAATCCTGCAAAAATACGTTTTGGAGCCCGACCTCCTCCACCGCGGCAAGCACCTTTTTATACTCCCTCCCGGTTATGCCCCTCCGGAGTTCGGGGAGGTTGCCTATGTCGCCGAAGGGCGTGTATTGGCTCATGAGAGAAAAATATACGGTAGGGGGCAGAGAGGCAACAAATTTAACTATATTCACGCTGTCGTATGCGGCGAGGGGCAAAATCAAATGACGGACAATACAGCCCGAATGCATCTTCCCTTCCTCCATTTTCAGGGGCTTTGCAGCCATAAATTCTATGGCGGGCAGAGCGAATTTTGCATAATCTTCGCGGAGCGTATAGCGTTTTGCAAGCAACGGGTCGATAAATTTCAAATCGGGGAGCCATATATCCACAATTTCGGAGGCGAGCTTTAACTGCTCCAATGTTTCGTAGCCGTGGGTGTTGTAGACTACGGGGATCTTCGGGCGGTAAATTTTCATTGCCCCCATAATATCCCTTAAATAATGGGTGGGATTGACAAGATTTATATTCTCCGCGCCCATGTTTTCGAGCTCTTCGAAAATAGCCGCGAGCTCCTCCTTCGATATCTCCTTGCCGCGCGTATTGCGGGATAGCTCGAAGTTCTGACAGAACGCGCACTTTAAAGAACAGCCGCAGAAGAATATGCAGCCGCTGCCGTTTTTATATGATATCGGCGGCTCCTCATATGGGTGGAGATAGTATTTTGCGATCTTTATGCCCTTGACTCCGCAGGCGCCGGCTTGCGTTTTTCTGTCGGCGCCGCATTTAACGGGGCACTGCGTACATTTCATATCAACCATTATATAAAAAAATACTTTTAAACGCAACTTTTGTTTGACAATTATATGGCGAAATGATAAAATACTTTCAAACCTATAAAGAGTGTGCGAGAGAACGGCTCGTCGACCACACAGCAACCTGCTTTACGCAAGGTGCTAATGCCGTACCGATGGGGATATAAACGTTAATTACTCCCCTGCGGCGGCAGAGGAGTTTTTGATTTACGGAGGACTTATGAAGAAATTTTTTACAAGCGAGAGCGTTACGGAGGGGCATCCCGACAAGCTGTGCGACCAAGTGTCGGACGGGATACTCGACTATATTCTGAGCAAAGATCCAAACGCAAGGTGCGCCATAGAGTGCTGCGCGGCGTATGACAGAATGTTAATTATGGGCGAGGTAACCTCTACAGCCAAAATGGGCGAGGACGATTATATAGATATTGCGCGGGGGATAATAGAAAAAATAGGCTACAGACACGGCTCGTTCGCCTTTGACAAGTGCAGGATAGAGGTTGCGGTGCACAGCCAGAGCCCCGATATCGCCATGGGCGTGGACAGCGCGCAGGACGGCAGGGGCGACACCGGCGCGGGCGACCAGGGTATGATGTTCGGATACGCTTGCAGGGAGACCGAGGAGCTCATGCCCCTCCCCATCGCGCTTGCGCACAAACTTGCAAAGAGGCTTGCCGAGGTCAGGAAAAACGGAACGCTCGCATATCTTCGACCGGACGGTAAAACTCAGGTCACCGTGGAATACGACGGCAAAAAGCCCGTGCGCGTTGATACGGTGGTTATCTCCGCACAGCATAATACAAAGGTTACGCAGGAGCAGCTCAGGGAAGATATTATAAAGAACGTGATTCCCGTTATCCCCGAAGAGTTGCTTGTTGATACAAAATTTTTGATTAACCCGACGGGCAGATTCAACATAGGAGGTCCCGAGGGAGACAGCGGGCTTACGGGCAGAAAGATAATAGTCGACACCTACGGCGGGAGATGCGCGCACGGGGGCGGCTCTTTTTCGGGCAAGGACGCAACCAAAGTGGACCGCTCGGCGGCGTATATGGCGAGATATATCTGCAAAAATTTAGTTGCCGCAGGGCTGTGCGACGAGGTGGAATTACAGGTTGCCTACGCGATAGGCGTTGCAAAGCCCGTTTCCGTATTTATAGACACCTTCGGCACGGGGAAGCTCGGCGACGACAGAATTGCGGAGATAGTTAAAAAAGAATTCGATCTGCGCCCCTCCGCCATTATAAAAACGCTCGGGCTGAGGGAGCCGATATTCTCGCAGACGGCGGCATACGGGCATTTCGGCAAGCCCAACCTGCCTTGGGAGCGCGTGAACAAAGCCGAGAGTTTAAAAAAATATCTCAACATTTGAATTTTATAATACACAGTAAATCGGCGGGCGACCCACAAACGGGTCGCCCGCAAAATTTTTTATTGTTCAAATTTTCCTTTAATACAATTATAACGCAATACTACGGAATTGCCAAGTACTACGGTATTCCGAAGTATAAAAATTTTTTAAAGATTTATAATATTTTTCATAGACGGAGCAAATATTATGAATCTTGCAGAAGCAGTTGCGGAACGTATAGAGCAGTTGCTGTCGGAGCGCAAAATAACTCAATACAAGCTGTCCCAACTGAGCGGAGTCCCGCAGGCAACAATCAGCGATTTAAGACTGAAAAAACACGGGTCGGTGAATTTGAGAGTTGTTTATGAAATTGCCGACGGGCTGGGGTTGGGACTTGATGAATTTTTTGCAAGTCCGCTGTTTAAAAGAGAAAATATTGAATAGCATAATCGGCGGGCGACCCACAAACGGGTCGCCCGCAGTTTTGTTTTAATCATTCCAACCGTACATAATCGGTGGTATAGCTGCCTATGCTCGCTATTTTTAAAGTGCCGCATTAAAATGTTGTGGTGAAATTTATAAGAAGCGCCACAGGCACAGATTCTTCGGCTATCGCCTCAGAATGACAGTGTGGGGGAGTTTGCCAGCATGCGCAAAATAGCAGTGTAGCGTAGGTATTGCAGATACGCGCAGGATGACAAGGAAGGTGGTTGCTCCCACCTGCCCTTTCAGGGCACCCTCCCCCGTTACACGGAAGAGGGCAAGGTTGGAGGTTGCCGTCTTATCGGACTTCGACCAAGCCACGAGGGAATTATCTCGGGCTCCGCCCTCGAAATGACACGGAGCAAGTTACGTTGCTATTATTAAAAATAATTTATATTCGTTAAAGGGTGAATTCAGTAGGACAGGGATTTTTTGGTGTGGTTTAATTTGAGAATTGCGGAGATTGCAAGCGTTGCCGCGCCCGCAACGAAAAGATAGGTCAGATATAGCCAATTCAGCGGCATGCTGCCTATGGTAAAGATGGAGAACGATTCAAATTCCTCGCCGCCGACCGAAACAATGCCGTATATGAACAAAAGAACGCTTATTACCACGCTTACGGTAAGAAACGCGATTAAATAGAGCAAGCGGCGCTTTTTTATTGCTACGGCCAGACAGCCCGAACCGAAACTGTATACGATAAGCCCTGCCGTCATCAGTATTCCGTGGACGTCGAGCTTGGAGACAGAGAACATAAAGCTGTTTAAATAGACCCACCCGTGCCCCTTGAAGATGAGGATTATAACGCCGTAAAAAGCCAAAAGATATAAAAACACCGCCGCGCTCATAACGACGGCATAGACCGCCGCGCCGAAATATTCGTATACTGTCTTGCGCTTGGGGGAAAGGGGATACAGGCAGTACTGCGAGGGGCGCACCTCCGCCTGCAAGCCGTAGACCAACGGAACGAAGAACGAACATACGCTGAGAAACAGTACGGGCATGCAGTCAAAGGCGACAAAGCCGACGGCAACCATATAGCCGAACAGCGGTAAAACTCCGTATATAAGCATCTTTATGCCGTCGGGGAATAAGGGCTGAACGCCGCGGAAATAATTGACCCTTAAATATCTTAAAAAATTCATTCAATACTCCTTGGGGCGCAGATACAGTATGAGGCGCACGACTCCCGCCGCAAACAGCCCAACCGCTATGGCGCAGAACACGCCGACATACACCCAGCTATATGGAACTTCGTTGAAGGCTATATACAGATTGCCGTTGCCGATGCCGGTCAAGGCGATTATTATATAAAATGGCAAACTTACCATGACGGGAACCATGGCAAGCAGCGCATATTTGAGTTTTCCGCGCTTTATAAAGGAAATTATGAGCACCAGCCCCATCATTGCAAAAACTATTGCCGCGGCTATTAAATAGCCCTGCGTGCAGACGAACACCAAAGCCGCCTCCTCCGTTTCCTCGATGACGAATATCCACTCCCGCGTGGCAATCAATATTACTAACGCAACGATGAGCATTATAATCAACACCGCGGCTAAAAAAATCACAAAGCTCGCAACGGAGACAAAGACAGCCGTGATAAAAAAATACAATACGTTGCGCCTGTGGGTTATCGGCATCAGCGCATACAGGGAGGGTTTGTTCTGTATTGCAAACGTCAAACACAAAAGACCTATAGAAAGTATAAAGCCGAAAACCAAAGATACGGGCATGGCGTTGTTGCCGAGCGGAAACAGAAAAATAATGAACAAGGCGCCGAACAACGCGCTTGCACCGCCCGCATAGCTGCGCGCCGTTTTGTTTACGTTCAGATTGTTGCCGTTGACGCACTTAATATAGCTCCAAAGGCTCGGATGAAAATTTTTCATATTCTCCTCCCGTTATAAATCTTCAAAAGGCTCGCTTTGTTTATTTTCGCCGAGGGTGTGTATGAACAGCTCCTCCACCGTGGGCACCTTGATTTGCAAGCCCTCGCCCGAAATATCCTTGTTTTTTGTCAAAAACGTGTAGCCGAACATGGACTTCTGAACGCCGAGCGCGTATTTTTTAAGCTCTTCGGTGAGCTCCGCGCACTGCACGAGGCGATAATTTTCGCAAATGGTCTCCTTTTCCTCGTTCAGCGTGATTTTGCCGTTTTGCATAATGACTATGTAGTCGGCGATTTTATCCAAATCCTCGGTTATGTGCGTGGAAAACAGAACGGTGTGGTTTTCGTCCATCATAAATTCCTGTATAAGTTCCACCACGTTGCCCCTGTCGTAGGGGTCTATGCCCGAGGTGGGTTCGTCCAAAATGAGAATTTCGGGCTTTTGGCAGAGGGCGAGAATGAGGCAGTATTTGCGCTGCATGCCGAAGGAAAATTTGTTTACGCGGATATCGGACGGAAGCTGGAATTTTTGCATCAATTTTTCGTAGAGCTCGGCGTCGAACTGCGGATATATGGACTTATAGAGCTTAAAGAGCCGCTTGGGCTTTAAAGCAACGTTGAAGTGGGGCGCGTCGAAAACGCAGGCGATTTTATTCAATATCTCCACCTCGTTGCCCTTGAACGGTTTGCCGTCGTACAGAATGTGCCCGGCGGAGGCGTCCTGCTGGCGCATTATAGTTTTTATGAGCGTGGATTTGCCCGCGCCGTTGCGGCCGATAAGCCCCGTTATGCAGCCCTTGCGGATATTCACCGTGGCGTTCATGGTGAATCTTTCAAAGGCTACCGTTAAATTTTCGATTTCAAGCGAATACATTTTTCATTCTCCCAAAATTTGCTTGAATATGTTTGTCAAAGTTTCCTTGTCTACGCCGTGCTCTTGGGCGTATTTTGTGATTTCCTCAAACATATCCTTGATTTTTTCAAGCTTATAGGCGGTCAAATCGTCCTTTTTTACCTCGGCGACAAACACGCCCTTGCCCTGCACGGAGTATAAAAAGCCCTCCGCAGACAGGTCGTCATAGGCGCGCTTTGCAGTGATTATGCCTATTTTCAGTTCCTTTGCGAGCATGCGGATAGAGGGCAGCATCGTGCCCGCTTCAAGCTCGCCCGAAAGGATCTGTGCGCGGATTTGATATTTGATTTGCTCGTATATGGGCTGACCCGATTGATACGATAACGCTATATGCATATTCGACCGCCTTTCAACTGTGATTATACGATAGATACAGTTGGTTGTCAAGGGAATTTTTAAACTTTTTTCGGGAGCCGTAAATTAATAAATATCCCCGTATACGTACGGGGATATTTATTAGCGGCGCGTCGCCGCAACCGGGTTTCTTAATTGTTTTTGCGCTTAACTTGCTTTAGCACGGGTCCAACGAGAATTGACAATCCCCTCAGTCTCGCTTTGCTCGACAGCGTTCTCACACGGCGTAAGGAATAGCGCCGTGTTCGGGCACCGTTCGCGCGGGACGTATGCGCTCACTCATCTCGCGCGGCAAAACAGCGCACTGTGCTGTTTTGGGAAATCCGCGCTCGTCCTACTAAAGGGAGTCAAGGTTGGGGGTGGCGTTGCATTTACGAAGTTATGCGGTGGGTAGAAGCGAGCATCGTCTGCAGGGAATTGGATTACTCCCACCCGTCACTTCGTGACACCCTCCCCCGTTACACGGAAGAGGGCACGGTTAAGCGTGCAATTACGAAGTCAGCAAGCGGTTAGAAACGAGCAAGACAAGGAGCGCGCGTAAGCGACGACGGGAGTGTACATAGACGTACACGACCAAGGAGTGCGCAAACGCGACACAGTATTGCGAAGTTTATAATCCGCTTGCCGCGGTAGCTTAATAGGCGCGGGCGAAGATCACCACATGCTCCGCCTTTTTGCCGCACACCGCACATTTTTCGGCAGTCTCGCCCTCGGCGTAGACCCTTGCGGTGGCGGCGGTTTTTTCCTTTACTTTATCCTCGCATTCGCGGCAGCCGCACCAGCCCGCCTTTACAAAATTGCCGCTCTCGACGCCCTTCAATATTCCGTCCAGATCTTCGGCGTACACTATCCTGCCGTCGCGGCGAACTCTTGCCGCCTCCAACATATCATTTTGAACGGTCGAAAGAAGCTCCTGCACCGTTTGGGCGAGGGTCGACAGATCGTAGCTTTCCTTTTGCAATGTATCGCGGCGGAAGATCATCGCCTTGCCGTTCTCTATGTCGCGGGGACCTATCTCTATCCTAAGGGGCACGCCCTTCATTTCCCACTCGTTGAATTTCCAGCCGGGAGAGGCGTCGGTGTTGTCAAACTCAACACGTATTGACATTTCCTCGAGCTTTTGCTTGATTTGTTCGCACATTTCCACTACTCCGCCCTTCTTTGCGGCGATGGGGACTATAACTACCTGAACGGGCGCGACCTTGGGCGGCAGCACAAGCCCGCGGCTGTCGCCGTGAGCCATTATGAGGGCGCCTATGAGCCTTGTGGATACGCCCCAGCTCGAGGTGTAGGCATATTTCTGCGTGCCGTCCTTGTCGAGATATTTTATGTCGAACGCCTTTGCGAAATTCTGACCGAGGTAATGGGATGTGCCGGCTTGCAGGCTCTTGCCGTCCTTCATCATGGCTTCCATGCCGTAGGTGGCAACGGCGCCCGCAAACTTTTCCTTTTCGGTTTTTTTGCCGCAGATAACGGGGATCGCAAGCACGTTTTCGGCAAATTCTTTATATACGCCGAGCATCTGCATGGTTTCCCCGCGCGCCTCCTCCTCGGTGGCGTGGGCGGTGTGACCCTCCTGCCATAAAAATTCGGAGGTGCGCAAGAAAGGTCTTGTGGTCTTTTCCCAGCGCATGACGTTACACCACTGGTTTATCTTAATGGGCAGATCGCGGTAGGACTGCAGCCATTTTGAATACATGCTGCCGATTATCGTTTCGGAAGTGGGTCTGATGGCAAGGGGCTCGGCGAGCTCTTCCCCGCCCGCATGGGTGACGACCGCGACCTCGGGCGCAAAGCCCTCCACGTGCTCCGCCTCCTTTGTGAAATAGCCGATGGGGATAAGCAGGGGGAAATATGCGTTTTTGTGACCCGTCGCCTTAAACCGCGCGTCAAGTTCCGCCTGAATATTTTCCCAGATGGCATAACCGTACGGGCGGATGACCATTGTGCCCTTCACGGGTCCGTAGTCCACAAGCTTTGTTTTTAATACTACGTCGGTGTACCACTGCGGGAAGTCCTTTTCTATGTCGGCTATCTGCTCGACAAAGCTCTCTTTGCCCATAAATGCTCCTCTTTTACCTGAATTTACAGCATTATAACACATATTAACATAAAAATAAAACGTTTTGGGGCGGTAAACGAAAAATTCGGTCATGCGCCGAGTTGCTGAAAATCACTTTAATAAAAATTTGAGATTTCACTTTTTATTACTTGTAATAAAAAAAACGATATAGTATAATAAACACAATGAAAATCAGCGACCTTAAAAAACTGAAAAGCGGCACAGATGTGCGCGGGGTTGCGGTGGGCGACAAAATTACGCTCACCGACGAAGCTGTGGCTGCGATCACAAAGGCTTTCTGCCTCTGGCTTTCAAAAAAATTCAAAAAACACGAGCTGAGGATCGCCGTAGGCAACGACCCGAGAATTTCCGCGCCGAGGATTTCCGACAAGGTGATTTCGGCGCTGATTTCATGCGGGGCGGACGTGGTTTATACGGGGCTCTCCTCCACTCCGTCGATGTTTATTCTGCTCAAAGAGAGCGACTTTCTTTGCGACGGCTCAATTATGATCACCGCTTCCCATCTCCCCTACGACAGGAACGGCTTGAAATTCTTTACGCCGCTCGGCGCGCTTTCGGGAGCGGATATCGACGCCATTCTCGCACTCGCCGCCGAGGGCAAGTGCACGGTCGGCGCGGGAAAATATTTCGAAAGGTCGTTTATGGACGAATATTCCCGCATACTCGTAAAAAAAGTTGAGGATGTGTGCGGTTTAAGACCTCTGGAAGGTAAAAAAATAATTGTAGATGCGGGGAACGGCGCGGGAGGATTTTTTGCCGGAAAGGTGCTTGTGCCGCTCGGCGCGGACGTTTCGGGCAGCCTTTACCTCGAACCCGACGGAACCTTCCCCCACCATGTGCCCAACCCCGAGGACAAGGCGGCGATAGACTGCATTTCAAACGCCGTGAAAAGCACGGGCGCGGACCTCGGGATCATTTTCGATACGGACGTGGACAGAGCCGCGTGCGTGGACAAGGGCGGCGAGGAATTGAACAGAAATTCGCTGATAGCCCTGCTCTCCGCGATAGTACTGCCCAAAAAGGGCGGGACGATTGTTACAGATTCCGTAACCAGCGTGCACCTGACACAATTCATAGAGAGCCTCGGAGGGAAGCATTTAAGATATAAGCGCGGCTATAAGAACGTTATCGATAAGTGCATAGAGCTGAACAACGGCGGGGAATACTCCCCTCTTGCAATCGAGACGAGCGGGCATGCCGCTTTCCCCGAAAATTATTTTCTGGACGACGGTGCGTATCTTATAACGCAAATTTTAATATGCCTTTCCCGACAGGCGAAGGACGGGAAGACGCTTGCTTCGCTTATCGGGGGCTTTAAAAAATCCGCGGACGAGGCGGAGGTGCGCATAGGCTTCAACTCCAAGAGCCGCAGTTTCAAAGCCGACGGCGCGAGGGTAATAGAGGAATTGAAGAACGCCGGCTTTAAGACGGCGGACGACAACTACGAGGGCGTGAGAATATTTTTTGAAAAGGGCAACGCTATTGTGAGAATGAGCGTTCACGACCCCGTTATGCCGTTATACTTCGAGAGCGACGAGAAGGGCGGCTGCAGGATAGTAGCCATGAAACTGCTGCAATTTTTGAAGCAATACGATTTTCTCGACCTGAATAATTTGATAAAATACTTGAATTAAAATTTATCATGGCGCAAATCCACCCTGCTTGCGCCGTAAATTATTTTTAAAATAAAGGAGAACCTTATGTCCGTTGCGACCAAAAGCGTAGACACAATCAGAATTTTATCCGCCGAGGCTATACAGAAGGCAAACTCCGGGCACCCCGGTATGTGCATGGGCGCCGCGCCCATCGGATACGAGCTCTTTGCCGAACATCTGAACTTCAGCTATAAAAATCCCAAATGGGACAACCGCGACAGATTCGTGCTTTCGGCAGGGCACGGCAGCATGCTGCTCTACTCCCTCTTGCATCTGTTCGGATATGACCTCTCCATAGAGGATATAAAGAACTTCCGCCAGCTCGGCTCAAAAACGCCCGGACATCCCGAATACGGCAAAACGGACGGAGTTGAAACCTCCACCGGTCCTCTCGGGCAAGGCTTGGGCAACGCCGTGGGGTTTGCGCTTGCGGAAGCGCACCTCGCCGCCGTATTCAATAAGCCCGGGTTCCCCATAGTGGACCACTACACCTACGTTTTGTGCGGCGACGGCTGCCTTCAGGAGGGCATGGCGTACGAGGCTTGCTCCTTTGCGGGAACCCAGAAGCTCGGCAAGCTGATACTCCTGTACGATAAAAACAATATAACGATAGAGGGCGATATAAACACGACCTTCAACGAGGACGTGGCTACAAGGTTCGTTGCCCAGGGCTGGCAGGTGCTGCGCGTAAACGACGCAAACAATCTTGCTGCGCTCGGCAGGGCTATCGGACAGGCTAAGTCGGAGCTTTCACGGCCCACTATAATAATCTGCAACACGGTGATTGGATACGGATCGCCGCTGGAAAATTCCGCCGCGGTACACGGCGCGCCGATGGGCGAGGAAAATCTTGCAAAAACCAAGGACCGCCTGAATTGGTACTATGCGCCCTTTGAGGTGCCTGCGGACGTGAAGGAGCATTGCCTTAAAATAGCGGACGAAAAGCTCAAAGCCGAGCAAGAATGGAACGAGCTATTTAAAGCTTATTCTCAAAGCTACCCCGAGCTCGCACAGAAGTACGAGGAATATATGAGCGGGCAGACGCCCGATATAAAAGCTATTGCCGCAAAACTTGAATTTACCAAGCCCGAGGCGACAAGGTCGAGCGGCGGCAGAATTTTAAACGAGATCGCAAAGGCGACTCCTAATCTGCTTTCGGGCTCAGCCGATCTTTCGCCCTCGACAAAAACGGAAATAAAGGGCGCAGGATACTTCTCGCCCGAAAACCGTACGGGCAGAAATATACACTTCGGCATACGCGAGCATGCGATGGCGGCAATATGCAATGGCGTGCAGCTACACGGAGGCTTGAGGATCCTTTGCTCCACCTTCTTCTCCTTCTCCGACTATATGAAGGGCGGAATGAGAATGAGCGCGCTGATGAATATACCCGTAATTTACGTTATGACCCACGATTCAATCGGCGTGGGCGAGGACGGTCCCACACACCAGCCCGTGGAACAGCTTATAGCTCTCCGCTCCATTCCCGGGCTGAAGGTCTTCCGGCCCTGCGACGGCAAAGAGACCGCGGCGGCGTATGTTGAGGCGTTTACCCAAAGCGCGCCCACTGCAATGATACTTTCGAGACAAAATCTCGGGCAGTACGAGGGCACGGGCATGAACGCGCTCAAGGGCGGATATGTGATAGCCGACATGCCGAAGCCAGACGTGATTTTAATAGGCTCGGGCTCGGAGATAGATTTGTGTATGGGCGCAAGAGAGCTGCTTGCAAAGGAGGGTATCCGCGCGCGCGTCGTTTCTATGCCCTGCATGGAGGAATTCGAGGCGCAGACAGAGGAATATAAGGAATCCGTGCTGCCTAAAGCGGTCAGGGCGCGCGTGTGCGTAGAGGCTGCCTCGCACTTTGCGTGGTATAAGTACTCGGGCGACTGCGGCGAGGTGGTCGCGATGAAGTCGTTCGGCGTTTCCGCGCCTGCGGGCGTGCTGTTCGAGTACTTCGGCTTTACCAAAGAAAATATTGTAAAAGCCGCAAAAAAGTCAATACAGTCTGCCAAAATGAGAAAATAGACTAAAGAGAAACGGCGCGCCGAGAGGTGCGCCGTAAGCATATTTATAAAGCATAGAGGTTAAATTATGGATTTGGAAAAATTATATCTTACACGCCAGAGCACCCGGGAATACGATCCCGCAAAAAAGGTGACCGACGAGGATCTTCTGGAAATTTGCAGGCTGGCAAAGCTTGCGCCCTCGGCGGTCAATTCGCAGCCGTACAAACTGCATATTATCACGGGAGAAAAAGCCCCTGCCTTTGCAAAAAACGTGCAGGTACTCGGCAGCAACAAGTGGACTTCGGACTGCCCTGCCTTTATAGCCATAGAGGAGGGCAAGCCCGCGGTTCTGGAAAGATTGGGGCAGAGATTGGTAAAAACCGAATTTGTACCAATAGATATAGGTATAGTTTCGGCTTATATCGTGCTCGCCGCGGAAAATATGGGCATACAGACATGTATTTTGGGCATGCGCGACGAAAAGGGCATTTCCGAATTTCTGGGCTTGAAGGAAAAGAGCAAATTCCCGCTTGTAATTGCCCTCGGATATGCAAAAGAGGGCTACCCCGTGCGTGAAAAAAAGCGCAGGGACTTCGGCGAAAACGTGACAATTACAAAATAAAAACTCAACATATAACGCTAAAAAGAGTGGGAAAGCTAATAACTCCCCCACTCTTTTATTTATTCGCGCGATTATTCCGCCTTGACCTCCTGCGCTATAATGTCGGAGCGTATCCTCCTGCCCGAAAGCGCAAACATCAGTGCGGTGAACGCCGTGAGCACGGCAAATGAAAGGAGAGGCACAACCGCCGAGAACGTAGTTCTGAACGACAGCTCGAACACGGTTTCGCACAGGTGCATGAAGTAGATATTGAATAATACTCCGAATCCCGATGAAATCAATGTTACGACCAAAAAAATCGCAACGGCTATGCCGAAATAAATGCCAAACACCGTGCCGCTGCCCGCACCCAAAAGCTTGAGCCGGCAAATAAAGGGCTTACGCTGCCTGTAAAACATTGTCATCAGCGTGTAGACTATTACGACCATAACGGCAAAGAACAGCGCAACTGCCACGTCGAGCGTCAATTTTATGGGCATAATATTTCTGAAATAATCTGTTATGGGACTCGATAAAGGATACTTTAAGCCGGTTACCGACAAACTGCCAAGGGTATCTTCATACTTGCTGAAAGAGGCGTGCGCGGAACGGGCGTCGTAGTAAACCATTCTCGCATTACTGAATTCAAATTCATTGCTTTCGGTAATGTAGTAGTAGAAATTGAAAAAATAGTCCTCTTTCAAGGGTTCCCTGTCGAATATGCCGGAAACAACGTAGCTCAACTGCGGCGCCGACGGCTCTTTCGGTATTATAGAAACGGTATCTCCGACGGCAAGGCTTAAAAACTCCGCCACCTTTTTATCGACGCAAATCTGGCGTTCACCGCTGTTCCACTGCCCCGAGACGAGAGCGTCCGAAGCAGAATCCAGCTTCGATTTCGTTTTGTCGTTGAGTACGAGAATTGCGCCCAAATCGCTATACAGTCCCGCATTTTCACTTATATCGGTCGTTTCCATAGCTTGCCCTTCGGCATTTTCAAGCGTGACGGCGCAAGTAAGCCACGTCTTATTATTAAGATAGAGCTCGTCAGGACTTATTTTCATTAAATCGTCTATGGTTTTAAGCCTATATGCAACTATAACGTATGATGAGAAATTTTCGTCGAGGTAGGAATAAAAGCCGTTGACGAAATCCATGCGTACGGAGAGCGCGCCCATAAACGCCGATAAAAATACCGTCAATATTAAGGCTATTATAATTATCGACTTTTTTAAAAGCCGCACTTCCGTTTTAATAAAATAAAGTATTCTTTTCATCGCTTATAACCCTTCCGTCGGCAAGAGTTACTATTCTCTGCGCCATGTGCGCGTCCTGCTCGTCGTGCGTAACCATTAAGATAGTTCTGCCCTGCGCGTGAAGATTTTTGAATATGTTCATTATATTTTCGCTGTTTTTACCGTCAAGATTGCCGCAGGGCTCGTCGGCAAGAATAAAGTGCGGGTCGTTTATAATAGCCCTCGCTATTGCAACGCGCTGCTGTTCGCCGCCCGAAAGCGTTTTTGTCTTGCTCTTCATTTTATCGGAAAGATCGACAAGCTTTAACGCTTTATCAACCTTTTCGGTATTTTCCTTGCCGAAGCTACCCGCAAGAATGAGGGGGATTTCAACGCACTCGCGCACGGTATATTCGGGCTCCAAATAGAAATTTTGAAAGACAAACCCGATCTTTTGGTTGCGGAACCTTGCAAGCTCCTTGCCCTTTAAGCTTCCTATCTCCTCGCCGTCGACGGTTATACTGCCCACGGATATGCTGTCGAGCGTGCCTATGAGATTCAAAAGAGTGGATTTTCCGCTGCCCGACTTGCCCACTATTGCCACAAACTCGCCGTCGGAAATATCCAGCGTGATATCGTCGACAGCACGAAACTCTGTCTGTCCGCTACCGTAAATTTTTGTTACTCCGCGTAAATTGATCATAATACACCTTTATTTAATCAGCCGTTGTATTTAAAAGCTCTTTTATGCTTTTCCTCTTCGTCATAATGAAGATATTAAAAAACAGAAAGAGAGTAACCGCCAAAACCATTGCGAGCCCCACGCCAAACACTATGCAAAAGAACATTCCGTTGAGCGGCATCAATTCCATCCAACCGAAAACATGTCTGTTGAGAACTACCCTTACTACTGCGTACACCGCAGCAGTAAGCACAGCGGAGCAAAGCACGGCGACGCCGCATAAAATCAAAATCTGGACGATTGTAAGCGCGTTCAGCTCCCGTTCTCCTATTCCTTCGGTTAAAAGCACGCCTCCGCCGCGCACGAAATATCTTGTAAATCTATCTGTAAGAAGATAGATTATCAAAAGCAGCCCCACGCCGAAGGAAACGCCGAGAATTATGAACAGATTGGTGGTTATGGTCTGTATCTGCGCCAAATCTTCTGCTTCATATAACGTTCCGACGCCCATGTATGGCACGCTGCTCAAATGTTCATCCATATCTGATAAATAATCTATCTCTTCATAGGTAAGCCAGCGGGGAAAGGAATAGAAATAATATTGTGCGTCCCTTACTGCTTCGGCGCTGTCCGCAACAATGATTTCAGGACGAAAACATCCACTGAATAAATAGCATGTAGGCCGGTGCCCCCGAAGCTTTGTATATTCGGGAATTATTATGCCAGTTACGGTAAAGGGCTCCCACAGCTTGCCATAGTCGAGGTAGTGAAAGGTTACCTGTTTGCCCAAAACATCCGCATAGGAGAGATTATAATAGCCGAGCAGCGTAGCCGAAATTACCGCTTCGTCCGCGGCTTCGGGCATTTTGCCTATAATGAAGTTATTCAGCCCGAAGCTTGCTTTGAGCGCCTTATAGTCGTTTTCCGTGAACGGGTTTTGGCACGCTACCATATCTACATTGTAAGGGTTATTACTAAACGCATCGCGCATTTCGGAGATAAAAATTTCTCCGCCCACTTCAATTCGCAAAGTCCCGGTATTTAAGTCATAAATTCTTGTATTCAGCCGCGGGCTGAAGTCTGCGCATTTATACTCTATTATCTGCGTGCCCTCCGGCATAGGTTTATCTATAGATCCGCTATTTAAAGGAAAAAGATAGTTTGCCGACGCGCTTTTCTCAAAAAGGGTGCTGCGCATATTGGCTATGGATATACCCACAACGGAGAACAAGCTTAAAAGAAAGGTTAAAAAGGTAAGCGCGGCGGCTATTTTTATATTCAGCCACTTGCGGCATTTTAAATTTTTAAAGGATAAAATAATAAGTTTTTTCAGCGTTTTCATCTGCGTTCACCTTTAATTCCGGCACGCCCTGCCAGCTGTTAAAACCGGCAGGGCGATAGCTGAATGGATATTATGTTAGCTTAATACAAAAAAATAATCAACCACCTTTTGTTTACATTTGTGTAAATTTTTGTTTACTTTTTCTTTATTAATAAGACCGACGAAAATATTATACCGCCAAGCAAGACTATGCTGACAGCTAAGCATGCGTAAAACTCAGACCTATCGATTCCGCTGGTAGATACGTAGTCTATACCTGCATTATAAGAGTCGGAAAACACTATAAAGCCGGTTCCGACCGTGAAAACCAACGCAATTATAAGAGCAAACGAAAGCAACACCAAGGCTATTATCGGAATTGTTTTTTTGGTTCCCGGTTTTTGTTTTTCGGAAGATAATGCAATTTCGCCTTTTATATCAGTCCCGACGGGAATAAAATAATCTGCCTTTACGTTAAAATATCCGCACAAGGCTTTGATATTATCTATGTTGGGCGTTGTTACGTCCGTTTCCCATTTGTTGACTGTCTGCCTTGAAACTCCTATTTCAAGACCAAGCTCTTCCTGCGAAATGTCCTTTGATCTGCGTAGCTCGCGTATCCTTTGTCCTATGCTCAGCACTGCCGCCACCTTCCCAATCTGATTTAATGCTTATAATTATACAACATAAGCCTGTAAAATGCAAATAATACAGACTGAAATTATATTTTTATACAAAAAAGAGCCTGTAACGGCTCTTTTAAACGTATAGGATGATAAATTCAGCGGCAATCAAACAGCCTTGGAGCTGTTTCCCGTTTGCACGCTGTTTTCGCGTGCGGTGGCCAACATGAGCTTTATACGGTTTTCCTGATTGACGCGCGTTGCGGAGGGATCATAGTCCACGGCAACTATGTTTTCGTCACGGTATAGCTCCTTGAGGGTCCTTATGGCGCCCTTGCCGGCTATGTGGTTGGGAAGGCAGCCGAACGGCTGCGTGCAGACGATATTAGGCACGCCCGTTTCGGCGAGCGCAGCCATTTCCGCAGGGATGAGCCAGCCCTCGCCCATCTTGACGCCCTGGTTCAAAACCTTGTCGGCGCAGCGGCGGAGATGCTCGAAGTCGTGAACGGGCACGAACGTACCATCCCTTTCAAACTCCTTTATGATATTTTTCTGCATGCGGTGCACGGCTTTATAGACAACGTTATATAAAAACGATTTGAATTTGCTGTGACCGTAGAGCTTGCCGTCGTTGACGACGTTGACGATACAATATAAAACAAAATCCAAAAGGGCGGGCACCACCGGCTCGCAATTCTCCGAGAGAAGGAATTTTTCCAGATTGTTGTTGCCGAGGCGGGAGTATTTGACGTATATTTCGCCGACTATCCCCACCTTTATCTTCCGGAGGTCCTGCCGCGGCACCGACGCGAAGAGCGCGATGAGGCGCTTATTTATTTTTTTGTATTTGGAATAGCCGCCTCTTTTGAACTTGTCCACCACGTATGCCACGGCTTCGTCGCGGGCCTTGTCGGCTGAGCCGTTCTCCGCCTCGTAGGGCTTGGTCTGGTTGTAGCACCACATTATAGTGTCGCCGTAGAGTATGGAGTATGCGAGCTTTAAAAACAGCTTTGCGCCTATTTCGAACGAACTGTCCTTTTCAAGCCCGGAAAAGTTTACCGAAACGACGGGGACCTGCGGAAATTCCGTGTGAATGGCTTTTCTTATGAGGGACATGTAGTTGGACGCGCGGCAGCCGCCGCCCGTCTGGGTGATCATGAGCGCGGTGTGATCCAAATCGTATTTGCCGCTCTTCAAAGCGTCGATATATTGTCCCACCACACAAAGACAAGGATAGCACGTGTCGTTGTGAACGTGCTTCAAGCCCTCGTCTATGACCGTGCGGTTCTCGTTTTTGAGCACCTCGATATCGTAGCCCTCTATCCTTAAAACCTCCTGTATTATGAGGAAGTGCCAGGGGAGCATATCGGGCACGAGAATTTTATGAGTGGATCTCATGGACTTGTCCCACTTGGGATAGTCGGTTGTGTAATCGCGTATCTCTTCCATAGTTACTTTGCCCGTTTTTCCGCCTCCTCGATTGCCGCAAGCATGCTGCGAAGGCGGATCTTAACGACGCCCAAATTATTTATTTCGTCTATCTTTATCTGAGTGTAGAGCTTACCGTTCTTTTCCATTATCGAGCGGACCTCGTCGGTCGTGATAGCGTCCAGCCCGCACCCGAATGAAACGAGCTGTACGAGATTGACGTTTTTGCGGGAGCACGCGAAGTTTGCCGCCCTGTACAGCCGCGCGTGGTACGTCCACTGGTTCAGAACGTTGACCTTGACCATTTCGCTCTTTTCGAAAACGCTGTCCTCGGAGAGCACGGCGAGATTGAGAGAGGTCAAAAGCTTGTTTATGCCGTGGTTTATCTCGGGGTCCAGATGATAGGGTCTGCCTGCCAAAACTATGATTTGCCTGCCCGTCTCGGTGGCTTTCCACAAAATCTCGTCCGCCTTATCCTTTACGTCGGAATGATAGCTTGCAAGACGGTCGAAGCCCTCGCGGAGGGCGTTTTTGATCTGCCGCTGCGTGAAGCGATACTTTTTGAAAACCTCGTGCAACTTCTTCACCGTCGGCTTTTCCATATTGAGATCTATGTACGGCATTATGAAGTTTTCGTCGGTAAGACGCTCGTTATTAGCCTTTAACAGCTCGGGATAATAAGCCACGACGGGGCAGTTATAGTGGTTTACAGAGCAGTGCTCGTCTATGTTGTAGCTCTCGCAGGGCATGAATATAAAATCCACGCCCATATCCAGAAGGCTCTCTATATGACCGTGCATGAGCTTTGCGGGATAGCATGCCGTATCGGAAGCCACGGTGTGCTGACCCTTGAAATAGAGGCTCCTCGAGGACTTTTCGGAGAGCACGACCTGAAAGCCGAGGCTCTCGAAAAAGCCCGCCCACAGCGGAAGCTGCTCGTACATTCCGAGCTGCATGGGAAGCCCCACCCTGCCCATCTTGCCGGGGTTGCCGTGAACGGACTCCAAAAGGCGGTTCTGTTTGTATGTATAAATATCGAACTCGTTGGATACGGGCTTGAGACCCGCGCCTCGTTCGCACTTGTTGCCCGATATATATTTTCTGCCGTCGTTGAATTTGATTATATTTATATTGCAGTTGGAAGTACAGCCGTGACAGTTGGATGACCGCGAGGAATACGTGAAGTCTTCAAGCTCCGGAAGCGAAAGCGTAGAGCTTGAACCCTGTATGTTTTCCATGGCGTAAAGCGCCGCGCCAAAGGCGCCCATGAGCCCTGCAATGCCCGGACGTATTACGTTTTTGCCCGTTTCTATCTCGAACGAGCGGAGCACGGCGTCGTTAAGAAAGGTGCCGCCCTGCACCACTATATTCTGACCCAGATCTTCCGCACTCGACGCGCGGATCACCTTGTAAATTGCGTTCTTGACGATCGACGAGGAGAGCCCGGCGGAAATATCGTCCACGCCCGCGCCCTCCTTCTGCGCCTGCTTCACCGCGCTGTTCATGAACACAGTACAGCGGGAACCGAGCTCTACGGGATGCCTTGCATACAAGCCCTCCTGCGAGAACTTATCTATCTCCATGCCCATTGCGCGGGCGAAGGTCTGTATGAACGAGCCGCAGCCCGACGAGCAAGCCTCGTTGAGCATTATGGAGTCAATTGCGCCGTGCTTGATCTTGAAGCACTTTATGTCCTGCCCGCCGATATCTATTATGAAGTCCACCTTGGGGTTAAAATGGAGCGCCGCCTTGAAGTGGGCGACTGTTTCAACTATGCCGAAATCGGCTTTTATTGCGCTTTTTATAAGGTCCTCGCCGTAGCCCGTGACCGCGCTGCCGGCAATTTTGATTCTGCCCTCGCTCAGCTTTATAAATTCCTTGAGCTTATTTATAACTATGTCGAGCGGCTGTCCGTTATTGGACTGGTAGTGCGACCAGAGGATCTTGCAGTCTGGCGTGATCGCCATGAGTTTGGTCGTGGTGGAGCCGGAGTCTATGCCCAAATAGCAATCGCCCGAATATGTGGCGATGTCGGCAAATTGAAGGTCGGTGGCGCGGTGGCGTTTTACAAATTCCGCGTACTCCTCTTTGCTCTCGAAGAGGGGTTTGCCCGTAACTATGTCGTCGCTGCCCTTTGCAGCCGAAATTCTGGCAATTACGTCGCCTATATCCTCCGTCTCCACGCTTGCGGCATAGAGCGCCGCGCCTATGGACATGAAGCAGGGGGCGTTGTCAGGGAAAACGGCGTCCTCGTCCGAAAGCTTTAAGGTGCTTTTAAAGGCTTTTCTCAAGCCCTTTAAAAAGTAGAGCGGACCGCCCAAAAACAGCACCCGTCCCGTTATTTTCCGGCCCTGCGCCAGTCCCGAAACGGTTTGGTCCACAACGGCTTGGAAAATGGACGCGGAAATATCCTCCTTGTTTGCGCCCTGATTTAAAAGGGGCTGGATATCGGACTTTGCAAACACGCCGCAGCGCGAGGCAATGGGATAGGTTTTTTCGGCTTTTAAAGCCAATGCGTCCATTTCCTCGACAGTGATATTGAGAAGGGTTGCCATCTGGTCGATGAACGCGCCCGTGCCGCCCGCACAACTGCCGTTCATGCGCTGCTCCGTGCCGCCCGTCACGAAGATTATCTTGGCGTCCTCGCCGCCGAGTTCGACGGCGACGTCCGTTTGGGGATAGAATTTGCGTATAGCAATAAACGCAGCCTGCACCTCCTGCACGAAGGCGACGTTGCTGCGCTGAGAAAGCCCCAAGCCCGCGCTGCCGGTTATTGCCACCGAATATTCACCCGGGAACTGCCTGCCGATTTTTTGAAGCTCGACGAGCACGGTTTCCTTAACCCGCGAAAAATGGCGCACATAGGAGCTGTATATTATATTTTCACCGTCGATGACCGCCGCCTTTACGGTGGTGGAGCCGACGTCTATTCCGAGAAGCTTAGTCATTGTTTCTTCCGTTTATGATAAGTCAAAAATAATTATAGCATAACGGAGGGACTTTTTACAAATTTATAAGGCGGTATTTTTTGTGAAAATATGCAAAATTTTCTTCCGCTTACCGCCGCGCAGTCTGCTTTTTTCGCTTATACTTGTTTTTCGTTGCCATGCCTCCGCGGATATGCCGCTCGGAAAGGTTTTTATCGAGCACGCGCCTGACGTCCCTGTAAAGTCTTCTGTCTATTTGCTTCAACCGCTCCGTCACGTCCTTGTGCACGGTGGATTTGCTTACGTGGAAGTATTCGGCGGCGGCGCGGACGGTATAGCCCGTCTCCATTATGTACAGTCCCTCTTTTACCACCCGCTCCGATATATAATCCTGCATAACATTTCCCCTCGGAAATTTAAGTACTAAAATTATATGTCGGATTTTGCCGTGATATGACGGATATGGGGATAAGGCGCATATTAAAAGGCAGGACCAGCCGTGCCGCAGACCTGCCTTTTAAAACTGACGGCGCCGAGATGAAACCGGCGCCGCAGAAAAATTTTAACTTTTATTCGCCGCATAAGCGACTTACATCTTATTTTTGATTAATGTAAATTATACTGGATTTGCACGGTTTTGTCAAGCGTATGCTATGAAATATTTTGCCGTTCATGATTTTTAATAGCATATGTCTTTGTTAGGACAATTTTTACACATATCCGCATTTTCGGGCAATTCGCAAAACCGCTTATCCGCATCTCTTGTTTCCTTTGCATAAAAGAGCCGCTTGTAGTATTGCTGTTGGTGACCTTTTGTGAGGCGGTCGAAGAGTCTCGTATCCAAATATTCGGAAGGCAGTAAGTCGACCGGAATGTACGGCCCGATTTTATCACTGCTTTTTACGATGTTCGATGTCAATTTTATATCCGATTTAAGAGTGCAAAACATAATTACCTCGAAATATCCAGCCCAAAGCAAAGTTTATAAATTTCGGCAGACTTCCTGATAGAATATTCCTCATCCTTGTTATAGCCGTAGCACATTTTGCTATTTGCGCTGATGTGAAGAACAATATCTTTATCAATCGAGGCTTGAAACAAAATATCATCTCCGAAGCGTTTATCTGCCAGAACGGGCACGTTTAGAATGGCGAGAGTGGAATCTTTCTGCTGACCGATACCATCGCTGACGATAATCTTGGCGTAACCGTTACGTTGGTCAACGCAAGTAAAAGTTTCAGAGCGAGCAGCTTCCCCGTCTGTAGCGATTGGCATATTGCGCTCGAATATCGGCCAATAAGCGTCGCCGCTCAACTCGACCTGCACATCCTTTGTCAAGAACGGAAGCCAACCATATTCTGCCACTACGGCAGCCCCTTGCGCGATTACGAGATCGGCATCTTTGACAATTTCGGTGCGATGACCGAATTTCTCCTTCAGTTTGTTCTGAACGACGGGGATATTGCATGTTCCGCCCGTAAGCAATACCTTGGAGACATTGTTTTCATTGATGCCGGCCTGGTGGAACGCCTCGTCGATTTTGTTGCACGCTTTATCGACGATATCTGAAATTAATTCCGCAAAAATTTCTCTTGTGATAACTTCGTCGATGCCGACATCCTCTTCCGGAATGACCGTTTCCAACAAAAAAGTGGATTCGTCTTCAGAGGAAAGGTCTATCTTGCAACGTTCGGCTATTGCCAACAATCTCCCCCATTTGTTTTTCCTCATTTTTTCCAAATAGTTTGGAGAATATTTCTGCGCGATTCTATCGACAAAGCGGTTCCACGCCCACATGGCAATCAGTTCGTCAAACTTGTCGCCCGCAAGCCCCGTCAGTTCCGAGGTTCCCAATTCCATCATTTTTCCGTTTTCAATCTTGGTTACGGTAATGTCAAGCGTTCCTCCGCCCCAATCGAATGTAAGAACATACTGACCGTCAATAGCGCGAAGTTCTTCCAACGGCGACGAGTTACCGCCTTGCGTGAAGTAATATCCAACGATTGCAGCGAAGGGCTCATGGATAAAAGTTGTCACTTCCATGCCGGCCCTGTTTGCCGCTTCCCGCAGGTCACGGCGAGCTTTCCCGGAAAAGTTGATTGGAACGGTGAAAACGGCCTGTTTCATGTCGACGCCCGCCTTCTCGGCTTTGTAATCTTCGACCGCGGTTTTTCTCAAATATTTTAAGATCTCGGATGCAATTTCGGCAGGAGCCACGTTTTTACCGAAAATGTTCGCTTTGTACTCCGTACCGAGTTTGGATTTGATGGATTTTTCGAAATGATGCCCCTCCAACCCGTCGTACGAATAGAGCTTTTCTTTTGCGACATCCCCGACTTTGATATTGCTGTCGTAATACCAAACCGCAGAGGGCGTTGGCACGGGAATACTTCCGTTAAAATTAAAATACAAAAATTCTCCGTTCGACTTATCATAAGCCACGATCAAGGAATTTGTCGTTCCGAAATCTACTCCGACTTTCGGCATATCATTCGCTCTCCTTTTGCATGATTTTATAGATATTGTCAAGCCGGCGTTGTATTTTACTCCTTGTGCTGTCGGACAAACTCTCCGTCAGGTCTTCGATCCCCTGTAGCTCTAATTGAATACTTTTTTTCAGATTTTTGACAAATGACTTTTTTAATGTCTCATACTGTTTTTTGTATAAAATTTCTTTATATTCGCTGCGATCTGTTATTTCTTGCAATTCATTTTCCAAAGAGACGATGCGTGCGTCTTTTTCATCAATGCCGGCGTTCAAATTTCTGATTTTATTTTGCAAGGCGGAGAGCTCGGAAAGAAGCGATTGAATTTTTGCGTCCTGCTCTGTAAGTCTGTTTGAGAGTTTCTCTCTTTCTTCTTCAAGTTGCAAAATCTCCTGCGACGCCCCTTCGTATAATCCGACAAGCGGATAGAGATCCGACCGCACATTCGAACCTTTAAGAGCATTGACGATGGTTTTGATAAAATATTTATCCTTGGAATTGCCGGTACCGTATAATTCAAAAATACTTCTTTCGATAAGTAAAATATCGGAATCTCTGTTTGACGACAACCTGTTACAGGTAAGCATAAGAAGCATAAAGAGCAAGGCGAGAAATTCCTCCTCCCCAAACTTCGCAGATCTTTCCAATCTTTTTGCAAAGTCTTTGATCGCCGCAGGATCGTGACTTACAGCGGCATTCTTTAACGCGTTTTCGTCTAAAACATCGCCGAATTTTTTTACGATAGTTTTATACAGTCCGAATAAAATTGTATTTACGGGCTTCTTTTTCGTCAGATCATATTTATAGAACAGGCGAGAAAATACTTCCAGCAGAAATTTCCAATCGTTTTCGCCCGCTTTTGACACACAAATGTCGAATAAGCTCCCGATATCTTCCGACGAGCCGATCTTTGCCTTCTGCAAACAGCAAAATGTATTTATCAATGAAACGAGATCTTTTGCTTCGCTTTTTTCTGTAAATGCAAGGCCGCTTATCTTTTCAACGATCTCTTCATAAGTCAATTTTTTTGGTTTGGAAGCCATTTTTATTCCGTCCTCATATTTTTTACAAATTTTTCACGTTCCGCTTCAAAAAAGGGCGTCTTTATTTCATCGTAGTATTTTCTTGCGTCATGCAGCCGTCCTCTGTTTGTAGCAAGACGCGCCTTTAACAAATATATCCTGTCTCTTGCATTGTCGTCCTGCATATTTTGAAGCGTCTCTTGGCCAAACCCGCGCAAATACTCGTCGACGCGATTGTAATTTTGGGATTGGTAATCCAATATTGCTTGAACCGACTTCCCCAAATCGTCCTCGATATAAATCTCCTTGTCACCGGAAAAAGAATACACTTTATCCGAATTTGCGCCGACAAAAAATTCATAAATATTTGCAAAAGGATCTGCTTCGCAACACAATGATCTCAATTTATCCACCCAATTGAATTTAAATGCAATCAGTTTCAAAATAACATTTGCAGCAGGCACAAACTGTTCAAACTCCGAAAGGAGCTGAAGAGCATCTTCATATCGAGCTGTTTTGAATACAGGCTCCGCATTACATGCAATAAAATAGTTGAAAAAACCGCCCAAACAACGACTTTCAAATGTATTGAAACCGCTTTTGTCCCACTTCCGGATGGGGTGATGGTTTTGCGTTTCCATACTCCATTCGGTGATGACAGTTTCCAATTTGGGCAAGTTTATATCTTCCGACCGCAGAACGACGATCTTCCAAACCCTCTCGCCGATTTGTATTTCCAGCTTGTTTGATCTCAAACTCTTTTGAGCGAGTGCGGTTATATCGCTGTTTTGCTCTGAGCATGGAAAAACTTCACCATTGATTTTAACGGGCTCTGTAAGATTGTATCGTATAAGGACAAGTGACTCGATTTTCCCAACGTGAGCAACATTTTGAACAACTTGTTGATTGAGGATCAACATTCTGCTGACCGTGCTGTGATGCTTTACAATGTGGTCAAAAAGCTTCGGCTTATCGCTAAAAGAGAGATTGCAATATGGGCAGTCGAATATGGGAGGATACACATTGGGACGTTCAAGCAACTCGAACGTACTATGAAAATATTTCCGTTCGCCTATTATCCTTTGGTCATCTTCGAAATACTTCACAAATCCCATTATTACACCGACTTTATTCCATAATACAACTAATTGGTTTTTATTGATTTAAATACGTTCAAGCAGCTATCCAACAGCTGAATTTTATATATTGCGACCTTCATCTGTCTCGCCGCTATCCTCACGCGCCGCCGAATCATCCGTAGCAGATTGGGAAGCTTTTTTGGTTATGTGAACTTTAAATGTTGCAAACAGCCTTTTAACATAATAAATGAAATCTCTGTTTAACAGTATTGCAATAACGCAGGGAACGACGGCTATTGCAACGGCTATACATCCGTTTACGAGCAATTCAAGCCACTGGTTTTCAAAGCTTAACATGCTGAAATTCAATGCTACAAGCACGGCGGCAAACATCAAAATATACAGATAATTCCTGATATAATAGCTACGCGCCTTTCTTTTGAAGGCGTGCTTATATAATACATACGGCTCTACGATATGGCAAATAAGCAGGTTGGTAATTATCGTGGCCACTATCACCCCAACGACGTTGTATTGCTCCGGGAATATCAGCACAAACAAAATTGATAAGGCAATATTTAAAAGCCCTTCAAAAATCGGCTTCCAACGGTCATAATAAAAGGTGCCCGTCGCATCCCTGAATAATAACGCCGATTGTCGCATGAACTGAATAAAATAGTTAAGCGTTATTACGAACGATATCGTTTTTGCAAGCTCGAGATTTCCACCGAACAGTATTGTTACAAGGTTATCTATTACGGCGTAATACCCGAGGAAAAATACCGTTCCTATCAAAAAATTTACCGTGTAGAAGAATTTAAAATATCTGTGCGCCGCATCCTCGCTGCTTTCTACAAACATATGCCCCACAACCGACGTAAGAGGGGTAAAGCATAAAGCCAACACGCTTACCATTGCCGCTACAATCGTAGTATAGTTAGAATATTTCCCAAGAATTGCAATGCCTATAAATGCAGAGATGATTATGCTGTCGGCTGTGTTTACAAGCACACCGCCTATCTTGTGCATAAACATTGCCTTTACATTTTTTGTAACTTCTTTGCGGCTGTTATCGTCAAGCTTTTGCTTTATGTTTATGATATGTCCGTATTTTCTTCGCGCATAAAATTCCGTTACAAGCCACTGCAACAAAATAGCAATGATCCTGCAAACAAGAAACGCCGTAAAGGACTTGAAAACTACCAGCGCGACTATTTGCAAAACGCACTGCAATATCTGACCGAGCGAGGAAATAATAGTTGTTACGTAATTGTTTTTATACGCGTTTATGAGCGAGGTTTTCGCGCTGAAAAAATATGAAATTATTACCGAAACAAGCATCAAGCCGAAAGTGAGGTACAGGTTGTCCGAAACGGTTTGATAGTCTTTGGCAAGATAGGGAAGCGCGGGCATTATCGCGCAGCCTGCCACGGCTATAATGCCGCCGATAATAAGATATAGCTTAACAAACAGTTTATAGAGTGCGGCGACTTGACCGTCGTCTCCCTCTACAATCGGCTTGTACATGCAAAAGGTTATTGCGCTGCCCACGCCGAGCTCGGCAACGGATAAAACGTCGAGAATAGAAATATACAGGGAGTTGAGACCGTTTATCTCGTTACCTATATAGCTGATTATAAATCTTCTGACTATAATATTCAAAATTATCAATACAAATTTGAATACTAATGAAGTCGCGACGTTTATTATGCCTTTCTTCTTATCCATACTTACTGCAATTATCCTAGCCTTTCTAAAAAATTATCTTTAAATCTTCAAGAAAACTTCTTTATGAGACCTGCTACCATTTTGTAATGCCGCTTGCGGAAAAGTTGCAGACAAATTCGCCCGAATAACGACCTCTCACCGTAATCTCTATGCTCATATATTTCATTAACGATTTTTTTCTCACGTAATGTACTCAACAATTCTGCCCTTTCCTTGAGAGGCATATTCGAGCACGAAATTCTCTTTATCAGCATTAAAAGCTGTGAAACATATTCTCTCTGAATATGTGCACCATATCCCTTTTGCACACTGATTGCCCTGATATTCTCACACAACAACTCAAGATTTTCTATTTCGTTAACGGTGCACGTATGCATGATCGAAGACTCTCTCTGAATGTAATGATATCCACACGTCTTTACAAGAGCAATCTTCGTCGAATCAAATAAAGTTGCAATAGCTATTCCCATATCATCTCCGACACGTATCCGTGAATCACAGTAATGTAAATTGCTCAAAATAAGCTCCCTTTTCATCACACGAAGCCACCTCGCCCAAAAAACCACCGCATTTGTTTTGAATAATTCTTCTTTCACCTGTTCAAGGCTCTCTTCTAAATAAATTCCTTCCGCTAAAACTGATGAGCCGATTGGGAAAAAAATAGCCTTATTGGGATAATCTCTTGTGTAGCCACCAATGGCAATATCAACATTTTCAGAAATAATCGGCTTCATTAGTGAAGCAAAATAATCATGCTCGCAATAATCATCCGCATCAACAAACCCTATATACTCCCCCGCCGCGTGCTCTATACCATTAATCCATGCGGACATTACCCCACCATTTTTTTTGTGGATAACTACAATCCTTTCATCCAATTCCTGAAGTTCATCACAAAGCTGTGAACTACCATCCGTGCTTCCATCATCGACTAAAATTATTTCTAAATCACTATATTCCTGAGAAATAATGCTATCGACACATTTTTTCAAAAATCCGTGAACATTATAAACAGGCACAATAATACTCAACATTTTCCTTGCCCTCTTCAATTATGCAATGGCTTTCACTTCTATGCACCGCATGCAAGCTGTTTTTTCAGGTGCTTTATAGAATTGTAAGCTATATACTATGCACATACTCAAAAGAATAAGAGACATACCTATTACTTCCCCTTTTGATTGCGTAATGAACAAGAAAATCCATATAACAAAAAGTAATTTCGATTTATGATTTTTTCCAAAATCAAATATCTTCTTTTGAAACAGGATAAGCAAAATAAGAGCCGGAAGTCCCCCGTACAATATAACACGCATATATCCAGCATCGGTTGCCATATAATAGGCACCCGTCACCGGATCAGTATAGTATCCATCTCCGATCAAAAAGGTTTTAAAAGAAATGCCGAAATACATTTCATTAAACAGTTCCGAAGAAGATGTTGTGGTCAGTCCATTACCACGAAGCGCTGAAAATAATGCTTCAAACACATAATTGTACAAATTCAAAATCCCTTTAAAAAATGTGTTTTCTCCAGCAAGAGTAAGAGATACAAAATAGAAAACTAAAAACAGACCAATCAAAATACTAACCGGTATAATTAAAGCCTTAAACTTTATCTTTTCATTTTTAAAAATAATTCTATATAAAAAATACAATAATATTAATGCAACTCCGATAAGCCCCGTACGACCTGCGAAAAATGTTCCGGTCAAAAGAAAGAAAAATGCAAACACCCGACACATGGGGTGACGCTTAAATAAAGTAATGTTATCGGAAAAAAACAAAATATACATTAAGCCAAAAGCAACCGCCAAACCAAAAAAGCTGCTTCCTGCTAACGACAGTCCACGTATCCCACTGTAACGGTCTGCAATTAATATCGTTTCGGCTTCTTTTGTGAGATAAATCAAGGACTTAAAACTGGGACTGATAAACGCAAGCCATTCAATTGCTGTTTGATATAAAAAAGCTAAAATCAAATAATTCGTTATATTCTTGTGTGCGGAGTGGGAATATAAATACCCATAAAGCATAATTCCAATGACTACCTGAATAATGGCATGTACCCAGGTTTTGTAAAATGAAAAATCAAGCACGCCGTTTATTAGCATGACAATCATAAGCCACACACATAAGCCAAAGAAGATTAACAATAGATGAATAAATGTTTTCGAGTTCAAAACATTGATTATGATTCTTTGTGCACGCCTATCAAAACAAATCAGGATAACTAAAATTGCCCCGACAAAGATTGCCGAGTCGATGATTCCCACTATTCTGAACATGAATACGTACATAAAGACGAGTACACTAAAAAGCAAATCTCTCCATACGTGTTTTAAGTGCATCTTTAATTCCTCTTTTTATAGTCCCTGTAACCTCGCCAATATTCTTTCGTATTCCTATGTTTCAATTTATCCCTTATAGTAATGATCATTGCAATGAATCTACTAAAATTTTTTGCATACAGAGCTCCCTTTGCATACTGCTGAATCTCGCTCGGAGCACCTGATTTCTTTTGATGATACACTGTGATGATTGGAGCATACATAGCATTGCCCCTTTTCCACGCTCTTAAAAGAAAATCCACTTCCTCACCACAAGGATACTTCGCTCCCAAACCAAAATTCTCATCAAATGTTACGGAAATATTCTTTCGATTATAGGCAATTTCTATCGACGAGCGAGACATCATGAAAAATTTCCTCAATTTTGAAGTCGATTCCGACCTATAATCCTTATAAAGCTTCATACTGACGGGGTCGTAGATTTGTGTAAGAACAATATCTTTCCTGTCAACGCAAAGGGAATGAATTTGCTCAAAAGCGGTCTTAGGATACCAAGCATCATCGTCAGACAAAACCACCCACTCACCTTCGCATACGGCAAGCCCCTGATTCCGCGCATAAGATAAGCCCGCTTTCTCCAACTTTACATGCTTGACCTTGAAAGAGGACGACCATTGTTGCGCTAGTGACTCAACAAATTCATGATGTAATTGCGTTACAACGACGACTTCAAAATCGCGAAATAATTGTTCGTTCAAACTTTCAAACAGACGTCGCAATTCGCTTTCTCTCGTGCCCATTGTGGGAACCAATATCGAAAAAAACATTATCTTCACTAATCCCTACTAAATATGTCTCTCGAATAAACTTTATTTGATACTTTTTTTAATTGTTCTTCGAACCTATTTGCTACAATCACCGTGCAAATTTCACCGAATTTTTCCATATCGTCTATAACTTCACAGTCCATAAACTTTTGACTGTTTAACGTAGGCTCATAGATACAAACTTTAACGTTTTTTAAAAGTAACCTTTCAATAATTCCTTGAATTGCGCTTTGGCGGAAGTTGTCCGACCCAGACTTCATTGTCAATCTATAAATGCCAACAACGGGATCTTCTACGCGCTTGCTTTTAAGAAGTCTGATTATTTCCGAGGCGATAAAGTCTTTCCTCGTTTCATTTGCCTGTACTATTGCACTGATTAAATTTTCAGGAACGTCCTTATAGTTAGCACGAAGTTGCTTTGTATCTTTCGGCAAACAATATCCACCGTATCCGAACGACGGATTATTATAATGGCTGCCTATGCGAGGGTCTAAACCAATCCCCTCTATAATCGACTTAGTGTCAAGTCCTTTCAGCTCACAATATGTATCCAATTCGTTAAAATAAGACACTCTCAGCGCAAGGTAAGTATTGGCAAATAACTTTACCGCCTCCGCTTCGGTTGAACTCATAACAAGGTCGGGTATATCTCTTTTTATCGCACCTCCTTTTAAAAGTGCTGTAAAAGTTTCGGCTTCCGATTGTATGCTTTCGCCGATGGGGATACCGACTATTATCCTTGAAGGGTAAAGATTATCGTAAAGAGCTTTGCCTTCACGTAAAAATTCGGGAGAGAATAAAAACCTTTTATAGCCATACTTTTCTACTAATGCCTGCGTATAACCGACAGGCACAGTAGATTTTATTACTATAACTGCGTTTTTATTTACCGCAAGAACAGCCTCTATTGCGTTTTCCACCGAACTCGTATCAAAGTAATTTTTTTCGTCGTCATAATTTGTAGGCGTGCTGATTATCACAAAATCTGCGGAATTATATGCCTCTACAGTATTTATCGTTGCTTTTAAATTCAACTTTCGGTTTGCAAGAAATTCCTCTATTTCTTTATCGGCAATAGGTGAAATTCTCTTATTGATTTTTTCTACCTTTTCAGAAAGTATATCAACGGCTACCACCTCGTTTTGTTGTGCCAAAAGTACTGCATTGGCGAGACCGACGTATCCAGTACCCGCAACGGCAATTTTAGACATTTTATACCTCCTTAACGACGTATTTCCTTTTCTTTTTAAAAACTTTAAGTATATTTCTTGTCATACAGTAAAATGCTTTGATTGGATTCATACTTTCACCGATACGATATAATCTGTAATGAAATTTAACGAGTTTAAATTTACCTTGATGAGAAACAGAACCCTTTCTTACTCGATATTGCGCCAAAAGATCATCTAAATAATATGCATCGGCAAATTTACGCACTTTCAGCCACATTGCGTCGTCGTTTCGCTTGAAAATCGATTCGTTTATCTGAACCAATCCGACTTTTTCCGAGTTATAAATAACTGTTAAACAACCTATATAGCAACAACAGAACTTTAATGCCTTTTGAGAAATTTTTTTCGGACCGATGACAACAGTACCCAAACTTTCGGAATCTTCATTAATTTGTCTGTATTTTGTAAACGTAAAATCGTATCCATTGTCTACCATAAACGCGAGTTGTTTTTCGAGTTTTTCGGGAAGCCATATGTCGTCGCTGTCTAAAAAAGCAATCCATTTGCCCGTTGATTCACGCAAAGCACGATTTCTTGAAGCCGCCGCGCCGCTGTTCTCTTCGTTGATAAACAACTTGATTCGCGAATCTTTATCACAATAACTTTTAATTATCTCAACCGATTTATCGGTGGAACAGTCGTCAACAATAAGCAATTCCCAATTTTGATAGGTCTGGGCAAGAACCGATTCTATCGTTTCATCGATAAACTTTTCGCAGTTGTAATTCGGCATTATAATTGAAACTTTTCCGTACATTGGCTACCTCTTTAATACTGCGAAGACGGTTTTGAACATTGTGCCTATGTCGCGCCAAAAACCTTGCTTTTTTAAAGCTTGCAGATTGTATTCCATCTTTGCGGGAAGCACCACGTTTACATATGTTTCGTCGGCGTTTTCGGCGTTTTCAAGCAGTTTATCTTCGTCCTTGTATTTAATGCTCGCAAGACTTGTTACGCCTGCGGGAAGCAACAATGTCGCTCGCATTTCGTCGGTATAGCGCTCCACGTACTTCGGCACTTCGGGCCGCGTTCCCACGAACGTCATTCTTCCCAAGAAAATATCTATAAGTTGACAAAGCTCGTCGGCACGGATTTTACGGATTTTGCGTCCGATCTTCGTTATTCTGTCGTCGTTGGCTACCGTAACGTCCTTTCCCGTTTCCTCGTGCACGTACATCGTCCTGAACTTATGAATACGGAATACTTTACCGTATTGCGTGACCCGCTCCTGCCTATAAAACACCGGACCTTTGCTGTCCGCCTTTATGGCGATTGCCAAAACCAAGAACACGGGCGAGAGCAAAACGAGCATTATTGCCGACACGAAGATATCGAAAACACGTTTCCAAAACAGCGAGAAGTTTTTTCTTCTCAGACTTTTCCAATAAGGATAGACCGCGTCGTTTTGTATATCCTCGGGGAGCTTGGTCCACTTTTTAATCAGCATAAAGATACTTTGTAACTACCTCGCGGAAGTTTTTTATTACATACTCCACTTCCTCGTCTGTGAGGCAAGTGTGGAGAGGCAAAGTTATTTCGTTTTCGAAGTTTGCGTAGGCGTTGGGGAAGTCCTTTATGTCGAACCCCAAATTCTTATACGCCGTGTGCATGGGTAAGGGTTTGTAGTGCACGTTGCACGCTATTCCCCTCTCCGCCATAATTTTTATTATCTCGTTGCGCTGTTCGCCCGTTATATTGGGCACGCGGGTTATATACAAGTGACCAGAGGAACTGTGTTCCGCCGTGTAGTGCGGCAGCACCTTTACCCCGAGGGGCTTGAAAGCTTTGTCATACCTGTCTATAATTTCTCGTCTGCGCTTTAACATTCCGGGATAGCGTTTGAATTGTGCCAATCCCATTGCCGCGGCGATATCCGTCATATTGCACTTATACCAAGTGCCGACTATATCGTACTCCCACGCGCCGAGCTGTGTTTTTGCCAAAGCGTCTTTGGACTGCCCGTGCAGTGAATAAAGCTGTACGGTGTGGTATATTTCCTCGTCGTCTATTCCCTCAATATGCTTCCAGGTGAGAGCTCCGCCCTCGGCGGTTGTAAAGTTTTTAACGGCGTGAAATGAGAACGAAGAAAAGTCGGCAATACTGCCCACCCGCTCGCCGTGCCACTCTGCACCGAACGCGTGGGCAGTGTCCGCAAGGATGGCAACCCTGCCTATCGCCCTTTGCATTTCCGTTTTGGGAGTGAACAGGAGTTTTTTGTCCTCTGCTATTTTGAATATTCTGTCGTAATCGCAGGGAATACCAGCAAGGTCTACGGGAATTATCGCTTTTGTGCGGGGCGTTATGGCTCTTTCGAGTGCGGCATAGTCCATTTCAAGACTGTCTTTTTGCGTATCTACGAGCACTAACTTTGCCCCGACGTGGCACACAACCGAAGCCGAGGCAGTGTAAGTGTATGCGGTTGTTATAACTTCGTCGCCCTCGCCTATGCCCAACAAACGCAACGCCATCTCGGCGCAAGCCGTTTGTGAATTGAGGCAAACAGCCCTATCAACGCCGCAAAACCCGGCAACTTCTTTTTCAAGTTGCTTGGTGCGGGGACCTGTGGTTATCCAACCGGATTTAAGCGCCGCCGCGACTTCCTCTACTTCAAGTTCGGTTATATCGGGTGGTGAAAATTTTATGTTCATATGCCGTCCTCGAATGTGTATTCCCGTCTTTCCAAACAGGTTATAGATTTTTTATGTATATCTTATAATAGAGTTATACATAAATCCGTCTGATCTGCATACTTTTTCAAATTATATTATACTTCAATTATTTCTTTTAGTCAACCTTATGAGTAGTATTCCCTTAATAATTATGCGCCAATAAAAGTATTCCATGGTAGTAAGCAAAGAAAACTTCTACACAGATTAAACTGTTCTATGTACAAAATATCGGCGGCAACTGATGTTGCCGCCGATATTTTGTTGTTTAGTGCAATAGCCACCCTGATTTGTTCATCATTTCGGTTTTGTGTTCCAACTTCATTGCCGTCTTTCAGCACTTTCTTCTTGTCCTTACCATAGGCTTATGAAATATTTTTAAGGTATTTGCCAGTGAGGCTTTCACTGCTTTTGCAAATTTCCTCCGGGGTGCCCGTGGCAACAATTCTGCCGCCCTCCGTGCCTCCGCCCGGTCCCATATCTATGATATAGTCGGAATTGTGTATCACGTCGAGGTCGTGCTCGATCACAATTACGGTGGCGCCGCTTGCTATGAGGCTTTGGAATACCTTTAAAAGGACCTCCACGTCCAGAGGATGCAGCCCGATCGTCGGCTCGTCGAAAACAAATACCGCGTCTGCCTGTCCCCTCCCCATCTCGCTCGCGAGCTTCAGCCGCTGCGCCTCGCCGCCTGACAGAGAGGGCGTTTGCTCGCCGAGAGTCAAATAGCCGAGCCCGAGATCCTGCAAAACCTTGAGCCTTCGGGCCACTAAAGGAAGGTCGGCGCAGGCTTCGAGCGCTTCGTCTATACTCATATCCATCAGCTCGGGCAAGGTGTGGGGTCTTCCGCCGCACTTGGGAATACGGCGGACAAGGCTTGCCTCTTTGCCGTAGCGCGAGCCGCCGCAGTCGGGACAGGGGATATCCACGTCGGGCAAGAACTGCACGTCGAGACTTATTGAGCCCGTGCCGTCGCAGGTGGGACAGCGGAGTTTGCCCGTATTGTATGAAAAATCGCCGTCCTTATAGCCGCGGGCTTTAGCGTCGGGCGTTTTTGCAAATACCTTTCTGAGTTCGTCGTGGACGTCGGCATAGGTGGCAACCGTAGAACGGACGTTGACGCCTATGGGCGCGGAATCTATCAGTTTGACCCTCGATATCCCCGCGGCGGATATGCTCTTTACATGCGCGGGCAGTTTTCCGCCGCCTATCGCCGCCTCCAACGCGGGAATGAGACTTTCCAGAACCATGGTGGTTTTGCCCGAGCCCGAAACGCCCGTAACGGCAGTGAGCCTGCCCTTGGGGAAATCCACTTCGAGAGGCTTTACTGTGTGGATCCCGGACGTTGACATATGGATGGCGCCGAACGCAAATACCTTTTCGGCGGGAATGTGCCCGCAGATATCTATTACTTTTTTCCCCGAAAGGAAGCCGCCTATCCGCGAGGACGGATCCTTTTCCACCTCCTCTATGGAGCCCTGTGCGATTATAGTCCCGCCGCCCGCGCCGGCCCCGGGACCGAGCTCGATGAGCTGTTCCGCATGCCTGAGGACATTTACATCGTGGTCGACGAGAATTACCGTGTTGCCGTCCGCGACCAGATCGTCCATTACTCCCGTGAGTCCCTCGAGATTGGAGGGGTGCAGACCTATCGACGGCTCGTCGAGGACATACAGCACGCCCGTGGTGCGGTTGCGCACGGCGCGCGCAAGCTGCATCCTCTGCCGCTCGCCCGTAGAGAGAGTCGAGGCGGCACGGTCGAGCGTGAGATAGGAAAGCCCCAGATCGAGGAGCCGTTTTGCGGCGGTGCGGAAGGATTCGCAGATGCTCTCCGCCATCGGCCGCATGGCTTCGGGCAGGGAAGCCGGCACGCCGTTAACCCACTCCGTAAGTTCGGACAGCGTCATCGTGCATACCTCGGCGAGAGATTTTCCGCAAAGGCGGGGCGCACGGGCGGCTTCGGAGAGCCTTGTGCCCCCGCAGTCGGGGCAGATATCCGTTCTGAGAAATTTCTCCACACGCTTCATGCCCTTTTCGTCCTTGACCTTGGATAGAGCGTTTTCAACCGTATATGTGGCGTTGAAATAGGTGAAGTCCATATCCCCCATTGCTCCGCTCGTCTTGTTCTGGTAGATGATATTTTTCTTGACCGCGGGACCGTGGAAAACTATATCCCGCTCCCTTTCGGTCAGCTCCCTGAACGGCACGTCCGTCCTGACGCCCATTGCCCGCGCGATGTCCTTCATGAGCGACCACATAAGAGTTTGCCACGGCGCGACCGCGCCTTCGTCGATTGACAGATTTTCGTCGGGCACGAGCGTGGATTCGTCCACTATACGCACGACTCCCGTTCCGTCGCAGCGCTTGCACGCGCCCTGACTGTTGAAAGCCAGCTCCTCCGCACCCGGGGCAAAGAAATGCTCGCCGCAGACGGGACAGACGAGTTCAAGCCCCGCCGCAACATTGAGCGAGGGCCGGACATAGTGTCCGTTCGGGCAGCGGTGGGAAGCGAGACGGGAAAACATCAGTCTGAGGCTGTTCAAAAGCTCCGTTCCCGTTCCGAAGGTGCTGCGTATTCCGGGAATGCCCGGTCTTTGTCTGAGCGCCAGCGCCGCGGGCACGTGCAGCACCTCGTCCACCTGCGCTTTTTCAGCCTGAGTCATCCGCCTGCGCGTGTAGGTTGACAGGGATTCGAGATACCGCCGCGAGCCCTCGGCATATAAGATCCCGAGCGCGAGCGAGGATTTGCCCGAGCCGGAAACGCCCGCTATGCCGACAATACGGTTTAAGGGCACGTCAACGTCTATATTTTTTAAATTGTGGACCCTGCCGCCGCGGATCTCTATTTTATCGGGTGTTTTATTGTTTTCGTTCATAATACTTCCCGTCCCTTACAAAAGCGGGACCGTTTCAGGATATTGCGGTAACCTTATAGCCTGCGGATTCTACCGCTTGCCTTAAGGCGCCGTCGTCAACGACTTTTGAAAGCGTTACCTTAGCCGTGCCGCTCACGTGGCTGACCTCGGCAAGACTTACGCCGTCCACCGCCTCGAGAGCCTGCTTTGTGTGCGCCTCGCAGTGCGGGCACATCATTCCTTCGATCTTTAAAATTTTTTGCATATATTCCTCCTTTTCCGTATCGGATACGGTTTTATTTTCGGTTTTATCCGCAGTTCTGCGGTAATGTCTGACCTTGTGCGGGTCGAAGAGATTGAGCCTGAGCGCGTTCATGACGACGCAAAAGCTCGACAGGCTCATTGCCGCCGCGCCGAACATAGGGTCAAGCTCCCAGCCGAAGCCGGGCGTGAAGGGGGCAAGCGGTATGAATACGCCAGCCGCAAACGGAATGAGCAGGGTATTATAGATAAACGCCCAAAACAGATTTTCGTGGATATTTTTGAGCGTAGCCCTGCTGAGTCGTATCGCCGCGGGCACGTCGAGCAGACTGTTTTTCATGAGAACGACGTCCGCCGCGTCTATAGCCACGTCCGTCCCCGCGCCTATTGCAATGCCTATGTCTGCGCTTGTAAGCGCGGGAGCGTCGTTTATGCCGTCGCCGACCATTATGACCTTGCCTTTCTTTTTCAGCTCTGCAACGATCTGCTCCTTGCCGTCGGGCAGAACGCCCGCTATCACCTCGTCCACGCCGACCTTCTTTGCTATGGCGTTGGCCGTGCGCTCGTTGTCGCCCGTGAGCATGACTACATGTATGCCCATGTCACGCAGCGCGCGGACGGCTTGGGGGCTGTCCTCCTTTATTACGTCGGCGACTGCGATGACGCCCCATAATTTTCCGCCGCAGGCAAAAAACAGAGGAGTTTTACCCTCGGCTGAGAGTTCGTCGGCTTGCGCCTTCATCTCATCGGAAATTGCGACATGTGTTGAAATATAGGAATAATTTCCGCCGTACGAAGGCTCGTTCAAGTATTCGCCGAAAAGCCCGTTGCCCGGCAATGCCTTAAAGCCTTCCACCTCCTCAAAGGCGCAATTTTCATCCTCCGCCCTGTTTATTACGGCTTTTGCAAGCGGGTGCTCGCTCTTGCGCTCCAAAGAATATGCCAATTTCAGCAGCTCGCTTTCTGTAGCTCCGCAGGGAATTATATCGGTGACTTGCGGGGCGCCCTTGGTTATGGTGCCCGTTTTATCCAGAACGACATACTGCGCCCTGCCCGTCATTTCAAGCGAAGCGGCGGTTTTGAACAGTATGCCGCACCTTGCGCCCTTGCCGTTGCCGACCATCACCGCAACGGGCGTTGCCAGGCCGAGCGCGCAAGGACAGCTTATTACAAGCACAGATATTGCCCTTGCAAGCGCGTAGCCCACGGCAAAATGTCCGACGAACAGCCAGACTATGAACGTGACGAGAGCCACGCCCATCACGGCGGGAACGAACACGCCCGAAACCTTGTCGGCAACCTTTGCTATGGGCGCCTTTGTGGCGGCGGCGCCCTCTACCATACGGATTATCTGCGAGAGCGTCGTATCCTCTCCGACGCGCGCAGCCTCGCAGCGGATATAACCCGATCTATTTACCGTACCCGCAAAAACGGGACTGCCCGACGTTTTGTCTACGGGAACGCTTTCGCCCGTAAGCGCGGATTCGTCAACGGCGCTGTCGCCCTCCGCGACCACGCCGTCCACGGGAATATTTTCACCCGGGCGGACGACGTATATATCGCCCTTTTGCACCTGTTCTACGGGCACAACCGTCTCCCGCCCGTCACGCAAAACTACGGCGGTTTTCGGCGCGAGTTTCATCAGCCCCTTTAAGGCATCCGTCGTCTTGCCCTTGGATCGGGCTTCCAGTGTTTTGCCGAGAGTTATCAGGGTCAATATCGTGGCTGCCGACTCGAAATAAAATTCCTCCATATACGGCATTGCCGCCGCGGAACCGCCGCTGACCTGCGCGCCCGTCATTAAAAACAGAGCCGCGACGCTGTATATAAAGGCGGCGGAAGCCCCTAAAGACACGAGCGCGTCCATATTAGGCGCACGCTTGACAAGGCTTCTAAAGCCGCTTATAAAAAATTTTTGATTTATGACCATGACTGCCACGCACAAGAGCAATTGCACGAGTCCCATTGCCACATGGTTGCTTTCGAAAAACGGCGGCAGCCACCAGCCCCACATCATGTGACCCATAGATATATACATGAGCGGAAGCAGAAATATCAAAGAAATTATAAAACGCCTCAAAAGCCTGGGAGTTTCCCTGTCCTTAAGGTCGTCTTCGGCCGATTTTTCGCTCCTTGCGCCTTTAAGCTCAGCCCCGTAGCCCGCCGCCTTTACTGCTGCGATTATCTCCGCGGAAGAGGCAGAGCCCTCTACTCTCATTGAGTTTGTGAGGAGGCTTACGGTGCAGGAGGTTACACCCGCGACCTTTGAAACGGCTTTTTCGACGTGCGCGCTGCACGCGGCGCAGCTCATCCCCGTTACATTGTATTCCATTGCTTACCTCATCAATTTTCCGAGAGTTTCCACAAGCTCCGTTATGACCTCGTCCTTGCCCTCGCGCACGCCGCGCACCACGCAGTTGCGGATATGGCTTGCGACCAGATCCTTGTTGAAGGAATTTACCGCGGCGTTTACAGCCGCGCACTGTATCAAAATATCCGGACAGTAGGCGTCCCGTTCGACCATTGCGCGTATGCCGCGTATCTGTCCCTCGATACGGTTCAACCTGTTTATAAGCTTTTTGCGCTCATCCTCCCCGCGCTCGGTCTTTTTGCAACAGCATTCCTTATTTTCGTTTTCCATGCTTATCTCCAAATATACCCCCGTGGGGTATTTATCGTACAGTAGTATAATGCCCGATATTATAATTGTCAACCGTTTTTTAAAAATTTTTCAAAAGGCGCGCGCCCTGCGGCTTTGCCGAAGTTTTGCAATTAAAATATTCCGGAGCTGCGGGTCAGCTTCGGAATATTTCGGCTATGTTTTATTATATTTTTATGCCCCTGGCGTTCAGAAAGGCGATTAGCTCGCTTACGGGGACGGCATAGTTCATGCCCTCGGCGTCCGTGCCTTCACGCGTAAGTCCGCGCGAGACTATCGTTCCTATGACCTGACCCTTGCAGTTGAATATAGGTCCGCCCGAATTGCCGCCGTTGACAGCGCAATCGGTCATTATGTAGGTTTTGCCGTCGCCGAGTCTTCTCGCCCTGTCGCTTATGATGCCGCTCGTGATACATGTGCCGCAGCCCAGCGAATTGCCTATTACATATACCTGCTCGCCGTTTCTCGAGCTTCCGCTTGCGTCGAGCGGGAGCGCCTTGGCCGAGGCGGGTACGGACGAGAGCTGTATAAGAGCAAGGTCGGAGCCCCTGCCCAGACCGGCTTTATCGTCGGCGAGCGCCACTACGGACGCGGAGACAATATGTCCGCATAGCTTTACGGCTATGCTTGAACAAGGTCTGCCGTCGCTGTCTGCCGCAACGTGGGCGTTTGTGACCGCATAGCCGCCCACGGAGATGAGATAGCCCGAACCCGACCAGCTGCCCTTCCTGCCCTTACAGGTTATTTCGAGAATACCGTTTATACTGTTATCGAAAACATCCGCGCCGCTGTCCGAGGCTTTCTCCGCGGGTGCGACGGCGGTTGGAGCCGCCGCAATTTCGTTGCCCGAAAAAACTGAACCGCAAAATTCACACTCGTACATTCCGCCGCCGATATCGCTGCACGTACCTCCGCACTTTTTACATCTGATCATAATAATCTCCTAATATCCGTCAACATGTTTTACATTTACGCCGTTGCCGTCCGTGCCGGACGCATAATACAGCTACTCGTTATTCTTTTTCCATTCGAGGAGCTTTTCGATGTCCTCGCTTTGGACGGAGGAGGTTATCTGCTCCAGCGCGGCGTCAAAATCCTCCTGACATATGTATTTTTTGCCCGATCCCACGCCGCGGAGAGCGGAAATTTCCTCCACTCTGTCGAGAAGATTTGTCATATCCGCGCCGTTGAAACCGTTGGTGGCTTCCACTGTTTTCGGAATGTCCACATTTTCGGCGACCGAGACGACGCCCATCTGCTTTATTTTATCAATGCGGCGGTTGAGCATGTATTCCCTCGCCGCGGCGTCCGGCAGCCCCACATATACGCGCGTGCCGAATCTGCCCGGACGGACAAAGGCGCTGTCGATATCCCACGGCTTGTTGGTCGCGGCTATAAGAAAGAGTATGTTGTCCTTTTCCTTGCCGTATTCCTCTATGCCCTGCAACTGTGCCAGAAGCTCGGAGCGGAGCTGCTTGGCATACTGGGATTTTGTTGACTTGGGGGAGATGGAATCCATTTCGTCGAAATATATCACCGCGCAGGGGAAGGAACGCGCCTGCGCAAACAGCGAACGCACTGCCTTTTCGGTGTTGCCCGCGCCCTGATTGAGCAGGTCGGAGGGCTTTACGGAGCAGAATTTGGCGCCTATCTCGTTGGCTATAGCTGCCGCTATCATGGTTTTGCCCGTTCCGGGAGGACCGTATAAAAGCAAGCCGCCGCCGCTCTTTCTGACGTATCCCTCGAAAACCTCGGGGTGTCTTAAAGGGAGCAGCACCTTTACGCGCACTATCTCCTTTACGCCGTCCAGACCGGCTATATCGTTGAAATTGATCGCGGGCAGGCTGTCCCAGTCGAATTTGAAATCGGTGTTGAGAGCCGTGTTGTCCTCGAGAACCTTGGACTCCGCATCGGGGACCGCGGGTGCGCCGGCAGACGGCGCTTTATCGTCTGCGGAGGGCGACTTTTGGCGGTCCGTATTGAGTTTTATGCTGTTGAACGGCAGATCGGCGGCTAAGATTGTAGCCATTTCCACATTGGACGGGTCGGCGAGGCGGGCGACTCTTTTCGACTGCCGCGTGACCACCTCCTCGAACAAATTCCTTACGTCGCGGCCGTTGCCGAAATTTTTGCTTCTGTTCTGATACAGCTGCCCGAAATATTCCTTTAATGCCGAACACGCCTCTTTTTCGACCACGTATTGATTTTTATTGCACATGCCCGCAAAGATCCCGAACATTTCCTCGCCCGTGTAGTCGGTGAACTGTATGAAATTTTTGAAACGCGAGCGGAGTCCGGGGTTGGCGTTGATAAATTTATCCATGGGCTCGTCGTAGCCGGCGACGATGACGACAAGGTTGTCGCGCTTGTCCTCCATTTCCTTGAGGAGGGTGTCTATCGCCTCCCTGCCGAAGTCGTTTGTCCCGCCGTTGGCGAGGGAATACGCCTCGTCGATAAAAAGCACGCCGCCGTATGCTTTTTTAATTACTTCCCTTGTTTTGATAGCCGTCTGTCCCACATATTCGGCAATGAGCCCGCCGCGGTCGACTTCGACGAGCTGACCCTCGCTGAGTATGCCGAGGGCGCAATATATCTGCGCCATTATGCGCGCAACGGTGGTTTTGCCCGTTCCCGGGTTGCCCGTAAAGACCATATGGTAGGACATGTCGGGCACGGACATTCCGCGCTCCTTGCGCATACGGAAAACCTTTATCTGGTCGATCCAGTCGCACACCTGACTCTTTACGCGCTGCAAGCCGACAAGCGAGTTGAGGCTTGCGAGCGCCTCTTCGAGCGTGACCTTTTCGTTTTTCTGCACATTGACGCTGTTTTCCGGTTTTTCTTCGGGCAACGCCTTTTGCACGGCGATGCTTTCAGCCATGTTCAGAAGGCTCTTTGCCCTGTTGAACCGTGCCTTTTGCAACTCGCCCTTGCTCTCCTTTGCCATTTTGAGCATCTGCTCTGCGGCGAGCATATAATAGCGTTTTGCAAGAAATTTATCGCCCTTTTCAAAGCTCTCCTTTGCTTTTTTATAATACAGCTCGAAGGTTTCGCTTAAAATATTCAAATCAGCCATTTTGATTCCCCTTATGATCCCAGACTACCCCGGCTTTTGCCGACGTGGTTTTGCCTGTAATACTCCAGCCGTCATCCCAACCGGCGGGCTTGCTCTTTGCCGCGCAACAGAACGTGACGCCGAGACAGCTTGCGAACGCGTCCGCGCCGATCTCGGTCACGCTTTCGGGAATGACGACCGTTTTAAGATTTATACACTTTGAAAATGCGCCGCGTCCTATGGAGGTCACCCCCTCGGATATGACGACTTTTTTAATACTGTTGCACTCGGTGAACGCAAAATTGCCTATATGTGTTGCGTTTCCGGGTATTTCGAGAGTTTCAACGGGACTGCCGTTCAGATACAGGTCGTGCGCGAGCACAAGCGGATTGGCGTCCGATACGTCCCTTGCCCCGCCGAACTTTATGCCGCACCACGCCGCGATATCGGAGATATACACCCTCTTGAGGCGGGTGCAGTAGCGGAAGGCGCCCACCTCTATCCTTTTGAGGCTCCCCGGTATGGTTATGCTTTCGAGGTTGCGGCAGGAATCGAATGAGTTGTTGCCGATAACTGTTACGCCCTCCGGCAAAACAATGCTCTTTATTTTGCTCTCCTCGAACGCCCACGCGCCGATAGCGGAGATACCCGCGGGCACCGCGACGGCGGCGTTTATGCCGTGGTTGGGATTGTAATGAACGAGCTCGGCTCCGTCGACGATATACTCGGGCTGCCCTGCCGTTTCCCCCGCGTATTTTCTGTGTCTGCGGGCATATTCGGCGCGGCGTTTTTCATCGGCGGGCTGCAATCCGTCCGAAAGCGGGGGGACGTAGCCCGTTATGCGCGGCGCGGCGGGCGGCGGCGCTATCTGAGGCTGCACGGGCCTGCCAACAGGGGCAGGAGGCGCCATGGGGCGCACCGCGGGCGCGGAAAATTTATGCAGGTCCTGCGAACGCCATTCGGCGCGGTCTGCGCGGGCGGCGTTGACGTGCCTTGCGACAAAGTCGGTTATCTGGCCGCCGGCCTCGGGCGAGGAAAGATCGACGCCCTGTATTCTGCCGCGCTTGCCGGGCAAACGCTCTATTACGTTCTTATAAAATGCTATCGTTATGCTGTCGGAATCCTTTTCCTCGTCGTTTACGAGCTTTAAAAAGCGCGAATACTCGTTCCTGACCCACGGGGTCTGCAAATACTCCTCGTTGCGGCAGACGACGATCATGCACGAGGATCTGCGGAGGGCGTACAGTATATGCGCCTCATAGTCCTCGCCCTGCCTGAAACGCAAGTCGTTTTCGGAGTAGAACGGCCTGTAGCCCCTCTCCTTCAAAAGGCGGTAGATATAGTCCGCGTCCTTGCTGTCCTGCGTTTTGCCACCCTCTCCGTCCGTGACCTTTGCGCAGATAAAGCAGTCGTAATCTGTGCCGCTCTTTTTGAGCGCGTTGAATTTTGTAAGAATGTCGTCGATCTCCTGCGCCTTGCGCTCATACTCGCTTTTGCGGGCGCCGCCGGCGGCTTTGACCGCCGAAAGATAGTTCCCGTCGCGGGAAAACCGTTTGCCGGAGACCTCATAGCACACAGGGCGAAGTTTGATACCGTCGCCGGACACGTCCCTTATGTAGCGGACGCCGAACGTTGCGAGCGCCATGCCGAAATACGCCTCCGGTTCGGAGGGGTCGAGCTCGGCAGCCTTGGAATAGGCGGCGTATGCGCCGTCGAAATCGCCCATATCGAGATCGTGCTCGCCGCTGCGCAGAAAGCCCAGCACGGCGGGGTCGGCGTTCTCCTTGGGAAGAGTGTATGTGTTGCCGCAATAGGGACACGACAAAACGCCGTCGGTTGCGGAAGATATGTCTATGGACGCTTCGCAGCCGCGGCATTTCAATTGGAATTTTCCGACTTCAGCCATAATTTCTCCCGTACTATAAGCGGATCTTTATTCGGACATCTTCTTTTTGAGAGCCTCGAGCTCCTTTTCTATTTCGCCCTCGGTAGATCCGAAGGCGCTCGCCTCGTTGTTTATGAGCGCCTCTATCTCCGCCTTGTCGCTTTCGCTGCCGGCGGAGCTGGTGGAAAATGCCGATTCCGTTTCGTCCATGAAAGCCTCCATGCGCTCGGTCTGCATCTCCATACCCGTCATGGCTTCGGCAAACTGCTTCTGGACGGTTTCAAAGTCCTTGTCCTTTGAGAGCTTGACCATATCCTTGGAAAGGCTGCCCATGCCCTTGAGAAATTCCTGCGTCATTACAGACATATCTTTCATCTGGGAGGTGATCTCAAAATTAAGCTTCATTTCATATACGCGGCGTTGCTGCGATATGGTCATTCTGAGCCCTGCCAACGCAAGATTATATTGGGCGGTAAGCCCCCTCTGCTTTGCCTGCTTGCCCGCCTCTATATATGTCTTTTTCTGCTCCTCGAGCTTATCTATCTGCTTGTTCATAGAGGCGATGGTCTGCCTTATGAGCATTCTCTTTTCGATTTCCTTTTTTGTGGGGGAACCCATATAATATACCTCTTTATTCGTCTTTTTCGGCATGCTTGCCCGCGCTCCCGGAGAACATTTCCTGCTCGGCGTCGACCTGCTCCTCCGTTTCGAACATTGCAAGCAGTTCGTCGTCGCGCTCGTTCATTCCGTATATGCTCTCGTTCTTCTCGTATGCGTCCTCTACCGCGCGGAAGGTTTCGTCGGCGGACGTTAAAACGTCCTCCGCCGAGGTCCTTGTGCCGAGCGTTTTATTGAGGAACTTCGCAAGTCCCTTCTGGTCGGCAAGGAGATTCCCGAGAGACGTCTTTGCCGTGTTTTTGAAAAATTGGTTGTCGTCTATGGACGACTTGAGCTTTTGAAGGAGCCTTATGTTGTACATGAGATACATCGCCCGCTGTACGCTCTGCTCCCTGTCAGCCTTCAATGAGTTTATCTTCTTTGCATAGAAGAGCTTGACCTCCTTGGATCTTTCGGCTTTGCCCTTTTCCATGAGCTCGTCTATCTGCTTTTGCTTGGTCACAAGACCGTCCTCTATCTCCTGCGCCTCCTGCTCCAACTTGCAGATGGCGTCGACGACCTCTTCTCGCGAGAGCTTATCGTATTTGCTTTTAAAAAGTCCCATAATTCACCTGCTAAATCTTCGAATTCCTGTCGGTTATAAGGAGCTTTAATTGCACAAGGAGCTTCTTTGCCTTTTGCACGGCGTCGGCGTCCGTCTTTATCATGGCTATGCGCAGATCGTCTATGCGGTCGCCTATCTTCTTATCGTAGTCGTAGATCTTTCCTTCCTCCGAGGGAATGAGATATGTAAGACTCTCCTTGAGCTTTGAGATCTCGTCCTTCAGTTCGCTGTCGTCCGTCTGTCCGGCAAGGATAGCGAGAGCGTCTACCGATTTAGCGTTTTCGCTTATGAGTTCCCTGTCCCTCAGCGCTTTATCCGCGTCGTTCTTTCTGTGAAATAATCCCATTTTTATTTCCTCCTCTTATTTGAGTTTTGTCCCGCATACGGAGCAGAACGCCGCGTCGCCGTCGTTAGCCTTGCCGCACTTGGGGCATGTTACCGTTTCCTTTACTATGCGCGTGCCGCACTTGGAGCAGAATATGTCGCCGCCCTCTGCCTTTGCGCCGCAGTGGGGGCAATAGGTAGTTGCCGTGACCGAAGCGGTTGCGCCGCTCCCGACGGGCGGATGCCCAACTATTTTCAACACCTCGTAGTAGGCTTGCTTATCCTGAAGCTCGAGCTGTCTTAAATACTTTTCGCGCTCCCACTTCTTGTCTTCGAGCCTTTCGAGTTCGTCGAGATATTCCTTGAGCTTTTTCTGCTTCTGTACCTCAGCGGCAGCGTTCTCCACAGCCGTGCTGTCCTCGCCGTCGATGCCAACCCACTCTATCACGAAGTTGGTTATGCCGATGCCCCAGTCCTGCTCGAATTTTTCGCTTATCAGCTTGCCGACCTTTTCGCCTATTTCGAGCTTGTAGGCGTCGAACTGGTCGTAGGTGAGCTTTTCAGCCTTGACCACCTTCAGGAAATAGTCGGCAAAATAGTTGACGACGTTGCCCGAAAAATTCTTTTTGAATTCCTTCAGGTCGAACTCCTTTTTGTTGCCGACTATCTTTTTGTAGAATTGCAGGAAATTGGTTATGGTGACGAAAATATATCCGCGCGCGCCGACGTTGACGACCTTGTTGCTCGCCTCGTCGCGGTATTTGAATTTTTCGGCTGTGCCCCAGAGTACCTTTACGCTCGGAGTGTTGGGTATGTAGATTATGTCGACCGACAATCCCTTCTTCCACGCCTTTACTTCCTTTTTATTGTCGAATACCTCATAGGTCCCGCTCTTGTAGAACCTTTCGTCGCCGCCGCCCTTTATCACATAGGCGCTGTGCGTAGGGGGGACTTCGAAAAGGGCGTTTTTATCGTCGACGACGCCCGTCACTCTTACAAACAAGACCTCATTGTCGTCTACCTTTGCATTGCAGAGGTTCTGATCGAATCTGATCACTTGCGGCTTTTTTGAAAACATAGTCATTCTCCTCAGAACAAAACCCATAGGATACTGTCCAATTTTATGTTCAAGTTTTGTACTTTAAAATTATTAGTATTTAAATTCTACCACAATATATAGTCATAAGTCAAGAAAATAGTACAAAAATGCAGGTTTTGACGGATATCGGGTATTTTAAGACAACCGTTGCGCATACTGTCGACGTATGAAGGTTGCTTTTTTCGACACTAAGGAATATGACAGAAAATTTTTCGAGCCGTATGCGGACGGAGAGCTCGAGTTCAGGTTTTACGACACGGGGCTTTCGGAGGACACTGCCGAACTTGCCCGCGGGGCGGATTGCGCGTGCGTGTTCGTCAACGACGATATAAACGCCAAAGTGATTGAAAAACTCAACACGTATCGCGTAAAACTGCTTGCTCTGCGCTGTGCGGGATACAACAACGTGGACCTTGCGGCGGCGTTCGGCAGGCAAGGTCCACGTTGTTGTATC
>CANQQD010000003.1 GCA_947625865.1 uncultured Clostridia bacterium
CAAAACCTGTATTTCGACATCGCGGGTGACCCCGAACCCGTCGCGCTTGATATGCTCCTCTCTGTGGCGGGCGAAGATAAGATCGTGTACGGGAGCGACTTCCCGCACTCTCCCGCGAAAGTGATTCTCGCAAAGAAAAAGCACTTGGACGAAAACCCGAAATATCAAAAACTTCTCCGCAAAGTTTACGGAGAAAACGAAACAAATTGTCTCGGAAACGGAGGTAAATAAAATGTCAATCGGCAATTCAAAACCATTTCAGCCTTTTGAACCGTTCGTCCGAAACTTCGGACATTCTCGATTATTGCAAGCAAAACATAGACACGGGGTAGCGACCGCGCAGATCCCCGTCGCTTGGGCAATCGCAAAAGGCGCTTTGCCCATCGTCGGCGCAACGAAGGTACGCCACGTCGAGGATGCGGTCAAAGCGGCGAACCTTGTTCTCTCTGCCGACGAAATCAAGGAAATGGAAGAACTTGCCGCCGCACCCGGCTTGCAGATCGTCCGCGGTTGGGAAAAAGAGATGAAGTAATTCAATATAAAAAGGTATCCGACATGAAAAAGTTTGTATTTATTGTAACGGCGATTATGCTGTGCCTTACGTTTGCTCTCGCCGCTTGCGGTAAAACCGGCGGAAACGGAGGTAACCGCGGCAATGACGGTTCGGGCGAAACAGCGGCAACCGAAACCCTGACATTTTCACAAAACGAGGAGCGGACGGGCTATATCGTCACGGGAGATACCGGACAGACGGCAAATATCGTCATTCCCGCCGAGTACGAGGGGAAACCCGTCGTCGCTATCGCGGACAGCGCGTTTGCCTACTCAAAGCACAAGCCGGACATTGTTTCCGTCACCATACCCGACAGCGTTACGGAAATCGGCAAAAACGCCTTTTATGCGCGGATAGACGACCTTATAAACGTAAATATCGGCACGGACAGCAAACTTAAAACCATAGGAAACAACGCCTTTTCGGGGTGCCGCGCCCTTACCTCCGTTTACATTCCCGAGGGAGTGGAAAAAATCGGCGATTCAGCGTTCAATAACTGCGGCAGTTTAAATACGATAACGGTTGCGGCGGGAAATGCGCACTATTCGGGCGCGGGCAACTGTCTTATCGACATTGAAACAAACACCCTCATTCGCGGCTGCAACAAAAGCGTAATTCCGGGGACGGTACAAAAAATCGGCGTGGCGGCATTCCGCAGAGCTACAATGACGACGCTCACCATTCCGAAGTCCGTCACTTCCATTGAAAAATATGCAATCTCCGACAGCGCAATTACAAAAATCGTCTACTATGGCGCTTCCGGGGAATGGGATACGCTCATAAAGTCTTCGTCGAAATATTGGAATATGGGCAACGAAAATGTGGAAATCGTTTGCGCAGACGCACAAACAAGCAATATCCTCGTCGCCTACTTCTCGGCAACGGGCAACACCGAAAAAGTGGCGGGATATATTGCGCAGGCGACGCGCGGAACGCTCTATGAAATCGTGCCGCAAGTTCCCTATACCCAAGAGGACCTCAATTACAACGACAGCACCACCCGCGCGACGGAAGAGCAGCGCGATCCCAACGCTCGCCCTGCGATCAGCGGAAGCGTCGAAAATATGAAAGATTATGACGTCATTTTTCTCGGCTACCCGATTTGGCACAGCCAAGCGCCGAAAATTATCTATACCTTTCTCGAAAGCTATAATTTTTCGGGTAAGACTATTATTCCGTTCTGTACGTCTGCAAGTAGCCCCATGGGCGGAAGCGCGTCAAATTTGCACAAGCTTACAAACGGTGCAGTTTGGCAAGCAGGTATGCGGTTTTCCGCAACGGTGCAGCAAAGTAATGTATTTACATGGCTGAACGGCTTGGAGTATTAAAAAGCCGCCTATATCCGTCAATGAGCAAAGCGGGCGCATATCATATGCGCCCGCTTTGCTCATGTTTTTATTAATTCACAAAAATTTCCTGATTTCTTTCAACTGCCTGTCCTGCAATTCTATCAGCCGCCTTGTAATGTCCCTTGCCCGCCCGTCGGCAGCTCCGTATTGGTTGAGGTACTTATTCAATGATTTGACTCCCATATTGCAGCCGTCGGTAATGAGGTCGGCAATCGTCGCGTCGTTGTCGTGCATAGCCATGGTAAAGTCCGTTTTCAGCTTTGCCATGCCCTTTGCAAGCGGGTTGGGGTCTTTGCCTTCGTCGTGATAGGAGTGCAAAATCCCCTGTATTTCGTTTTGCAACTGCGCGTATTCACGCTGGTAATTGTCGAGCATATTTCCGAATTCTGTGCTTTTAACGTTATCCTTCACCTCGTCGATCGCGGAAATTCCCATTTGGATCCCTGCGTCGCACTCGCGTAAAAGTTCTATAGTGTCGTGTTCTATCATGATTTCCTCCGTATAAACAATTATACGGAATTATTTATTTTTTATTAAAGCTTTCCACGGCGATGATTATAAACTGTGTAAGCGCCTTGCCCGCATATTTGTTTTTCTTTTTGGCGATTGCCAGCGTTCTTTTTGCATGAGGTGACATGATCCGGAAATACACCGCATTTTTAAGCGGCGCGGCTTCTATAAGAGTGTCGGGCACAAACGCCATTCCGAGCCCCTTGCACGAGAGTGTGTATGAGGTCATAAGCTGGTCGAGCATAAGCACGACGTGCGGGCGCACTGCGCTTTCATGAAAAATTTTTGCCGCCTTGTCGTGCATATCGTTCCCCTTTTTCAAGAGAAGGACCGATTCCCCTGCGAGCATCGAAGCTTCTATTGCGGGCGCCTTTGTTTCCCTTTTTTGCTTTATGTCTCCGTACGTCAGCGCAAATTTTCCGAATTTTTTTGCCTGCGGCGAATCCTTTGCCGCCGAAAGATATATTATTTCCTCGCGCAGAGGAGTGATATCGAACAGCGTATCGTCGAAATCGTAATCTATAACCGCGTCCACGCCGCCCGCCAGCGCCAGCCGTTTAAGCTCCTCGGAGTTGGATTCTACGAGATTGAGCGCGATCCCCGGAAATTTCGCCGAGTAATTTTTCACTATTTCGGGAATTACGCAGGACGATACGAAGTTGGTTCCGCCCGCGGTAACCTCGCCCGTTCTCAGTCCGTTGATGTCGTCGATGCGCTCTTTAAGAGCCGCCCTTGCGGCATATATCTGTTCGGCCGCCTCGATATAAATTTTCCCCGCCTCTGTGAGCGATATGGGGGAGGTGTGCCTGTCAAACAGCTCTGCGCCGAGCTCGTCCTCGACCTTTTTTACCGAAGCCGAAAGCGCGGGTTGGGAAACAAACAGCTTTTGCGCAGCTTTGGTAAAGCTTTTTTCACGGTAAATTTCATAAATATAGTCCATTGCCGAATACATGATTTCTTCTCCATAAATAAAATTTATAAGATTTATCTTGTAATATATATTTGATTATAACACACTGCGGGTATATAATCAAGACAATAAGGAGAATTTGTATGAAAAAAGAATTTCGCTGCGAGAGCGACTCGGTCGGTCAGCTCTTTGTAGACAACGACGCCTACTACGGCATACAGACCCTGAGGGCTAAAGAAAATTTCGGCATAACGGGCACAAAGCATTGCTTCGCGTTTGTAAAAAACATAGTACTCATAAAAAAGGCTGCGGCGAAGGTCAACCTCGAATACGGACTTTTGGCGCAGGAAAAGGCCGAGGCGATAATTTACGCCTGCGACGAAATACTGCACGGCAAGCATAAAAAGGACTTTATAGTCGACGCGGTACAGGGCGGAGCGGGAACCTCGGCAAATATGAACGTAAACGAGGTCGTTGCGAATATAGCGATAGAGCGTTCGGGAGGATGCAGGGGGGATTATACAAGGATAAGCCCCAACGACGACGTGAATATGGAGCAGTCCACAAACGACGTAATTCCCACAGCCGGCAAGCTTACTGTTTTGTCGCTTGCGGCGGAGCTCATTCCCGAGCTTCGGCGGCTCGAATCGGCGCTTAAAGCCAAGGCGGTGGAGTTTGACGGCATATTGAAGATGGGCAGGACCCAGCTTCAGGACGCTGTCCCCATGAGACTCGGTCAGGCGTTCCGTGCGTTTGCAACGGCGGTCGGACGCTCAACCGACAGAATAGAGGCCGCGCTTGCCGAAATGCGCGTGATAAATCTCGGCGCAACGGCGATAGGCACCGCAATAAACGCCAAGGAGGCGTATTTCACCCATATAACCGAGGAACTCTCTCACCTTACGGGCGAAAAGCTGAGCCGCGCCCGTGATCTTTTCGACGGCACCCAGAACGTAGACGGCTTTGTAGCAGTATCGGGTGCTTTAAAGGCGCTTGCCGTAAACCTCTCCAAGATGTGCAACGATTTAAGACTTATGTCCAGCGGCCCGCGCACGGGTTTGGGCGAGATCATTCTGCCGGCACGCCAGAACGGCTCGTCCATAATGCCGGGCAAGATAAACCCCGTAATTCCGGAAGTAGTCAATCAGGTCGCCTTTCTCGTGATAGGTCACGACGTAACCATAACTATGGCGGCGGAGGGCGGCCAGCTTGAGCTTAACGCCTTCGAGCCTGTAATTTTCTATCAGCTTTTCGAGTCGATAAACACTCTCACGGGCGCTGTCAAAACGCTTACGGACAATTGTATAGTAGGCATAGCGGCAAACAAGGAGAGGTGTGCCGAGTGGGTGAACAGGAGCGTGGGTATCGTCACCGCCCTCAATCCTTACATAGGCTATTTAAAGGCTGCGGAGATTGCCAAAGAGTCTTTAAAAACAGGCGAGCCGATAAAATCTATAGTTTTGCGCGAGGGGCTTTTGGACGAGGAAAAGCTCAACGAAATATTGGATCCTCTTGTTTTGACCGAGCCATGCGGAGGCAATTTCAAAAGCAATTGAGTATAAAAAAACCAAGCAGTCTGCCGGTTTGCGGCAGACTGCTTTTTATATAATGGGCTTGTCGGGCGTCCTTTTTGTTAAAAAACGGTATTTAACATATATTTTCTGTTTACAATTAAAACAATTTAAGATATAATTAACTTTGTATAAGTATAATTTCCTATAATTGCGCAAGCGGTGTACTATGAAACGAAAGAAGAAAATGTACAGGGGAAAGCTTAAGATTATTGTCATTCTTTCTGCGGTGGCTGCGGTAATGCTTGCGCTCATAATCACAAACCTTTTCATTCCGATAATATATTTTTCCGCATATGTGCATTTTACCAAGGACATAAACCCAAGGGGACAAATGCGTGTCCGCTACCTCGACGTAGGCTTCGGCGACTGCACGCTTGTCGAACTTCCCGACGGGAAAACAATGCTCATCGACGGCGGTACGGGCGCCTACGGTAACGTATATAATTTGCTCGACGTTCTCAACAAGAGCGGTATAAGTAAAATTGACTATCTGTTCTGCACTTCGGTAAAAAGCGAGCATTGCGGCGCGCTTGCGGAAATAGTAAAATACAAAAAAATAGGCACGGCGTATATTCCGCATGTTACCAACCTCTATATAACCGACGAGTATGCGAGGTTTTATTCGGCGATTATAAAGAGCGGTGCAAATATACAGACGGCGCAATTCGGCTCGGGCGAATATAATGCGGAATACGGCTATTTCTTTATGACAATGTCGCCCGCGGTCACCGAGCTTCCCGAAAGCGGGTACCATGCAATGAACAAATCGCCGACGGAAGAGAATATAAACGGTGCGTCTGCGGTTTTGTGGCTGCAGTACGAAGGACGCGGGTTCATGTTTCTCGGCGACGCCACTGCGGCGGTCCAGCAGAGCATGGCGGAGATGATACGGCTTGAAAATGGCGAATTTACATTGAACGGCAACCGCGTGAGCCTTGCGCCATGCATGGTGGTCAAGGCGGCCAACCATTGTGCCAAGGGCTATTCCGAGCCGCGGCTCTACGAGATTATTTCGCCCGAGGCGGTGGTAATAACTGTCGGTGAAAACGCAAAATCATGCCCCTCGAACACAGACATCGCCAACCTTCAGCTCTATGTCGGGGACAATATATTCCGTACGGATATCCACGGCGCGATTACGGTTACGGTAGGCGGGGAATACCGGATTTCAAAGGAGAAATGAGAATGAAGCTCATAACTGCGGGCGAGTCCCACGGCAAGACGCTGACGGGAATTATAGAGGGCTTGCCTTCCAATCTTAAAATCAACATCAAAGAAATAAACAGATATCTCGCCCTGCGGCAGAGCGGCTACGGCAGAGGCGGCAGGCAGAAGATAGAACGCGATAAAATAGAAATTTTAAGCGGCGTGCGGGATCTTCGCACGCTCGGCAGCCCTGTGGCGTTTGAGGTCAGGAATAAGGATTACGATAACTGGCGTGACGTAATGGCTCCCGAGGGCTGCGACACCGCAAAAAAAGTCCTTACAAGGGTTCGCCCGGGGCACGCCGATCTCACGGGCATGATAAAATACGACCATAGCGACGCACGCAATATTCTGGAGCGCGCGAGCGCCCGTGAAACGGCGGTAAGGGTTGCTGCCGGCAGCATCATGCGGCAGTATCTTGCCGAACTCGGCGTATATATTTCGGGATATGTAAGGAGCGTATGCGGCATTTCCGACGGCAGATATCATTCCTTCGGGGAGCTCGAACGCGCCAAATCGGAGCCCCTTTTCATGCTCGACGGCGAAAAGCAGCAGCAGGCGATGGAACTCATAGACGAGCTCAAAGAAGAGGGCGACACCGCGGGCGGCATAATCGAGATCCGCGTAAACGGCTTAAAGAGCGGCTTCGGCAGCTGTATGCAATACACGGCCAAGCTTGACGCCGTCCTATGCGGAGCCATAATGAGCGTACAAGCTATAAAGGGCGTTGAGGTAGGCTTGGGCTTTAAAGCTGCCGACCTACGCGGAAGCGCGGTGCACGACAAAATCTACTATGATGAAAAATTTTACCGCGAGACGAACAATGCCGGCGGTATAGAGGGCGGCATGTCCAACGGCGAGGAAATAGTTTTAAGGGCGGCTATGAAGCCTATACCCACGCTCATGCAAGGGCTGCGCACCGTGGATTATGTTACTAAAGAGCCCTGTACGGCAGCAAGCGAAAGAAGCGACGTCGCCGCAATCTGCGCCGCGGAGATAGTGCTCGAAAGCGTTGTGGCTACGGCGCTCGCCGAAGTTGTGTCCTCAAGGCTCGGTGGCGACAATATGCGCGAGGTAAAGGAACGGTATAAAAAATTGAAGATATGAAAGATATAGTAATCAACACCCCCCTACAAAAGAGCACGGTCCACTGCGGAGACGGAACGTTTGAAAAATATGCGCCCGGACTTCCCAAAAAAAAGCTGTTTGTTGTGACCGATTCCAACGTGTTCGCGTGGTACCGTCAGGAAATATGGCGGATCTTCGGCGATAACGTTCCCGTTTATATCATTCCCGCCGGAGAGACAAGCAAGAACATGCGCTATTTAACGGCGATATTGCGCGAGATGCTTAATCACGGCATGATGCGCAATTGTACCGTAGTCGCTTTCGGCGGCGGAGTAGTGGGAGATATAGCCGGGCTTGCGGCTTCCCTTTATATGCGCGGCGTTCACCTCGTGCAGATCCCGACGACCCTTTTGGCTCAGGTGGATAGTTCGGTGGGCGGCAAAACGGCGATAGACTTTGACGGGGTCAAGAATGTCATAGGCAGTTTCTACCAGCCCGAAGAGGTAATTGCCGATCCCCGCTTTTTAAAAACTCTTCCCGACAGGGAGATACGTTGCGGCTTGGGTGAAATCATAAAATACGGTGCGCTCGACGGAACTATATATAATTTGCTCATTCAAAATATCGGAAACCTGAGATCCCACGGGTTTTTGGAGGAAATAACATATCACTGTATAAAGCACAAGGCGGACGTCGTAACAGAGGACGAGCACGATTTGAACGGTAGGCGCAAAACCTTGAATTTGGGTCATACTACCGGTCACGCACTGGAGCTTTGCTATGGCAAAAAATCACACGGCGAGTGTGTGCTTATAGGTATGTATTACGAGCTGTACATAGCGGTAAAGCTCAATATATGCGGCAAAAGCTATGCGGAACGCCTTAAAGCGCTCATAACCGCGGTAATAAAAAAGATCCCCTATTACGACGATATCGCCAACGCCGCCGAGCTTGCGAGATTCGACAAAAAGAATATCGATTCCGACGTCTCGCTGATAGTTCCCGAATCGGAGGGCAGATCAGCCGAGATCAAACTGCCGATGGATAAATATGTGGAATTGCTCGTGGAATGTTCCGCGCTTTTAAAGGAGGGCAAATGAAGGAATTGAAGCTTGCGGTCATAGGAAAGGACGTGTCTGCCTCCACAAGCCCGCGGATACACAGCTTTATCGCCAAAAAAATGGGCAATAAAATTAATTATCGGAGAATTTCCATTCCCGAGGACAGCTTCGAGGACAGAATAGACGGGCTTATAGAGGACCTTGACGGTTTTAACGTAACCATTCCCTATAAGCTTGCGATCATTCCCCATTTAAAGACAATCGCGGGAGACGCAAAAACATTCGGCGCGGTCAACACCGTAACCACGCGCGATCTGTGCGGAACCAACACCGACGGTCTCGGGTTTATGATGATGCTGCAAAATAACGGAGTAGAGACGTTTGGGAAAACGGCTCTCGTGCTCGGCGCGGGCGGAGCGGGCAGGAGCGTTTGCAAAAAGCTTCTGGACGCGGGCGCAAAAGTCAGCGTTTACGATAAGCTCTATGCGAACGCCTTTGCTTTATCGCATGAATTTAAGGGAATAGAGCCATTGGAGGATATCGTTATCAGGCCTTACGACATTATCGTCAACGCGACGGGCGTGGGCATGCATAAATCGGTGGGACAATCCCCCGTCGGAGAGGAGTTGCTCTCGCTGTGCTCTGTGGCGGTAGACCTTATATACACGCCCGAAAAGAGCAGGTTTTTGGAAATAGCCGGGGAACAGGGCAAGAGGATAATAAACGGCGAGGGTATGCTTTTTTACCAGGCTTACTTCTCGGAGTGCATATATTTCGGCGCGGAGCCGGATAACGCGCAGGCGGAAAAATTATTCGGGGAATACCTAAAGGAGAATATACAATGAAGCTTCTTTTTATCAACGGCGTCAACCTCAATATGACGGGAATAAGGGAAAAAGGCGTATACGGGGTGCAGACTCTCGACGAGATCAATGCAGAGATCGCCGCTCATTTCAAGGACGACGAGTGTGAATTTTATCAAAGCAATTCCGAGGGGGATATCTGCTCCAAACTTCACAGCGCGGAGTGTGACGGTATAATTCTCAACGCGGGCGCGTTCACCCATTACAGCTACGCTATCCGCGATGCGATCGCCGCGATTTCCGTCCCGGTAATAGAAGTACACATGTCGAACGTTCATGCCCGCGAGGAATTCCGCCATACTTCGGTAATTTCCGCGGTCTGCAAGGGAGTTGTCGCCGGTTTCGGCAAGAACAGCTATATTCTCGCCGGCGAGAGCTTTAAGCTATGAACATTGTGCTTGCCGGGATGCCCGGCTCGGGAAAAACCACGGTAGGCGTTGAGCTTTCAAAAAGACTCGGCAGGAAATTTATAGATACTGACGGCTTGATAGTTGAAAAATACGGCGCCATATCCGATATTTTTTCAAAGTACGGCGAGGAATATTTCCGCAGGCTGGAGCGGGAGGCGGTCAAGGAAGCCGCGGCAAGCGAAAACGCGGTCATATCCACCGGCGGCGGCTGTCTTGCCGACGAAAAAAACGTGCTTGAATTCCGCGCCTGCGGCAAAATCATTTATTTGAAAGCCGAAACAGGCGAGCTCGCACGGCGGTTGCGCGGCGACGATACCCGTCCTCTTTTAAAGGGCGACGCAGAGGCTAATTTGCAAAGCTTATATAGAAGGCGGGCGCATATTTATGAACAGGCAGCCGACTATACCGTAATAACCGACGGACTTTCGCCCGAACAGATTGCCGAAAAAATTACGGAGATCATAAAATGAAAACTGCGCTTATAACAGGCGGAACAAAGGGAATAGGCAAGGCGATCGCTCTCGCCTTTTTGCAGAAGGGCTACGAGGTAATGCTGAATTACTGCAACGACGAGCCCTCTGCGCTTGCCGCACAGGAAGAATTCAATATGATGGGCTATTGCCCACTTTTGTTTCGCGCCGACGTTTCGGACGAGACGGCTGTATCCTCGATGATACACGAGTTTTTCTCCGTTTTCGGCAGGCTCGACGTGCTCGTGAATAACGCGGGAATATCGCGTGTGAACGTCATCCAGAATACAAGCTGCGGGGAGTGGGACAGGATATTCGGCGTAAACGTGCGCGGAGCATTCCTGTGCTGCCGCGAAGCGGCCGATAAAATGATAGGAAAAGACGGTTGCATAATAAACGTCGCCTCCATTTGGGGCGAGGTCGGCGCAAGCTGCGAAGTCGCTTATTCGGCTTCTAAGGGCGCGCTCATTGCGTTTACAAAGGCGCTTGCCAAGGAGCTCGCGCCCTCTAAGATAAGGGTCAACTGCGTTTCCCCCGGAGTTATAGATACGGCAATGAACGCCCATCTCTCTTCGGCTGAAATGGAGGATCTCATCGACCAGATCCCCTTGGGCAGGCTCGGCAGACCGGGGGACGTTGCAGACGCCTGTGTGTTCCTTGCCGAAAACCCCTACGTTACGGGCGAGGTCTTGTCCGTCGGCGGCGGCTTTGCAAAGTAATTTTGTAAAAATTCAAACAATTTTTCAATAAAAAAAGGAAAACCGAAAAAATTTTCGTACAATTAATGAGAAATGAAAGAGATACCTCGTCTTAAAGAACGTACATATGCAATAGAAAACAGCTTTCTTTCCCCATATGCGTGCAGATCTGCGCAAACAAAGGGCAGGCAGAGAGAGGAGAAGCCGTGCGAAATGCGCACGGACTTTCAGCGTGACAGGGACAGAATTGTCTATTGCAAGGCTTTCAGAAGACTCAAAAACAAAACACAGGTATTCTTTTCGCCGGAGGGCGACCATTATATAACCCGCTTGACCCACACCTTGGACGTGGCTCAGATAGCAAGGAGCATAGCCAGATCTCTGTGCCTCAACGAGGATCTGACCGAGGCCATAGCCTTAGGTCACGATCTGGGGCATACGCCGTTCGGGCATAGCGGCGAAAAGATATTGAATAAGCTTTCACCCGAAGGCTTCAAGCACAACGAGCAGTCCCTGAGGGTGGTCGACGTACTCGAAAAGGACGGAAAGGGCTTGAATCTTACGTTCGAGGTACGCGACGGCATTTTGAACCATCCGAAGAACGGCACGCCCGCCACGTTGGAGGGCATGTGCGTGTCCATAGCCGACAGGGTCGCCTATATAAACCACGACCTTGACGACGCCGTCCGCGCCGGACTTTTAACGGAAAAGGACGTGCCCGAAAGGATCCGCAGGGTGCTCGGCAACAGCTCGAGCGCGCGCATAAGCAAGGCGATAAGCTCGGTCTATGAAACGAGCTACGGCTGCGATTTCGTAAAAATGGACGCCGAGACCGAAGAGGCGAGCGAGGAACTCCGTTCGTTTATGTTCGAAAAGGTCTATTATTCGGGCACGGCGAAGGGAGAGGAACAAAAGGCGGAGAGGATGCTCACCGCGATGTATGAATATTTTGTGCACAATGCGGACAAACTCCCCCAAACCTACACAAGGCTTCTTGAAAATTACTCTCTCGAACAGGTGGCATGCGATTATCTTTCCTCGATGACCGACCGCTATGCCGTGTATATGTTCAACCAGATCTTTGTCCCCCGCGGATGGACGTTTATAGACGAAAGCAATTAGAATGGCAGACGTTTTCACCGAGTTTATCGCAACTCTTAAGGAAAAACTCAATATAGTAGACGTAGTCTCAAGCTATATAAGCCTTGAAAAGCGCGGTTCCAATTATTGGGCGTGCTGCCCGTTCCACCATGAAAAAACGCCGTCGTTTTCCGTGAGCGAGCCCGAACAGTTTTATCACTGCTTCGGCTGCGGAGAGTCGGGCGACGTTATAAAATTTGTGAGGGAGATGGAGAACATCGACTTTATGGACGCGGTCAAACTGCTGGCGGAGAGGGCAAAACTTCCCATGCCGCAGACAAGCTACGACAACCAAAAGACGGTGGAACAGAAGAGAAAACGCGATATATTGCTCAAAATTTTGAACGACACCGCGCATTTCTACCTTGACAATCTCAATTCAGGCAAAGCGGACAAGCATATCGAATATATATTAAAGAGGCAGATCCCCTCCGGCATAGTCCGCACCTTCGGCTTGGGCGCGTCGCTCGATTTCACAAGTTTGCCGGCATATCTTTTGAGAAAGGGCTATGAAAAGCAGGATATGCTCGACAGCGGCGTTATCAATTCGGTCGACGGCAGACTTGTCGATTCTCAGGGCGGGAGACTGATATTTCCTATAATCAACGCCATGGGCGAAGTGATCGCCTTCGGCGGGCGGGCGCTCAAAAAGGTCGATTTCGGCAAATATAAAAACACAAAGGATACTATTATCTTCAATAAGAGCAAAACGCTCTACAACATAAATCTTTTAAAAAAGCTCAAAACTACCCAAACTATAAGGGAAGTCATAATGGTAGAGGGGTATATGGATACATTGTCGCTCTATCAGGCTGGGTTTAAGAATGTTGTCGCAAGCATGGGCACCTCGCTTACGCAGGATCAGGCAAGACTCATCAAGAGATATACCGACAACGTTTTGATAAGCTATGACGGAGACGCCGCGGGTCAGCATGCCAATTTGCGCGGGCTTGAAATTTTGAAGAACGAGGGATTGAACGTCAAGGTCGTTCCCCTCGTGGACGACCTTGACCCGGACGACGTCATAAAGCAGCTTGGCGCGGAGGGCTACCGGAGCTGTCTGAACAGGGCGATGCCCCTCATAGATTTTAAGCTCCATGCATTAAGAACTCAATACGATCTCACAAAAAGCGAGGAAAAACGCAAATTTGTGGCAGAGGCGCTCAAGGTGATAAAAACGGCAGACAGCGCCACCGAGCAGGAGGATCTTTTAAAGGCGCTGCGAGATATTTCGGGCATAACGTACGAATCCTTAAAGCGCGATCTCAACGCCTCGCCAAAGGAGGATAAGCCGGAGCCGCAAAAGCTCTCCGTGCGCAAGGATAACGCAACCGTTTCCGGGCGGGCTTCGCGGTATGTAATTGCCGCATACCTGTTCGGCGCAAGGTTCGCCGCCGAGATCCCCATAACCGACATCGCATTTTCAAACGACGTTCATTCGATAATCGCAAAATATATTCAGTCAAAACAGCTCATGGATGAGCGCATACAGCCCGCGGAGCTCTTTGAATTTTTCGAGGAGGACAGTGAAGAATATTCGGAACTGTGCCACATACTCGACTATTCCGACGGCGACCGCTTCAAAGGCGAGGTCGCAGAAAAATATTTTTACGACTGTATAAAGAGACTTAAATCGGATGAAATAGACAGCCGTATAGCCAATATGAAGGCGCTTATAGAAAAGGAACAAGACAGTGCAGCCCGCCTTAAAATGGTGCAGGTCATGCAAGAACTTATACAAACCAAAAGGAAAATTTAAAGCGGAGATAAAAATGAATTTATCCGACCAGAAATTGTATGAAATTGTAAAACAGATCATTGACGCGCACGGTGCAAAGGGGTCTATAACGACCAACAGCCTGTGCGATATCATGGAGAAGTACGAAACCACGCCCGCGCAAATGGACTTTGTTTATAAGTCGATAGCCGAGGCGGGGATACAGATCATCGACGAAGCCGAGCGCGACAGGGAGCTCTACGAGCAGGCGCTCTCCGATATCGGGCTCGACGACCCTGTAAAGATGTATCTCAAGGATATCGGCAGAGTCCCCCTTCTTTCGGCGGACGACGAAATAGAGCTTGCCCGCAGGATGCAGGAGGGTGACGAAGAGGCGAAAAAGAAGCTCTCAGAAGCCAACCTGAGGCTTGTCGTTTCCATCGCAAAGCGTTACGTGGGCCGCGGCATGCTATTTCTCGATTTGATACAGGAAGGCAATCTGGGGCTCATGAAGGCGGTTGAAAAGTTCGACTACCAAAAGGGCTTCAAGTTTTCCACATATGCCACATGGTGGATAAGACAGGCGATCACAAGAGCTATAGCCGATCAGGCGAGGACTATAAGGATCCCCGTGCACATGGTAGAGACTATAAACAAACTCACACGCGTGTCCCGCATACTTCTGCAAAAATACGGCAGGGATCCCACCGCGGCGGAAATAGCCAAGGAAATGGGCATAAGCGAGGAGCGTGTGCGCGAAATACAGAAGATAGCGCAGGATCCCGTCTCATTGGAAACGCCCATAGGCGAGGAGGAGGACAGCCACCTCGGCGATTTTATCGAGGACGAAACCACGGTGACCCCGTCGGACAGCGTGTCGACTACAATGCTTAAGGAGACGCTGCTCGGCGTTCTCAACAGCCTTACCCCGCGCGAGGAAAAGGTGTTAAGACTTCGCTACGGCGTTGACGACGGCAGACCCAGAACTCTCGAAGAGGTGGGCAAGGAATTTAACGTTACGAGGGAACGTATCCGCCAGATCGAGGCAAAGGCTTTGAGAAAGCTCCGCCATCCCTCCCGCTCAAAGCACCTCAAGGACTTCCTCGATACCTGATGGACAGAATAAAAAAGCTCTGCGGCTATCTTTCTCCGTGCAAAACCTTTGCGGACGTCGGCTGCGACCACGGCTATTGTACCCTGTACATGCTGAGGAACAATCTTTGCGAAAGCGCCATTGTCTCCGACGTCAGCGGAAAGTGTCTCAAAAAGGCGGAGAGGGTACTCGAAAAGTATGTGCGGAGCGGAAAATGCACACCTGTATGCTGTTATGGACTTGAAAAAATAGAAAAATCGCCCGAGCTTGTGCTGATTGCGGGTATGGGCGGCGAGGAGATCGTCTCTATTTTGAAGTCCGCATATATCCCCGAAAATTTTGTCTTGCAGCCCATGCGCAACGTGCGCGAAGTGCGCCGGTATCTTTTGGACAGTGGGGCGGGGATAATCCGCGACGATGTGTTCGAGAGCGGCGGAAAATATTATTTTGTTATATGCGGCAACAAACGCGGCAATAAAAATACATACACGCCCGCCCGCCTCGAGTTCGGCTACGGCGACCTCAACGGCGCTTTGGGTGATTTTTTGAAAGAAAGCATACAAAAGAAACGGGAGTATCTTACACGTAATCTAAGCGCGGAGCACCGCGCGGAAATTACCGGAAGCATAAAATTTACTGAGGAGTTTTTAAACGGTGAAATCGAATGAGCTTTTGGGGCTGCTTGAATACATAGGACCGCTTTCAATATCCGCGGATTTTTGTAAAAGGTGCGGTGCGTACGACAACAGCGGCATACTTGTTGACAGCGGCGAGGATATAAACGGCGTGCTTTTTTCGCTCGATTTATCCGAAAAGTCGCTTAAAAAAGCAAAAGAGCTTGGCTTTAACGCCATAGTCACCCATCATCCGGCAATATTCGGACCGCTCAGCTCCGTCAAGGTCGGCGACCGTAAAAGCAGACTTATTGCAGAGTGCCTTAAAAGCGGCATATCCGTAATATCCATGCATCTCAATTTCGACGCCGCGCCCGAGGGAATAGACTACCGGATGATGCGCGGTTTGGGCGGAGACGCGGGCAAGACCATGATCAAACTCGACGGGGGAGCATATGGCAGAGTTTATGATATCAAACCCCGCAAATTGAGCGACTATGTTGAGTTTATCAAAAATAATTTCAATTCCCAAAGGGTAATATATTATGGCGAAGGCAACAAAACGGTCGCCCGCGCGGCGTCCTTCTGCGGCGCAGGCTGCGACGATGAAGCCATAGAATTTGCCGCCGCGGAGAGCGCGGACGTGTTTGTGTCCTCGGATATGAAACACCACCATATCGCGGAACTTTTGGCTCGCGGTATTTCGATAGTCGTGCTTACGCACTACGCTGCCGAAAACTACGGCTTCAATAAAATTTACGATAAAATAATTGAGGAGCTTAACGTTCCCGCCGCATACTTCTGCGACGGCGATCTTTTATAAGCTCGATGGGAGTATATATGTCTGTTTATGTAGAAAAATTGCTAAAATATCAGGAAGAGGATGAAAAGCTCTTAAAGGTCGAGCGCGAGCTTGCCGGCTCTCAGGAGAGAAAAAACCTTGCGCAGGCGGTGAACTTTGTAACAAAGGCAGCCGAGCGTCTCGAAGCTCTCGACGGCAAAGCGTTGTCGCTTGCTTCAACGCTCGAGGAACTCAACAAGAGGTATGCCGACGTTTCAGAGACCCTTGCGGAATTTGAAAATCTCGACGAACTTTTGGAGGGCGGCGCCGACACGTCATTCTATAAAAAGAACTTGGCGCAGATATCCGAAAAGCTCAGAGCCATAAAGCAGGAGGTAAACGCGCTTACCAAAGCCATCAAGGAATCCAACGAGGAGTTCCAGACGCTCTACACCAAGAACAGGGCTATGCAGAAGCAGGGCAAGGAATATCAGGAGGCATACGAAAAGCTCAAGGCTGAAAAGCGCAAGGAGAGCGAGGTGATTAAGGCGGAGCTCGTAAAACTTTCACAGGATATCGCGCCCGAAGTAATGCAGCGCTATCAATCTAAGCGAAGCGAGCGTATATTCCCCATTCTATGCCCCGAAAAGGACGGCAGATGCTCCAAGTGCGGCTCCGAACTCTCGCTTGCCGGCAAGGAAAAGCTTCTCACCGGCGGAGTGGTGGAGTGCGATAACTGCCATAGATTTATTTATAAAATGTAATGCCTGTAAGCCGCATATTTGTGCAATCTGCACAAATATGCGGCTTTATTATTGACATCGCGATTTGTTTATGTTATATTGATATAACCCACAAGGGTACTTATTTTAAACGGCGGAAAAGCTGAACAAATAGGGGAAAAAGAGAGGTCGGCGGAAGAAAATTCCGCCGACCTTGTCTTTTATGTGTTGACATATTTTTTATGCGGTAGTAGAATTTTATAGGTCAATACATTGAGAGGGTACATATGGTTGATTTCAGCGGTAAAAAGCTGTTGGTATTCGGAGACAGCATAATGTACGGGTCGGGCAACGGCGGCGTGGGCGTCGGCGAATATCTTTCAAAGGATTTGGGCTTTTCGGTCACAAAGTATTGCGTCGGCGGCGCGCGCGTTGGCTACTATGCTGGTAAAAACTGGATTGTCGAGCAGGTCCGAGCGGCAGTACGGGACGGCGCTGCCGCCGACTACATAGTTTTCGACGGCTTTACAAACGACTGCAATATGACCGACGGCAAAGTCTGCGACGTTCCGCTGGGCGAGGTTACCGAAGGCTTTGAAAGCTTCGATATTTTTTCCGTGCGTACAGAAAATTCCACTTTTACGAATTGCTTTGAAAATATCGTCCATGCGTTCAAAAAGTACTTCCCGCAGGCTAAATTGCTCTTTGTCCGTCCGCACAGAATGGGCAGACGCGACGATTATTTTCAGCGGCTCTACGGCGAGCGCGCGCTGGAGCTCTGCAAAAAGTGGGGTATATCGGTAGCCGATATATATTCAGAAAGCGACTTGAACACCTTCGATCCCGTGATGCGGGACAAATACACCAACGATTCCTACGGCTGGGGCAGGGGCGACGCAACTCATCCGAACGCTCCCGGCTACGCCGAAAAATATATGCCTGTCATAGAGGAGGTCATTAAAAAGATATGAAGGTTTTACTTTTGAACGGCAGCCCGAATAAAAACGGCTGCACTTATACTGCGCTCACCATAGTTGAAAAGGAACTCAACGCACAGGGAGTGGAAACAGAGCTTGTCTGGCTTGGCAACGGTCCCGTACGCGGCTGCGTCGGTTGTCGGGCTTGCAAAAAGCTTGGCAGATGCGTCTATTCCGACGACCCTATAAACTCGGTCGGCGAAAAAATCAAAGAGGCGGACGGCTATGTGTTCGGCGCGCCCGTGCACTATTCCTCGCCCAACGGCGCCATGGTTTCGGCGATGGACAGATTATTTATGGCATACGGCTCGCATATGCGCTTAAAACCCGCCGCGTCGGTGGTTTCCGCGCGCCGTGCGGGCACCACGGCTTCGTACGACGTGCTCAATAAATACATAGGCATCAACAATATGATACAGGTGCCCTCGAAATATTGGAATATGGTCCACGGCTACACACCCGAGGACGTTATGCGGGACGAGGAGGGCGTATCTGTCATGCGCACGGTCGGCAGCAACATGGCATGGCTTTTGAAGCTTCTTGCAAGCGTTAAGGGCACCGAGCTGGAAAAGCCCGTCGATATCCCCAAGGAAACGACTAATTTCATAAGGTGATAAATAAAATTTAAGCGGCGGAGCGCAAAATGCGCTCCGCCGCAAGCTTTTAATGGCGAAAAATTTAAGGGGTGACCCTGTTTATATCTCTGGGGAACATTGCGGCATACCGCACGTTTTTGAAACCGAGCAGATGCATCGTCAATCTTTCGAGCCCCAGACCAAGCCCGCCGTGAGGGGGAGCTCCGTATTTGTGGAGCATAAGATAGGTTTCGAATTCGTCGGGGTTCATTCCCAGCCGTTTCATCTTTTCGACCTGCATATTGTAGTCGTGTATACGCTGTCCGCCGCTCGTGATCTCTATGCCTCGGAACAACAGGTCGAACGACAGCGTAACCTCGGGGTCGTCGGGGTCGTCCATGGTGTAGAAGGGGCGTTTTTTCGAAAGGTAGTGGGTCACGAACAAAAAGTCCGAATTATATTGCTGCTTAGCCCACTTGCCCAAAAATGCCTCTTCCTCGGGCTCGAAGTCCTTCATATCGGTAATATTTTTCAGCTTCTTCACGCAAAGCTCCTTCGCGTCCTTAAATCTAATGCAAGGAATAGAAGTGATTTCGGGGATATCGACTTTAAGCAGTTCGACCTCGGGCTTGTACTCCGTTTTAAGTAAATTCATTATATATTTGAGCGCGCCCGTCTCCATATTCATAATGTCGGTAAAGCTCTCTATATATCCCATTTCGAAGTCCATCGAAATATACTCGTTCAGGTGTCTCGAGGTATCATGATGCTCTGCGCGGAATACGGGCGCAATTTCGAACACCCGCTCATAAACGGGCACGAGCGCCTGCTTGTAGAGTTGCGGGCTCTGCGCGAGGAACACGGTTTTTCCGAAATAGTCGAGCTTAAAGACGTTCGTGCCGCCCTCTGCGCCCGCAAAGTTGATTTTAGGCGTGTGTATTTCGGTGAAGTTTTGGCTCTGCAAATACTCGCGGAACCCGCGCTGTATTCCCTCTTGTATCTTGAAAATGGCGCGCTCCTTGGGGTTGCGCAAAGTAACGGGACGATAGTCGAGGTTCACCGCAAGATCGCATACGACCTGTTTTTTGGATATTACGACGGGCGGAATATCGGCGGGTACGGACAAAAGCTCGATATTGTGGATTTGGAGCTCGTATCTCTCGCTTCCGTCGCGCGTTTCGCTCGGGACAACCTTGCCGGTTATCCTTGCCGCCGCCTGTTCAACGACGTCGGGGGTGAGCCTGTAGTCCGAAAATTCGGGCGAATAAACGCACTGGATAAGCTCGCGCGCAGTCCTTACAAGAATAAAAGCAAAGTCCGACATATCCCTTATGTTATGGATAGCGCCCTTAATGGTTACGACCTCGCCGACATGATTTTTGAATTCGCAATAGGGAGTGGAGGAGCATGGAATAACGCCCGTGATCTCTTGCATACATAGCCTCGCAAAAATTTTTAATGATTTTTTTATAATTTTACGGCAAACGCCCCCAAAAATCAAGCAAATAAAAATACCGCGGCAAAATAATTTTCGATATGTAAAAATTTTCTTGTTGCGTTTTACATTGGTATGTGTTAAAATAATATTTGAAAATTCCGCGTGCCCTTCACATGTGCTGCGGGATTTGCACATATTAATATAGAGTCTGCGGTGTTCGTGGTATGGGGAATTCGTAATCCACAATATACAAAAGGGAGCGGTCGTTTGCGGGAATAGGCAAGGTCTGGTTTCGGAAAGTCCGAGGTTCCGTTCCGCCGCACCCACCTGCGAGAAGCGGGTTAAAACTTTTTCATATCACGGCACAGGCGGATTTTTACAGCCCGTCAATACGGGCTGTAAAAATCCGCTTCGTTCATACAAAGTAGGCAAGGTTGAATATCCGGCACGATACGGATGAGTGCCGCAACATATTTATATAATAGGAATATCGATGCCGCCGCGCCGCATGGCGCGGCGGCTGATTTTTTATTATTTTTCGCTTTTTGATTTTTAGCAAAAATCTATACGCCTGCAATATGTAAATGTGTAACAAAAAAAGAAATATTTTACCTAAACGTCTTGACATGCCCCGCCCGCGGGTGATAGAATATATGCTGTTAAAAAATGATTTATTGTCGGCAGACCTCCAATAAATCGGGGTGTAGCGGAGAGGGACCGCTACACCGCAAATATTAACGGACTGCCGCGATAATATTTTAAGTTTAGCAAAAAATAAAAATGGAGGAAACAATGAAAAAACTCAAAAAACTTTTGCCCGCCATAATTGCAATAGTTCTTGCCTTTACAATGGTATTTGCTGTTGCATGCAGTGGCGGCTGCGGCAATTGCGGCGGCGAGAAAGAGGACCCCGAGGTTCTTTCTTCTATTTCGCTCGATACCGCAAACACGAAGACGAAGTATGAAGTTGGCGAGGAGTTCAGTACAGCGGGACTTGTTGTAACGGCGACTTTCACAAAAGGCAGCGAGTCAAACAGCAAAACTGTTGAGTTGACGGATCCCAACCTTGTGATTGACAGCAGCGCATACAATAAGAGTGCTTACGGCTCTTACGAAATCAAAGTTTCATATACTTTCGATGGCGTTACTAAGGAAACTTCATATATCGTTCGGGTTGTGATTTTTGTAGACGGCCCCGGTCTCAAAGTTTCGCTTGCAACGGGCACGCCCGATACGATCGAGCTTTCCGAAACGCAAAAAACAGCCACTATTGATTTAACCAAAATCGTAGTGGAAGTTGTATCGGAAACGGGTGAAACGGTCAACACGCTTACCGATAAGGATTATACTGTAGAGCTTTACAGCGGCAGCGAAAAGCTCACCGAAACTTCCGGTCTCGGCAGTGGCGTATACCAGATTTGGGCAACGGTAAATGGTTTTTACAAAATGGATAAGGATTGGACGCCTTCCAGCTTTATTTTAGTTTATGTTGTCAACGATCTTGTATCCCTCGCTTGGGATAGCTCTGCCGAAGGCACCCTCACCGAGCAGGAAGCAAGTTCAAAAGACAGCATATCCTCAACCTGGAAGTTCACTGCGACCTATGCAAACGGCGAGACCAAGGACGTAACCGAAAAGGTCGTTCTTTCGGGCGTTGATACAAAGGTAGCAGGCGAGGCCAAAACGGCAACGGCAACCTATACCGAAGCAAATGCCAAGGGCGAAAAAATTTCCAAGACCGCCGACGTAACCTATACTATAACTCAGGCAAGTGGACCGGCAAAAACCGAATCATTCCTTGTGCCCGATACAGCGGTGCCCGAGGCAGAAGCTACTATAACGGCTGGGTCGAATATTGAAGATAATTCATTGTTCACAGTAACTGCTTCTGGCGATATGATTTATTCAATAGGTAAAGACGCGTCGGCCGGTGTAGGCAACTCTAGCAAAGCGGTAACCGCGCAATTGCTTGACGGTAGCAGCAAGACGTTCTTGCAGGGCTTAAAGCAAAAGGATGCGACAACGCCTAATGCAAGTGAAACTGTAGAAACAGGAGCATCTGTAACAATAACGGCAAAGGCGAACGTAACATTACGTGTTTACGTAGGTTTAGCAAACGATGGCTTCAACTCAGACAGAGCGGGAAGCATAAAATACACAGTAACCGGTGGGGAGGCGCAAACCTCAGCGATAGCAAAGCGTGAAAAGATAGCGACGATAGAAGTTACCTTAACCGAAGGGCAGACGCTTACATTGGTAGGTGTGCTTAACGCTAATACTGACGACAGCAAATCCGGTAAACTTTGGCTCTTTGGCGTTGAAGCTCAAGGTGAAAGCGGCTCGGCTCCCGCAGGCGCAAGTGAATCATTCCTTGTGCCCGATACAGCGGTGCCCGAGGCAGAAGCTACTATAACGGCTGGGACGAACATTGAAGATAATTCGTTGTTCACGGTAACCGCTTCTGGCGATATGATTTATTCAATAGGTAAAGACACGTCGGCCGGTGTAGGCAACTCTAGCAAAGCGGTAACCGCGCAGTTGCTTGACGGTAGCAGCAAGACGTTCTTGCAGGGCTTAAAGCAAAAGGATGCGACAACGCCTAATGCAAGTGAAACTGTAGAAACAGGAGCATCTGTAACAATAACGGCAAAGGCGAACGTAACATTACGTGTTTACGTAGGTTTAGCAAACGATGGCTTCAACTCAGACAGAGCGGGAAGCATAAAATACACAGTAACCGGTGGGGAGGCGCAAACCTCAGCGATAGCAAAGCGTGAAAAGATAGCGACGATAGAAGTTACCTTAACCGAAGGGCAGACGCTTACATTGGTAGGTGTGCTTAACGCTAATACTGACGACAGCAAATCCGGTAAACTTTGGCTCTTTGGCGTTGAGGCTAAAACTAATTAAGCGAGGAGGTAAAAGAATTTTATGAAATCTAATGTTAAAAAGAAAGTATTTTCGGGAATTGCCGTACTCGCTGTGGCGGCTTCGGCTGTAGCCGGAACCTTGGCGTTAGTAAATGTTAATAAAAATGGCAATTCATATATCCAGGCGGAAACCGATCTCGGGCACAATGTTATTGCAACGGCTTGGGGCGGCGCACAACAGCAGCAGGGCGGCGGCAAAACATACTATGTTTCGCCCGATGGTTCCGGTGATGAATATTCTGCAACCCACCCCGGCAGTATAGGCACATTGCTCTATGACGAATACGAGGAATCGCCCAAGTCTCCTGTCGGTCCCGGCGACACCGTCATTGTAAAAGGCGGCACCTATGAGCTTGGAAATAGTGATACCACCAACTCAACCCCAACCGGGGACGACAATTTAAGTCCGACCGCCGGTTTGGTGTTCAGGAAAAGCGGTACTTACAATAACTATATAAAGATTATAGCTGAAGAAGGCACAACACCTGTGCTTACATTCTATTCCCAGACGTTTGGACCTCGTGGCGTACAGATTTACGGAAACTACGTATATTGGTCCGGCATCAATATCGAGGGAGCGGGCGATAACGGCATGTTTATAGCCGGTAGCTATAACACTATAGAAAATTGCGAGTTTTCTTTCTGCCGCGACACAGGCTTGCAACTTGGCAGATCGGCTGAAATTTTAACTTCGATCCGCCAGTGGCCTAACTACAACCTCATTAAAAACTGCACTTCACACAACAATTACGACAACGAATCCGCAGGCGAAAACGCCGACGGTTTCGCGGCGAAGCTCACGGTAGGTTACGGCAACGTATTCGACGGCTGTATAGCATACCGTAACTCCGACGACGGCTGGGATCTCTATGCAAAGAACGATTCGGGCAATATAGGTACGGTTATTCTTTATAACTGCGTTGCCTTTGAAAACGGCTTTATAGAGTCTACGCAAGATGTATATAATGCCAAATTCCCCAACGCGCATGAAGACAAACTTGAGGATAAAGCTGTTTATGCAGACAAATATGTCACGGCAAATGGCGACGGCAACGGCTTCAAACTCGGCGGCGAAAACATGGAGGCAGACGTTTATATCTATAACTGCCTTGCCTTCCATAACAGGCTGCACGGCTTCACCGATAACTCCAACCCCGGCGTTATAACCATCAAAAACTGCACCAGCTACGACAACAGCCGTTTGGTAAGTGACGAAACCGGCGAGGTTATAAACAAGTCCAACGGTGAAGAATCTTCCGACTGGTCGTCCAATATAGACCTGTCGCGCCACGAGAACAGCTATAATATCATTGAAAACACGCTGTCTGTTAAGGGTGTACTTCCCGATGAGATAGAGAGCGACGAATACCGCGGAACAGTACGCAACAGTATTCTCACCCGCGGCAATACAGCAGCTACCAGGAAGTATTATAAAATAGAAGGAGCGCTCGACGCGGATGCCAAGAACGGTATAACCGGCAAGGAGACTACGGCTCTTGTTGCTTCTGATGTGTTTGAACAGCTTCCCGTGGTTAAAGACGGCGAAACTTTAACGTATAACATTACAGGTAAAGATTCCTATAAATCGGCGACCCCCATACACAAGCAACTCCGCAATTCCGACGGCTCCGTAAATATGGGCTCTATACTTAAAATAAAGAATAGGGGCGCATATATAAACGGTGTTGATCTCGGTGCCGATCTCAGCAAAACGAGCCAGAGCGGTTACGAATACTTCGAAGCGGAAAATCCGTATGCAGATGCTAAAAACGAAAACTCTGCCATAGTTGAAAGGGCAAAGAACGCGCTTGTTATACCCGTTGATTTGGGCGCCGTATATCAGGATTTTGAAGTTCCCACCCAGATGGCTGGCACAAGTGGTATAGTTACTATAACCTGGTCGACAGATAACACGGATGTGCTTACTATAGATACCGAAGCCATTAAAGAATCCGTGTCTATGGTAAGGACAATTGCTGTCATTGTAAACCGTGACGCTACAGAAAATAAGGATGTTACGCTCACAGCAACTCTTACCTATGGTACGGGAGATGCGCAAGTTACGGCAACAAAGGAATTTGAACTTACCGTAGTTAAGAACGAATATAAACTGGGCAAACTTATTGCAACCGACGCCGACGGTAAAGTGCTCGCGGACGGTTCCAGCATAATTCTCGATAGCTACACTATCTACAGGGAGCCCACTATCACTGTTGAAAACGGATACGATTACAACGGCAAGCTCCTTCCCGAAGATAAGTATGAGATTTCCGCAAAGTATGAATGGCAGGAGAACGGCAACACGCCTAAGATAGAAGTAAAGGGCTATACCCCTTCGCACGCAGGCGTATTTACCATAACCTACACCGCAAAAATGGGTGAAGAAAAGAGCTCATTGACCATTCATATCTACAATGCAAGCCCTGATGCGCAGGTTGACTTCAATACCCCCGAGGATGCTGTGGCTCCCGTATCCGAAGTTGTGGTTTATCGCGATGGCTTCTCCATTGCAGGCGCAGTCAACAGCCCGAAGGGCAAGATATACACCGTTGTATCTTCCACGCCTCTTAACGATGTGACCAAGGAAAGCATTAAAGACTACACCGACGTTCAGATCGAATCATTTGAGGGCGTAAGCATTAAGTTCGAGTATGAAAACGCCAACACAGCCGGGTACTATATCTACTACGCACTCGGCAACAACAACGGCGACATAACCTCTTCCGCAGTATATACCGCAGAAGTAAATGTTGTTGACATCAGCACCAAGGCCGATTTTATAAAGATCGCAGGCGGCGCAAAGATTGGCAGCGAGAATCCTTCTACGACCATCTATAAGCTGACGTGCGACCTCGATTTCGAGGGTGATACTTGGGCACAGTGGACTAAATCCGCTAAGCCTTTCACGGGTCTTTTCAACGGCGCGGGCCACACCATTAAGAACATCACCGCTAAGGCCGGCACAAGTTCTTCGGCAGGCTCCAACACGTCCAACGTATTCTATCAGGTCAAGGGCGGCACGATAATGAACGTTAAGTTTGAGAATATCGACCTTGAGGGTTATCGTGTTGTAGCTGTAGTAGGTACATGCTACGGCGGCTACTTCTACAATATCGCAATGAAGAATATCAACGCCAGCGGTGACCAGCGTGTAGCTGCTCTTATAGGTACGGTAGGCGAAACGGAGTCCGTTCCCGTATATATCGACCAGGTATCTCTTACCAACGACGTTTCCGCAGAGACCACTTGCTTGATAAAGGCAACCTACAACGACTCGCGTTCGGGCGGTCTTATCGGACTTGTACAGTGCGAGAAAGACGACAATATAGGTTCGCAGATCTATATCAGCAACTGCGCCGTTGTGACCAATTGCAATGTATATTCCGACTTCGGCGGCATGGTAGGCTGCTACGAGGATCAAACCGCAAGCTATGCTCTTGAAATAACCAATTGCATGTACTATGGCAACATCCTTGCTACAGACGGCGTGCGCTGCAGCGGTATCTACGGATATCACAAGGGCGGCTATTCCGACGTTAAGATCACGGGCTGCCTTGTTGCAATCCCCAGTTTCTCGGCGAAAGGCATAAACGTTAACGAGATCCCTCAGAAGAATGCGTCTGCACTGTGGGGACAATGGGCTGGTGACCATACCTATGCAACAAACTGTGCTACAATAGATATTGGCATATATGATAAAGGTGCAAACTTCAGCAACGTCAACGCATATTCTTCACGTGAGCAGGTTTCTATAAAAGCTGCTACTAATGTCTGCAGATTTGATTTGAAAGAGAGGTGGACTGCAGTTACCGTAGACGGTGACGACCAGCACATTCAGGCTCCTTATCTCACGCTGAATTTCCTCGGTGACTGGGACTGATAAGATAACCGTTCTCAACGGTTTAGCATGAACGCGGGCGCGGCTTTAAAAGCCGCGCCCGTAGTTTTTATAAATCACTTTACATTTTCGGTTTGCGGTGATAAAATATATCCGAAAACATAGTGCAGGAGATATATATGAATTACAGACAAGAATCGCTCAAAAGGCACGCCGAATGGCAGGGTAAAATAGAGACGAAGGTGCGTGTTCCCGTATCGAGCAGGGAGGAGCTTTCCCTTGCATATACGCCGGGCGTTGCCGAGCCCTGTATGGCAATTCACGAGGATATAGAAAAATCATTCACGCTCACCCGCCGCTGGAACACCGTTCCCGTAATAACGGACGGAACTGCGGTGCTCGGCTTGGGCGATATCGGTCCCGAAGCCGGCATGCCCGTAATGGAGGGCAAATGCGCGCTTTTCAAGGAGTTCGGCGGAGTCGATGCGTTTCCTCTCTGTATCCGCTCAAAGGACACCGAGGAAATAATCCGTACTATCGAATTGCTTGCGGGTTCGTTCGGGGGTATAAATTTGGAGGATATATCCGCCCCGCGCTGCTTTGAAATCGAAACAAGGCTTAAGGCTGAGCTTGATATTCCCGTATTCCACGACGACCAGCACGGCACGGCGATCGTGACGGCTGCGGCTCTTTTAAACGCTCTTAAAATCGTTAAAAAGGAGCTTACGTCCCTTAAAATCGTGATCAACGGAGCCGGCGCCGCGGGTATAGCCATTGCCAAATTCCTTTTGAATATGGGCGTTAAAGATATAACCATGTGCGCAAGCCGCGGCATAATCTGCGAGGGCGATACATCCGTCAACCCTGCCCAGCAGGAGATCGCAAAGGTGACCAACCGTAAAAAGCTTAAGGGCAAGCTTGCCGACGCCATGGCGGGTGCGGACGTCTTTATCGGCGTGTCCGTCGCAAACTGCGTCACCCGCGAAATGGTGGCTTCAATGGCAAAGGACGCAATAGTGTTCACCTGCGCTAACCCAGTGCCCGAAATTGCCCGCGACGAAGCTCTTGCCGCCGGCGCAAAGGTAGTGGGGACCGGCTCTTCCGAGTATCCGAACCAAATCAACAACGTGCTTGTGTTTCCGGGGCTCTTCCGCGGCGCTCTCGACGTCCGCGCCACTACTATAAATTCAGAAATGATGATTGCCGCAGCGCGTGGCATTGCAAGCTGCGTTCCCGACGACAAACTTTCAGTTGACTTTATTTTGCCCTATGCGTACGATAAGACCGCACACCAGAAGGTTGCCGAGGCTGTTTCGGCGGCAGCCCGCAGAACGGGAGTGGCAAAGCTTTAAATATAAATAAAAATCTCCTCGCAACAGGGCGGGAGAATACCGAATTTCAAAGCGGCGGCGCGAAATATTTCGCGCCGCCGCAAATTTTATTTATTGCTTTGACCGTGCACTTAAAATAGTTATAACCGCGTCTTGCACCTCAGGCTCCGCACTGAATGTCAATTTCAGAATTTCGCGCTGCCTGTCCGATAAATAATTTTTATTCAGCTCAAGATTGTTGGAATTGCCTATAAGATAGTCCACCGAAACATCAAAAAACCTGGCAAGCGCAATAAGCTGTTCTATTGAGGGCTGGGTATTGGAATTTTCCCAATTGTTATAAGTCCCTTGGCTAACATTCATAATTTTTGCAATGCTCCGCTGGGAAAGCTCCTTTTCGGTTCTCAACTCAAATAATCTGATCATTTAATCTCTCCAATCAATTTATTCCTCTCAATCAGTATTGCCTCACATGACTAAATTATATTAAATATTTTAATCAAAGGGCTTGACTTATTAGATTATTTAGTTATATAATAGCTATGTGATTAAATTAATTAATCATTGACTATTTCTACTCGGGGGAAAAATAATGGATAATGATAACGCAAGGCTGTGCCTGGAAAAATTTGAGCGGGATATTTCGCCGCAGCAGGCAAAAGAAATCAAAGAACAGCTCAAATCGGTTCCTGACGAACGCGCTCAAAACATAAGAGGTATAAAGACCAAAAGCGCAGAAAAGACAGTTATGCTTTCCTCAATTTTTGGGCTTTTCGGCGGCGGCAGCTTTTATCTCGGACAGCTTAAAAGAGGTCTCTGCAAGGTTCTCTTCAATGTAATTGTTCCGTTCGCCGTGGCAATGATTTTTTTATTCTGGCTTGCCCCGACAAACAGAATGTATGCCGAGCAGGGTTCCTTGTACAGCAGTTTTTCCACAAGCAAAACGGCAGGTTTATCTAATTTTGAATATCATTACAGTTTAATGGCGGAACAAGAGCAGGATGATACCGATGGGTCAAACAGCAATTCCGATCTTTATGATCGCGGTTTTACCGACAACATTAACACAGCATCAACTCTTTACAGTCAGGCGCTTGAAAAACTTCGCAATAGCTTTAACGATATTCCAAATAATTTTTCTCAATTAGAGGCGCTTTATAAAGATCCGAGTATGCCGGATAAATATATGCTGTCGGAAAGATATCAAGCAATAAACGAACAATTCGCCGAGTTTAATGAAAAGTATAATGGCGCTGAAAATGCGCCTGCCAAATACAGCTTTGCAAATTATTCCGGCACTTTAAAAAATGTTTATAATACTTTGACTGCAATATTTCCCAATATGTCAAAGCAGGAACAAGAACCCGGATTCGAGCAGGGAAAAGAACAATCGTTGACCGAAAAGCTTGAGACTGTATTAACAGAAGATCCTGTAAAGGAAAATAAGGAACTCGTTGATGATATAAGTTCTCTTATAAACGATATAACCGTTTTGTCGTCCACAGATTTGGAGTCATATATCAACTTACTCGATTTGATAGACTTACAAAATCTTTTGGATACTGCTGTGCCCGCCGACAACCGCGTAGCATTTGAAGCGGTAGACGGAGTAATGACGAAACTTGAAAGATATTATGAATCCGGCGAGGATAATCTTGATACGCTTGCAGAGTTCATCTTGTCTTTAAATAATGGAATAAGCAGTGTCGATATTGTAAAAATAGATCAAAGCATTAAGAATGTGCAGGAGCCTATTGACCAGATAGTTGCCACGAATATCTACAACACAATCGAACCAATGAATGGCATTATTCACCCAGCAAACAGCAGTAGCGATGTGATCGAGATCGAAGGCGATAGTTTAAGCGTAACTTTTGGAGGCAAGGGTACACTTACTGTAAGTTTCGCGTCCACGGGCAGCAATTTTAAATCGCATTTCGGCATAAAAGACGCCGAAGGTAATTATATCGAAGCGAGCAGCGAATCCACAGCTTCAAAAGTTGAGGAGGGATTAGATGCAGGAGCGTACGCCGTAACGGGAGTCGGCTATAAGACGGTAAAATATAGCATAGATACAGCGGGGACATATATTCTTTGTAGTCCTAAGGACGTAACGGGCAGAGGCTGCTATATCGGCTCTATAGCTATGAAAGACATAGTAGATGGCGAAAACGGACAGGAAACGCACGATGATGCCCTTGATATTGCAAAGTTGAAAGAGGCAATCAAGGCTGATTTGGGCGTTGTGGGCGTTGATACTATTGCAGATAAATCGGTGCTTAAAGAAGAGTATTTTAAAAAAGACGCAGACGGTAAAAACAGCAACGCTTTCTTAAGTTTGATTGCGGCAGAAAGCCAAAATGTTAAGTACATAACAATCAATAAAGGTTTTGAAGAATTGCTTTCAAATGTGGTCGTCGCGCTTAATAAATTATCTGCAGATGCAGGAGAAGATTCGCTGATTCCTGAAATGTATGAAGAGTTGCAAACTATTTCATCAAAGTATACTTCATTGGATCTGGCAAAAAAATTTGCAGACCTTTATGAATATAAAGTAGACGAAGATAATAAAAAAGCCGAAACGGTAAACTTTGTTGAAGAGTATGAAACTGCTTTTAAAAAGTTTGTTACTGAAAATTATAAAAAGAACGACAACTCGAACCTTTTGACCTTATCTCAACTTGTTGAACCCTTCAATAATGCTGCAGACACAATAGCTGAAGATGCAAGCAATATAAATGCTATACGTAGCAGTTCGGTATTTGATAAGACAATATATCTTGTAAGTTCACATACGGCAGAAACACTGTTACAGTATTACACCGATAGTCCCGTAAGTTTCTTCAATGAGTCGGGGGAAGGATTGCTTATCTATTATTTGTGTGCTGCGCCCCGAACCGAGGCAGATATCAAGCTTGGTATAACAGATACATTGAGAGATTATTATTACACCTCTCAGATAATAGTAATGAAAGCTCAAACGATTTATAAGCTAACCACGCTTGAAGCTATTGAACAGGATTTGATGGGCATGTCTTCGGAAATAAACGCCTTGAATTCGCTTACATCCGACAAGGTTTACGGTTGGAGACTTACATCCGAACTGCTCACTGCTTTGTTTGCAACATATCTTGCCATAGATTTGATAGTTATTGTTGCGTACTGGGTATTCGAGGTGTTCAGAGACAGAGAAAAGTGCTACAATATGAATTATGAACTCATATGTAAAGCTCTATCAATAAAATAATCTTTTAAATAGACTTATATGTTCTGTGCTGCGGAGCGAATAAATTCGCTCCGCAGCATTTTTTTGCCTTAAAATACTTGACAAAAATGATGCTTTAATGTACAATAACAATTGTTATTAATAACATATGTTATTTATCGAAGTATAGTTATGCCTGCAAAAAAAATGATCTCTAAGGGGAACATAGTCGAAGCAGCCCTCGGCATTGTCCGCAGGGAGGGAATGGAAGGGTTGAATATGCGTTCGCTTGCAAAGGAGTGCAATTGTTCAACACAGCCTATTTATCTGTCCTTTACGGGGATAGATGAGCTTAAATCGGCAGTTGCCGGGAGAATTGTGGAAATATATAAAGGGTATTTAAACAGCGAAATTGCCTCGGGTAAATATCCGCCCTATAAAGCCACGGGTATGGGCTATATACGGTTTGCCAAGGAGGAGCCAAAGCTTTTCAAATATCTGTTTATGAGCAGTAACGGTGCGTCCACGGTAGACGAACGCTCTGACTTTAACGAGGAGGTCTTTAATATCATGGGTCAGATGGGCATACCGCAGGACAAGGCAAACGGGCTTCACGCCCACATGTGGGTATGGGTGCACGGCATAGCTACGATGTATGCAACAGGCTATCTCAATTGGGATTGGGATACGGTCGCTAAAATGCTTACCGACGCTTTCCTCGGCATCAAGGCACGCCTCGGCATTTAAAAGAATTTAAAATGGCAATGGGAGAGAATATGATAATTGAAATAAATCACCTCATTAAATCTTTCAAGGATCTGAAAGCGGTGGACGACCTGTCTTTTTCCGTGCGCGAGGGAGAGCTTTTTGCCTTCCTCGGTGAAAACGGCGCGGGCAAATCCACTACGATAAACATTATAAGCGGTATATTGAAGCGTGACGGCGGCGACGTAAAGGTCTGCGGCGAGGATATCGACGGCAACGCCGCGCTTATAAAGCAAAAAATAGGTATAGTTTTCCAGAACTCCGTTTTGGATAAACGCCTCACTGCAGGCGACAATATTAAAAGCCGCGCCGCAATGTACGGCATATTCGGCGAGCGCTTTAAATCGAAGCTTAACGAACTTGACGCACTTTTTGATTTAAAGGAAATACTGAACCGTCCGCTTGTAAAGCTTTCCGGCGGGCAGAAGCGCCGCATAGATATAGCCCGCGCTCTTGTCAACGACCCCGAGCTTCTCATTTTAGACGAGCCGACCACAGGGCTTGACCCAAAGACCCGCCAAACGGTGTGGAACGTCATAGAAAAATATCGCAGGGAGAGGGGACTGACTGTTCTTTTGACTACTCATTATATGGAAGAAGCGGCAGTTGCCGACTATGTTGTAATAATCGACGGCGGCAAAAAGGCAGCCGAGGGCACGCCCCACGACTTGAAGAATAAATACGCCGCCGATTTTATCCGTTTTTACAAGCGTTTAAACGAAGCCGGCGAGCTGTTTGAACGGTTGGGATATCCGGTAAAGCGTGAGCGCGATTTTTTAGAGGTCGAGATAAAGGGTACGGACAGGATAGCCGGATATATACGCAACTATCCGCCGCTTTTTGAAGATTTCGAGGTGCTCAAGGGCAACATGGACAACGTGTTTTTAAAGGTCACAGGCAAGGATATAAGGGAGGCATAGTATGACGGAATTTAAAAAATTAAGCGCGCTCGTCAGCCGCAACATAAAGTGTTATTTCAAGGACAAATTTTTATTTTTTGTTTCGCTCATCACTCCTATGATTTTGCTTGTTCTCTTCATAACCTTCCTTCGCGGCGTCTATCTGAACAGCTTTAAGCAGATATTTGCGGCTTTTGGCTTCGAGCTTACCGAACCGCGGGTTTTGGAGGGGCTTGCGGGAAGTTGGCTGCTCTCGTCCATTCTTGCTGTGAGCGCGGTGACTGTTGCCGTATGCTCGAACGCGGTCATGGTAAACGATAAAATTGAAAACAGTCTGAATGATTTTTTAATTACGCCCGTAAAACGCACCACGCTTTCGGTAAGCTATTTTATAGCCAATTTTATAGTTACGCTTATAGTGGAGCTTGCAGTGCTGCTTGTCGGCTTTATATATCTTGCCGCCGTCGGTTGGTATCTGGCGTTTACGGACGTGTTGCTTATTGTGGCGGATATTTTATGCTGCGTGCTGTTCGGCTCCTTGCTTGCGGGCGTCGTGGAGAGCTTTATATCCTCGCAGGGCGGGCTTTCGGCCGTCTCCTCGCTGGTTTCGGGCATGTACGGCTTTATCTGCGGCGCATATATGCCTCTTTCGCAATTTGCCGACGGCATGCGCAGCGCTATCTGCTGTTTGCCGGGCACCTACAGCGTAGGCATTTTGAGAAATCATTTTATGTCCGGCTATGTAAATAAGCTTGCAGAGCTCGGTTTGCCCGAGGTCGGAGCGGAAGCGCTCAAGGACGGCTTCGATTGCAATTTGACCTTCGGCGGCGCGTTCAACAAAATCGCCTATGAAGGGGGCACGCAAATACCTCTTTGGGCAATGTACGTAATACTTCTCGGTGCCTGCGCGGTTCTGCTTGCCGCGTATATCGCCATTGTGATACTTAAAAACCGTAAAAGGTAACGCGCTTTTTGAATTTATTCAAAAATTTTGCATAAATCGGCTTAAAGCGGCCCGAATGTGTTTACAAATAATATGGAATAATATAGAAGGTGATTTTATGCAGAAAGAAAGATTACAAAAATATGCCGAGTTGCTTGTTAAATCGGGCATCAACGTTCAGGAAGGGCAGGAGGTAATAATACAAGCCGGGCTCGACCAGCCGGAGTTTGTAATGACAGTTGTGGAGGAGTGCTATAAGCGTGGGGCTTCGCGCGTAAAGGTTGAGTGGACGCACATGCCTCTCGCAAAGCTCAACTATACCTACAGGACGCTCGAATCGCTCTCTGAGGTAACAGACGTCGAAAAGGCGCAGTGGCAGCACAAGGTCGATAAGCTCCCCTGCATGCTCTGGATAGATTCCGACGATCCCGACGGCTTGACGGGCGTTGATAACGAAAAGATATCCCGTTCCAATATCAACCGTTTCCCCATAATAAAGCCCTACCGCGAGGCTCTCGAAAACAGATATCAATGGTGCATAGCCGCTGTCCCGGGCAAGGAGTGGGCGCATAAAATCTTCCCCGGGTTGCCTACTGAAGAGGCTATGGAAAAGCTGTGGGAGGCAATACTTTTGACCGCGCGCGTGGACGACGATCCCGTAGCCGCATGGGAAAAGCATAACGCAGAGCTTGCAAAGCACTGCGAGCTTCTGAACAGCTTTAAGCTTGCAAGTCTCGAGTATAAGAGCTCCAACGGCACCGACTTCAAGGTATGGCTGAATCCCAAGGGCAAATTTGTAGGCGGCAGCGAGAAGACGCTCGGTAAAAACGTATTTAATCCCAACATTCCAAGCGAGGAGGTCTTTACCTCACCTATGAAGGGTCGCGCTGAGGGAAAGGTAGTTTCCACAAAGCCGCTTTCATATCAGGGTAAGCTCATCGAAAACTTCTGGATGCGCTTTGAAAACGGCAGGGTGACGGAGGTTCACGCCGAAAAGAATCAGGACGTGCTCGAAAAAATGGTAGCCATGGATGAGGGAGCGTCAATGCTCGGCGAAGTGGCTTTAATTGCCTACGACAGCCCCATAAACAACACGGGCATACTTTTCTATAACACGCTGTTCGACGAGAACGCAAGCTGTCATTTGGCGGTCGGCAGGGGCTTTAACGAAACCCTGCAGGGCTTTGAAACAATGACGGGCGACGAATGTAAAGCGGCGGGAATAAGCGATTCCATGATCCATGTCGACTTTATGATAGGCAGCAAAGATATGTCCATTGTAGGCGAAACCGAGAGCGGGGAGCGCATACAGATTTTCAAAGACGGCAACTGGGCAATATAATGCATTAAAGCAAATTGAATAAAAAACAGGCGCGGCTACCCGAAATGGGCAGCCGCGCCGTCGCTTTTTTGGGTTATTTAATTTGTTGTTTTCTGCGCTTTAGGCTGTGGCGTTTTACTTGCCGAAGGCATTATAAGCTGCATCAGCTTTGATATCCAGCCGGAAATGGGGAACGCAGCCTCTATCACAACTACTACGATCAAAATAAACGCATAGTCCCATTCCAAACCGATCCAGCCCGTATAGAACAGCTTATTGGTTATGACGGGTATCGAGAATCCCGTTATGCATACCGCAAGCACTGCAACGCACAGCACAGCCCTGAAGGCGTTCAACGGCTGGCACGTTCTGTAAACCATCACAAAGCCCGAGAACGTGAGCGCAAGCATGCACATCGGTCTGTAGAAATCGTCGAACATGGTCTGATTGAACATTTCATGGCTGATATAGTAGGTGAGATATATCGACATGACGCAAATAATCATTGTCAGCGCGCCTGTGACGGCTCCGCTCATGACATGCGTAATAAACTTTCCCTGTACTCTGTCCTTGTTCGGTTGCAATGAGAGGAAGAAGGAGGGAACGGCTATAATGGCTGTCTCCAAAAGCAGCATGTTCTGCGGCATAAAGAGGTACGGCTGCCCTATTGCAATACATATGATTGCAAGTATAGCCGTAAACAGCGTTTTCATCAAATAGAGCGAGGAGGAGTTTTTAATATTGTTTATAACTCTCCGTCCCTCCGCAACGACCTTCGGCATTGAATTGAAGTTGTTGTCCATAAGCACGAGGTGGCTTACGTTCCGTGCCGCTTCACTGCCCGAGGCAACCGACACGGCGCAATCCGCCTCCTTTAAGGCAAGTATATCGTTTACGCCGTCGCCCGTCATTGCAACCGTATTGCCCGCGGCTTTTATGGAGCGTACGAGTATGGCTTTTTGCTCGGGTGAAACGCGTCCGAACACGGTATATTTGTTGGCGACGTTTTCCACCTCTTTATCGTTGAGCCCTTCAAGCGAAATGAATTTTTCGGCGCCTTCTATCCCTGCTCGCTTTGCGACCTCCGCGACGGTTACGGGATTGTCGCCCGAAATAACTTTTACGTTTACATCGTTTTCCTTAAACCATTTTATGGTGTTCACCGCGTCCTCGCGGATATTGTCGGCAATTGAAATTATTGCTATGGGTTTCAGCACTGCCGGCAGCTTATCCGACACGATGGGGGCGGAGGAGTGTGCCAGAACAATAACGCGGAGTCCCATCTGCGCATATTGCTTTACTATCCTCTCTACCTTGGCGGGATACGGCTTCAAAACGAATTCCGGCGCGCCCATAACAAACGTTCCGATGTCGTCGAATGTCACCGCGGAAAGCTTGCGCTTTGAGGAGAAAGGAATTTTTGTAACGGGAGTCAGTTTGTCGCTGTATCCGTAGTGATTGTAAAGCGCGATTGCCGTCTGGTTATTGTCCTGCAGACTTGCAAGCATGCTACCCATTATATCGTTTAAAGACAGATCGCCTACGGTGTTTAAAATAACGCTGTCGTTTACCCTCATTCTGCCGTCCGTTATCGTGCCTGTTTTATCGAGGCAGAGCACATTTACGCGGGCAAGCATTTCAAGGGAATACATGTCCTGCACGAGGGTGCGGCTTTTGGCAAGCCTTACGATGCCCATAGCAAGCGCCACGGAGGTCAGAAGCAACATTCCCGAAGGGATCATACCTATGACGACGGTACAGGTGCGTTTGAGCGCCGAATTGACTTCGGCGGGGAACAGCCAGTCGGCGTCGGGCACGGGATTGTGGAGCGCTATCAAAAAGCTACCTATAGCAATAGGGATAATGAGCACCGTTATGCACTTGATTATGAGCTTTGTGGAATTCATCAGCTCGGAGTTGGGGCGCTTGTACTTTTTTGCCTTTGCCGTCAGCTTTTCAAGGTATGTGTCCTTACCAACCTTATCGACTCTGAATTTTCCGCTGCCGCTCGAAATAAAGCTTCCCGCGTATAAAATATCGCCCACGGATTTCTTTATGGCAATACTTTCGCCTGTCAGGAGGCTTTCGTTCACTTCAACCGTGCCTTCGGCAAGGATACAATCCGCAGGCACCTGGTTGCCGGTTTCGAGAATTATTATGTCGTCTAAAACTATCTCCTTCGAGGGTATATCCATTATCTCGCCGTCGCGGACGACCTTTACGGTGTTCGAGGCAAGTATCGCCAGCTTATCTATGGAACGCTTCGAACGGATCTCCTGTATAATGCCTATTAAAATATTGGCCGTGGTTATCACGAGCACAAGGTAGTTGGAAATGCTCTCGGTGTGCGCAAGTATCAGGGCTATTCCCGCAAGCAGGCAGAGGAGATTGAAGAACGTGCAGATATTCCCGATAAAAATGCTCGCATAGGAGCGGGAGTACTGCTTGTTGGTCGTGTTGAACAGGAACTGGCTGAACCTCGTTTCTACCTGCGCGGCTGTGAGACCCATATTCAGCTTCGGCGAAAATCTCTCGACCTTTGAATTGATTTCCTTTTTGGGGTGCCGTTTGAAGTATTTTATAATCTTTTGCTTGTCAACGGCTTCGGTCGCGGGGGCAGAGGCATCGGAACTGCTGAATTCCTCCGACGGGAAAATAGTTGTCTGTACGCTGTCGGTTGCCGCAACTTCTTCGGTCGCGGGGTCGGTATTTTTACCGGGTTTTTTATCCGGACTTTTGAAAAATATTCTACTCATAGACTGTAAGACACATTATATCACAAAAAATAGCGTTTTTCAAGATATTGAGAATAAATTAATTGCAATTGGAAAAATTTTGAATTATAATTAAAGTATGTTAGACATTAATTTTATACGCGAAAATCCCGACATGGTTCGGGAGAATATCAAAAAGAAGTTTCAGCTTCACAAACTCGGGCTTGTAGACGAGGTTTTGGAGCTTGACAAAAGGCGCAGAGAACTCCAGCAGGAGGGTGACCGCCGCCGCGCCGACCGCAACAAACTTGCCAAATCCATAGGTGCGCTTATGCGCGAGGGCAAAAGGGATGAGGCTGAAGCGGCAAAGGAAGCCTCGCGGGCAAATAACGACCGCGTCGCGGAAATAGAGAAGGAGAGCGCAGAGATCGAGATCGCGCTCAAAAAAGCGCTTTGCTCCATTCCCAACATGATAGCCGACGACGTCCCCATAGGTAAGGATGACAGCGAAAACGTTCAGGGAGAGGTGTTTTTAAAAGCCGTGCCCAAGCCTTTTGAGGTTCCATATCATTTGGATATTCTCGAAAGCCTGAACGGCATAGATCTGGATAGCGCAAGGCGCACCAGCGGCAACGGCTTCTATTATCTCACGGGCGATATAGCCCGCCTTCATTCGGCTGTTTTGACCTATGCCCGCGATTTTATGATAGACAAGGGCTTTACTTACTGCATCCCGCCCTTTATGATAAGGAGCGATGTGGTTTCGGGCGTCATGTCCTTTGAAGAAATGGACGGCATGATGTATAAGATCGAGGGCGAAGACCTGTACCTTATAGGCACCTCCGAGCACTCCATGATTGGCAGATTTATGGGACAGACCATTCCCGAAAACTCATTGCCCTTGACGCTTACGTCCTATTCGCCCTGCTTCAGAAAGGAAAAGGGAGCGCACGGGCTGGAGGAGCGCGGCATATACCGTATCCACCAGTTCGAAAAGCAGGAGATGATAGTGATTTGCAAACCCGAGCAAAGCGACGAGTGGTACGAAAAAATGTGGCGATATACCGTAGAGCTTTTCGTATCCCTGGAAATTCCCGTCCGCCAGCTTATCTGTTGTTCGGGCGACTTAGCCGATCTTAAATATAAGAGCTGCGACGTAGAGGCGTGGAGCCCCCGTCAGGGCAAATACTTTGAGGTTGGCAGCTGCTCCAATTTGACCGACGCTCAGGCGCGCCGCCTCGGCATCCGTTTCAAGAACGAGAAGACCGGCAGAAACGAGTATGCCCACACGCTCAACAACACGGTGGTCGCGCCTCCGAGAATGTTGATCGCATTCCTTGAAAACCACCTTCAAGCTGACGGCAGCATATATATTCCCGAACCCTTGCGTAAATACATGGGAGGGAAGGACAGGATAACCGTCAAACAATAAAAGTTAAAAAACATCACAAAAACCGCGGCAACTGCCGCGGTTTTTACTCATTTTATGGCGTTTATGTAGTACTATGTCACGCATAAATGCCTATTTTTCTAATAATTTTGCGTCAAACAACGTTTAAAACGTAAAATTTCAAATAGCTTGTTTCTTCCGCCCCGAGAGCGGCGGGGTGGTCGGGAGCCTGAGATTTTATCTCTGCGCAGCGCACCATGCGTCCGCTTTCCCGTGCGGCTTCCTGCAGCATTTTTTCAAACAGGTTGGCTGTCATATAATGCGAGCAGGAGCAGGTAATCAAAAAGCCCCCGCTTTTAACTATCTTCATTGCGGTAACGTTTATGTCCTTATAGCCGCGGTAAGCGTCGCGGACCTCGTCTGCGGTTTTGCAGAAAGCGGGAGGATCCAAAATCACGGTATCGAACTGTCTTTTGTCCCTTTTGAATACGCGAAGCGTTTCAAACACGTCTCCGCAAAGCGTTTCGATATTTTCAAATCCGTTCAACTCGGCATTGTCGCGGACGTTTTTTAAGGCAAGTTCTGAAATGTCGCAGGCAATTACTTTATCGGCGGTCAGAGCGGCGTTGAGGGAAAACCCGCCGCTGTTGCAGAAGCAGTCCAGAACCTCGCCCTTTGCATACCGTCTTGCGGCAAGCCTGTTTTCCTTTTGGTCTAAAAAATACCCTGTTTTCTGCCCGTTCTTTATGTCGACGAGCATTTTTATTCCGTTCTCGCAAATTTCGCAGTAATCGGGCGCTTCGCCGTATAAAAGTCCCTTGACCTCGGCAAGTCCCTCTTTTTTTCTTACCGCAACGTCGCTCCGCTCGTAGATCCCCTTAGGATGGAAGAGGTCGGCAAGACACTCGCAAATCAGCTTTTTGCGGAGGTCTATCCCGAGTGAGAGACACTGAATCACAAGGTAATCGCCGTACTTATCCACGATCAATGCCGGCAGTCCGTCCGCCTCTGCGAACACCACCCTGTAGCAGTTTGAATAGCCTAATTTAAGGCGGTATTCGTTGGCTTCCTTAATTTTTTCGAGATAAAATTCCTTATCGTCCACGCCGTTTCCGCGGATAAATATTCTTACGAGTATCTTCGACGCGTGGTTGATATATCCCTTGCCGATATATCTCCCGTCAGACGAGTAAACCGCGGCAAGGCTTCCGTTTTTGTCCTTGCCCTCGATTTTTGCTACTTCGTTGGCGTAAACCCAGCTATGACCGGCTAAAATGCGTTTTTCCTCGTTCTTTTTCAAAAAAATCGAATATCCCATATCCGAATTTTACCAAATTATAATTATAATTGCAAACACATTTATAATAATTTGCTTTTTTGTGCGGCAAATGTTATAATTTCTGCATATGGGCAAGCTCTTGAAATATTTAAAAAATTATAAAGCCCAATCGGTGCTTGCGCCGCTTTTCAAACTGCTCGAGGCGTGCTTCGAGCTGTTCGTCCCCATAATTGTGGCGGCGATCATTGATACGGGCGTAAAGGCGGGAGCGGGGGTAAGCTATATAGTTTACGCCTGTCTTATTTTGCTTGCTCTCGGAGTTATAGGCCTTGTTGCGGCGGTCGCCGCCCAATATTTTGCCGCCCGCGCCGCCGTAGGTTTTTCAAAAGAGCTCCGTCACGACCTGTTCTCAAAGCTACAGTCGCTTTCCTATAGCCAGATAGATTCTTTGGGCACGCCTCGCATGATAACCCGCATGACAAGCGACGTGAATCAGATCCAATCGGGCGTAAATCTTGTTTTGAGATTGTTTATGCGCTCGCCCTTTATAGTTTTCGGGGCTATGATAATGGCGTTTATCATAGACGTTTATGCAGGCGGCATATTTGCCGTATCGATAGCCGTTCTGTGCGTTGTGGTATTCACCATTATGCTTGTCAGCATACCGCTCTATAAAAAGTCTCAGAGCAAGCTCGACGCCGTTACGACGGCTACCCGCGAAAATCTTACGGGCGCCCGCGTTCTCCGCGCTTTCTGCAAGGAGGATGACGAAATAGAGGAATTTAACGCCCGCAATACGGAGTTGAAGCGCTCGCAGCTCTTCGTAGGCAGGATCTCGGCTTTAATGAATCCTCTGACCTACGCGATAATCAATGCGGCGATAATCGTTCTGTTATATGTCGGCGCAATTCGCGTTGAGGACGGAATTTTGACGCAGGGAAGGATAATAGCGCTCTACAACTATATGTCCCAGATTTTGGTTGAGCTCATAAAGCTTGCCAATCTCATAATTACGGTGACAAAATCGTTTGCAAGCGCGGGCAGGATAGCCGAGATTCTCGAAATGCAGCCCTCACTGTCAAAGGGGGAACCCGGGGAGCGTGAAGAGGGAGCCTATATACGATTTGAAAATGTATGTGCAAACTACGGCAACGCGCCCGTAAACGCTCTCGACAACATCAGTTTCACCGCCGAACGCGGACAGACGATAGGGATAATAGGGGGCACCGGCGCGGGAAAATCGACGCTTGTAAACCTGATCCCCCATTTTTACGACGCGTCGTCAGGGCAGATACTGATTGACGGCGTAAACGTGAACGCCATAGGCGACGAAGAGCTCCGCGAACGCTGCGGGGTCGTTCCGCAGCGCGCCGTGCTGTTCGGGGGTACGATCCGTGAAAATATGCGCTGGGGCAAGAACGACGCAACCGACGAAGAGATACGCTCCGCCATAAGCGCGGCGCAAGCCGAGGACGTGCTTGCGTCTAAGGACGGCGGGCTCGACGGGCTTGTTGAGCAAGGCGGCAAAAACTTTTCCGGCGGACAGCGGCAGAGGCTGACGATAGCCCGCGCTCTTGTAAAAAAGCCGGAAATTCTCATTCTCGACGACAGCGCCTCCGCGCTCGACTATGCCACCGACGCAAAGCTTCGTGCGGCATTAAAATCTCTCGGCTACGATCCCACGGTATTCATCGTCTCACAACGGGCGTCGTCGATCCGTCATGCGGATAAGATCATAGTGCTCGACGGCGGCAAAATGGCGGGCGTAGGCACGCACGAGGAACTGTTGAGTTCGTGCGGACTTTACAGGGAAATATATTATTCGCAGTACGCAAAGGATGGTGCATAAATGGCAGTTTCCCGTAAAAGCGTATTGAAACGCATTTTAAAGCAGCTGAAAAATTATAAGCTTTGTCTTGCGGCTACGATCTTTTTCGCGCTCGTTACGGTTGCGGGCACGCTCTCCGTACCCGTTTTGTTCGGGCAGGTGGTGGACCTCATAGTCAAAGGCAAAACGGATTTTAACGCGATTTGCACTAAGTTTATTATAATAGCCGCGATAATAGGCGTCACCTGCCTTGCGCAGTGGCTCATGAGTGAAATCAACAACAGGATAACCTATAACGTCATAAAAGATATACGTGAGGAGGCGTTCCGTCATATCCAGCGGCTGCCGCTCGCTTTTATCGACGCGCATCCGTACGGAGATATCGTCGGCAGGGCAATTGCAGACGTAGATCAGTTTGCCGACGGGCTTTTGATGGGCTTCACCCAGCTTTTTACGGGTATTTTGACCATATTGGGCACTCTCGTGATAATGCTTGTTATAAATTGGGTAATAGCTCTTGTGGTGGTCATAATAACTCCCCTGTCGCTGTTTGTGGCAAAATTTATAGCTTCGCGCACATACAACATGTTCAAAAAAACCTCCGAGGTCCGCGGCGAGCAGACCGCGTTTATCGACGAAATGATAGGCAACCTTAAAATTGTGCAGGCATTTTCGCACGAGGACGAAAATCTCGAAAGGTTCGACGAGGTCAACGAACGCCTCACAAAAACTTCTTTGAGATCCATATTCTTCTCGTCGCTCGTAAATCCCGCAACGCGTTTTATAAATTCGATAGTCTATGCCGCGGTTGCGCTGGCGGGCGCGTTGATGCTCGTTCTGCAAACTCCGCTGCCACTTGCCTTTTCCGTCGGTGTGCTCACAAGTCTTCTGGCATACGCCAATCAGTACACTAAACCCTTCAACGAGATATCGGGCGTCATCACAGAGCTACAGAACGCCATTGCGTGCGCAGGCAGAATTTACGAGGTTATAGACGAGCCCGCCGAAGTTCCCGACAGTCCCTCGGCGCTTACAATGGATAAAGCCGATGGCTCGGTGGATTTCCGTCATGTATATTTTTCTTACTCCGCCGACAAAAAGCTCATAGAGGATTTTAACCTTAATGTAAAAGCCGGTCAAAGAATAGCCATAGTCGGACCTACCGGCTGCGGCAAAACAACTCTTATAAACCTTTTAATGCGTTTTTACGATCCCGTTTCGGGCAATATTTCGGTGGACGGAAACAATATAACCGATGTTACGCGCAGATCTCTCCGTTCCAACTACGGAATGGTGCTGCAGGATACATGGCTCAAAAACGGCACCGTCCGCGAAAATATACTTTTGGGCAAACCAAACGCCACCGAGGAGGAGATGGTCGAAGCTGCACGCGCTTCGCACTCGCATAACTTTATAATGCAGCTTTCCGAAGGCTATGATACTGTGATCGCCGAAGACGGCGGAAACCTTTCGCAGGGTCAGAAACAGCTTCTGTGTATAACAAGAATAATGCTTTCGCTTCCGCCCATGCTCATTCTGGACGAGGCTACCTCGTCGATAGATACCCGCACCGAACGGCGCATACAGGACGCGTTTGCCAAGCTGATGTCCGGCAGGACGAGCTTTATAGTCGCTCACAGGCTATCCACCATACAGGAAGCCGATTTGATTTTGGTCATGAAGGACGGCTCCGTAATAGAGCAGGGAACGCATGCCGAGCTGCTTGAAAAGGGCGGTTTTTACTATACTTTATATAACAGTCAATTTGCCATTTAGCGCACAAAAAATAAATTTAAGGAGTATCTATGCTTCAGGTCAACAACGTATCGCTCCAATACGGCAGCAAAAAGCTTTTCGAGGACGTCAACCTCAAATTCACCAAGGGCAATTGCTATGGGATAATCGGTGCAAACGGCGCCGGCAAGTCCACATTTTTAAAGGTGTTGAGCGGTGAGATCGAACCCAACAAGGGCGACGTTACAATGGATAAAACGGAGAGAATGTCCGTATTACAGCAAAACCAGAACGCTTTCGACAACGTGCCCGTGCTCCGCGCGGTAATGCTCGGTCATAAGCGTCTCGTGGATATAATGGACGAAAAGGACGCACTATACGCCAAAGCCGACTTTTCGGAAGAGGACGGCGTCCGCGCGAGCGAGCTCGAGAGCGAGTTCGCGGAGCTCGGAGGCTGGGATGCGGAATATGAGGCGCAGACCCTTTTAAACGCCCTCGACATAACAGAAGAATACCACAATATATATATGCGCGACCTCGACGCAAAGCTCAAAATCAAGGTTTTGCTTGCGCAGGCTCTCTTTGGCAACCCCGATATTTTGCTCCTTGACGAGCCCACGAACAATCTCGACATCAAAACCACCCGCTGGCTTGAAAATTATCTTCTGGACTTTGAAAATACTATAATTATCGTGTCGCACAACCGGCACTTCCTGAATAAAGTGTGCACCTACATCTGCGACGTCGACTACGGCAAAATAAATATGATGCTCGGCAACTATGATTTCTGGTATGAGACCAGCCAGCTTCTTGCCCGCCAGCAGCGCGACCAGAACAAGAAGAACGAACAGCGCGCAAAAGAGCTGCAGGAGTTCATTGCAAGGTTTGCGGCAAACGCTTCAAAATCACGGCAGGCGACCTCCCGCAAAAAGGAGCTTGAAAAGCTGACCATTGCCGACTTCAAGCCTTCGTTGCGTAAATATCCCTATATCGATTTCAAATTCGAAAAGGAAATAGGCAACGACATTCTGATGGTGGAGGGGCTCACAAAGAAGGGATACTTTGAAAATGTATCCTTCACCGTTCAAAAGGACGAAAAGATAGGCATTGTGTCGGACAAGAGCACAACGGTTTCCATGCTCTACGATATTCTCACCGGCAAGGCCGAACCCGATTCGGGCACAATAAAGTGGGGTAAAACCATCTCGCTTTCCTACTTCCCCGAAAACAACAACGAATATTTTCAGGGCTGCGAATTGACGCTTGTCGACTGGCTTTCGCAGTTTTCCTCCGACCATTACGAGGAGTATCTCCGCGGCTGGCTCGGCAGAATGTTATTCTCCGGCGAAGAGGCGCTAAAGCGGGCAAAGGTGCTTTCGGGCGGCGAAAAAGTCCGCTGTATGCTCGCAAAAATGATGCTTGAGGGCGGCAACTTCCTTATTTTCGACGAGCCCACCAACCACCTCGATCTCGAATCCATAACCGCTCTCAACAACGGCATGAAAAACTTCCGCGGCTGTATGCTGTTTACCTCGCACGATCAGGAGCTTATGAATACCGTTGCAAACAGGATAATAGAGATCAACGGCACCAAGGTTTTCGACAAGACCGTCACCTACGACGAATATCTCGACTTGACCACCTGAAAGCCCAATCTACATTTTTGTACAAAATAAGACAAAATAACATAAATTATTCAAAAATTAATATTGAATATTTTACAATATTCCTTTACTTTTTCAAAAAAACATTGTATAATGCTGTTGTAAACCAAAAAAGAAGGGGTTAAAAACGATGAAAACAGCGAATATAGCAATTTTTGAAAATAATGAGGAATTTCTTAACGAATTGAAAAGCTACATAGAGAGCGTGGACGGGTTTAACGTCTGTGCGGCTACATCCAACGGCAACACGGCTATCGATCTTCTTACGCATGCCAAGCCGGACGTAGCTATCGTGGATCTTGTGTTGAGCGGCAAGGACGGATTGAGCGTGCTGAAGTACATAAAGAGCGCCAATCTTCCGTGCATACCGATTGCGATCGGCAGCTATCTCGAGGATAAAATAATAAATTCCGCCATAGAGAGCGGAGCGGTATATTATCTCGTGAAGCCTGTGGATCCAGAAACGGTTGTCGATAGGATCCGCGACCTTACCGAGGAGCGCACGGTGGATTATAAAATAAGCGCCAACGTTCGGGACAGGCGCAAAATCAATTCCTTGGATGAAAAGATAAGCAATATCTTCGTAACTATCGGCGTTCCTCCGCATATCAAGGGCTACAAGTACCTCCGCGAAGGCATAAAGATGACGGTGGAGGACCAAAGCATCATAAACAGGGTGACCAAGGAACTCTATCCAAAGATCGCCGAAAAATTTCAGACGTCCGCAAGCAAGGTGGAAAGGGCTATACGCCATGCAATAGAAGTGGCGTGGAATAAGGGCAGGACGGACGCCGTAAGTTCCATTTTCGGGGCAAAGGTCTATATAGGCAACGAGCGTCCCACAAACAGCGAGTTTATCGCCCTTGTTGCGGACAAACTTCTTTTGGAATCGCTTGAATAACAACAAAACAGCGGAGAGAAATTCTCCGCTGTTTTTACAGTGTAATCAAAGTGTAGATTATAACGCCCGCCAAAACCGCCAAAATTATCAGCCGTGAAATTATATAAGGCAAAATAACCTTTTTTGCCTCCGCACGCCTGTATTTTGGGCGGGATAAAAACGCAAACACTACGTAGCCCGCCGTAGCCGCGCAGCTTCCTATCGCAAAATATTTATTTGCGGCAAAATAAGCTGCAAGGGTAAAGCCCACAGTAAGGGCAAGAAAGACAATTGCAATAACATAAAATGTTCTCGCCCGTTTTTCGTCGGCGAGCTTTTTGCTCTGCACGTCTTCGTCCGAAATCAAGCTGTCAAGGCTCACCCCGAAAAGTTCGGCAATTTCCTTTAAGGTGTCTATGGCGGGCAAGCCCCTGCCAGTTTCCCATTTGGATACGGCTGTGCGCGTAACGTAGAGTTTATCTGCAAGCTGTTCCTGTGTGAGCCCGTTTTCCGTTCTCAGTTTTTTAATTTTTTCACCGAAAGTCATAGCTTTTGCCTCCTTCCGATAAAAATTATAACCGCCGCACGCAGGAAAAGCAAGACACTCTCTTTCACATAGCGCAATTCTACCGAAAGTAGAAGGCTCACACATATTATCGCCGTACTTGACAGCCCGGGCTTGTTGTAAAATACATCTAAGAAAAGATATTTTGTTTTAAGTTCTTTTAAATATTGAAAATATCGTTTTCATTCGGGTTGTCCGGATATTGATTTTTATTCTTTTTCGATAAGACGATTTTTTTGACGGTATTTATATACCACAATATTCCCGTTATGGGGGATACGAGCAGACTCAATACAAGGATTCCGCCGCCGCTCGCAATTACACCGATGCGTGCTCCGTCCCTGAAAGCCTGCTCGGGGGATTTGCCTCCGAAATATTTTATTGCCAACTGCACGTCAAAAAGCATGGAAGGAATGATAAAAAACGCCCAGGAAACGACAATTACCATTGACGTAACTCTATATGCGTCGGGGATAAAAGTCGGGTCGAGAAGGTATAGTAAAACGGTTAAGCCCGCAAGTGTAATGCAAATTGTCAAAACAATCAATAATTGTTTTATTTTGTTCATTAAGTTCTCCGCCAAATTGAAATTTATTTCGCACTTCACCGTTAAATTTCTGTTTGTCGCTATAATTATACCATAAAACATTGGAAAACGCAAATTCTTCCATAAAGCAAAATAGCCCGAACTTATCTTTTTCGAAAAAGAAGTTCAAGCTATTAAAACTTGGTGCGGACGAAGGGACTTGAACCCCCATGGTCTCCCACAGGAACCTGAAACCTGCGCGTCTGCCAATTTCGCCACGTCCGCAAAATCAAGTGAATTATAATAGATTTCCGCGCCTTTGTCAAGTAATAACAGGATCAAAGGTGCAATTTTTATTATTAAACGAACGCACCGCTTTTTTAAAACGCAAAAAAACTGTTTTATAAATTCTTGCAATTATGTATATATATTGATATAATATTTTTAATTATGGTAGATATGTATTATTTCGCGGCGGTAGAGTTCGTTGACGATCCCAACGTCGTCGGCTTAACCTATTGGTATCTCTGCGACTTTGAAGAGGTGGCGGTAGGCGATATTGTTACCGCGCCATTGGGCAGACATAATCATCTTCAGGACGGCGTTGTCCGAAAAACGCTGCATGCCACAGAATTTGACGCGCCCTTTCCGTTCTACCTGATAAAACGTGTTAAAGGCTATAAAAAGGTTTTGGATAATGTACAAAATAATAACTAAGAGAGAGCTGAATCCTACCGTCACGATGATGGATATTTATGCACCGCTCGTCGCAAAAAAGGCGCAGGCGGGACAGTTTATCATACTCCGCGTCGATTCCGACGGGGAAAGGATACCCCTTACCGTTGCGGGCTACGACCGCGAAAAGGGAACGGTTGAAATTATTTTCCAGATAGTCGGCGGGACCACAATGCGCCTCAACCAAAAGAATGAGGGCGAATTTATCGCCGATTTTGTGGGACCCCTCGGCTGCGCAACAAAAACCGAAGGACTTAAAAAGGTCTGCATAGTTGGCGGCGGCGTGGGCTGTGCGATAGCGCTTCCCGTAGCGCGCAAGCTTCATGAGCAGGGCGCCGAGGTACACTCCATAATAGGCTTCAGAAACAAGGATCTGCTGATTTTGGAGGAGGAATTTAAGGCTGCTTCAAATAAACTCACCGTAATGACCGACGACGGCAGCTACGGAAGGCAGGGCGTTGTGACCGTGCCGTTGAAGGAGGCTATAGAGAGCGGCGAGCATTACGACGAGGTGATAGCAATAGGGCCGCTTATCATGATGAAGTGCGTAGTTGCAACCACAAAACCGTATAATATCCCCACAACCGTTTCCATGAACCCCATAATGATAGACGGCACCGGCATGTGCGGCGGTTGCCGCCTGACGGTGGGAGGAAAGACCAGATTTGCCTGCGTCGACGGTCCCGATTTCAACGGTTTCGAAGTCGATTTCGACGAGGCAATGGCTCGATCCTCAATGTATGCCGACTTTGAAAAACGCGAAAGAGAGGGGCTTTGCAATCTGTTTAAAAAGGAGGCTGACTGATGGCGCTTCAACCTGAAAAACACCGGATGCCCGTACAGAGCCCCGAGCTGCGCGCACACAATTTCAAGGAAGTCGCTCTCGGCTACGACGAGGAAACAGCCGTATCCGAAGCCCTGCGTTGCTTAAACTGCAAAAACCGTCCCTGTGTAGAGGGCTGTCCCGTAAATATTTCCATTCTGGAATTTATATCAAAAATCAGGAGCAGGGACTTCGAGGGCGCATACAAGGTAATTTCCGACAGCTCGTCGCTCCCCGCGGTGTGCGGCAGAGTTTGTCCGCAGGAGACGCAATGCGAGAGCAAATGTACGCTCGGAATCAAGTTCGAGCCCGTCGGAATAGGCAGGCTCGAGCGCTTTGTCGCCGACTATCATAACGCAAATTACAGCGGCGGGATAGAATTGCCTGTTCCCAACGGTCATAGAGTGGCGGTTGTCGGTTCGGGGCCTTCGGGGCTGACCTGCGCCGGAGACCTTGCAAAGAAGGGATATAAGGTTACCGTTTTCGAAGCCCTGCATCTTGCCGGCGGAGTGCTCGTATATGGAATACCCGAGTTCCGTTTGCCGAAAGAAATAGTAAAAAAAGAGGTTGAGATCCTCACAAAATACGGCGTGGACGTCCAGACGAACGTTGTAATAGGCAAAACGCTTACCGTCGACGAGTTGTTCGACGACGGTTTCGAGGCAGTATTCATAGGCAGCGGCGCGGGCTTGCCGAGATTTATGGGCATACCCGGCGAATCGCTGAAGGGCGTATATTCCGCAAATGAATTTTTAACGCGCTCCAATCTCATGAAAGCCTATCTGGACGGCGCGCATACGCCGATAATGCATGCAAAAAAAGTGGCGGTAGTCGGCGGCGGAAACGTCGCAATGGACGCTGCCCGCACGGCTTTAAGGTTGGGCGCCGAGGTTTACATAGTCTACCGCCGCTCGATGGATGAACTGCCCGCCAGGAAAGAGGAGGTCGGGCATGCCGAAGAGGAGGGGATCAAATTCGAGCTTTTGAGAAATCCCGTTGAAATTCTCGGCTTTGACGATCCGCAGGACCGCCGTAATCCCAAGAACGGCTTTGTAACGGGCTTGAAGGTCATAAAGTGCGAACTCGGCGAACCCGACGAAAAGGGCCGCCGCCGTCCCGTGGAAATTCCCGGCAGCGAGTATGTTATACCTGTAGATTGCGTAATTATGGCAATAGGTACAAGCCCCAACCCGCTCATAAAAAACACCACTGCGGGACTTGAGGTCAACCGCCACGGCGGGATCGTGGTTGAGGAGAGCACGGGCAAGACCTCCAAAGAGGGGGTATATGCGGGCGGCGACGCCGTTACGGGCGCGGCTACCGTTATTCTTGCCATGGGTGCGGGTAAAGCCGCCGCAAGGGCAATTGACGAATATCTTTCCTCCAAGACATAAAAATCACAAACTGTAAAAAAATAGTATATATGGAAATGAATGTGCAGCAAATTTTCGACGAAGTCAAGGAGATAGAAATATACAATGACGGCTCAACCGTAAGGCTTTTCCCCACTCAAATGGGGTTTAAGCTCGTTGTAAACGGGTTTATGAGCATGCTCGACGGGGCAAGGCAGATGCCCGCCTTCGGCGTGAGCCTCGACAACGAGACCCGCGCGGAAATGAACAGAGGCTTGTGGGTCGAATTTGATTTCGGGCAAAAGCTATACTACAGCGGCATGCCATTCGAAAAGCTCCTTGTAAGGGTAGTGGCGGAGCATACGGGCTTCAATATCGTCCGCTATAATTCCGAAAACGGCTATGCCGGCAGATGCTATTATTTTGATATGAACGGCAACATGGGGGCGTTTTATAATATTTTAACAAGCGTGTAAAATGCTTCGGGCGGGCGGAGTCGATCTCCGCCCGCCCATATAAATCAAATGTGGTGGCAAAAAGCGGGCAAATTGCCCGCTTTTCTCAATACGTGTTGAGTTTTACTTGTTTTCCTGCGACTTTTTATATGCGGCTATCGCCTTTGAGAGCTGGTCGGGACACGATGTGCCGTTGCGGCATTTTATGCCTGAAAGCAGCTTTTCGACCTCGTCCAGATCTCTGCCCTCAACGAGTTTTGCAACGCCCTGCAGGTTGCCGCTGCATCCGCTTATGAATTTAACGTTATAAAGTTTGTTGTCCTTTACGTCGAATATTATCTGTCTCGAACACGTTCCTGAAGTGGAATACGTAAACATTTTATCCTCCTAATCGCACAGATTCTCGTATATAACCGAGTATAAATCCGCGGCTTTTTCCTCCCACTTTTTATAAATAGTTTTAGCCGTCTTTTTATCCGGCACAACAAATTTCAGATCGAGAAGAGGCTGGACGGGCGCTAAAATTTTCAGCGCGACGGTGTATGTGCCGTCCATATTCTGGTAGTAGTCGCTGTGGCATTCCTGACGGTTTCTGTACCTCGCGCTGTTCTTTTTGACGAACTGCGAAATTTCCTCGCGTACGCTTTTTGGTATGTTTATGTAGAAGTTGGCAAGCGTCTCTCTGCCGTCGGGGGTAATGGTGTAGAGCGTGTCTTCGCCCTCGTTTACGGCGTAAATAAAGTTGTCGTCTATCAGCTTATGGATAACGTTCACGCAGTCCATATATCCCATCCATGAGTTGGAGGAGGAACACATATCGACTATCGTCCGCTCTGAAAGAGCGCTCTCCATCTTGTCGAAAACGAACAAAATTATTAACTTGTTTACCGAGGTTTCGCCAGTATTCAACATAATAATTCATTTAGTATCAAAAAATATAAAGGTAAAAACATTATACATAATATTTTTTCGAAAATCAAGATATTTGTTTTAAAAAATAATTCAAATTTGACCAAATGTATGTTATAATAAAAAAAATTATAAAAATAAGGAAAAACTATGAATACAAAAGAACAGGTTTTATCTTTTTTTGAAAAGTGCGAGGAGCTTAAAAGCTGTAAATTTATAATGGCCACGGCGAAAATCAAGGATCTTCTGAAGTGTATAGTAAATTGCCCCGACCTATACAGCCTGTTCGGCGAGGTGACCAAAAACTTCAATTATCTTGCAACGCGCGAGCATTGTCTTGTGACCGAAACAGACGGCGTTTACAAGCGCAGCTATTGTGTTTTGCCGGATCCCATCGACCAGAGGCTTGCCTTTTGCTTCTGCCTTCTCGTGGAGTTTGATAAAGATACTTTGAATTTCAACGAATTTCTGAGGATATATTTCCCCGAGGACGGCAGTTATTTCGCAAGCTATCACGCCTTTTGCGATGTTGTAATAAAGGGTATGCAGGACGCCATTGCCGAGGTATTTTCGGAGGAGCTCCGCAATTTTTCGCCTGTGACGCCAAACGGGATAACTGTTAATTCCGCCAAGGCGGGGCTTATATCCGCGCTTGAACTTATGATATCCGAAGAAAAGCAATATATATCCACACTCCGCAGCATTCCCGAAGAAGAAAAGGAGGGAGGCATGGCAATGCTCACGCAGCTATACGAAGCCATTAAATCGGAAAATGCCCCGCTCATAAACGCGCTTATCTGCGGATACAATTATTTTGTACTCTATAACAAATGCGTCAGCGACACCGTTGCTGCGATCATTAATGAAATTACGTCCTTCGAGCAACTTTTATGAATTTGAAAGAAGAGAAAACAGGCGGTAAAACGATCTATAGCGGCAGGATACTCGACCTTGTTTTAGACGACGTGCGTCTTCCAGACGGCGCCGCCGCAAAAAGAGAGATCGTCCGCCACGCCGCAGGCGCGGCAGTGCTTTTTGTTGAGGACGGAAAAATTTTGCTCGTTAAGCAATTCCGCTATGCCTGCGGCAGGGTGATATACGAAATTCCCGCCGGCATGGTAAACGACGGGGAGGAGCCTGTTTGCGCGGCAGCCCGCGAGCTCGAAGAGGAAACGGGATACCGCGCCGAAATGGAACCGCTCGGTGCCATATATCCATCCCCCGGCTATACCGACGAAATCATTTATATCTTTTCGGCAAAAAATGCAAAATACACCTCGCCGAAGCCCGATGCGGGAGAATTTTTGGACTGCGTGTTTATGCCGTTTGAGGAAGCGTTTCAAATGGTGTTATCCGGCGAGATAGCCGATTCGAAAACGGTTGTGGCGATCTGCCGTTTCCTGCTGAAAAATAAAAGTTAAAGGGGTGCCCGGGGGCGCCCCTTTTCAAATGGATCTGCCGTGTAAAGCTCAGCCGTTGCATCCGCAACCGCAGCTGTTGTTGCTTCCGTAGAGCAAATTTGCGAGCGTGCCGTTCCTCCACATGCTGTACACGAGCGCGATAAGTATGGGCGTACAGCTTCCCGCAAGAACGCTCTCTATTCCGTTACCGCTGCTTGCCGCGAGAAGTAAAAGGATCAAAATCCAAAGGCAGCCGTTGTTGCCGCAAAACTGCGAAAAAATGTTCATAATTCCTCCTTTGATAAAGCTGCACGGCGTATGTAATATTGTATGGAGTGCGTGCAGTATAGTTTATATTAAATAATATTTATTTTTTCGTTAAAATGTTACAATGCGCTCAATCGCTTGCCAAACTATTTTTCGAATGTTATAATAAATCATATTTTAAGATGCTTTCGGCGGATATTTTTTAATTCGACCGTGTATGAGCATAATATTTTTTGCTGCGGGTATCCAAAGGAACCCGACGGAGGTTTTTATGAAAAAGGACAAGGCGCATTTTATCGCGTTTGTCGGTGTAATGGCTGCACTCATTTTCGTGCTTTTTATTCTTGAGAGCACGTTGTTGGCGGGAGTGGGAGTGACGGCTTGCATTTTATCGCTTCCCGTTTCTATAGCCTTGAGTATTTACGACGATTGGCGCAAGAGCTTTCTCGGCGGCACATTGCTTGGGTTTGCAAGTTGCCTGTTTTGCTTGATATTACCCTCGTTCGTATTTTATGCAAATCCGCTGATCAGCGTTTTGCCCCGTATGTTTATCGGTGTGACCGCCTATTGGACATACTTCGGGCTTTCGCGGCTTTTCGGGAAATGTAAAAATAAATTCATAAAGGAAAAATTGCCCGCGGCAATTGCAGGTGTGGTCGGCTCCGTAACGAATACTGTCTTATATATTTCTGCCGTGAATATTTGGACCGGCAACGCATTGGGTATTTTCAGCCAGCTTTTCGAGGTAGCTATAGCCATCTATTTCCCTATTGAGTTGGCGGCTTGCTTTATTCTTGTACCCATATATGTAATGGTTTTACAGAAAATAGGCAAAAAGATAGCCCCCAAGAAAGCGGCAAACAGCACGGCTCAAAATGATTTTGTGGCGGAAGCCCCGCTGAATACGGCGCATAGCGCGGACTCCGAAGGTGTTAAATGATACTTTGTCTTGACGTAGGCAATACCAATATAAAATATGCCGTATTTGACGGGCAAACGCTTAAACTCAGCTTCCGCATAGCTACCGAGCACAAGCGCACCTCCGACGAATACGGCGGTCAGCTTATATCCATTCTGAATAACAACGGGATCGAGCCCGCCGATATTACCGGCGGGATAATATCGTCCGTAGTGCCGCCGCTGGATTATACTTTGGACAGGATGTGCCGGACATATTTGAAATTCAAACCCCTTATGCTCGGACCGGGACTTAAAACAGGGCTCAATTTAAAGGTTGACGACGCAAAGGAAGTGGGCGCCGACAGGGTCGTAAACAACGTGGCAGCCGTAAGAGAATACGGATATCCGCTCATCATAATCGACTTCGGTACCGCAACTACTTTCAACGTTATAGACGAAAAAGGTCAATTTATCGGCGGCGTGATAGCCCCCGGAATAAAGGGCTCTTTGGATAGTCTTGTGAACGGCACGGCAAAATTGCCGAGAGTAGAGATAGAGCGTCCCGAAAAGGTAATAGGCAAGAACACCGTAACAAACATGCAGTCGGGTATCTTTTTCGGCTTTGCGGGTCTTGTGGAGTATTTGGTAAAGAGGATAAAGCGTGAGATGAAGTGCGACAACGTGAAGGTTATCGCCACGGGCGGTTTCTCCGAGGTAATAGCCAATGAGATTTCATGCATAGACAAAGTGGATAAGTTGCTCACGCTGAACGGTTTAAATTATCTTTATAATCTCAATTGCACGGAGGCAAAAAAATGAAAAAGGTCGGCGTAGCCATTTTGGGGCTCGGCGTCGTAGGCGGCGGAACATATAAAATTCTCACCGGACACAGACAAAAATATATCCAAACGCACGGCGTGGATATATCTGTCGAGGCGGTTCTGGAATTGCAGAAGAGCCGTATCTCTGCCCTCGGGATAGACGGCAGTAAAGTTGCCTCCAACATTTCGGAGGTGTGCTCCAACCCGGAAGTCGATATCGTTATTGAGGTCATGGGCGGCGTGGAGCCCGCCAAGTCCTATGTGCTCGCGGCTCTGAATGCCGGCAAGTCCGTTGTGACCTCGAACAAGGAGCTGTACTGCAAGTACGGCTATGAGCTGGAAAAGGTTGCAAAGCACAATCACGTCGGATTATTTTACGAGGCTACCTGTGTAGGCGGCGTGCCGGTCATCCGTGCCATTTTGGATAATCTGCAGGGAAACAGGATCACTTCGATCATAGGTATAATCAATGGCACTACAAATTATATTCTCACGAGAATGACCAACGACGGCACTTCATACGGCGAGGTCTTAAAGGAAGCGCAGGCGCTCGGATATGCCGAAGCCGATCCCACGTCCGACGTGGAGGGCTACGACGCGACATATAAGCTCTCCATACTTTCGAGTATTTGCTTCAATAAAAAAATACCCTACACCGAAATTTACCGTGAGGGAATTACCGATATTTCTCCCGTAGATATTGCTTACGGCAAAAAGCTCGGGTATGTAATAAAATTACTTGCTATCGGCAAGGATTCCGAAAAGGGAGTGGAGGTCCGCGTGCATCCCTCGTTTGTCCGCGCCGGTCACCCGCTTGCGAGCGTAAACGACAGCTATAACGCCGTTTATATTACGGGCGACAGCGTTGGCGACGTTATGCTGTACGGCAGGGGCGCGGGGGCTTTGCCTACCGGCAGCGCCATTGTCGGCGACGTTATTTACTGCGCAACCCACCCCCAGCACAGATATTCGACCTTTGAAAACACCGAAAAGGCTGCGCCCGACACAAGGTTCGTAACCAACTTCGAAAGCGCATACTACCTCAGATTTCTCGCCGCGGACAAGGCGGGCGAACTTTCGAAGGTAACTTCTGTTCTCGGTAAATACGGCATCAGTGTTGCACAGGTGGTACAGGATATCGACGGAAACGACAAGGCGGGGGAGGTCAACCTGATTTTGGTCACTCACTCAACCCGCGAATCAAATATAAAAAAGGCAGTTGCCTCAATAGGCAAGGATTTGACCGAAACGCGCGTGGCAGCGGTCATAAGAGTGGTTTCTTAAGCTTGCAAAACAAATAGCCTCCGGTTTTCCGGAGGCTTTTATAATGTGTTCAAATATCGATATCCGTCACGCCGTCGTCGATCATATAGCACATCTCTTCGTGCGTCACTACGCCCTTTTGTATCTTTTGCGGGTCGAGCTTTATGTACTTGATTATGCCGTTGGCAAGCACCTGACCGTCACGGTCGAGTATTCGCGTCTCTGCGGTCAGAAAATTGCCCGTATCTTTGACGATTTTTCCCTGCCCCAAAAGCTCTACCCCGTAGGGTACGGGCTTTCTGTACTTGGTTTCAAGCGACATTGTGACCCCGAAGGTCTTTTCGTCAAGCTCCGTGGCCCAAAGCGCTCTCAAACCCATTTCGTCCAACATCGCCGTTATAAGTCCGCCGTGGACTCTGCCGGGGTAGCTCTGGTGCTGTTCGCGGTATGAAAACAGAGTAACAACGCTTCCGTCCTCCATGGAGTAGAAGGGCGCGCGGACGCCGTACTCGTTGTCCAGCCCGCACATAATACACATTTTACTGTTTCTTTGTTTTTTTAAAACTTTCATAACTTTGGTCATTATATCATAAAAAAATTTTGCTGTCAACGCAAAAATATTTTCAATTATGACACTATATGTCATATTAAAGCCATAAAATATAATCAAAAGAGGGCAAAACTATGACATGCAAAAGAATTACAGGTTTTGATAAGCGTATGCAGCAATTTACCGAAATATCATTTTCCACTCAAAAATATTTCCGCTCGGTAAATATCGTAGTGAAGGCGGACGGCGGCAAAATAGCATATTACAAAAAGCGCGTAACGGGTGAGATGATGCCCTTTTTCGACTATGGCAAAAAAAGTGAATTTCTTGCAGCTTTCAGCGGACTGCATATAAATAAGTGGAAAAAGAGATATGCGATAAGGGAAAGGTCCTTAAGCGACCGGATCTGGGAGCTTACTATCAAATTTGCGGACGGCAAGGTAATAAAGTACCGTGGTGAAAACGCATATCCCGAAAACTTTCATGCGCTCGATAAGCTTCTCCGCACGGACTATGCCATTTGACCATAGTAGCGTAAGCGGGTGTGCGCTCTATGCTTGTTGCGATAAATATTAACTGTGGTTAAAATATTTGACAAAAATCGGTCTCGGATATATAATAACCTTGCAATTGTTTCGGGGCGCACGAGAGCGCACTGAAAGGGAGGCAGCCATGCAGGAAATCAAAATCAGGGTCGAGGGAATGCACTGCGGAATGTGCGAGAGCCATGTCAATGACGTGGTGCGCAATGTTAAGGGCGTCAAAAAGGTCAAATCGTCCCATTCAAAGGGACAGACGGTCGTAATTGCCGAGGATGACGTGGATATTCAGGCTATCGCGGGAGCAATTTCCGCACAGGGCTACGGCGTAGGCGGAACAGAGAGCAAACGTTACGAAAAGCACGGTCTGTGGAGAAAATAATTACGGAGAGAAAACACTATGGATAAAAACTGATAATTTCAATTTATATCCGGGCAGAAAACGGCTTTTATTGCATCTGTAATCGAGCAGGGCTATCCTGTTATAAGAGCAATGCTTGCACCTCGTAAGATAGATGGAAATGAAATTTATTTCACTACAAACACATCGTCCAATAAAGTCAAACAGTATTTGGCAAATAACAAGGCATGTATCTATTTTTACAAACGCGGAAAATTTAAGTATCAGGGCGTTTCGGTTATAGGTGAAATGCAGGTCTGCACCGACCAAGCGACGAAAGAGGAGATTTGGCGTTTCGGCGATAAGATGTTTTATAAACAAGGCGTAACCGACCCGGATTATTGCGTTTTGAAATTCAGGGGCATTACAGCCGAATATTATTGCGATTTTAAGACCGAAACGATAGAGTTATAGAGGTAGGAATTATGCCGTCGAGCACAGAATATTTGAATTTCATTTTGGAGCAATTGTCGGACTTAAATGATATAACCTACAAGTCTATGATGGGTGAATTTTTAATTTATTATCGCGGAAAACTTGCCGGCGGTATCTATGACGATAGACTGCTCGTAAAACCCGTTAAATCTGCGATTTCTTACATGCCCCAAGCAGAGTATTCCTTGCCGTATGCAGGCGCAAAGGAAATGTTGCTTGTAGACAATGTGGACGATAAAATCTATTTATCGGGCTTGTTTGAGGCAATGTATGATGACTTGCCTATGCCAAAAACTAAAAAACATTAAATTTCAATTTAACTGAATACAAAAAGACGAGGGCGTTTGACCTCGTCTTTTCCATAAAAAAGAAACGCAAGTTTGCTCAACCTACACCTTAATTTTTAGGTTTTAATTGCTTGTTTTGATAAAACTTTAATTGCTTGTTTTGATAAATATAATTACCAAGATATTTCTTCTATACGAAATTTTATAAAAGACGGTAAATTATTATCTAAAATGTAGTCCGATAAATTACTGCGAGATAAATTCTTTTTATCTTGCTCATAATCAATCCCCCATTTCCGTAATTGAAATATTTTCTTTTCATAGAGCTTTTTTGTCTCATCAAAAATTATACGGTATCGCTTTTTTGCTTGTTTTTCTTCCATTGGAAGCTTGATTTTATTACACTTGCGCCAACTTTTATAAAGATAATATATATAACGTATCTGAAAACTATGGTAAAAGTACTTAGTTATTTCCGTATCAGATGAAATATCGCCCCCAAATAATATCACTTTATATGGATGATAAATATCCTGTATCAATTCTTCACTAAACAGCCTATTTACAATTGCTTTTATTTGATTTTTTATTAAGCAACAAATTTCTTTATCATTAATGCCACTACGTTTTGAAGAATAATATATTTCACCGTTTACGCCTAAATGATGCAACAAATGTATATCGCTAATATAATATATCTTTATTTTATGATACTCATTAAACCCAGCACAAAAAGATGTTTGAGGTATCAAGATATTTTTTAATTCTAAATCCTCTATTGACGTATTAAACTGTAGCAGTGTCAAATCGTTCATACTCATATTAATTTTTTCTTTTAGTATATCATATTGTTTTATTGGTTTCAAGTATTGGGCTCAATAAGTCGTGACCGGCACGGTGTTTTTTGGCGCAAATCGTCACCGCGCCGCACGAACCGCGGGGGTTTCATTTTACTCTCTTCTCTGCGCCACGAAAAAAGGACACCTTTGGTGTCCCCGTCGTGGCGCAGAGAAGAGGATTTGAACCTCCGGACGGGTATCAGCCGTCACACGATTTCCAATCGTGCGCCTTAAACCACTCAGCCATCTCTGCATCGTCGCCCGGCATTTCCTGCCCGGCAATTTAATGATATAAAATTTATTTGAAAAAATCAAGTATTTTTAACCCGTTAAAAAAATTTTCGGTCAATTCTCCCGCCCTGTGACAATACATCATTATATATAAGTTACGCTTATATGCTATATAAGTTATCGAAATATCTTCGGCATATGCTAATGTTTGATTAAAATTTAAGCCTGTGTTATAATACCCATAAATAATATTTATGTATTTATGCGCATAAAAATAAAGGAGTATTTATGAAGTACGTAGAGAAGGTTTTAAAAAACCTCAAAAAACAGAACCCCAACGAGCCTGAATTCCATCAGGCGGCAACCGAGATCTTGACCACCCTGGAGCCGGTTGTAGACAGGCATCCCGAATATGAAAAGGCAGGGCTGCTGGAAAGATTTGTCGAGCCCGAAAGAGTTATAATGTTCCGCGTTCCTTGGGTAGACGACAAGGGCAAAGTGCAGGTAAACAAGGGCTACAGAGTACAGTTTAACAGCGCCATAGGTCCCTATAAGGGCGGACTTCGCTTTCATCCCTCGGTAAATCTCTCCATAATCAAATTTTTGGGACTTGAACAGATTTTAAAGAACAGCCTTACAGGTCTGCCCATAGGCGGCGGCAAGGGCGGCTCCAACTTCGATCCCAAGGGCAAGAGCGACAGGGAAATCATGGCGTTTTGCCAGAGCTTTATGACCGAGCTCTACCGTCATATAGGCGCCGATACCGACGTCCCCGCGGGCGATATAGGCGTAGGAGGAAGGGAAATAGGTTATCTCTTCGGTCAATATAAGAGAATACGCGACGAGCATGTCGGCGTTCTCACGGGAAGGGGACTCACCTACGGCGGCAGCCTTGTAAGGACTGAGGCGACCGGTTACGGACTTGTATATATAACCGAAGAAGCGCTCAAGGTGCGCGGCGACAGCTTTAAAGGTAAGACCGTTGTAATTTCAGGTTCGGGCAATGTTGCTATCTACGCATGCGAGAAGGCGCAGAGCCTCGGCGCGAAGGTAGTGGCAATGTACGATTCCAACGGCTATGTCTATGATCCCGACGGAATAAAGCTTGACGTAGTAAAGGATATCAAGGAAGTAAAGCGCGGCAGAATAAAGGAATATGCCGAAAGAGTTCCCGGCTCGACCTATACCGTAGGCTGCAAGGGCATCTGGACAATTCCCTGCGATATTGCTTTGCCCTGCGCCACTCAAAACGAAATCGACGCAGAATCGGCGGACATTTTGGTTAAAAACGGCGTAAAGTACGTTGCAGAGGGCGCAAATATGCCGTCCACGTTGGAAGCGATAGAAGTATTCCAAAAGGCGGGCGTGGTATTTTTGCCCGCAAAGGCGGCAAACGCAGGCGGCGTTGCTACGTCTGCGCTTGAAATGGCTCAATCCTCGGGCAGAATGTTCTGGCCGTTCGAAGAGGTCGACGCAAAGCTTAAGAGCATAATGGTAAACATCTACCATAATATCGACAATGCCGCAAAGGAGTACGGCTATGAGGGCAACTATGTGATGGGCGCCAATATAGCAGGCTTCATCAAGGTGGCGAATGCAATGATGGCTCAGGGCATAGTTTAAAATTGTGTCTGCAAACAGGTTGACAACATATAATGTTTGTGGTATATTAATTACCGCAAACATATGCAGGTGTCGCCTAGCGGTATGGCGTCAGCTTCCCAAGCTGATTCCGGCGGGTCCGACTCCCGTCACCTGCTCCATAGGAAAGCTCCCGTTTAAGCGGGAGCTTTTTGCTTAATTGTAAAAATGTTACAGCTATTTTTTTGTTTAATATTTGCAATGTAATATATTATGTGGTAATATATATCTGCATAAATCTTTACGGGGAGGTGGAACTGCGTGAAAGGATTGATATTTTCTTCCGCCATATGCCTTATGTCGGGCATTGCCGCGTTTGCAAATACCGGCGCCAACGCTTCGGCCGGGGCGTATGCCGGTCTTGATTTTTCACGCAAAGGGTATGATTATTCCTCCGTTTCCCCGGTGGGATTTTTAACGCAAAATTTAAATTCGGAGCTTTTTGAAGGGGAGGCGGAATATCTCGAAGCCTTTCCCGACTTCACAATAAAATACAGCGACAAAATTGCCGGCAGATATGTGAGCGCGGCTGAGGAGAACGGCGAGCTTAATGTCGCTGCCGAAGAGTATGCATATACCGCGGCGAACGGCAGCAGCGTCGTCTGGACGCCGATATCGGCTGAGGGCGTACAGTCTCAAGACGGATCGTGGAACTTCCCTCTCTCGGGGTTGGCGAATGACTATGTGAGCGTAACCTACGGCACGACGATAGATATAGACAAATCTTATATAAACGATTTGCTCAACAGCTACTACCGCGCCGCGCAGGCGGCGGCAAGCAAAATACAGTCTGAAAACGACAGGTACGACAGCGCATATGCCGAATATCAGGCAAACTGCTCGGAATATGAAAATTATTTGGCAGAGTGTGAGCTATATAAGCAAAGATCGGAGGAATATGCAGCATATCTCGAACGCTATGCCGAATGGAAGCGCAAGGACGATCCTTATCAGGCGTATCTTAAAGAGTACAATAAATATCTTGACGAGCTTGAGGAATACAATAGCTACAACAGCGAAGCGGCGCAGGCGCAGTACAACCGCGATATGCAGCGTTATCTTGAATATCAGGCGGCGTGCGAAAATTACGAGAAGCTCTATGACGAATATCTCAAAAGCATAGACACTCCCGAAATGGCTCAGGTAAAAGCGCAAATAGGTATTGTGGACTACATTTATAAGGTTGCGGGCGATAACCGCACCATATACGGCGCAATAACGGGCAGCACGGTAACCGATGTGCTTTCCCGCAAGGAGGATCTCAAGCTTGCCGGCGCGGACGGCAAGGCTGTAGACCGTGCGAGCGATGCGACCAAAAATCTCCGCAACCTTTTTGCAAACTATGCGGCTTTAAAAAATGAAGAAGCGAAGTATTCTTTTTATGTAACCACATATAGCAGTTTAAGCGAAAATTTCAACGTGCTGTTGCGCGTTCTCGACTATTTTTACAGAATAAACACCATCAGAACATACATAGAAAAGAGCGGGAGAAACGAAAAATTCTGTATTCTCGTCGCCCAGCTCTATGAAATAACCGACGCCCTCAGCTCCGCACCCGTGACCAACTACGAAGCAGAGTATGGGTGGAAGGATCCTTCGGCAGCCGTTTTCGACGGATCGTACAAAATTAACGGGCGGAAGCCCGCCGATATTCTCGGCTCAGCCGTGCTTGATTTTTCCGGGAGCCCCGAGCCCCTCGGGGACGGCTATCCGTTGCTGCCATCAGAACCCGAAAAGCCCGAAAAGGTGGACCCGCCCGTATTTTACGAGCGTCCCCACATGCCCGTGCCTCCTGTGGAGGTTCCCCCGCCCGGACCGGCGCCAGAAGCCGTTTCCGAGCCGGTCAAACCCGATGAAGTTCCCGAGCCCGAGGAGCTCGAGAGATATCAACCAACGCATTGGGAATCGGTTCTTTCCGCGATGGACGGCAAAATCGGATACAGGCAGCCTGTTTCGGAAAATTATAAACTCAGCATCACTTCCGAAGTAACAAAATATTTCAGGGGCGACCATCAAAGCGTTACCGTCTTTTTCTATCCCGACAGGGATGCGGGCGCCGAGGAGTATTCCTACTTTGAGGAGAGCGTCGACGGCTCGTACATAGAATATCCGCCCGATTTGCCCACGCCCGAAAAAACGCGGAGAGGGTATGTCTGCACATTCGCGGGATGGGTGTATGAGGACGGCACGCCTGTCGATTTCGGCGATCTGCGGTCGGCAGAAAGCTCTGTGAACGTATATCCTTCGTTCACCGAGGTTCCCGAGTTGTACGACGTTATTTGGGTCATAGACGGAGTAGAATATCCCCAAAAGGCGGCATATGACTCTATCCCCCGGTTTGAAGGCGAGCCCCAAAAGCCGCCGGAAGGGATGAGGCAATACAGATTCAATGGGTGGGACAGGGATATCGAATATATGTCCGATTCCACCGTTTATTATTACGCGCAGTTTGAGGGCAGTTGTCTTATTACATGGCGAGTTGCAGGCAGCCCCGATATGGTCGTTTCCGTATGGAAGGACGAGATACCCGTGTATCCCGAAAACGAAGGCATACCATACAGGGAGTCGGATTCCGTCTATGCCTATGTGTTCAGCGGCTGGGATATGCTGCCTGCTCCGGCAACGAAGGACGAAGTATATACCGCTACTTTTGCGCGGAAATATCTTGTTCCCGTAAAAGACAAATGGGCTGTGGTGACCTATGCGGACGGCTACTATTCCGCCGACTGTCTCGCCGCCGGTTCGTCGCCCGTAGATATAAGCTTGCTTTTAAATACGGCAGTTATGCACGGAGCGGGCGTACGCGTGGTCTGCGGCGTCAATTATACCGTGACCTTCACCGCCTCGGAGGTGTATGACCTCGTTGAGTGCGGCGTCGCAAGCGTCGAACCGTTTATAACCGTCATCGGCATAAACGCATACCGCGGCAGGGTAATATTTTTTGACGACACGGGCGCAGAAATCGTATATAGCGGCGCTATGTCCATGTCTTTTTCGGGCAGCTTCGATAAGAATAAATCGCGCATGTATCGCACGGACGGTCAAAACGGCAGTGAAGAGATCAGATTTTCATTTGACGGCAACAACGTGATCTTTACGATGCGCGGCAACGGAATATACGAGATATATCCCGTATATACCGTAAATGTCATAAATTCCGACGCAGCAATCACTGTGACGAGGGATTTTGCCAAAAGGAACGACATTGTCACTGTGTCCTTGGGAGAATTGCCCGAGGGCAGGCAGCTCGAAAAAATATATGTAATAGATTCCGCCGGCAATCCGGTCGCGCTTTCCGGTGATATGTCATTTATAATGCCTGCCGGCGACGTTGCCGTGAGCGCGGTCCTCGCATGGCGCAGATATGAGGTGATTTTCCGTTCGGACGGCAAGACGATAAGCCGCAGGATATATAATTACGGCGACGATATAACGCCCCCGGCAAACCCGGTAAAAGCGCCCGACGGAACCAATTCATATAGCTTTGTCGGGTGGGATGCGGAGCTTTCCAAGGTAACAAAAGACGTAACATATAACGCAGTTTTCCAAAGTATGCCCCTGCCGGTTTTCGCAAGCGGCAACGGAGGACTTTCCAAACTTGCAATAACGCTGATATGCGTTGCTGCGTGCGTTTTTGCGGTAATTGTCGCCGCAATAGTGCTGACCGTTGTGCTGATCGTCCGCAGGAAAAAGCGCAAAAATGCTTTAAAACCCGAATCCACTCTCAAAACTATGTGAAAAGTGTCGAAAATGTTCATTATATTATTGACTTTTTAAATCAAATGATTTAAGATATATATGCTCAAATAGTATAATATTCTGATAGTATATTAGACTTATTTGCATGGCTTCATTGCCGCAGAGAAATGAAATTCAAACAGGAGTATTTGCAATGAAAAGAATTTATGACAAGTTGTCCGTAATTTTGATCATGCTTCTCTCGCTTGTTATCGTATTCAGTACGGCTTCTTTACTGATTACGAGAGCCTCTGCCGATACGGCGGGCTCAACGCAGGAACAGGTGCAGAGCGAGGACGAGGCATGGTATGAAATTACCGTAGGAAAGGACAATAAATCGCTCACCATTTTGGTCGACGGCACGTTGGGCAGTTATGCCGATTTGTCCCAAAAGGACTTGGCAGACGTCAAAAACAAGCTGCTCAGCGCGGTCAAGAGCATTGTTATCAACAGATTGTTGGAAGCTACGGATACCACGAAAACCGTAGTCGCCGATTATGCAATGCCCATAGCCGACGGTGACGGCAATGAAGGGGTGCCCACATTGCCCGATCTTAGCGGTAGCACCCTCCAGCAATACAAGGATTATATCTATAAGCGTCTTAAGCAGGAGGGCGAGCTCGATAAATATCTGAACGGTGACTACGACGTAATGATCAAATACGCCGTGGATCAGTATCTCACTGCCGAAAAAGACAAGATAGAGGACATGAAGGACTTTACCGATAAAGTCACTCAGCATGTTCAGGGTATTGTCGATCAGGTAATCGAGGAGAAATACGAAGAGCTTGAAAAACAGATAGAAGACGACGAAACCTTGTCTCATCAACAAAAAGAAGAGCAAAAACAAGCTCTCGCAACAGAAAAGAGTCAGGCGCAGAAGAAAAATGAAACGAAGACTTCGGAAATTGTTACCGAGGTAGTCGAAAATGGCGGAGCCACCATTACTCCCGCAGATCTTCTGAACGCTACCAATTCGATTATCGTAAGCGGTGAGTCTCTATATAAGGGCGGCAAGTTCAGCCTTGCAGCGATCAAGCAGTTGATACTCGATCTTCCCAAGCCGGCAGAGATAGCAAATCTTTCGGACGACGATATGGAGCTCAACTATGATATCGCATTGGATACGACGTTCGGATATGTCGATTTCTCATTGACCCTCGGCTTGAAGAGCGGTTATCAGCACGTGAGAGATGCGGCTAAATTTATTGCCAATCATATTGACGTTGCCAATGATAACGGTACATATAAGATCGACGTAAAGGTTCCCGACGAATTTTCCGCAGTTCTTCTCAAAGCGGCAAATACTTCTGTTATACCCGACAATATCAAGCATGCTCTGTTCGGTATGCTCGATAAACCCGCCAACGAAATAATAGATAAGGTCGGCGACTACACCTATGAACAGGTTATGGAGTATGTAAAGGGTATTCAGTTCCACAAGCTGTTTGCCAATGTGCTCAACGCCGAATATCTGAGAAACTTCCTGGCAAAATACAATGTAAATATTCAATCGTTGACAAACGACAATATTGATAAATTTTTGAACGGCGTTCTCAATTATGCCGAAAAGCTTGCAAACAAGCAGACGGTGGAAGGTCTTGAAGAATTCCTCCACAGATACGGCATACCGGGCATTCCCGCCGGAGCTGAAAATGTAGTTCAGAAATTCCTCGATCTCCTGAATAAAATAGATTACGAGCGCTATGACGCCACCGAAATACGTAACTTCCTCACCAGCGAGGACAGAATAAATAATTTCCTCGGCAGGATAGAGGGAAGCTATAGGGTCGAATCGCTCTACAATTCCTTTGTCGACTATGCGGAGACCTTGTTCACTAAGCTCCCCGCAAGGCTTCAGAATGGAAAAATAATCAATCTTTACGATAATACCAATACCCTTTCGTGGGCGGGCAATGTAAATATCGACGTAAAGCAGATAGTCAGGGATTTGGTCGAAACCGCCAACAAGAACAGCTCGCACAGTGAGCTCGAGGCTGCCATAGAGTCGGCTCTGGGCAAGATAGAGGGCAATCTCAATTACAATTGGAATATTGACCTCACTATGAGTATACCCGATATCTACAAGGTAACCTATGCGGCAGGGAGCGAGGTTCTCGGTGAAGGACTTCTTCCCGTAGGCGCTAACGTTAACTTCTTTGCCAACACCGAAGAGGTTACGGTCAACAACGAAAAATTCGCCATAGAGGCTTGGAAGGATTCCGACGAAAATATTTATCGTGCAGGCGCCGATAACAAATTTGAAATGCCCGCTCAAGACTTGGCTCTTCAGGCTATTACCGGCTTCAATGCAGCGATATCCGTCGACGGAACATCGGTCAGCGGATCCGATTATCAATTCAATAAGAACTATAACGGCACTGCGGTTGAATTGACCGCAAACGTAAGCGGCGGAATCGGATATGATGTCCCCGAATATAAGTGGTATAAGATACCCGCGTCCGCTAGCGAAGTGTCCGAATATATTGAGCTGGAGGAAGGACAGGAGTATAACATTACCGATGTTGCCGATAGCGGCGAATATGTCTGCATTATAAGCGAGACGCTTTACCCCGTCGGCTCCGATGATACCATTGTCCTCGAGGCAGAAACCGCTCATATCACTGTTACCATCAGCCCTCAGGCAGTTGATGTTTCGGGTGCAAAGTGGCAGGTAACGAATTCCCTCACCGGAGAAACCACCGACTACGATCCCGCCAATAGCGAATATAAGTACACGGGTTTCGCATATGAGGTAACGCTTACAGGCTATACTCTTCCGACCGGAATAACCGTAGAATACGAAGGAACCTCTCAGGCAATCGCCGAAGGCACATATAAAGTATTTGCAATATTTAACAGTTCGGAAAATTATGTTGTCAGCGGACTTCAGTTGGGACAGGACGAGGCTCATGCGATTACATGGTCAATTAAAAAGGAAGATATTCCTGACAAGCCCAATCCTCCCGAAGCAAATACCTTTACCATAACGTTTGAGGAAACGGAGATCACAATAATCGACGTGAACGGCGTTGTTCCCAAAGACGCCCAAATTGCTCCTGCCAATCATTCAAGCAGCTATACGTTAGATAGCTTTGCAAGTCTTATAGAGCTTGAGGATGGCAAGGAAGCGGTTATAATCAATGTCCTTGACATCAAGTTCAATATAAATGTTGCAGTGGGAGAGTATCAAGTAAAACTCTCAAATCCCGCATTTGCAAGCAAGACTATGGTTATCATCCATATACACGGAAGCGATCCTGCCGAAAAGCTTGGGATAACCCAGAGCGGCAACACCGTAAGCTTTACGGTTGACGGCTTCTCCGACTTTGCTTTGGTTGGCATACAGGATAAAGTCGTTACCGCCGAAGAGGATAACGACTCCAACTGGTGGATCTGGCTGCTGTTGGCGATAATCATAATTCTGCTTATAGTAATTATAATCCTTATAATATATCTGCTCCGCAAGCAGAACGATTCCGACGACGATACTTGTCCCAATGTAATAATCATTAAGACGGACGAAATCTATGAAGAAACCGAGGAGCAGGTCGAGGAGACGAAGCCCGACGAAACCCCTGCACAGGAGGAAACGGCGGCTGCGGCGGCTGAAGAGCCCGACGAAGACGAAATACCTATGCCTCTGGTGACAGACGACGGCAGAAGAATAGTATATGATAAGAGCTTCGCTGCACGTTTGTCGCAGTCCGAGAGCGCTATCAAGGATTACTACACCGAATTGAAGAACGATATATTGTCCTACAAGGGCGTTAAATCGCGCGTAAGCTGGCACTTCGATTCGTTTAACAAGGGCAGAACAAAGTGTCTCAAGTTGCAGTTACGCGGCAAGTCAATGTATATGTACATCGCATTGCCTGCGGCTGAGCTTCCCGAAAAGTATCACGTAAAGGATATGTCCGGCAAGGCGCGTTACAAGGAAGTGCCCACAATGCTCAAGATAAGAAGACCTCGCTCGCTTAAATATGCTAAGCAGCTCGTGGCTATCCTTATGGAGAGATTAGGGGTAGAGCGCGGCGAAACTCCCAACGAGAAGTACAGACCCAGATACAGGTCGACCAAGTCGCTCATCGATATGGGACTCGTTAAGGTAAAGTACACCCGCAGCACATTTGCGGCGCCCAAGAGTAAGGACGACGAAAACAAGTAATACAGCTAAAAGGCCGACCACCTAAATCGGTGGTCGGCTTTTAAAATGCGCAGCAGGTCCAGTCATGATCCTGCATCAAATAAAGCCGCACTGACACAAGTCCGCACGGCTTTATTGGTTGAGGTGACGGGACTTGAACCCACGACCTTCTGGTCCCTAACCAGACGCGCTACCAAACTGCGCTACACCTCAATTCTTACAAACAAGTTAATTATACTTGTTTTGTTTAAAAAAATCAACTGCTTTTTATCTGTTTTATTAAAAAATTTAAATTCGCCTTACCGTCACAAAATTCTTTTTATCGCATATTGCAAGTAAAACATTCTGTGTGCGTGTGATTATTATAAATAAAGTTATAACATAAATTATATTTACATACCCAATATCCATATGGTATAATTATTTTATGACATTTGCAATCTTCGTTACGGTTTTCCTTGCCGGGTTATCGCTTTCCGTAGACGCGTTCGCAGTTTCCGTGAGCGACGGCATGGTTTATCGCGATCTCGATAAAAGAAAGGGTATAGTAATTCCGTTGACCTTTGGCATTTTCCAAGCTGTAATGCCGATTATAGGTTATTATATCTACAAGCTGTTCAGCGAGATCGAAGCCTTCACCCAATTCGATCACTGGGTCGGTTTTGCTTTGCTGGTATTTATCGGCGGGAAGATGATTTTTGACGGTATTCATGAGCTTCGCTCCCCGGAAGAGGAAGTGCAGCCCAAAAAATTTTCATTCTGGGAAGTGTTTGTTCAGGGGATTGCCACAAGCATTGACGCGCTCGCCCTCGGCTTTACGTTGGGAACGGGGCTTTTGCAGAACGCAACGGGCAACATAGACGTATGGGCATGGGTGAGCGTTGCCGTAATAGGCGTAACAACGTTCATCGTTGTGTTGTGCGGCACCGTAATAGGCGTAAAAGTGGGTAAGCTGTTCACGAAGAAAGCGAGCGTTGCCACGATTATAGGCGGCGCCGTGCTACTATTGATTGCCGTCAAGATCGTTGTCGGATCGTACGTATCACTTCCGTTTTGATTTGCTCGTTGCCGCACTTTATATGCGACGCTGCAAGCGCGGTTTTGATTTGATTGTCTTTAAGCAGACATGCGATTTTTTCATAAAGAAGCTGCGGCGTCATATCCTTTTCGTCCAACACGTCGCATAGTCCTTCGCTTTTAAAATATTCGGCGTTTCCGATCTGGTCTCCGCGGCTTGCCGAATTTGCAAGAGGAATAAACAGCGTCGGGATCTTTAAAGAAACAAGCTCAAAGGCGGCGTTGGAGCCGCAACGCGACACAGCGGCGTCCGCACAAGCATAAACGCTCCCCATATCGTCGCTGAATTCAATCTGTTTATAGCCGTAGATATTTGTGTCTACGGCGTTATTTTTGCCGCAGAGGTGGAGTACGTTGTAATCCATGCAAAGCCTTTGGATAATTTGTCTGAGGTTCTCGTTTATAATTTTCGAGCCGCTTCCGCCGCCGAGCACCAAAACGGTCGGGCGCAGATCCAGCCCGAATTTTTTCATCGCATCGGCTCTTTTGCCGTTAAATATTTTTTGCCTTATGGGCGGACCGCAGTAGATGCCGTTTTTAAACTTTTTTGCCGTCTGCGGGAAGGATGTTAAAACCTTTTTGCACCGCCTTGCAACGAATTTTGTCGCAAGTCCGGGTTCTATATCGGACTCGTGCGTAATTGACGGAATACCGAGCTTTTTGGCGGCTAAAACGGCGGGAACGCAGGCATATCCGCCCTTTGAAAATACCAACGACGGTTTTGTAGTCTCCAGAATTTTGCCGGCTTCTTTAACTGCCTTGATAAGCCTGAACGGTAGAGCTAAGTTTGCGAACACCTTACCGCGTATAAGCTTTGGTGTGTTACATTCGTAAAATTTAACAGAGTTTTGTCTGCAAATGTCTTTTTCTATTCCCGCCGTACCCATATAAATGCAATTGAATTGCGTATTTAATTCATCTATCAAAGCTATATTCGGTATGACGTGTCCGGCGCTGCCGCCGCCGCAGAATAAAATAGTTTTCATAGCAATAATTATATTTATTATTGCTGTTTTTTATGAAAAATAAAAAGGGCGTCGCCGCCCTTATTCATTCTGAATGTTTTTTGTCAATTGGGATAGTATATGTTCGGTTATGGAACTGACCTGTTTCATCAAATCGTCCATAGGCACGCTGCCGTCGCCGAATCTTACCCATTTAACATAGCAGTCGATGATCCCTCCGACGGCATAGGTAAGAGGATAATCTATTTGTTTCACGTCCGTTTGCGGGAACTTTTTAATAAGAGAATCCGAAGCCTTTCTGACGAGGATCTGCTTTATTTTTGCAATAACGTTTATGAAGTTCGTCGAAAAGATTATATAGCGCTTCATGGCTTCGTTTTCGTCCAGCCGGTCCGTCAGCTTTTTGAAAAACAAGTAGGTGGAGGCGTATATATCCGAAATTGTAAAATCGTCCATACACTCCGAAATGCTTTCCTCGATCTCCTTGTCTAAATCCGCCGCCACCGACGCTACGTCCGAATAGTGCAAATAGAACGTGGAGCGGTTTACCAACGCCTTAGCGGCAAGATCGGAAACGCTTATTTTGCTTATCGATTGCTTTTCCACAAGCTCCATAAAGGCTTTTTTAATGCTTGTACGTGTTTTTATTATTCTTTTATCTGTTGGCATATTTAATATTCCCGTCAAGATTTCCTTTTGTGTCAATTATAATACATTTTGACGAATAAAGCAATTTAATCTTGACATAATTTTAATGGAGTTGTAAAATATAAATATGAATCACGTGCAATTTATTGTGGTAATCATAACCGGCAGCCTGTTTGCGCTGTTGTTTTTTATAGGACTTTTCGTAATGCTCTATCAAAACAGCAAGCAAAACGAGCTTAACAGGCGTCTTACCGAGATGTATAACGACCCCGATCTTGCAAAAATGGACTATGATTTTTCCGGCTATGACGATGAAATTTCCCGTATTGTTTCGGCTTCGAGAGCCGACGGGCAGTTGACCATTGACGACGTTCTTATAAGCGGCGCAGTAAGCCCCGCAGACGAAGGGATAGAGGAGATTACGGGTAATTATAAACCCGATTGATTATGGATCTGAACATTCTCAAATGGATTCATTCCACGTTTCATGGACAGACGTGGCTGAACGTTATTATGGCGGGCGTAACCTGGCTCGGCGAATTCGGGGCCGCTGCAATCGTGCTTGCCGTGGTATTGCTGATTTTCAAAAGGACAAGACGCGCCGGATTTGCCGTAGCTGCGGCTGCTGCAATAGATTTTATTGTTGTGAACGTTATTTTAAAATCCTGCGTCAACCGCCCGCGCCCTTGGACGGAATGGAATGACATAATAGATTTCTATGCATCCGTCGGTGTTCGCCAACCAACCGACTCGTCGTTCCCTTCCGGTCATGCCGCCGCCTGTATGGCTGCGGCTGTGGTGGTTATGTTCAGATATAGGTGGAAGGGTCTCATTGCTTTTGCCGTTGCTCTGCTTGTTGCTGTTTCGAGAATTTATCTGTGTCTGCACTACCCGTCGGACGTGCTCGGCGGGGTTTTGATAGGCGCCGCTTGCGGCGTTGCGGGACATTTCATAGTTAAAGCAATAGATAATAAAATCGATAAAAACAAAGCCAAGCCATAGGGCTAAGCCGATAAAAAAAGAGAGAGGTGTGAACCTCTCTCTTTTATATGACCTTGAACTTCATGTAGAGCTGTTTTGTGAAAATGGTTTTGGATATAGTGAATTCACCCTTTTTAACGGTGGCTTTTTCTCTGAATCTGTAGCCTAAAATTCCTATTTCGCCCTCTAATTCTCTTGTTGAAAGGTCAAGCGCATAGCTTCCGTCTATAATTTGCTTTTCCTCGCCCTTCTGTTTGAATACGAGCTGCATCTTTTCATTGTTTACAAGAATGATCCTTATATAGTCGTATTCCTCAAGCAGATCCTTGTCGCCTAATTTAGCTTCAACACATTCGTACTGCGCTATATACGGCTTGGTGATATCTTTTATTGAGCCCTCCGCTTTTGCCTCGCAGGCCGGCAAGATAAAAATGGAGAGGGATAGGAAGAATAAGACGGATATTAATAAAAGTTTGCGTTTCATAGAGGCTATTTTGCGCAAAAAACAAAAAAATATCCCCCCCTGCCGTGACTGCAGGGGGGACAAATATTTGATTATGCTTTGCCGATAGACCCGAAGATCTCCATTTTTTCTTTTACGGTGTCCTTGATGGCTTGTGCGCCGGGAGCGAGCAATTTTCTGGGGTCGAAGCCCTTGCCAACGAGGTCCTTGCCCTCTTCGATATACTTTCTCGTCGCTTCCTGGAAGGCAAGCTGGCACTCGGTATTTACATTTATTTTTGCAACTCCGAGCGAAATAGCTTTCTTTATCATATCTGTGGGAATACCTGTGCCGCCGTGAAGAACGAGAGGCATGTTCCCGACCTTTTCTTTTACCGCGGCAAGCGTTTCAAAGCTCAGCCCGGGCCAATCTGCGGGATATTTGCCGTGAATGTTGCCAATGCCTGCAGCAAGCATCGTGACGCCCAGATCTGCGATTTTTTTGCACTCTTCGGGGTCGGCGCACTCGCCGCGCCCTATAACGCCGTCCTCCTCGCCGCCAATGGCGCCGACTTCGGCTTCAAGGCTGAGTCCCAAATGGTTGCAAACGGAAACAAGCTCCTTTGTTTTTGCAACGTTTTCATCTATGGGGAAATGCGAACCGTCGAACATAATGGAGGAGAAGCCCGCGTCAATGCACTTATAGCAACCGTCATATGTGCCGTGGTCAAGATGAAGAGCTACGGGAACAGTTATATTGAGGCATCCGATCATTGCCTTGACCATAGCCGCAACGGTTTTGAAGCCCGTCATATATTTGCCTGCTCCCTCGGATACGCCGAGGATAACGGGGGACTTCAGCTCCTCCGCGGTCTGCAGAATGGACTTTGTCCACTCAAGATTGTTTATGTTGAACTGACCTACGGCATACTTACCGTCTCTTGCCTTTTCCAGCATTTCTTTTGCCGAAACTAACGCCATAAAAACCTCCGAATCATATATAATATTTATAGGCTGAATTTTTACCTTATTTAAGTATAATTGATATTTGAAAAATTTTCAAGCCTATTTTAAAAAATAATTTATAAATGTTGTAAAAACAGTTTCAACGGCTTAAATACGGTTTATAATTTAGTTGATATTGGGGCAGCAATAACTTGGTCGCACAAAATATTGAAATTTTGTTGACTTAAATAAATTATTTTGCTATAATCAATAGCGAATGAAATATTAATGTTTCGGAGGAATTTATTCTATGGCAAACGTAAAAGTTGCAATCAACGGATTCGGTCGTATCGGTCGCCTTGCGTTCAGGCAGATGTTTGATGCCGAGGGCTATGAAATAGTAGCCATCAACGACCTTACAAGCCCTAAGATGCTGGCACATCTTTTGAAGTATGACTCGGCTCAGGGCAGATATAAGTATGCCGATTCCGTAATTGCAGGCGAGGACAGCATTACTGTTAACGGTCAGACAATCAAAATTTATGCGGAGAAAGATGCTGTCAATCTTCCTTGGAAGGACCTTGATGTAGACGTTGTTTTGGAGTGCACCGGTTTTTACTGCTCCAAAGAAAAGGCTTCTGCACACATTAAGGCGGGAGCTAAGAAGGTTGTTATTTCCGCACCTGCAGGCAACGACCTGCCTACAGTTGTATTCGGCGTAAACGAAAAGGTTCTTAAGGCAAGCGACACCGTTATTTCTGCGGCAAGCTGCACCACAAACTGCCTTGCGCCTATGGCAGATACTCTCAATAAGCTATGCAAGATCAGAAAGGGCTATATGACGACCATTCACGCATACACAGGCGATCAGATGGTTCTCGACGGTCCCCACAGAAAGGGCGATTTGAGAAGAGCAAGGGCAGCCGCTATAAATATCGTTCCCAACTCAACGGGCGCGGCAAAGGCAATAGGTCTTGTTATTCCCGAGCTCAACGGCGTTCTTGACGGCTGCGCACAGCGCGTGCCCGTGCCCACAGGCTCACTGACCCAGCTTATTGCAGTGTGCGAGGGCGAGGTTGACGCTCAGGCTGTTAACGCAGGTATGAAGGCTGCGGCATCCCAGTCCTACGGCTACACCGAGGAAGAGATAGTATCGAGCGACGTAATAGGTATGACATATGGCTCGCTGTTCGATGCAACGCAGACGAAGTGCATGCCTCTCGGCGACGGCACGACCCTTGTAAAGGTCGTTTCCTGGTACGACAACGAAAATTCCTACACATCCCAGATGGTAAGAACGATCAAATACTTTGCCGAACTTAAGTAATTGATAATCAAAAAGCCCGACGTTGTCGGGCTTTTTTCATGACTACTATGCTTTTTGTATTAAGCGGTTTGACGGTTGGTCAGACCGCTTTTGTATGCCTAAATTTGTCCTAATACACATTTTGTAATTAATAATTAATCATTTCTTTATCGAAAAGATCGTCGATTTTTACGTTCAAAACTTTTGCGATAGCATAGAGTTCTATGTCTGTTACCGTCCGCGAACGATCCTCGATGCGCGATATAGAGCCTCTGCAAACATAAACCGCATACAGCTCAAGCATATTTGAAAGTTTTTGTTGGCTCATTTTTAATTTTTTACGAAATTTTGCCATATTTCCACCAATCAAATTCATCTTCGCGCCGTCTATTATCCGTGCCATAAATTTTCTCCTTTTAATTTTTTTGTCTTGACATAGGACAATTAGTATGATATACTGATAAAAAATTAAATTTGTCCTATCATAGGACAAAAGAGAAAGTAAACGACCAAATTTAAAAAACTTGCTTTCGCTGTTTGAAACAAAAACTGAATTTTCATTAACAGAAACACAGTATAAAGAAAAGACGGGAGTGGCTTTGCCGAAAGATGCAAGTTATCTTTTAAAAAATTCTGCCGTTTCAAAACTTGCCGCTGAAAAGGGTTATTCGCTTTTGGTCAATGAAAGGACAGTTTCGTTTAAAAAAAACAAATAAAAACGGAGTATGATTATGGAAAACAAAGGGATAAGTGCTGAAATTTCAAAGAAAATATCAATAGGTGGATTGATTCTATTGTGGGTATTTATTGGAATTCAGTGCATAATATTATTATTTTGGTTTCTTGTAGGTAAGCTCGGAATGGAGTTTGTTTATATTTTATTTAGTATTGAGATATTGACCATGGTATTATTTTTTCTATGGGTATTGGTCGGCGTACGAAGAAGAAGTTTGTCCTCTCTTACAGTCAATGAAAAGGAAATTGTTGGCTCTTATACTGCGTTTATTCCTATTGCAAAAATCACATTAAAAATGCCTATCGAAAAGATTGATAATATATCTGCAGTAAACAGTTTCTTTTTCTTGTATACTGGCAAAGCTCTGAGAATAGGCTATGCTTCAAGCGTTATCAAAATCCCTTATGTTCTCAATGCGGATGAAATAGTTGAGTTTATTTTGGCGGCAATCGAGAAAGCAAAAAACAGACCCATAAAACCTATCGCAGTGCAAGAAAATCCCCAAACCGACGCAATGGACAGTTTGAAAAAACTTGCCGAATTACGTGATTCGGGGATTATAAATGAGGAAGAGTTCAATCAAAAGAAGAACGAATTATTGGGTAAAATTTAGTAATAAAAATTTGTAGTTGCCTTTAGTACAGTTGTGCAAATATAATAAAATAAGCCCGACGGAAAAGCGGTTTCCGTCGGGCTTTAAAATTTTTAGACGTTGAAGCGGAAGAGGACTACATCGCCGTCCTTAATGACGTAATCTTTGCCCTCCGAACGCACCTTGCCTTTTTCGCGTGCGCCCACAAGCCCTCCGCACTCCAAAAGCGTTTTATAGTCGCAAATTTCCGCACGTATAAATCCCTTTTCAAAGTCGGTGTGTATTTTTCCCGCCGCCTGAGGCGCCTTTGTGCCTTTAACTATCGTCCACGCCCGCGTTTCCTTTTCGCCTGCCGTCAGGAACGATATCAAGCCTAAAAGCGAATAACTCTTTTTAATGAGCCTGTTAAGCCCGCTTTCTTCAAGCCCGAGCTCGTTTAAGAACATTTGCGCGTCTTCGGGTTCCATCTGCGAAAGCTCTTCTTCTGTCTTTGCGCATATCACCAGGACCTCGCTGCCCTCCGCTGCGGCATACTGTTTTACGCGGACAACAAACGGTATATCGTCCTCTAGCTTGCCCATATCGAATTCCGATATGTTAGCGGCATAAATCACCGGCTTTGCAGTGAGCAGAAACAGGTTATCGAGGAGTGGTTTTTCTTCTTCGGAGCACTCGAAAAGTCTTGCGGGCTTTTCCTCGCTCAAAAATTTTTCGAGCTTTTCCAAAAATGCGTATTCGGCTGCCGCTTCTTTGTTTGAACCGCCGCGCGCAACGTTTCGTATTCTGTCCTGCCGCTTGTTTACTGCCTCAATATCGGCTAAAATAAGCTCCAAGGTTATAGTTTTGATATCCTCAACGGGATCGATCACATTGTTTACGTGCGTTATATTCGGATCCTCGAAGCAACGAACCACATGCACGATGGCGTCGCACTCACGGATATGCGAGAGAAACTTGTTCCCAAGTCCTTCGCCCTGAGACGCGCCCTTGACGAGCCCCGCAATATCAACAAATTCAACAATGGCGGGGGTGACCTTCTGGCTGTTGTAGAGTTTTGCCAAAAGATCGAGCCGTTCGTCGGGCACGGCTACAACGCCGATGTTGGGCTCAATGGTGCAGAAGGGGTAGTTTGCGGCTTCCGCGCCTGCATGGGTTATCGCGTTAAACAGAGTGGACTTGCCAACGTTGGGCAGTCCCACAACTCCTAATTTCATAAATACTTGTCCTTAAAAATTGTCTTTATCAAATTATAATATAAATTGAACGAAAAATCAAAAGGAATAGCGGTCGTTGATTGCCAAAAATTTAACATTGTGTTAAAATATTATTCAAACAGGTATTAAATTATGGATTACAAACAATATATCGCACAAAAACTTAAAATCGAAGGTGTGTCCGAAGATGAGATAGCCGCCGCAATAGCGCTTCCGCCCAATTCCGAAATGGGCGACTATGCGTTGCCGTGCTTTAAATTTTCAAAGATTTTACGCAAAAGTCCCGTTATAATAGCCGAAGAGCTGAAAGCAGGGTTTATGACCGACGATATCATAAGCGAAGTTTCGGCAGTGAACGGCTATCTTAATTTTAAGATCAACAAGTCCGGTCTTGCGGACAGCGTTCTTAACAAAATTTTAAATGACGGGGAGAAGTACGGCTCTTCGGACATGGGCGCAGGAAAAACAATTTGCATAGATTATTCTTCGGTTAATATCGCCAAGCCTTTTCATATAGGCCATCTCTCGACTACCGTTATAGGCGGCGCGCTCTACAAAATATATAAATTTTTGGGCTATAATGTCGTAGGTATCAACCATCTCGGCGACTACGGCACGCAGTTCGGGAAACTGATTTGCGCATACAAGCATTGGGGTAACAAGGAAGATGTTCAAAAAGGCGGCATACACGCCATAAACGACCTGTACGTCCGTTTTAATAACGAAGCCGACGAACAAATGGAGAGTGAAGCGCGCGAGTATTTCAGGCTCATAGAGAGCGGCGACAGGGAGGCGAACGAGCTTTTTGAGTGGTTTAAGGAGCTTACGCTTGAATATGTAAAGAAAATTTACGAAAAGCTCAATATCACATTTGACAGCTATGCGGGCGAACGCTTCTACACCGATAAAATGCAGCCCATCATTGACGAACTTAATAATAAGGGGCTTTTAAAGGAGAGCAACGGCGCCAAAATCGTCGATCTGGAGCCGTATGGCATGTCGCCTTGTCTTATTTTGCGGTCGGACGGGGCGTCGCTCTATGCAACGCGCGATCTCGCTGCGGCGGTTTATCGTAAAAACACTTATGATTTCTATAAGTGTCTATATGTTGTGGCATATCAACAAAATCTGCATTTCAAGCAGGTATTCAAGGTGCTTGAGCTCATGGGCAAGGAGTGGGCAAAGGATCTCGTGCACGTCGCCTACGGCATGGTTTCGCTTGAAGACGGCGCGATGTCCACAAGAAAGGGCAAGGTGGTTTGGCTTGAGGACGTAATAAATAAATGCGTTGATAAGGCGTACACGATAATCAACGAGAAAAATCCCGACCTTGATAATAAGGAAGAAACGGCAAATCTCGTAGGTTTGGGCGCAGTTATTTTCGGCGCGCTCTACAACAATAAAATTAAGGATATAGTTTTCTCATACGATAAGGTTCTGTCGTTTGAGGGTGAGACAAGCGTCTACGTGCAATATACCTGCGCGCGTGCAAATTCGGTGCTCTCGAAATGCAACGCGGCGTTTACTGTCCCCGGCGGGTATAAGCCGAATAAAGAGGAGTCCGAGGTTATCAAGGCTCTCGGTTCCTTCCCCGAAACAGTAAAGGACGCTGCGGAGAAATATGAACCTTCATATATAGCCCGTTATGCGGTCGACCTTGCGCAAAAGTATAATAAATTCTATATCGACTGCAAAATTCTGACGGCTGAGGGGGACGCCAGGGATTTTCGCTTGAGCCTTACAAAGGCGACCCTGCTTACTCTTAAAAACGCCCTGACATTGCTCGGCATAGGCGTGCCGGAAAAAATGTAAAATGGTCAAGGCAATTATATTTGATTTGGACGGGACATTGGTAAACACCTCGCGCGATATTCAGGCAACCCTGAACTGCAGCCTAAATCAATATGGACTGAGGGAACTAAGTCTCGGATCAATAATAAAATTTGTCGGCGACGGTGCTGAAAAATTGGTGGAAAGAGCGGTAGGGGACAGAACGGATCTGGTGCAAAAGGTGTATAAAGACTTTTCGGTCCGCTATGCAAATTGCTCAAACGAGCTTTCTGCGCTCTATCCTTTTGAGGAGGAAACGCTCAACAAATTAAAGAAGAGCGGAGTAAAGTTGGCATTGCTTACGAACAAGCCGCAAGCCGCCACAAACCGTGTTTACGATAAATTTTTGGCAAAATTCGGCTTTTGCATAGTACTCGGTCAGACAGAATACTACCCTTTAAAGCCCAATCCAGCCTCAACAATGGCAATTTTGCAAAGGCTGGACGCCACTGCAGACGAATGTGTTTTTGTGGGAGACGGCGAGGCGGATATCAAATGTGCAAGGGCTGCCGGGCTGAAATGTATCTCGGCTCTCTGGGGCTTCAGAACGAGGGAAGAGTTGCTGGACGCCGGAGCTGAAATATTTGCGGAAGATTATAAAGAGCTATATAAAATTTTAAATAACTTTACATAATTTTACAAATTTTCTGTTGCTTATGAAAAAACATTATGATATAATTTTATCAATAAAAATTAAAATTCAGGAGTGTAATAAAAATGAAAAGATGTGTTGTTTGCGGCGAAATCGTTGAAGACGACGTAGAGGTTTGCCCTGTCTGCAAGGCAAAGAAGTTTGAGCCCATATCCGAAGAAAATAAGCCCGCCTATGCTTGCGAGCATGTCATTGGCGACGGCGTAGTCGAAGATGAGGAGATCATGGAGGGGCTGCGCGCTCATTTCAACGGAGAATGTACCGAGGTTGGCATGTACCTTGCAATGTCGAGAGCGGCTGAGCGCGAGGGATATCCCGAGGTGGCCGAGGCGTTCAAACGTTATGCCTATGAAGAGGCTGAGCATGCGGCTAAGTTTGCCGAACTGTTGGGCGAGGTGGTTACTCCTTCCACAAAGAAGAACCTTGAGCTCCGCGCTGCGGCTGAAGCCGGCGCATGCGAAGGTAAACTTGCAATTGCAAAGCGCGCAAAGCAACTCGGTTACGATGCTATCCACGACACTGTTCATGAAATGGCAAAGGACGAGGCGCGTCACGGCGCAGGCTTTGCCGGGCTTTTAAAGAGATATTTCGGCAAGTAATTCAAAGCATATCTTATTATTTCAGGGGGTCGGAACTAAGGTCCGACCCTTTATTTATATAAATCCTCGTTAATTGATATAGCGTATGTCAAAACCGAAACTTTTCGGCAGTGCTTTTCATATTATGAAGTATAGGCAAGGGGGAAAACCTTTGCCTGACTTAAGATAAAAGGACAGATGTACAAATGTGTAATAACTGTAATGGCGGCTTCCCGGGGATTTTGAATATACTCTTCGGCCGCCCGTCAAATTGCGGCTGCAATAGCTGTAACCGTTGCGGCTGTGGTTGTAACGGCGGAAACCGTAGCGGCAATAATAATGGCTGCGGTTGCTATGACGCATATTATGCCGCACAATACGCTTTAACAAGCTCTTGCGGCTGCAACACCTGTGGTTGCGGTTGCAATTCATGCGGCAATAACAATTATGCGACAGCCAACACCTTCAACAATAACGGTTCATACGGTTTTATTGCCGCGTCTGGCTGCTTTGGCTCCTGCGGCTGTGGCAACAGCGGCAATTCCGGCGGAAATTGCGGTTGCGGCTGCAACGGTTAAATATCCCTAAATTATTAAAGGGGGCGTCACTCTTGTGGCGCCCTTTGCATATGCGGATATTAAATTGCCGAAAATAATGATATGCGCAAAGCCGTAAAAAAGATAAGAAAAATTTTCAGATACTACGCCGACAGACGTTTTTCAACCATAGCCGGCACGCTTGTTTATTTTTTTCTTATGAGCATTGCGCCCTTTATTTTATGGCTCACCCTGCTTTTGGGCAGCGTGAATATCGAGCAGATACTCCCCGATAGTCTGTTTAACAGCATAAGTCCTTTTATATCCTATCTCGAATCGTCCGCACAAAGCGCGGCAGGCGGCGCCGGAATAATTTTATTAATAACCTCGCTCTATTCTTCGACCAACTTTTTCTATCATTTAAGAAGAAGCGGGGAAATAGTTTACGGCAGTCCGAGAGTAAAGGAGGGGGTAAAGCTCAGGATAATTTCGGCGGTTTTAATAGTTATAACGATCATTGCGTTGTCGCTCCTGGTCCCCGTTGCAATTTCGGCAAGATTCATACTGCTGACATTTATGCCCGAAATTCTGTGCGACATTATCGCCATGATTTTTTTGACTGTTTTGGCGTTTGCGGTTGCGCTGCTTTTGAATATATTTGCCTGTCCGTACAAGCTAAAGCCGTCCCAGGCGCTCACGGGCAGCCTTTTGACGACGGTTTTATGGGTGATATTTGTGCTCGGCTTTGCGGTTTACGTTCAGTTTGCGTCACCCGGAAAGCTCTACGGCGCCATCGCCTCCGTGATAGTCTTTTTACTGTGGTGCTATTTTATGATGTGCTGTTTCGTTATCGGAATGATAAAAAATGGCTCGTATATGACCCGAAAGCGCTATAAAACTCTGTTATAAAAAATGCTGCATGAGCTTTAAAGGTTCACGCAGCATTAATTTTTTGTAAAAAACAAATCAATATTTTATCGCGCACGCAGCAGCCAGCGCACCGGGTCCTATGTGCACGGAAACGCTCAAAGAGAGGGGGTCGACAAACGTAAATTCAACCTTAGGGAAGGTGTCTTTAAGCTCTTCCTTAAATTTTATCGCCTCCTCGTAATTCTTTGTGTGGGCGATTGAGCAGGTCATTTTCCCTTCCTCAACAATATCCTTAAAGCGCGTTTCGAAATCGTGCTTTAAAGCGTTTATCATTTCCGTCTTTGCGTCGGCGAGTTTTCTTACCTTTTTGTATTGGTCGAGCTTTTCGCCCTGGATCTGCAGAACGGGTTTTATTTTCAGAAGTGTGCCGATCATCGCCACGGCGGGAGTAAGTCTGCCGCCCTTTTTAAGATATTTGAGCGTGTCTACCATTATATAAATGGAAGACTGCATTTTGGTCTCCATCAGCCATTCGTAAATTTCCTCTGCCGACTTGCCCTCGCTTGCCATCTTGATCGCGTCCATAACGCTTTGACGCTGCGTCACGGAAATTCTCTGGTTGTCTACCACATAAACCTTGCTCTTGAATTCTTCTTCCGATTCCGCAAGATGCTCAAGAGTGTGACAGGTTTCGGAAAGCCCGCTCGACATGGGGATATAAACTATTCCGTCATAATCCTTTAAATACTGCCGCCATACGTCGCCCACATCCGAAGGATTGGGCTGTGAGGTGGAGATGCTTACATCCCCGAGCAGCTTTTCGTAAAACTGCTCCTGACTCAGCGTGAGATCCTCGTAATATATCTCCTCGTCCATTAGCACGGGCATGGGAACAACGTAAATGCCAAGTTCCTTGGCTTCGCTTTGCGTGATCCCGCTGTTACTGTCGGTCATTACTGCTACTTTCATTTTAGATTCTCCTGAATTTGTCTGAACACACCAATTATATAAAATTCAGTAGCGACAAGTCAACAAAAAATTGCCGATTGTCTAAAAATTATATTTCGGCAATGACCTCTATTTCAACCAAAGCGCCCTTGGGAATATCCTTAACGGCTACGCAACTTCTGGCAGGCTTCGTAACGAAATACTGCTCGTAGACGGCATTGAACTCGCCGAAATCGGCAATATCCGCCAAAAAACAAGTGGTTTTAATAACCTTGTCGATCGTTGTGCCGGCTGCCTCCAGAAGCGCTTTAACATTCTTACAGGATTGATGCGTCTGTTCCTTTACAGTTTTTCCTTCGATTTGGGAGGTGGCTGGATCAACCGGTATTTGTCCCGAGCAAAACACATAATTGCCGGAGATCTTTGCCTGCGAATAGGGACCTATAGCCGCGGGGGCTTTGTCAGTTTGTACAGTTTTCATATTATTCACCTTCAATAAGCTTTAATCCGTGTTCCCTGAGCATCGTCTTTATTTGGTTTATATGCTCGAAGTTCCTTGTTTCAAGGCTGACCTTTAAATAGCAGCCGTTTATATCCGTGCCCTCGTTGGTTCTTTCGTGCAGTACGCCCGTAACGTTCGCGCCGCTTTGAGCTATTATGGAAATAACCTCTTTGAGCTGTCCGGGTCTGTCTACAAGCTCAAGGGTGAGGGTGGTGCACCTGCCCGACATAAGGAGCCCGCGGTTTATCACGCGCGAAAGAATATTAACGTCTATGTTACCGCCGGAAATCAGGCAACAAACCTTTTTGCCTTTGATATCCGGTATTTTATTGAACATTACGGCTGCAAGAGACACCGCGCCTGCGCCCTCGGCAATCATTTTTTGCTTTTCGATGAGCGCGAGGATAGCCGCGGAGATCTGTTCGTCCGTGACCGTAACTATATCGTCCACATATTTTGAGCAAAGTTCGTAGGTCAGGCTTCCGGGTGATTTAACGGCAATGCCGTCGGCTATGGTGGAAACAGAGGGAAGAGTCTCCAGTTTGCCGTCATGGACGGAGTTAGCCATAGAGGGCGCGCCGGTCGATTGAACGCCGTAGATCCTTATTTTCGGATTGAGTGATTTTACAGCATACGCAACGCCGGCAATCAGGCCGCCGCCACCTACGGGCACGACTATTGCGTCAACGTCGGGCAACTCGTTAATGATCTCAAGTCCTATAGTTCCCTGACCGGCAATAATGTCGTCGTCGTCAAAGGGGTGGATGAGGGTGTAGCCGTATTGCTCTTTAAGTTTTTCGGCTTCGTTGTGCGCGTCGTCGTAAACGCCGGGAACAAGAATAACCTCCGCGCCGTAGCCCTTCGTGGCTTCGATCTTGGAAATAGGCGCGCCGTCCGGCATACAGATTTTTGCGTTGATGCCGAACTTTTTCGAGGCTATGGCAACGCCCTGCGCATGGTTGCCCGCCGAGCAGGCGATAACGCCCTTTGCTTTCTCCTCTTCGGAAAGCTGCGATATTTTATAATACGCGCCGCGTACTTTGAATGAGCCGGTGCGCTGTAGGTTTTCGGGCTTGAGATAAATGTCGCAGCCTGTAATCAGCGATAAGACGTGCGAATTAATGATATCCGTATGTCTTACAAACCCTTTGAGAACGTATTGGGCATGATATATTTTATCGAGAGTAAGCATATTATTCCCCTTTTTCAATAATTGAATTATATAATTTTGCGCATACAAAGTCAACATAAAACCTAAAACTTTGTTATAAAAAGAGTAAATGAAGCCTATGGGTCGGTGTGAGTTTGTTAAGGCAAAGCACGCCTAAATGCCAAATAGCTTTTTACCCGCTTGATTTTCATGTTGGTTTATGGTATAATCATAATACTGATAAACATGATAAACAGGAATTTAGCGAGAACAAGTAAGTAATGGAGTATGAGAATATTTTACAAGTCGATTGCCGCAAATCATTTCGTGAATGGCTCAGCGTTTATTCAGAACAAGAGATAGAATGC
>CANQQD010000004.1 GCA_947625865.1 uncultured Clostridia bacterium
ATCCTTCTTGACTGTGCAGTTGTTAGGCTTCGCCTTGCGTAGGTTTCGCCGAGGAAAACCTCGCTTATGCGTAGGCGAAAGCCTTGAAAAACTCAATACGTGTTGAGTTTTTCATAAAAAACCGTCAAAGCCGAAGAGGCTTGCCAATGTTATTCCGCTTTAGCTCAGTCGGTAGAGCATTCGGCTGTTAACCGAAGTGTCGTTGGTTCGAGTCCAACAAGCGGAGCCACGTCGAGGCAAATCTCGTTTCAAGCTGTCCGCGCACAGCGCGGACAGCGAGATTACTCGATTGTCTCTCTCTTTCGCTAAAATCTCGCTGCGTTGCGATTTTAGCGAGAAAAAGGGGGAATGGGTTGCAGTTTCTCCGCCCGTTCCTGTTGGAAATGCTCCCGAAAATGGAGAAATAAAAGAATTTAATATGTATATTCACGGCTTGCGCCGTTAATATAGCCATTCCGGTGACAATGGCGGCGAGGATCCACCTGTTCCCATTCCGAACACAGAAGTTAAGCTCGCCCGCGCCAGAAGTACTTGGGTTTTAACTCTGGGAGATAAGGTCGTTGCCGGATTTCAAAAAAATAGACAGTCCGTTTTTTACGGGCTGTTTATTTTTTTGCTACTTGGCTCCTTCCCCCAATGGGGGGGGGGAGCTGTCGAGCAAAGCGAGACTGAGGGGAGTGTAAATAATTTAATCGCCCATTAAGCCGTGTCATTTCGAGGGATATGAGCGCGAGTTTCGCGCGATTGACCGAGAGAATCCCCTTGTGGTCTGCTCGTGGCTGTTTGAAACAGCAAACCAAAAGTTGCTTCGCAACAGATTCTTCGTCTGGCGTTGCCGTTTCCTCTGCCGTTTCCCCTTTGGGGAACCTCGGCAGGGCGTAACGCTTACGCGTTCGGTACGACGCTAACGCTCGCGCAGAATGACAGGAGAGGGGGTAGAATGGCAAACCCGCGCAGAATGACAGGGTAGGGGGAGTTGTTAGTGACCCGCCGCCTCGTCGCCGCAAACTTAGGTTTTAAGCCGTTTGCTCTACGCGCAAACGGCAAAATTGCCATGTTGCGGCTCCTCTTCCCAAAAATTTCGCTATGCTGCAATTTTTGGGAACCCTGTGACTTGGCTCCTTTCGCTTGGGGGGGGACGAGCGCGGAGTATTCAAAACAGCACAGTGCGCTGTTTTGCCGCGCGAGATGAGCCTGCGCAAAGAGAAAGGCGCAGGCGGTGACCGAACACGGCGTTATTCCTTGCGCCGTGTGAGACAGCTGTCGAGCGAAGCGAGACTGAGGGGAGGACAACACGTCAGCGGTGCTCCCACCCGACGACTACGTCGCCACCCTCCCCCGTCGGTGACGGAAGATGGCAAGGCAGCGGAGCCACTCCGCCGCTTGCCGTGCGGCAATATTCGTCCACCGCTAACGCAATAAAGATACTTGGCAGCGGCGACAATTTCGTCTTAAAGGGAAGCAGGATAAGGATTGTGGGCAGTCCTGCCGCAATCGATCCCCAACAAGCGGGAAACCGCTTGCAACCCCGCGATAGTTGACAAAACTGTCCATTTTATACTATAATAAAAGCAATTATTGCTCGTCAGTTTGAATCTTTTAAGTTCGAGTGAAATCTTAAGGTGTTTAATGGCTGAATTGCAAAAATCCCATTTGCGGCAACACTATATACCGCAGTTCATATTGAAAAACTTTTGTTATGATCAAAGCAAGGAAAAGGTATTTTTCTTTAAGGTCGGCGAGAATGAGTGTTCGTCCGAATTTGTATCGAATGTCTTTATGGAAAAACATTTGTATTCAACGGCGGAAAATTCGGTTGAAATCGAGGAAAGTTTGGCAAGGTTCGAGGCAGATATAGCGCCTATTTTCAAAAAGTTCAGCCAAGATTCAGAAATTAGCTTAACTTTTGCAGAAGATGAGCGCTTGCGAATATTTCTTTCGTTACTTGCTTTTCGTGCGGCAAACACAAGGGATCAATTTGGCAATATGTCCGATCTTTCGAAAGCATTGTATAGCAGAAACTCGGACGACACGGATATGAAAGATTTGTGGCTGAAGAATGTTCATCTTTTAAGTCGGCACCGCACAATCAAAGAAATTTTAACAGACCCGGAAGTAAGCAGTCCTTTGAAGCTCTTTATTAATCAAGAAGTTTCCGCTTTTTATATGTGTCTGTTGGAGCGGCGCGGCAATGTGGATTTTCATATATCCGACTGCTATCCCGTGGTAATGTTCGGTGAGGCAGAGTTTAATGGCAAATCGATTAATCTGCCGATTTATTACTTTTATCCCATTTCGGACAGCAGAATTATCGTTCTTGTAACAAACTACATAAAAGACGTTCAGAGAAGCTTAGCTTATTTAGATTGTGACAAAATGCTTAAAGGGCCGAAGCGCTCAAATGACAGCACCCATTTGCTTTTCCGTCCTGCAAGGGTATATTCTTCCGAAGTGGAATGGATAAATGAAATGATTATCAAAAATGCAAAAGTAGGCATAGTCGTTAAAGATTTAGATAGGTGCAGTAATCATTTATAATATATGGAATCTTGTGGAATTTTTACGTTCGTCAACACTCCTAAGTTTATAGATTCCCTATAAACATCAACCATAATGCCGGGAGTGCAGTCCCTACAACCGACGGGAAAGGAAATTGCCCGGTTTCAAAAAAGCGTTACCCCAAAAAGGTAACGCTTTTTTCACTTATTTTTGCTTTTCTTATTATCGCTTTTTTTACATTGTGCGCAGGAAGGCGTTTATAAATGCCCCCGAAAAGAAAGAGCCGTTCTCTCTTCCGTCGCAGTCCTTAATGTCGTCAAAAAGTTCGTAAATCATAACAAAATCTCCTTTAAGATATTATAGTCTGTTTTGTCCGCGGCGCGTCGCCGGATTACTTCCGCACCCCGATTACACCTGCAGTATAACATCTGTGATTTTGTCAGTCAATCACATTTTTAAAATTTTTTGAAATTGATTTTTTGCTATTTTTTCTCAAATTAACACTTTAATTATTACAGTTTTGTGAAACCCGGCGTTTCACGCTGTAAAATACTTGCAATATAACATTTTGCAAAATGTGAAGTTACTTGTGCGGCAGACGGTCGGTAGATTCCCTGAAGATCGTATCCGTTGCAACGGTTATGGTGCGGGAGGGGATGTTGTGATTTTCTATCCTGTGAATGAGCGTTCGCAAAGTTTCGCTGCCCAAAAACTCCTTGTCTACGGAAAAGGTGGTAATGCCGGGGCTGAACGCCGTTGCCTCCGACACGTTGTCGAACCCCACGACCATGGTGTCCTGAGGGATATGCACGTTCAGGCTCTTCAACGCGTTGCACACGTTGCGCGCCACGAAATCGTTGCAGCAGATAAAGCAATCGGGCATGTATTTCAGCTTTAAAATTTCCGTTTTTATGGCTTCGGCGTTGCCGTAATCAAAGCTTTCGTCGTTGCATAGAATGTCGTCCCTTTTGGAATGTTCGCTTCTGGAGCTTATTATGCCCTTCAGCATGCCCATATAACGCTCGTGGAAGCTGAGGCAGTGCCTGCGGTCGCCCACAAAGGTGAAGGAGCCCGCGCGGTATTTGCTTATCAGCAGCTTGACAATGTCGCACACCGATTTTTCGTCGCCGGTGCTTATTATATCATAGTTCTTGTTAAGGGGCATATCGTATGCGGTAAAGTCCACAAAGCAAATGGGCTTATCCAAATTCAAAAGCTTGCCTATAAAGCTTCTGTCGAAGCACTCTATCGCCACAATTCCGTCGGGATGCAGTTCTTTCACATAGTCCGAAAAGCTTGAAAAGGGCGTTCTGTTCACGTTATAGGTGTGATGAAAAAACTCGTAGCTGCGCTCGAAGCAATAATTTTCGATGCTCTGCACGAGCGGCACAAAATAGTTCATGTTGTTGAGCGGCTTGCCCGAAACGAGCAATATCCTGTATCGCCTTGCGCCTGTTTCGACGTGGCTTATGCCGAGCGATTTATACTTCATTTCCTGCGCTTTTTTAAGCACTAACTCGCGCGTTTTTTCGGGCACGTACTGCCCGTTGAGCGCCTTTGCCACGGTGTTGCGCGAAAGATTGAGCTGTTCGGCAATGTCCTTTATGGTTACCGCTTTTTTCATTACCCTCTCCAAAAAATTTTTCGGCGTGTTCTGTTGTCACAGAACAGTTGCCCCGCGGGGCAAACAAATCCTATAAGCTTTCGCGCGCGTTGCGCGCAGACATATTATATCATACGGCGTTTTATAAATCAACTTTACAAATGCACAATTTTTTAAAATATCAATATTTGCAAATGCACAAATAAATTATCGGCTATTGACTTGCACGCCATTACAAAATATCATAGCGGCACAGCAAGATATGCGCCCGCATAGGCGCGCATAATTGTAAAAAACTATTTAAAAGGGGAAGACATGAAAAAGATATCCGGGTTATTGAGTATTCTTTCGGCGGTCGTTATGGGTGCGACGATGTGCCTCACCGCATGCGGCAAGAGCGAGGCGCCCGAGCACGACCACGTGTGGAACGACGGCGAGATAACCACCGAGTCCACGTGCCAGAAGGAGGGCGTTAAAACCTACACCTGCACGGTGGAGGGCTGCGGGCAGACAAAGACCGAGCCCGTGGGCAAAAAGGAGCACAGCTGGGACAGCGGCGAGGTGACCACGCCCGCCAAGTGCGACGCCGAGGGCGAAAAGACCTATAAATGCACCAACGAGGGATGCACGGCAACAAAGACCGAGCACATAGACAAGATTGCCCACAGCTGGAAGGACGGCGAAATTATAAAGGCTCCCGACTTTTTGAATAAGGGCAGCATGCAGCGCGTGTGCGGGGAATGTCAAACCGCAACCACGGTGGAATTGCCCGCCGCTGCCGGCTTCGGGGCGCAGTTCTATGGCGATCTTGCCGAGGCGAACAACTGGCAGTACGGCTATGCGAGCACGTATGACCCTCAAACGGGAGATGTTGATTTTGTCCGCCTAACGGAAGTGAGCGGCGGCGTATGGAAGAATGGCGATATTGAAATAAGCAAGGGTCGCATTCTTTCGGGCGGCGAAAGCAAAGCGGTAGTCGCCTATACTTTCACCGAGCCCCTCACACAAAAAATGCAGACGAACGTTGAAATATCCTTTACGGGCGACGAGGCGAACACCGCGCTCAACGCCCACCTTATGGCAAAGGACGCAACGGGCGCGCTTAAAACCTTTGAGCTGAACAGCGCGGGCAAGAAGGACTGGACTTACAAAACCGAAGAGCCCATAGATATTGCCCGCAACGTGACCGTATGGCTCGTATTTGAAAACGTAGGCCAAGGCAAGGCGGGCGGCGCGCTCAGCGTAACGCTCACGGCTCCCTGCGTGCACGTTTGGAACGACGGCAGCGTAAAGACGCCCGCAACCTGCCAGGCAACGGGCGTTATGGAATATTCCTGCCTCAACTGCAGCGCAAAGTATGAGGGCGAGATCCAAAAAGCTCCCCACAACTGGGATAGCGGCGTTGTGGAAGATAAGCCCACCGAAACGAAAGAGGGCTTAAAGAAATTCACCTGCCAGAACGAGGGCTGCAACGAGACTAAGACGGAAAAAATCCCCAAGCTTGCGCCTTCCACGTTCAGCGGCGCGGACTTCACGGATGATTTCAGCCTTACGTCCCAGCCCAACTGGAAATACGGCTACACCGATAATTACAATTACGGAAGCAATACCTTCACATTCAAGGAGGGCAGCCCCCTTGAGGACAAGTGGACGGACAATAAAGATATAGAGATCAAGAGCGATTGGGTACGCACTGAGACCGAGGGCGCGGATATAGTTATAAGATATATAATGCCCGAAACGCGTGAAATAAATATTGCTCTTACGTTTAGCGGCACCAATGATAATACGCGCGTAGCCGGCAGATTGCTCATACAGAAGCCGGACGGCAGCCTTGCGGATGACGGTTATAAATTTGTGGACGGCTGCACAGCAAGTAAGGACTGGTCGTACACCCTCAACGGCGTAACGGTTGAAAAGGGCAACTTTACCTCGGTTGTATTGCATAACGAGGGCACGGGCTACGGTCAAGGTCACTTCAGTATGAAGCTTACCGCCACGGGCGCCGCTCCCACCGAAACGGAAATTGCCAACTTTGCAAACGATTTCGAGCTTACCGAAGACGGATTATTCAACGGTTGGGAAGTAGGTACAATAAACTTCCATTTCCCCGACCAGGATCCCGAACACCCCGAAACTTTTGACTTTACAAAAATAACCGGACACAATACGGGCAACGACGGATATTATAATGCCGATCCCGAAACGGAAATAAAAGCGGGGAGTTTAAAGGCAAACGGAATGATAGGCTTTGCATATCATTTCAGCGCGGCAGATAAAGTAACGGTAAACTTCACCATAAACGGCGCGGAGAACAGCAAATGGTCTATAAGGTGGGGACTTAAAGACGAAAACGGCGCAATCAAGACAAACGACGGTAAGGCAAGCTGGGGCGGCGACGGCAAGGACGTAACCTTAACCCAAACGCTTGACGTTGCGGCTGGCGACGTATTCTATGTTCTCGTAAACAAAGAGAGCGACGTAACGGAAGCAACCTTCACCTTTACAATAACGGGCAAAGCGGCGCAACAGCCCGAACCCGAAAACGTGATAACGAACTTTAACGAAGATTTTGCGGGAACGCTTGCAGGAACTTCGAACTGGGAAGTGGGAGTAGTTGATTACAAGTTCCCCGAAGAGACGTTTACGTTCACAAAGATAACGAACAAGAACGACGGCGGCGACGCGTTCACGGACAACACGGGCGAAAACTGGAAAGAAATCAAGGGCGACTGGGCGGCGATAAACGGCATGGTTGCATTCAAATATACGTTTGACAACGCCGTAAACGCACACGTTAATTTCCAAATAAAGGGCACGGGCAGCAACCAATACAACATAAGGTGGGCTATAACCGACAGCGAGGGCAACGTGAAAAACGACGGCAACAAGCCTGCGTGGGTAGACGGCGGCAACGACGTAACGCTCGACACCGACGTAACGGCGGCAGCGGGAGATATATTCTATATCTTCATCGAGAGGAACGCCGACATAGATGGGGACCAGTGCACCTACAGCCTTGTAATAACGGGCGAAAAGGCTCAGCAGCCCTCAACAAGCACGGTAGTTTCCGATTTCCACGACGATTTCCACGATAACACGGTAACGGAAAGCAATTGGGAATACGGCAGCGCGGATTACGGTTGGGACGGCAATCATTCCATCAAAGCAAACGACGGCAACACCGAATCTTTTGACTATATCAAGTCGGAAACGTACGATTCGGCAAACGGCGCGTGGACGGCCGACGGCGTGGAGATAAAGGCAGATTGGATAAAATTCGAAAAGAACGCCGTGATATTATACAAAGCTCCCGCAGGCGGGGAAGCCGACTTCCACATCACGTTCAAGGGCGAGGACGGCAAAAACACGTGGTCGGCCGTAAGAATAATAATAACGGACGGGAATAACAACTTCAAGGGGCGCGAGGAGATTTGGGACGGCAAAAACGCCAGCCAGTACGATAAGACGTTCAGCAAAACGTTAGCGGCGGGCGACAAAGTTTACTTCATATTCTTCAGCGAAGGTACAAACGATTCCGGTGTCGCTACCGATAACAATTATGGTCATCTGACCCTTACCGTAACATATAAAGCGGCGTAACACAGACGCCCGCAAAGGCATAATTAAACTACTCTTTTTACACTTTCAACCTCTTTATGGAAATGCGGCAATCTTGCCGCATTTTCCATTTGCACAATAAATTTGGATTATGTAATATGCATTTGCACAAAATATTTATTGACGGTTGACAACCATTTTGTGCATATATAAACTGTTCTTAACTACAATATTTTGAAAAATATTGACATTTATGCCACCTTTGGGGGTTATTCATGAAAAAAGGAAAAACAAAAAGTATCATCTTCGTATTTTTGACCGTCGTCATGCTTCTTGCGCTCTCTTTCGGACTTGCCGCGTTCGGCTTTAAGTCCGTTCCGGCAAGCGCAATGGAGATGACCGATAACTACGACGGCGCATACCGTAACCGCCTTGCCTTTTCTGCAAAGCGCGGCTGGAACAACGACCCCAACGGTCTTTTGTATGTAAACGGCATGTGGCATATGTACTATCAGTACAACTACAACAGGTCCGATAGTTCCACGGAGATCGGCTGGGGCAATATGAGCTGGGGTCATGCAATCAGCGATGATTTGGTGCACTGGACGGAGAAGCCCGTGGCTATTCCCGCAAGCCTGCAGCGTATGCTGGTCAAAAAGGACCGGATGGAGATAAACGCAATGACCGCCATAGGCTATACGTTCTCCGCCGCGGGTGAATATAAAGTAAACGTTCACGTAAACGGCGACGATGGCGCAAGCAAATTTACCCTCCGCTGGGCGTTGAAGGACAAGGACGGCACAATTAAAACCAACGAAGGCAAAGCTTCTTTTGTCGGCAACGAGAAGGAGCTTTCCCTTGAACAGGATATAACTGTGGCGGAGGGCGACACCTTTTACGCTCTCATTCAAAAGGAAGCCGATCCCAACCAATGCTCGTTCTCCGTTGAGCTCACAAATAAAGACACGCCCGACGCAGAGCCCATAAGCTTTGCCAACGACTTTGAGGCTACCCTCAAGGACGAGTCCGCATGGTCTGTCGGCAGAGCCGACTACGTATGGGGCGAAGAACATTTCAGCGTAACGCCCCTGCCCATAAAGGACGGAGGTATTATAATGAACTTCGAAGAGGCGTTCTCCGGCAGCGCGGTGTATGACGAAAACAACACCAGCGGTCTGTTCGACGTCGACCCCGCAACAGGCAAGCTCCTTGACGGTCAGGGCATTGTTGCCATATTCACCGAGCCTAAAGAGGGGCAGAAGCAGGTGCTTGCATACAGCAAGGACGGCGGGCAGAGCTTTACAATAAAGAGCGTAATAATCTCCAAAAACGACGACGGCGGCAAGAACGACGGCGAATTCCGCGACCCCAAGGTTTTCTGGAATGATAAACTGGGCGAGTGGCTCATGGTAGTGGGCGGCGGCGCGATAAGAATGTACAGCTCCCCCAACCTTCTCGACTGGGAGTATCTCGGCGAAACGGGCTATTGGGGCGAGTGCCCCGATCTCTCCCGCTACACAGTGGACGGCGAGGAGAAGTACGTTTTGATGATGTCCCCCGAGGATAAGGTAAACAGCCACAAATACAACGGTACGAACCGTGCGGAAACATACTATCCCGCCGAGTACTACGTTGTGGGCAGCCTGAACGAAAAGGGGCTGTTCGTCGGGGAAGGCGGGATAACGAGGCTCAACGAGGGCATAGATTGCTACGCGGTGCAGACTTGGAACAACGCCCCCGAAGGCAAGGTGTACGGCATAAGCTGGTCCGCAAGCTGGAAAACCTGCGGCCTGTATGAAAATATAAAAAAGACCTATAACGGCGGAATGACGGTAGTCACCGAATTCGCGCTCCAAAAAGAGGGCGAAAGCTATGTTTTGACCCGCAACCCCGTGGAAAAATACAAGGACTTGCGCGCGGAGGATAAACTTGCGACGTATTCGGGCAAACTCGCCGCAAACGAAGAAAAGCTCACCGACGTGAATGCGGACGTCGCCGATATAGAGATGGAGCTTGACTTTACGGGCAGTAAGGCAACCTGCGCCGAGCTGTGGCTGCGTTCGTCCGCGGCTGAAAAAATAAAGCTCACATATAACGTAAAGGATGAACTTCTCACCCTCGACAGGTCGCAGAGCTCTCTTATTGCAAAGGATACCGCGCTCTACGCCGTGCCCTATTCGAAGCACGTCGCATTGAGGGACGGCAAGCTCACGCTGAGGATATTGCTCGACAGGGCGTTTATCAGCGTGTTTGCAAACGGAGGCAGGGATAACTTCTTCTCGGCTGTATTCCCCTCGCCCGTCTCAAACGGAATGAAACTTGTATCGGACGGCGATATCAACGTAAAGTACGACATATATAAGCTCAACAGCATATTCAGCGGGCTGACCGACGCCGACGAGATGATTTTATCCACCAACAAGATAGACGGCGTAGTCGGCAAAACCTATCCCGTGATAGCCTCCTCGTTCGCGGCAGACTTCGACCCCGCAAACGTAACGTTTGAAGCTATTGAAAACGAGGGCAACATAAAAATCACCAAAAGCGGCGCAATAGCCTATATAACCCTCCTCAACAATGGCTCCGCAAAAGTGCGCGCAACCTACAAAGGGCAGTCGCAGGACATAGAGCTGTTTATCTATAACAACGGCTTTGTGAGCGACGTGGAATATCCCTACAACAACGGCGGGTTCTCATATCTCTGCGACAGCGGCATGCATCTCGATAATCCCGGCGGAGACGCGTTCCGCTTCAGCGACGCAGGCGGCAAAAACTATATATATTCCGCAGAATTTACGCCCACGCCCGAACCCGGTTCGCAGTCGCAGGCGGCGGCGCTCATATTCAACGTAAGCGACAACCTAACGTCCTACTACGTTGCCACGGCGGACCTTTCGGGCGGCATAGTCAAGCTTTGGCGGGCTCCCGGCGAGGTGTTAAAGGAAAGCGCCTATCCCTTTGAGATCGGCAAACCCGTAAAAATAACGGTTGTAATGAACGAGGGCACGGCGAAAATATTCATAAACGACGACGCGACCGCCGTACTCACATATAAAATAGAAGATTATTCGGGCGGTAAAATCGGGCTGAACGTATTCAAGGGCTGGTTCAAGATAAACAACGTCAGATTCACAAAAACCGACGTTTCCGGCGGCGATATCTATATAGGCGGCTACACGGTGGAAAAGGTTGTAAACCTCACCGACGGCAACTACGAACTTGCAGCGGGCGACTACACGTCGGAGGGCGGCGTTATAACCGTTAAGGAGAGCTACCTCAAAACGCTTGAAGCGGGCAAGGAGTACCGCTTCAGGGCGGTGACCCCGTTCACCGATTTCGACTTCACCGTCGTAACGGATTTTGCGGCGGCTTCGGTGAGCCCCGCCATAGACAACTATTATGCGGGCAGCGGCGAGATAACGCTCGAACTCGGCGGCGGCGCAACAGCCGCAAAGCTCTTTATAGACGGCAAGGAACTGGATAAGGGCGACTATACGCAAAACGGCGGCAAGATAGTGATATCCGCCGAGGCGGCAGGCGCGCTTTCTATTGGCAAACACACCGTCAAGCTCTATACCGACAAGGGCAGACCCGAGACGTCGATAACCGTTTCCGAAAAGGTTGAAACGGTCACCGAGCCCGAGGTTACGTCGGCGCATGTGTTCCTCTGGGTGGATCTCGCCATATTCGGCGCGGCGATAATCGGATATCTGACCTTTTCGATTATCGGCAAAAGAAAGAAAAAGTAACGGAATTTCGATATAAAGTTTAAAATGGGAGGACGATTATGACAGACGGTGTTACACAGGCGGCAACGCAAGTCATCGACGAGGATCTGGTCGAGCAGGCGTATGAAGCGCTTGACGGTTCGTCGCCGGCGGCGCCCGGCGGCGTCGATTTCGACGCGATCGAGCAAAGCGGCAACGGTGCAAATAACAAGTCCAAGTGGCAGAAGTGGAAGGAAAACTTCAAGCGCAAGGGCTGGATACTCGTTTTTATTCTGCCGGCGCTCATATATGTGATAATTTTCTGCTATGTGCCGATGTACGGTATTCTGACGGCGTTCCAGGACTATATGCCGGGCGACCAGGTGATAGGTCCCGAAACTGTTTGGGTAGGCTGGAAAAACTTCAACACGTTCTTTTCAAACCCCAATTTCGGCTCGTATTTCTTAAACACCTTCCTTTTGTGTATATTGGGATTTATAGTGGGCTTCCCGCTTCCCATAATAGTTGCGCTCCTTTTGAACTCGGTGCGCCCCAAAAAGGTAAAAAAGGGTCTGCAAATACTCTATTACGCACCGCACTTCATATCCCTCGTCGTTCTCGTCGGAATGATGAAATTCCTGTTCGGTTCAGAGGGACTTCTGGATAATCTCAGCAAAAATATGAACCTCGGCGGCGTAGACCTCTTTTTAAAGGCTGAAGCGTTCAGACCGCTGTTCATATTCTCGGGCAACTGGCAGGACTTCGGCTGGTCGGCAATAATCTATCTGGCGGCGCTCTCGGGCGTGGATCCCTCGCTGCACGAGGCGGCAAAGGTGGACGGCGCATCGAGGTTCAGAAGAATATTCAGCGTGGACCTTCCCGCAATACTTCCCACGATAGTAATGCTTATGATCCTCTCCGTGGGCAACCTCATGAGCTGCGGCTACGAAAAGGTTTTGCTTATGCAGACGGACGGCAACATCGAACAAAGCGAGATATTGTCCACCTATGTGTATAACTTCGGACTTAAAGGCGGTGAGTACGGCTTAGGTACCGCGGCGGGTCTCTTCAACTCGGTAATAAACGTTGTGCTTCTGATAATAGCCAACTTCACCTCCAAAAAGCTTTCGGGAAACAGTATGTGGTAAGCGGGGTAAACTTGTATGGATGTTCAGGAATTAAAGGCAGCAAAAAAGAAAAACAAAATAAGAGAGAGCAAGACGGACTACGTCTACTACGCAATCTGCGGGTTTATCCTCTTCCTTCTTGCGGTAATAGTAATATATCCTCTCTGGTATATCATAATAGCGTCTATATCGGACGCGGACGCGGTAATGAGCGGCGAAGTGTGGCTGTACCCCGTAAAGCTGACGTTTTCGGGCTATGCCAACCTGTTTAAGAGCGACGACGTGTGGAGGGGCTACTTCAACACCCTCGCCTACACCGCTCTCGGCACGGTGTTCAACGTGGCTCTCACGATCCCTGCCGGCTGGGCGCTTTCAAGGGACTATCTTCCCTGCAGAAAACTCATTATGGCGCTTCTCATCGTGACGATGTTCTTCGGCGGCGGTCTCGTGCCCTACGTTATAGTCTGCCGCGCGCTGGGTCTCTACCAGAACCCGCTCATTCTCATAATAGGCGGCGGCGTGAGCGTATATAATGTATTCATGTGCAAATCATTCTTCCAGTCCAACGTTCCGCAGGAGGTGCTCGAAGCCGCGGCTATAGACGGCGCGGGCGAGATAAGGACCTTCTTCGACCTTATACTTCCCATAGCAAAGTCCATAATAAGCGTAATGGTGCTCTTCTATGCGGTAGGTCACTGGAACAACTATATCGACGCGTACATCTTCAGCATAGACAAGAGCTTTTATCCCCTGCAAACGGTCATAAACGAACTGCTGCAAGCCACGGCGGGCGGCGAGGGCGAAGTTGTGCTCGAGCAGATGAGGATAGCTACGCAAATCAAATTCACTTCGATAATAATAGCCACGGTGCCCATCCTCGTGATCTATCCCATGATAGAAAAGCATTTCGGACAGGGCGTTCTGGTAGGTTCATTCAAGTAATTAACGGGGGCAATCATGAAAAAAGCAATAATCGGAATTTCCGTAGCCGTGATATGGCTTGTATGCGTTATAGCTTTTGCGGTGGCAGCCGCCGACTCGGGCAGCGGCGATCACCAGTTTACGGTGCTTACCGTTAAAGAGGACGCCGTAAAGGACTACAACACAATGCCCGTTTTCAAGGAACTTGCCGAGGACACGGGCATAGAGGTACACTGGACCTACAATACGTCCGCGCAGTACAGCAACAATATCGACCCTGTGGCGATAAAGGGCATAGACGCAATATATCATTCGGGCTTCTCCAACCTGAAGCTCTATGACTACGGCAGGCGCGGCAGGATAGTCGCCATAGACGAATATCTGACGAGCATGCCCAACTTTTCCAAGATTTTAAACGCGCGTCCCGACATAAAGGAGGCTTTAAAGTCCCCCGACGGTCACATATATTCCCTTCCGAGAGTGGAGGAGATGGGGCTCAAAGCCTATCCCAACATTTTGTATCTCAACAAGGCGTGGGTTGAAAAGCTTATAGACGAACAACATATGCCCGCGGGCGTGAACCTCACAAAGGAAGACTTAAAGGACGGGCTGGATATCTCCCGCGACGACTTCAAAGCCATTCTGCAGGAGTTTGCCAACCGCGACATGGACGGCGACGGCAAGACCAACAACGAGGTGCCCCTTGCGTTCGTAAGCGGCAACTGGCAGGGCAACGAGAGCGACCTTATAGCCTCTTTCGGCGTTCCCGAAAACAGGGAGCATAAGACGATAGTCGACGGCAAGGTCACCTTCACCATCGAGGACGAAAACTGGTTAAAGGCCGTGCAGGAGCTTGCAGACTGGTATCAGAGGGGAATAATCCATTCCTCGGCGTTCACCCAGTCGGACAACGAGTTTCTGGCACGCGGACAGGACGGCAGATACGGCGCCTTCTACTGGTGGGAAAAGGACACGGTAATAGCCGAGAGCAAGAGGGACGACTATATCATAGTTTTACCTCTCAAAGACAGCGACGGCAACCGCTATGTGGGCCTTAGCAACGAGCTTGAGGTGGAAAAGGGCGAGTGCGTTATACTTTCCTCCTGCGCGGACAAGAAAGGGCTCTTATCCTACTTCGACAAGTTCTTCGAGCCCGAATATTCGGCGCAGCTCAACTACGGCTCGATAAAGTCCGGTGCGTTCCTCTCGGCAAAGGTAAACGGGAAGCTCATTCCCAACGACGACCACGGCGCGCAGAGTGCGGACGACTTCCGTATGAAAAACGCACCCTACGGGGTAGTGTATCTCACCGGAGAGGTCTGGGAAAAGTCGGTCGAAATGGAATCGCGTGCAAAGCTGAGGCTGGAAAACCTTGAACAATATGTAAAGCCCTACACGTTTGCCGGCGCGACGTCCATTCCCAATTTAAACTACACGCAGGATGAGCTCAACCAGCTCAACACCTACGAAATATCCCTTTCGAACAACATAGCGAGCTGGTACACAAAGGCGGTTACGGGCGGCGGCGCCTCAAGGGATTCGTGGCAAAGTCTTTTAAACACGAACAGGACGTCCATAAACACCGTTCTCGAATTGAACCAGCGGGCTTACGACAGATATAAAGAAGCCGTGACAGCTACCGCCGAATAATACGGTAAAGGGAGGAGGCAATGAAGGGACTTAAGCTTTTCGGCGACTATGCGTTTGAGTTTATCGTCGTTACGGTTCTCGTTGCCATCTCCGCACTCACGGTAATATTCTTCGTGCCGGTGACGGTGGGGGTTACGGGTTATTTTAAAAACGACATAAATACCCGCCGCTTCAAGGACATATTCGTCACCATAGGCAGAAACTGGAAGATACTTATATTCTACACGGTGTTCCAGCTTGTGATAATAGTTTTCCCCGTGCTGAATATCTACTTTTTCAACACCCATCCCGACAATATCAACTACTTTGTGCTGGCAGTTTGCGTGATTGCGCTTTTAGTCGGAGTCATATATCTGGCAACGGCTCCGACGGTGATAGTCAACATGAACTTGAAGTTCCGCCAGCTGATATATAACGGGATAATGATGCTCTTCGGCTCACTGTGGCGCAGCTTGCTTGCGGTGCTTATCATATGCGGAGTGGTCGCGCTGATAATATTTTATCCCTACGCCGTACCTTTGACGCTCTACGTTTCGCCGCTTGCGATCTCGCGGCTGATGGCGGAAAATTTCTATCACCTCAAGGCAAAGGCGTTGAACATCAGCGTGTTCGAGCTGAAAAGTAAAGAAAACCAAGACGATTATCTTGACGAAAAGGGCGCGGTAAGGCGCGACAATATGGAGAATAAAAATGAAAAAGACTAAGCTTCTGGCAATACCCGTGCTTGCGGCTGCGCTCTTCGCAGGCTGCGCGTCCGCTCCTGCGGCGCCCGTAAACAAGGCTCCGACGGTGGTAGGCGTCAAAGACATCCAATGTATGGTAAACAGCACGGTGGATTTTTTGGACGGCGTTGCCGCGCTCGACAACGAGGACGGCGACATAACTCCCGTGCTTGAGATCACCGTTTCTCCCCACGTGGATGTAAATGACGGTTACGCGTATTTCAACGAGGTGGGCTTGTACACCGTGGATTACGCGGTAAAGGACAGCGGCGGCAGAACGGCGCAAAAGCGGGCGTATGTGGAGGTTATGGACCGCGAAACATACAGGACTTTCGCCGTACCAGAGGGCTTTTCCGTTCAGACTTCCGGAAAGGCTTCCGTGCAAAAGTGCGGGCTTGAAACGGGTGTGTTCACCCTGCAGGCAGCGGGCGGCGGAATAGCCGAGGATATAATTCTCAGCCGCACATACGCCGTAAGCGACACATACAACGCCGAGGGCGGTCCCTGCACCTTCCGCTATAACGTCCATTCGAACAAGGCGGGCAAGATAAAGGTGATGGCGGACGGCTCCGACTGCGCCGAAATGAACGTCGCCGAGGGCGAAAACGAGCTTGTATTCATGTACGCGCCCGTAGCCGGAGGCGAAGTGCAGGGAAATATGCAGATAGACCTCTGCCTCGGCAATCTCGGCGAAGTGGACTGGACTATCGGCAGCGTGGAGATAGAGTACCCGCAGGAGGAGAACAGGGAGATAGAGCGCGCCGAAAACTTTAAATTCGGCGGCAAGTTAGAGGCGAGAATAGACACGCTGGCGGGCCTGAGCGATGATGAAAAGAAAGACCCCGCCGCTACAAACGGGCTTGTGGGCAACACATGGGCTGCAGACGGCGGCAACGAGGCTCACTTAGAAATAACAAACCGCAGCGCCAAACCCGAAACGGTTTGGGCAGGCGGAATGTTTATAAACACGGGCATTGCGCTCAAAGCGGGCGTAACATATAAAGTTTCCTTAAACGTAGGCACCATTCACCCCGATAGTTGGGTCGAAGGAGAGGAAGACCAGTTTGAAATCCACTTCCAAAAACAGCAGTGGGGCTCCGACGACGAGGTTATGATAGATAAAGTATACCCGTCCGGCATAAGCGAAGATGGCGGCCTTGAAATAGATCTCAACGTAACCGAAAAGTTTGCGGGCTCGCTGTGGATATACGTTATGTCGGGCATGCAAAAGAACGAAATAGTCCTTAAAGACCTCAGCGTTAAGGAAGTTCTCAACGCAACCGGCAAGGACGCGTATAATATAAACGACTTCACTTGCAGCGGCGGTAGCCTCCAAACGAAGGACGGCGGATTTACCTTCCACGCCGACAGGATTTCCGAAAACGGCGGAGATACGGCGGTTGAAAGCCCCTCCTTCAATGTTGAGGGCAGCGGCGGCAACTATGTTTTAACCTTCAAGGCAAAGGCTTCCAAGCCCGTGGACGTGGTAGTTGCCATTCCCGTGGCAAACGGCTGGGATCCCACCATTTTATGGCAGCAGATAAGACTCAGCGATGAGGAAACGATATACACGTTTATGTGCAACAAAAACGACGGCGACAGGCTGCACAAAATAGCATGGCAGTTCGGCTCGGCGTTAAACGCGCAATATACGGACGTAACGGTAGAAATAAGCGATATAAGGATATGTCTTAAAAACAGTCAACTGGATAGCTAAATGACGGACAAAATTCAATCGGCAAACAACTATATAGCAAAATCCCGCAGAACGGTGAACAACGAGTACAGACTCAAATATCACATGATGCCGCCGATCGGCTGGCTCAACGACCCCAACGGTCTGATATATTACAACGGCAAATATCATCTCTACTACCAGTTCAACCCCTATGCGAGCGAGCCGGGCAAGATGTTCTGGGGGCACTTCGTTTCGGGCGACCTCATAGACTACTTCGACGACGGCGTGGCGTTAAAGCCCGACATGGAGGACGCGAGCGCCTATTCGGGCGGCGCAATAGAGATAGACGGCAAAATACACGCCTTTTACACCCTGCACAGGGAAAACGCAAACGGCAAAACGGAAGAGGTCTACAGGGCGACCTCGTCGCTCGGCTTTTGCTTCGACCAGGGAGAGAAGGTCTTCGACAACGAGACCCTGCCCGAAAACATCAGCCGCACGGACTTCCGCGACCCCTGTCCCGTTAAATTAGGCAACACGTATTATCTTTTCGTGGGCGGCAAGGACAGGATACTCAACAAGGGCGTCATAATAGTCCTCCGCGGCGAGTCTCCCGAAAGGTTCGAATACGCCTTCACTTTGGGACCTTACTATGAACTCGGCGACATGGGCGAGTGCCCGTCCTATTTCAGGATAGACGGCAAGGACGTGATAATAGTTTCGGGCTGCAACGTGCCCGCCCGCGGCAACGACTTCAAAAACATAAACTCCAGCGTGTTTATAGTCGGCAGCATAGACTTCGGAAAGGGAGAAATGCAGATAGACTGTATCCGCGAAATAGACAAGGGCGACTCCTTCTATGCGCCGCAATTCATACGGGGCATAGATACGCCGGTGATGATAGGCTGGCTCGAAATGTGGGAGAGAAAATATCCCACGCACGAAAAAAATCACGGCTGGGTGGGCGCGTTCACCATTCCGAGGGAGATATCCATAAGGGACGGCGAGATATTCCAGACCCCGGTAAAGAGCCTCGAAAGCTATCTCAGCCCCGTGCCCGCGGGCGTCGTGCCCAAGTGCGCGGACATCACCGTGCGGTTCGACGGCGAGGGATATGTTAAAATAAAGGGCGGCGACGGCGAGGTGACGGTCGGCAACGGCGACGGGGTCTGGCTCGACACAAACCGCACCAACAACATGTTCGGGTGCGTGCGCAAAACCAACGGGCGATACGATAAATGCAGCGTGCGCATACTTCTCGACGTCTCGGGCATCGAGGTGTTCGTGGACGGCGGCAGGGAAGTAATAAGCAGCAGAATTTATATAGACGGCGGCTACAGCCTCGAAAAGGGCGGCGCGGTCGGCGAAATCCAAATAAAGGAAATAGGTAAAAGGCTATGAAAAAAATGTGGGCGGCTACGGCCGTGGCGGCGGCTGTGTGCCTTTGTGCGGCGGGCTGCACTTCGGGCGGCGCAAACCAAAAGAGAGCTAACGTATTCCCCGTTTCCACCACGGAAGAGGGGCTCGATGTCACAATGGGCGACGTTATGCCCTTCTATGACGACGGCGTAATGAATATCTACCACCTGAGGAACAGCACGGGCACGAACAGTATGTTCTATCACCCCATAGCGCGGCTTACGACCTCGGACTATATCCACTACACCGACGAGGGAGTGGCGCTCGACTTTGTCGAGGACGTATCCTCGGTGGACGCGGCGCTCGGCACCGGCTCGTTCATAAAGGACGAAAGCGGCGTCTATCACTGCTTCTACACCGGTCACAACGACAAGGCGGGCGACGAGGGCTTGCCCTACACGGAGGTCATCCGCCACGCCACGAGCAACGACGGGCAAAAGACGTGGGAAAAGGACGAGAACTTTAAGCTGTACGGCGAGAAGGACGACTACACGAACAACGACTTCCGCGATCCCTATGTCTACTACGACAGCGTTGACAGCTGCTATTATATGCTTATAACCACCCGCCAGAAAAAAGAGTCGGAAATAGCCGTCATCCAGCGCTACACCGCCCAATCGCTCAGCGCAACCTCGGCGGAGTGGAAATACAAGGATAACTTCTTCGAAAACGACGAAGGCACCTACAACATGGAGTGCCCCTCGTATATAGAACTCAACGGCTACTACTATCTCGCGTACAGCGAACAGGGCGACAACCGCGTAACGCATTACCGCTACAGAACCACTCACGACGGCGAATGGAAAAAATTTGAGCGCGACAGCATAGACGCCAGCGGCTTCTATGCGGGCAGGCTGGAAAAGGCGGGCGATAAGCTCTATGCCTTTGCATGGTGCGCGCGTCTTTCGGGCGGCAGCTCGGGCGGCTTCGACTGGGGCGGCAACCTCGTGACCCACGAGCTCGTGCAGAAGGAAAACGGCGAGTTGTGCGCGGTAATACCCCAGAGCTACAAGGATTTCTTCACCTCCGAAGCCGGCTACAGCGCGGTGGGCGGCGAAGCAATTACCGACTATGAGTTCGACGGAACATTCAAAGCTCACGGCATACAGAGATTATCTTCAAACGTCACGAGAATGAGCTTCAAAATAGAGGCGAACGAGCTTAAAGGCAATTTCGGGCTCACGTTCGGCATTGACGGCGAATACAACAACCGTCTGGGCAGCGCGGTTATGGCGTTTGAGCCCGGGCAGAACAAAATAACCTGCTACAACGGCGTTTCAAGCGTTTTGCGCTACGGCGCGCCCCTTGCAAGCGTTGCGTTCGAGTTTGAAAAGGACAAGAGCTATGAAGCCGACGTAATAATAGACGGCGAGGTCATAACGCTCTATCTCGGCGGAGAGGTCGCGCTCACCGCAAGAATAACCGATATGGAGGAGTCCGGTTTCGCCTTTTACTCCAACGGTGCAAAGGCAAGCATACGGGAAATCAAAATTTATGGGTAAGCTTTATTGTATAGGCGAACTGCTTATAGACTTCCAGTCGGTGGGCACGGGCTCCATAAAGGATACGGCGCAGTTTGTAAAAAAAGCCGGCGGAGCGCCCGCCAACGTGTGCGTGCAGGCTGTAAAGCTCGGCGCTGAGGCGGCGTATCTTACAAAGGTCGGCAACGACGGGTTCGGGGATTTCCTTATAGAGACCCTCAAAAAGGAGGGCGTGGATACGCGGTATATCTCCAAGGACCCCGCCCACGACACCTCGCTCGCATTTGTCAGCTTTACCGAGGACGGCGAAAGGGAATTCAGCTTTTTCAGAAAGGCGGCCGCAGATCTGTATTTCACGACTGGCGACTTCAAGGACGTTGAATTTTCCGCCGGCGACGTGCTCGAATACGGCAGCGTGGCTCTCAAAACGTTCGTCGCAAGAACGACGCACAAATATCTCATTGACAAGGCAAGGGAAGCGGGCGCGCTCGTCTGCTTCGACCCCAACCTGAGGTTCAACCTCTGGGAGGACGCCGGTGAGCTGAAAAATACGGTAAAAGAATTCGCCGCATACGCCGACGTAATAAAGGTTGGCGAGGAAGAGCTGGAATTTATAACCGGGCTCAAGGGCGGGGACGCCGTTAAGGCTATGTTCACGGGAAATCTCAAGGTGCTGCTCGTCACAAACGGCGGCGAGGGCGCAAAGCTGTATCTTGCCGACAACCGCTATGCGGAATGTCAGGGGTTCAAGGTCAAGACCGTGGATACGACGGGCGCGGGCGACTCCTTTTTCGGGGCGTTCATAGCGTGCCTCATGGAAAATAACGCAACAAGCTCAGAGCTTTTGACGGGCAGATTTGCCTACAAACACATGCTCGGCTTTGCCTGCAAATGCGGGGCGTACACAACAATGCACTTCGGCGCAATATCCGCAATGGGAAATAAAGAAAACGTAGAAAAGGTGGTAAAATAATATGGCATCCGTTAAACTTATAAACGTAAACAAGGTGTACGACGGCGGCGTTCATGCCGTGCATGACTTTTCGATCGACATCAAGGACAGGGAATTTATCGTGTTCGTAGGACCCTCGGGCTGCGGCAAATCCACGACCTTGAGAATGATCGCGGGGCTTGAGGAGATATCCTACGGCGAGTTCTATATAGACGACAAACTGATGAACAGCGCCGCCCCCAAGGACAGGGACATAGCGATGGTTTTCCAGAGCTACGCGCTCTATCCGCAGATGACGGTCTATAACAACATGGCGTACGCTTTAAAGCTCCGCAAGGTCCCCAAGGAGGAGATAGACAGGCGCGTACGCGAAGCGGCAGCCATATTGAAGCTTACGCCCTATCTCGACAGAAAGCCCCGCGCTCTCTCGGGCGGCCAGAGGCAGAGGGTCGCTTTGGGCAGATCGATAGTCCGCCGTCCCAAGGTGTTCTTAATGGACGAACCTCTTTCCAACCTCGACGCCAAACTGCGCGTTGCCATGAGAAGCGAGATCGTGCGCATACACGAGGAAGTGGGCGCAACCACCATATACGTCACGCACGACCAGATAGAGGCCATGACGATGGCGTCGAGAATAGTCGTTATGAAGGACGGCTTCATCCAGCAGATAGGCACGCCCAACGAGGTGTACCAGCACCCCGCAAACCTGTTTGTCGCCGGCTTTATAGGCACTCCCGCAATGAACTTCCTCTACGGCAAACTGGAGGAGGACGGCTTTGCGCTTAACGGCTGCGACCAGAAGCTCAAAATGCTGCCCGGCCAGATGGAACTCCTTAAAAATTACGTCGGTCACGGCTTAGTCTACGGCATCCGCCCCGAAAACCTCATTTTCGAGCAGGACGAGAGATTTGAAAGATACAAGGATACGTCCTTTGAAATGAAGGTGGGAATAGTGGAGCTCTTGGGCGACATTCTCAACGTGCACGGCAAGACGGGCGACGCGGACGTAATAATAAAAATGCCCAACAAGTATTCGGTAAAGGAGGGCGACGTTATAAGGGTAGCCATAGAGCACGGCTACGAGCGGTTCTTCAACGAAACGACGACCAAGGCAATCACGCCCGATTACTGCGAGTACGAGGAAGTAGTTAACACGAAGTCCCTCGACGAGGACAACGTGACCATTATCGAGCAGAAAAAGAGCGGGCTCTTCTCCAAGGCGGCAGACGCCATAAAGAATAAATTAAAGAAGAAGTCGGAAAAGGAAGAAGAGAAGGACGCCGCAAAGCAAGAGGACGCGGCGGACTCCCAAGACAATAAGTAAACAATGAATTTAAAAAGGCTCTGCGGCGGCAGAGCCTTTTTTTACGGCGGTAAAAAAAGGAAGGGCTTACCTTCCTTTTCGTTTATGCGCCGTGATTCTTTTTCCATTCCTTGATCTCGGCGAGCCTCGCCTTTATCCTGCTCTCCACGCCCTCGTCCCCGGGGAAATAATATTCCTTTCCCGCAAGACTGTCGGGCAGGCACTGCATATTCGTCAACTTATCCTCGCTGTCGTGCGCGTATTGGTAGCCCTTGCCGTAGTCGAGCTCCTTCATAAGCCTTGTGGGCGCGTTGCGTATCACGAGGGGAACGGGCTCGGCGAGCATCGTCAGCGCGTCCTTTTTAGCCATTCCGTAGGCGACGTACAGCGCGTTGGACTTGGGAGCCATGGACATATATATCACAGCCTCGGCCAAGTGCACCGTACATTCGGGCATACCTATGAAATGGCACGCCTGATATGCCGCAACGGCTATCTCGAGCGCCCTCGGGTCGGCAAGTCCGACGTCCTCGCTCGCGAACCGCGTGACCCGCCTCGCTATATACAGGGGGTCCTCGCCCGCCTCGAGCATACGCGCAAGCCAATACACCGCGGCGTCGGGGTCGGAGTTGCGCATGGATTTATGGAGAGCCGAAATAAGATTGTAGTGCTCCTCGCCCGTCTTGTCGTAGAGCAGGGATTTTTTAGAGGTGCATTGCTCCACGGTCTCCCGCGTGACGGTTATTTTGCCGTCCGTTTGCTCGCCGTTAAGAACAGCCATTTCGAGGGTGGAGAGGGCGCTGCGGGCGTCGCCGTTGGCAAAATTTGCTATCGTCTCCAAAAGCTCCTCCGGAATTTCCACATTCTGTTTGCCGAAGCCGCGCTCGTCCTTTACCGCCCGCCGCAGCAGCTCTGCCAACTCTTCCGTTTTAAGGGCCTGCAGAACGAACACCTTGCAGCGCGAAAGCAACGCGCCGTTCACCTCGAACGACGGGTTTTCCGTGGTTGCGCCTATGAGGATTATGCTGCCCTTTTCCACAAACGGCAAAAAGGCGTCCTGCTGCGCCTTGTTGAAGCGGTGGATCTCGTCCACGAAGAGTATGGTCTTTTCGCCGAAGCGGCGGTTTTTCTCCGCCTGCTCCATCACCTGTTTTATTTCCTTAATTCCGCTGGTGACGGCTGAAAAATCTATAAAATTTGCCTTGGTGCGGTTGGCGATAATTCTCGCGAGCGTAGTCTTTCCCACTCCCGGGGGACCCCAGAAGATCATGGAGCCCACGCTGTCGCTCTCTATCAGTCTGCGCAAAACCTTGCCCTCGCCCAAAAGATGCTTCTGCCCGCAGAACTCGTCGAGCGACTGCGGGCGCAGCCTTGCCGCCAGCGGCTCGGAATCGTCCTTTTCGAAAAGCGTTTTTTGTTCAAACATAATTTACCCCCTTTGCGGTTCTTCCAAACCCCGTAAAGTCCCGTCAGCCGCCGTTGAACTTCTCGTCGAGCTCCTTTTTGTGCAAAAGCTCGGCATATTCCCGCATGTCGGCGGGCAGCGTCACCCGCTTCCCCTGCCATGCCGAGAGGTATGCGGCGTTTATTATCTGCAGCGTCCGTTCGCTCTCCCTGCCGGGAGCTATCAATTCCGCGCCGTCTGAAACAGCCTCCGCAAAGTTGCAAAACATTTTTTCATAGGCGTCGTCCGTCTCTTCAAATTCAAAGGTCTCCACCGAGCTCCTGCAGCACACCGCCGAAAGCCCGAGCCCGCCGATCCTGCCGGAGTCCAGCATTTCGGCATACTTTTTTCCCATGGCTCCCGTTCCGATAACGGCACAATTTATCATAATAGCCTCCACGGAAATTTTTATATCACGATTTTAGCACACCGCGGCTGCGATTGCAATATTCCCGTCAATAATTCCCCGCCGTACCGCGCCCTACGGCAACAAAAAAGCATTATCAAAGGCGGCAAGGTATTCCTGCCGCCTTAATTTATCTGTCCTTGAAGAGGTTCTTTATCATGGTGTTCACATAGAGCACGGGGACTATCGAAATTTTGTCGGCGTACTTTACGACCGATTTCATATTTTTCGCCGGCACGAGCACCCTTTTGAAGCCCATCTTTACGCACTCAGCCACCCGCTTTTCGCAGTAGCTCACGGCGCGTACCTCGCCCGTTAGCCCGACCTCGCCGAAAACGGCGGTGTATTTGTCTATCGGCTGTGAATAGTAGGCGGAGGCGAGCGCGGCGCAAACCGCCAGATCGCACGCGGGCTCGCCGAGTTTTATGCCGCCCATGGCGTTTACATATACGTCATATCCGCCGAGGGACAGCCCGCACCGCTTTTCGAGCACGGCAATCAGTAATACCAATTTGTTGTAGTCTATCCCGAGCGGCATGCGCCTCGGCAGTCCGAACGCCGTTTTTGAGACGAGCGTCTGTATCTCCACGTTCATGCACCTCGCGCCCGTTTCGGCGGGGGTAACGGCGCTGCCCGCCTCCTCGCCGCGGCTCTCGGAGAGGAATATGCCCGAGTAGTCCGTAACGGCTATTATCCCGCCCTCGGTCATCTCGAATACGCCCACCTCGGCTACGTTGCCGAACCTGTTCTTTACCGCCCGCAGGATCCTGAAGTTTTCCTGGTTTTCGCCCTCGAAGTAGAGCACCGTATCCATAATGTGCTCCAAAACCTTTGGACCCGCAAGCGCGCCCTCCTTGGTCACGTGGCCTATTATAAAGAATGTTATATTTCTGCTCTTTGCTATACGCATGAGCTTTGCGGCGCACTCCCGCACCTGACCCACCGAGCCGGCGGAGGAGGAGAGGTCGTCGGTATATACTGCCTGAATGGAGTCGATAACGCAGAATTCCACGCCCCCGAGCTCGCCCTCCAAGCCGTCTATGCACGTTTCGTTCAAAAGAAGCATATTCCCGCAGTCCAGCCCCAGCCTCGCCGCACGCATTTTCACCTGCGCGCAGCTCTCCTCGGCGGAGACGTACAATACCTTATGCCCCGACGAGAGGTGTGCCGCAATCTGCGTGAGAAGGGTGGATTTGCCTATGCCCGGGTCGCCGCCCAAAAGCACCAGCGACCCCGCTACAATTCCGCCGCCCAGCACGTTGTCGAACTCGGAAATGCCCGAGGACGTGCGGTTGAATTTTTCGTACGTTATCTCCGAGAGGGGCTTGGCCCTCGGCGCCGTGGGATTTTTAGCCGTTTTAAGCGTGGTTGCCGCAGGTGCGGTCGGCTCTTCGGCCATAGTGTTGAATTTTCCGCACGCGGGGCATCTTCCAAGCCAGCGCGGGCTGACCGCGCCGCACTCCGAGCAGACGAACTGCGAGGTCGGCTTAGCCATTTTCAGCCTCCTTTAAAAGCACGACGGCGTAGGCTGTTATCCCGAGCCCCTCGCCCACAAAGCCCAGTCCCTCGGAGGTGCCTGCGGCAACCGACACAAAGGCGGGGGGAATATCCAATACATCCGCTATATTTTTTACCATTTTATCGATGTGCGGGGCGAGTTTCGGCTTTTCCGCCTGCACGGAAATTGATATGTTCAGCGGCGCATATCCCGCTTTTTTCACTTCCCCGAGTGCAATTTTACACATATGCGCGCTGTCTGCGCCCTTATATGCGGGGTCCGTGTCGGGGAAGTAGTGTCCTATGTCCTTCAGGCCCGCCGCGGAAAGGAGCGCGTCCGTAACTGCATGGAAAAGGACGTCGCCGTCGCTGTGGGCTAAAAGCGCTCTGTCGCAATCTATTTTTACGCCGCCCAGCGTGACGCCGTTGCCCTCCGTGAAGGCGTGCACGTCCACGCCGAAGCCCGCGCGCACCCCGCCCGCAGACGGCATGGGCGGGATCCCGACAGTAAAATCACGCGCAAAGGTCAGCTTTTTGTTGTTTTCCTCGCCCTCGACCACGCGCGGGAAGCCGCATATCTCGCAATATACCCGCGAATCGTCGGTGTATTCTTTATCGCCCGCTAACTCGTAGGCGCGGCGGATATCCTCGGTGAAAAAGCCCTGAGGGGTCTGTATGCGGTAGAGGGAGTGCCTGTCGTGACAGCCCGTTATAAGGCCGTAGTTGGAGGTGGCTATTGTGTCGGTGCAGGGCAGCGCGCACACGCCGCTCCCGAAACGCACAACGCTGTCTATGCACTTTAAGATCAGTTCGTGCGAAACAAACGGGCGTGCGCCGTCGTGGATGAGCACTATGTCCCCCGTCACCGCCTCAAGCGCCCTTTTCACGCTTTCGGTGCGGGTCGCGCCCCCTAAGACCACCTTGTAGCCGAACGGCTCCGCAAGCCGCGAAATCTCCTTGAAGTCGCGTGCGGACGAAGCCACTATAACCTCGTCCACCTCGGGGATATCGAATTTTTTGAATGTGTGCCACAGCGCCGGTTCGCCGCAGAGGGGGGCGAGCAACTTGTTTTTGGAAAAGCCCGCGCGTTCGCCCTTTCCCGCCGCGGCAATTATAACGCTTACCTTAAGGTTCTTCGCCGTTGTCATATTTATATACCCTTTCCTTAGGTTCCTCCGCAATTTCCTGTTGCCTTTGCAACTCCATCTGCTGCCGCCGCTGTTTCAACAATTTTTCGTTCACGCGGCTGTATTTTATACTTGTGCCTATCACGTCGGTTATATCCATCAGCGTTACGAACGCCATCGGGTCGTTGCGTGAAACCACCTCTCTCAGTTTTGCAACCTGAAAACGGTTTATAACGCAGTATATTACCTGTTTTTCGGACTGCGAATAGTATCCGCGCCCCTCCATCACGGTAAGCCCCCTGCCGAACTCGTCGGAGAGCGCCTTGCACACCCCGTCGTATTTCGAGGTAATTATCAGAGCTCCCTTCGCCTGGTCGAGGCCGTCGGAGATAAAATCCACCGCCTTGCCCGCCACAAAGTACGCCACAATGGAGTAGAGCGCGGGCGTGAAGTCGGAGGTCCCGCTGTTGGGCACCGCCCCCGCGAACGCAAGAATACCTATCAATATATATAAGAAAATATTGAATATGAGCACGAAGTTGCCCACCGAGAGGTTGAGCTTTTTGGCAAACATTACGGCGAGGCTCTCCATGCCGTCCATTGTTCCGCCGAAGCGTATAGCCATTCCGCTGCCTATTCCCGATAACAGCCCGCCGAATATGGCGCAGATTATCTTTTCGCCGCCGCCTATGGGCGAGCCCGCGCTGAAAAAGTCGGGCACGAATCTGGGGATCACCTGCTCGAACACGAGCGAGGAGAGGGAGTAGATCATTATTGCAAAAAGCGAATACAGGGTAAATTCTATGCCCTGTTTTTTCATTGCAAACAAAAAGACGGGCGCGTTCAATACGATAAGGGGGATCCATAGCTGTACAAACTGCCGCGCCCCCGCGGGGAGAAGCTGGATGACGAGCATTGAAACGCCCGAGATGCCGCTGTCGTAAAAGTTGGAGGGGAGAAGGAGCAAAGTTACGCCCGTGGCGTTCACCACGCCCGCCACAAACAGCATGATGAAGTTTTTTACCTTAAAGTGCACGTGCCGCATCATTCGCCCTCTATAATTTCGTACATGGAGGCGGCTTCGTCCTTTTTGACCGTCTCCCTGATCTCCTTTATAATAAATTTAAGCGACCCGCCGGCAAAGCTTATTTCCACAACGTCGCCCGCCTTCACGCGGTGCCCGGGCTTGACTTCCCTGCCGTTCACCGAGACTTTGCCCTTTTCGCACGCCTCCTCGGCGAGGGTGCGCCTCTTCAATATGCGCGATAATTTCAAAAATTTGTCGATTCTCATAATTTGCAAAAAAACGCTTGACTTTACTTTTTGCGGAGAGTAAAATAGTACAATGTATTAAAATGCGATTTTTATTGCCTTTCCCCGATTTTGGGGAAAAACAAACAGAAAAACCGTCTCCGAAATGTGCGTATATGTTGAGTTTTTCGTGTTAAGTATACACTAAAAAAATCAACTTGTAAAGCGCGGAGCGCAAAAAAAGCGACCGCCGCCAAAAAAATTTCGGTTATTTTATATGGTAAATATACATTTGCAGTATTGTGCGCGGTGAAAAGATATATCCGCGCGATAGCCTGAGATGTGAAAATATATAGCGGACAACCGCTCAAAAGGAGTTCTTTTAATGAATTTACCCATTCACAAGTATGGCAAAACCGAGAGGCGTAAGTTCGGCAAGATCAACGAGGTCATAGATATTCCCGACCTCGTGGAGATCCAGAAGGCAAGCTACGACGCGTTCATCAAGGAGGGGATCTCCGAGGTGTTCGAGGACTTCATGCCCATAACCGACTACTCCGATCACTACGAGCTCTATTTCCTCGACCACTGGTTCGACGAAAAGCCCAAGTACGACGAAAAGGAGTGCCGCAACCGCGACGCTACCTACGCCCTGCCCATGCACGTAAAGGTGCGCCTCGTCAACAAGGTGCGCGGCGACGTCATCGACCAGGACGTGTTCATGGGCGAATTTCCCCTTATGACCGATTCGGGCTCGTTCATAATCAACGGCGCAGAGCGCGTTATAGTATCGCAGCTCGTCCGTTCTCCCGGCGTATACAACGCCTCCACCCGCGATAAGTCGGGCAAGGAAATGTTTGCGACCACCGTCATTCCCAACCGTGGCGCATGGCTCGAACTCGAGCAGGACGCGCAGGGCGTTCTGTGGGTGCATGTGGACAGAAAGCGCAAAATATGCGTAACCGTATTGTTGCGCGCCCTCGGCTTCGGCTCCGACAGGGCGCTCATGGACCTGTTTGCAAACGATAAAATGATTGAAAATACCATCGCCAAGGATACGACCAAGTCCGAGAGCGACGGTCTTGTCGAACTCTACCGCCGTCTGCGTCCCGGCGAGGTGCCCACGGAGGCTTCCGTGCGCCAGCACCTCAACAATCTTTTCTTCGATCCCCGCCGCTACGACGTTGTGAAGGTGGGCAGATATAAGTTCAACAAAAAGCTCAACCTCGCATACAGGCTCCCCGGCTGCAGGCTTGCAGAGGACGTGGTAAATCCCTACACGGGCGAGATAATGGCGCATGCGGGCGACGTTGTAACGGAGCCCAAGGCAATAGAGATGCAGGATTCGGGCGTGAACGAGGTGTTCGTGCTCGTCTCCGACCCCGAGCAGGGCGAAATAAAGCACAAGATAATTGCCAACAACACCGTAAACTGGCGCGCGCTGTCGGATAAGCCCCACAAGATGTTCGGGCTTCTGCCTACAATATACTATCCCAACTTCGTGTTTATGAAAAAGATCGCCGCAGATTGCGAAAACGCTAAGGTGGAGGATGTAGCCGCAAAGTACGCCGACGAAATAAACGCCATATACTACGTGGCCGAGACCCCCGAATCGGAGGACGAGAAGCCCGAGGACAAGAAAAACCGCGAGAGGAGACGGGAGCAGCGCATAAGGTTCGTTGCCGCCTGCAAGAAGTTCAACGAATTGCTCCTTTCCGATAAAACGGAGCTTGAAAACGACGAGAAAAAGGAAATCAAAGCCATCGTCGAAAAGCTCTGCCACAAGCATATCACCGTGGACGACATCGTGGCTTCTATATCCACGAATATCGACCTCCAGTACGGCATAGGCACAATAGACAACATAGACCATCTGGGCAACCGCCGCGTGCGCTCGGTCGGCGAGCTCTTGCAGAACCAGCTCAGAATAGGCATAGCGAGGCTCGAAAAGCTCATAAAGGAGCGCATGGCAACGCAGGACGCGATGGAGGTTACTCCCTCGGGACTGGTGAACGTACGTCCCGTGTCGGCGGTCATACGCGAGTTCTTCGGCTCCTCGCAGCTCTCCCAGTTCATGGACCAGACCAACCCCGCCGCAGAGCTCACGCACAAGCGCAAGCTCTCCGCGCTCGGCCCCGGCGGTCTGAACCGCGACAGGGCGACCTTCGAAGTGCGCGACGTTCACCACTCTCACTACGGCAGGCTCTGCCCCATAGAGACCCCCGAAGGTCAGAATATAGGTCTTATATCCTCGCTTGCCACCTTCTCCAAGGTGAACGAGTACGGATTTATAATGTCCCCCTACCGCAAGGTGGAAAAGGACGAAAACGGCATACCCACCGTTACCGACCATGTGGACTATCTCACCGCGGACGAGGAGGACAGATATATAGTTGCGCAGGCGAACGAGCCTCTGGACGAGCACAACCACTTTGTCAACTCGCACATAGGCTGCCGCCACCGCGACCTCATAACGCAGTATCCTCCCGAAAAGATGGACTATATGGACGTCAGCCCCAAACAGCTCGTTTCGGTTGCGACGGCGCTCATACCCTTCCTTGAAAACGACGATACCAACCGCGCCCTGATGGGCTCCAACATGCAGCGTCAGGCGGTGCCCCTCATGAAGACCGAATCGGCGATAGTTGCCACGGGCATAGAGGCGGCGATCGCGCGCGACAGCGGCGTTTTGGTTCGCGCAAAGAACGCGGGCGTCGCCGTGGGCGTTGCCTCCGACTGCATCAAAATTCAGGAAGACAACGGTCTTATAACAGAATACAAACTCAAAAAATTCGAGCGTTCCAACCAGTGCACCTGCCTGAACCAGCGCCCCATAATCAACACGGGCGACAGGGTGGAAGCGGGCGAGATAATCGCCGACGGTCCCGCGACCAACAACGGCGAACTGGCGCTCGGCAAAAATATCCTCATCGGCTACATGGAGTGGGAGGGCTATAACTACGAGGACGCCATTCTCATCTCCGAAAAGTTGGTGCAGGACGACGTGTTCACCTCTATCCACATAGAGGAGCACGAGACCGAGGCGCGCGACACCAAGCTCGGCGCCGAGGAAATAACGAGGGATATCCCCAACGTCTCCGAGGACGCTCTTAAAGACCTCGACGAGAACGGTATTATAAGAATAGGCGCCGAAGTTCAGACGGGCGACATCCTCGTAGGTAAGGTCACGCCCAAGGGCGAAACGGAGCTCACCCCCGAGGAGAGGCTTCTCCGTGCGATATTCGGCGAAAAGGCGAGAGAGGTGCGCGACACCTCCTTGAAGGTGCCCCACGGCGAGGGCGGCATTGTAGTCGACGTGAAGATATTCACCCGCGAGAATAAGGACGAGCTCTCCCCCGGCGTATCCAAACTTGTGCGCGTATATATAGCGCAGAAGCGCAAGGTGCAGGTCGGCGACAAGATGGCGGGACGTCACGGCAACAAGGGCGTTATATCCCGCGTGCTCCCGCAGGCGGATATGCCCTTCCTTGCGGACGGCACTCCCCTGCAGATAGTTTTAAATCCCCTCGGCGTGCCTTCACGTATGAACATAGGTCAGGTGCTCGAAGTGCACTTGGGGCTTGTGTGCAAGCAGCTCGGCTGGAAGATAGCAACGCCCGTATTCGACGGCGCGACCGAGCAGGATATCAAAAAGCTCTTCCAGGAGAACAACATTCTTAACCCCGAGGGCAAGGTGGACGGCAAGATACAGGTGTACGACGGCAGGACGGGCGAGCCCTTCGAAAACCGCGTTACGGTCGGCATACAGTATATGATAAAGCTCATACACCTTGTAGACGACAAGATCCACGCGCGTTCTATAGGACCCTACAGCATAGTTACGCAGCAGCCTCTCGGCGGCAAGGCGCAGTTCGGCGGACAGCGTTTCGGCGAAATGGAGGTGTGGGCTTTGGAGGCCTACGGCGCGGCGCACGTCCTGCAGGAGATCCTTACCGTGAAGTCGGACGACGTGGTGGGGCGTGTAAAGACCTACGAAAGCATAGTAAAGGGCAACAACATCTCCGAGCCCGGCGTGCCTGAGGCGTTCAAGGTGCTCTTAAAGGAGCTTCAGTCGCTCGCGCTTGACGTAAAGGTGCTCACCGAAACGGGCGAGGAACTCGTGATCCGCGAGCTTGACGACGAGGACGACGCAATACCCACCGCAAGGGCGCGCGAGATACAGGAAATAGAGGACCAGAAGCCCGAGGAAGAGGTGGAGATTGCAGGGGAACACAAGATCGAGGATATCGACCTCGGACCCGGCTCCATCTTCGACAACGACGAGGACGACTTCACAAGCAAGGAGCTGTTCACCGGCGAGGATGAGGACGAGGATATGGACTCGTTCGGCGACGACGATGACCTCGGCGATAAATTCACTCTCTTCGACGAGGATGAGGACGATGACGACGACGAGGACAAGGACCTCTTTGGCGATAACGACGAGGATAAGGACTAAGGGAGGTAAAATATGTTTGAATTAAACGATTTCAACTCAATTAAAATCAGCGTAGCTTCTCCCGAAAAAATCAGGGAACTTTCCAAGGGCGAGGTAACAAAGCCCGAAACAATAAACTACAGAACTCAGAAGCCCGAAAAGGACGGACTTTTCTGCGAGCGCATCTTCGGACCCATGAAGGACTGGGAGTGCCACTGCGGAAAATATAAGAGAATAAGATACAAGGGCATCGTGTGCGAAAAGTGCGGCGTTGAGATCACACGCGCAAAGGTCAGAAGGGAGAGAATGGGTCATATAGAACTCGCCGCTCCCGTGTCGCACATCTGGTATTTCAGGGGCGTGCCCTCGAGGATAGGTCTTATCCTCGATATGAGCCCCAAGGCGCTCGAGCAGGTAATATACTTTGCGGCGTACGTCGTAATCGACCCCGGCACCGTGCCCATTTTGGAGTATAAGCAGGTCATAAACGACAAGGAACTCCGCGACATAATCGAGCAGTACGGCGACAACGAGGTTACGGGGCTCAAGGTCGGCATGGGCGCGGAAGCCATACGCGAACTTCTCGTTGCGGTCGACCTCGACAAGGAGTGCGAAGAGGCGAGAAAGATAATAGAGACCAGCTCCGCCAGCCAGAAGAGGCTGAAGGCGGTCAAGAGGATAGAGATACTCGAAGCGTTCAGAAAGAGCGGCAACCGTCCCGAGTGGATGATTTTAACCGTTCTGCCCGTGCTTCCCCCCGACCTCCGTCCCATGCTCCAGCTCGACGGCGGCAGATTTGCCTCCTCGGACCTCAACGACTTATACAGGCGCGTTATAAACCGCAACAACCGTCTGAAGAGAATGATCGAACTCGGCGCGCCCGAAATGATAATCAAAAACGAAAAGCGCATGCTGCAGGAGGCGGTCGACGCCCTCATCGATAACGGCAGGCGCGGCAAGGCGCTCTCCGGTCCCTCCAACCGCGAGCTCAAGTCCCTCTCGGGCATGCTCCGCGGCAAGCAGGGGCGCTTCCGCCAGAACCTTCTCGGCAAGCGTGTCGACTATTCTGGACGTTCGGTTATAGTCGTAGGTCCCGAACTGAAGCTCTACCAGTGCGGACTTCCCAAGGAGATGGCAATAGAGCTGTTCAAGCCCTTCGTAATGAAGAAGTTAGTGGAGAGCGGGCAGTGCCACAATATAAAGAGCGCAAAGCGCACCGTAGAGAGGGCGAAGCCCTTTGTATGGGACGTGCTCGAGGAGGTCATAAAGGAGCACCCCGTGCTTTTGAACCGCGCTCCCACGCTGCACAGGCTCTCCATTCAGGCGTTCGAGCCCGTGCTCATAGAGGGCAGGGCGATAAAAATACACCCGCTCGTCTGCACCGCCTTCAACGCGGACTTCGACGGCGACCAGATGGCTGTGCACGTGCCCCTTTCGGTGGAGGCGCAGGCCGAGGCGAGATTCCTGATGCTCTCCTCAAACAATATTCTGAAGCTTTCGGACGGCAAGCCCGTAATGCAGCCCTCGCAGGATATGGTTATGGGCGCGTACTACCTCACCATAATCCGCCGCGAGAACGGTAAATATTATAAATGGAGCGGCGACAGATACTACGAGTGCTCCGAAAACGACGTGGGCGCGGAAAAGTACGTTTCAAACGCATATATTTCAGAGGACGAGGCGATGATGGCTTACCAGCTGAAGCTCATCCACATGCAGGACGAGATCAAGGTAAGGCGCACCGTCACAATCACCGACGAAAATTCACCCTATTACGGCGAGACCGTGCAGGGCATAGTAATGACCACCGTCGGCAGAATAATATTCAACTCCAACATGCCGCAGGATTTAGGCTTTGTAAAGCGCGCCGCAAAAGAGGATTATCTCAAATACGAAATTTCCTATGAATTTTTGGGCGACGCAGTGGCTGTGGGCAAGAAGCAGCTCGGCAAGATCGTCGAGCGTTGCTTCAAGACGGGCGGCGCGCCGAGGGCTGCCGACGTGCTCGACAGAATAAAGACGCTCGGCTACAAGTATTCCACGATAGGCGCGATAACCACGTCCGTGTTCGATATGCACATTCCCGCCGCAAAGCAGGAGATAGTGCACGAAACGGAGCAGAAGGTAATTTCCATCGAAAAGAAGTACCAGCGCGGACTTTTGAGAGAGGAGGAACGCTACAACGCCGTGATCGACGCGTGGGACGAGGCGACCGACAAGGTCACCGAGGAGCTCAAAAAATCGCTCGATAAGTTCAATCCCATATGGATGATGGCAAACTCCGGCGCGCGCGGCTCCATAGACCAGATGAAGCAGCTTTCGGGCATGCGCGGACTGATGGTAAACCCGCAGGGCAAAAAGATAGAGGTTCCCGTTAAGTCCTGCTTCAGGCAGGGGCTCTCCGTTCTGGAATACTTCATTTCCTCGCACGGCGGACGTAAAGGTCTTGCCGATACGGCGCTGAAAACCGCGGACTCGGGCTACCTCACAAGGCGTCTCGTCGACGTTTCGCAGGACGTCATAGTCAGGGAAGAGGACTGCATGGCGGGCAGCAAGAAGCCCCGCGGCATGATAGTAAAGGCAATAATAGGACCCAACGGCGAAGTTATCGAGGGTCTCGAGGACAGAGTGCAGGGCAGATTCGTCGCCGAGGACGTGTACGATAAGCAGGGCAACCTGATAATCGGCGTAAACGGGTTTGTCACCGACGCCATAGCAAAGCAGATAGTGAACGCGGGCATAGAACAGGTATCTATCCGTTCGGTATTCACCTGCGATTCGAGATACGGCGTATGCGCCAAGTGCTACGGCAAAAATATGGCGACCAACACACCCGTTATGCCGGGCGAGGCGGTCGGCGTAATTGCCGCACAGTCAATAGGCGAGCCGGGCACCCAGCTCACGATGCGTACCTTCCACACCGGCGGCATAGCGGCAACGGGCGATATCACCCAAGGTCTGCCCCGCGTAGAGGAGCTTTTCGAAGCCCGCAAGCCCAAGGGCTGCGCTACCCTTTGCGAGGTCTCGGGCGTAGTGTCCGTGGATGACAAGGACGGCGAAAAGGTAGTAGCCGTGCGCGATCCCGTAACGGGCGAGCAGAAGAAGGAATACAAACTTCCGTTCAACGCCGAACTCCGCGTAAAGAACGGCGATACTGTCCAGCCCGGCACCGTGCTGAACACCGGCTCGATTTATCCGCAGGATATATTGAGAGTTTCGGGCGTAAAGGGCGTTCAGGACTATATACTCGAACAGGTACAGTCCGTTTACCGCGGGCAGGGCGTTGATATAAACGATAAACACGTTGAGATAATCGTGCGCCAGATGCTCAGAAAGGTAAGAATAGAGAGCGCGGGCACCACCGATCTCTTGCCCGGCGAAACGGTGGATATGTTCACGGTCGAGGAGGAGAACAGGAAGGCGATCGAAAACGGCGGCAAGCCCGCCCTCCAGAAGCGCGTGCTTTTGGGCATAACCAAGGCGGCGCTCTCCACCGACAGCTTCCTCTCCGCGGCTTCCTTCCAGGAGACTGCAAGGGTACTCACCGACGCGGCTATAAAGAACAAGGTAGACCCGCTTATCGGCCTGAAGGAAAACGTGATTATAGGCAAGCTCATTCCCGCCGGCACGGGCGTGAAGGAGTATAAGAATATGTCTCCCGTTATCGCTCCGGGATTCAACAGCGCGGTAGACATAAACATCAAGTAACCGCAGCGGGGACGCGCCCATGTTGAATTTTGAAGATCTCAGGCTCTTGGACCTTGTGAATAAATTCGGCGGATCGGTGACCGAAATCATGGAAACGCGGAATTTATCGCTGTTAAAGACTGCGGGCAAGAAGTTGCAGGATATCTACGACTTCTTCGTCACCGCCGAGGGGAGCTATGAAAAGCAGCAGGAGCTGTTAAAGAATATGTTTTCCTCGTTCAACTACGCGGCCATAATAGTGAACAACGCCATAAAGAGCGGCAGCCTGACGGACGGTGACAAGGAGCTTTTGAACGAGTGCCTCGAGATAATGTTAAAGTGCTGTTCCTCCGTTAAAGCCTCTCTGCAGTGAAACGGCGGTTCGGGCAAATGAAAACAATAAAATAGGCGGGCGGCAACGAAAGTTGCCGCCCGCCTTTTAAAACCCAATACAGGTAGGCATTTATTGTGTTTTTGACTTATGTTCGAGGTATGCTGTGAGCGCATAGGTGGCAATTGCCCCGAGCGCAAACAGGATGCAGCCTATCGCAATCTGCACGGCGTCAAGGGGCGCGTTTGCGTAGTCGAAAACTATAAATATGGCGGGGATACTCCCCAAAACGAACCCGAGGATCGCCCAATGCGTGCCGCGGGGGAACCGCGACAGGAACAGTTTCATAAGCTTGGCTATGCTGAAAAAGCCTATAACGAGCCCCGCCGCAAACAGTGCCAGAACAAGCGCGGCGTGCCAGAAGTCGCCGGAGAGCGTGCGAACCACCGCAAATATAGAGTCGTAATATCCCAAAATGATCAAGAGCATGCTTCCGCTCACTCCGGGAACGACGAGGGCGCAGCTTGCAAGCATAGCCACGGCAACAAGCGCAAAATATCCCCAAACGGGCATGCCCGCAGAAAGATTTGCCGAGCCCGCGGCAAAGAAAAGCTTTGAAACGCATATGCCGATTATCGCCAAAAAAGGCAGAATTACCGAGAACGTGTTGAGTTTTTCAAAGCCGTTCGCCCTGCAATCCTTGAAAAGCTTCGGCACCGAGCCCGCCATCAGCCCCGCAAACAGCAGCACGGTGGGGAGGGGCGCATAGCGGAGCGCATAGTCCAGCGGGAAGTACATAGCCGCAAACGCCAGCACGGCGCCGAGAAGTACGGGGATCAGAAAAAGGATATTTTCTTTAAAATTCCTTCTTAAATTTCCGAGCGCGTCTATGAGCTTGTCATATATATTCAAAAGCACCGCGATCGTGCCGCCGCTCACGCCCGGAATGATCATGGCTACTCCTATGGCTGCGCCGCAAGCCATATTTTTGAAAAATGCCTTTACGTTCATATGTATAATATATTACTCGTTTGCGGCGGACTTGTCAACATTATTTAACGGCGCATGCGTTCCGTCGCAAATGTCCTCCCGCAAATATGGAGTATTTTACATATGCTTAAAACGCACGTCCCCGCGGATCAGGCTTGCTGTGCATCCTCATAATCGTCGGGCAGTTCTATTGTCGTTGTGCCTATGTCGGAAACGGTGTGCACCTCGGTCGCTTTGCCGCCCTCGCCCGCGTCGTTCGCCACGTCATAGGTCAGTGCAGCAAGCTTGCCGTCTTTGAATGTAATACAGATATCGCTGTACTCGCACTTTACGGTCATGGGATTTATCGCCTGCACCTTTTCCGTCATATCGATATAGCCGCATTTATAAACTCCGCCGGCGTCATAGGTAAATTTGCCGAAGCAGTCCGCGAACATAGTCAGCAAACTGTAGTTGCTTGCCATCATGGTGTCATACATATTTTCAGGTATCGTCTGCCTGTGACAAATGTGTTCGCTATCATAGTTGTAGAGGTAGCATATCCCCTCTTCTTTTGCGCAAAACAACACCGCTATGCCGTCCAGATATTGCGCCTGTATGCCCCCGCCGAACTTTACCACAATAGTTTCCGTCACCGTATTGCCGGCGTCAACATATGTTTGTACGTTGGTCAGAGTAAAGTTTTTGGTATTGCCGAGAATTTCACGCCATTCGTTCTCCGTCACCTCTCCGCCGACGGTCACGGTCACGGCGCAGGTTGCGCTCTTGCCTCCGGCAGCCGCCGTAATTTTTGCCGAGCCGGCTTTAAGCGCGGTCACCTTGCCGTCCTCTACCTTAGCGACGTCCGGATGGTCGGAGGTCCATACCACCGTTTTATCGGTTGCGTCCACGGGCGCGATCTCAGCCGTCAGCGTTTCCTCGCCGCCGACTTCAATCGTCAGTTCGGTTTTATTGAGCGTTATTGCCGTCACGGCAACATTCCCGCCGCCGTTGCCGCAGGCTGTAAGCCCGAACACGCAGCAGAGCGCACAGGCAAAAGCCAATACAGAAAGTGCGATTTTTTTCATTTTCAACTCCTTTGCGCCATAGTTTAAGTGTACTTTTGCTTACCCCGAATACTTGCAATTTTTATGCCTTGATGATATAATAAATGCCATAAAAAACATATTTTTCAGGCGTTGTAGTAAAAGTACACTTTTTTGTAAATTTTATTTTTTTTGCCGGGAAAGCGCGGAATATAAGTATATTGCCCGCGTTTTTTTGTTATTCTTTTGTAAAAAGGAGTATTTTGCTATGAACATTTACGCATATGCCCGCGTTTCCGCCCGCGACCAGAATCCGGACAGACAAATCGCCGCGTTTACAGACTTCGGCATTGAAAAAGACCGTATTTATGCGGACAGGAAAAGCGGCAAAGACTTTGAAAGACGTGAATATAAACGGCTCATAAAAAAATTAAAGGCGGGGGATCTTCTCGTAATCAAGTCTATAGACCGTCTGGGGCGGAATTACGAGCAGATCATATCCGAATGGTCCCGCATCACAAGCGCATTGGGCGCGGATATACTCGTGCTCGACATGCCTCTTTTAGACACGCGCGCAAAAGCAGATACGCTCGTGGGCAAGTTTATATCCGACGTGGTTTTGCAGGTTTTATCCTTCGTTGCGCAGAACGAAAGGGAAAATATCAGACTGCGGCAGGCGGAGGGGATAAGGATAGCCAAGCAGAACGGCGTAAAATTCGGCAGACCGCAAAAGCAATATTCCGGGGAATTTTTGGCCATTGCCTCAGCCTACATAAAAAAGCGCGTCACCTCTGCATACGCGGCTTCAGCCCTCGGCATTACGCGTGAAAACTTTTATTATCATGTAAGAAAATTGAAAAAGAGCTTGCCGCCGGCATAGCCCTTTTACCTTTGCCGCGTAAGTCTATTAGCCCTCCGCGCTTGTTTATCGGGCACCGCCGCTGTAAAGAATTGTTTTTTTGAATTTCGGGCTTGCTTTTGCATGATTTGCTGTTATAATAAAGGTGTGTTTTATTTGTAGTAGCTTGTAGTTTAAAAGAGGACGGCTGATTTTCAAATTTTTAACGGCGTAAGTATTATGAGGAGCAAAATAACAGTAATTCACAAATTTCTTATATGTTTATTAACGGCGGCGCTTCTTTTCTGCTTGACGGCTGGCGGCTGTGCGCAAAGGTTAAGCTTTGTCGAGGGGGAATACGCTTCGATAGATGAAGTGGCTGACGCCGCTTTTTCAAAGGTCAAATTGGAATTATATAATATCGACAAACAGAGGTATTCCAAGGCAAATGGAGTGAATGTTATCTGCGATGTCACAAAATCGGGAGACGAAAAATATTTTTCTTTTGACCTATACCTATATGTGGATGAATTAAATGAATACCGCAAGGTCAACGTAAACGAGCTTGAGTATGTGGGTGGTTCGCCGCAAGTATATAAAAGCAATCCGTCGGACGGGAACGGCTACATTGTCAGCGGCACAAGCTACAAAATCGATGGAATTGTCTTTGAATACCAATCAATAGTCACGGTTACTGTTTGCCAAAACGAAACGGAGTATTATTGTTATAGAATCTCACTGTGAACTGCCGTGTAAACGTTAAATACAATTAAAATATAAAGACCCGCCGGCTATGCCGGCGGGTCTTTATATCATTTTGTTTTTGATAAATTTTTTGTAAGTTTTATAATTAATTCTTTATTTTCTGTACTCAAATTGCGGAAATATTTTAAAAATAACATATCGGAATGTAAATTTTCCGAAGAAAAATTAACATTGCCAAACTCATCCTGCCTGCCTACAAGATAATCGATCGAACATTGAAAAAAGTCGGCAATTTTAATCAGTGCGGAATAATCGGGCAATCTATTCAGTTTAGTCCATCCGATAACGGTTGTGTATGGTATTCCGCTGCTTTCGGCAAATTGCTTTCTGTTTAGCCCCTTTTCAGCCAAAAGGTCGTTGAACGTTTCAATAAACACATTGCTTTCCATATCGAAATTTTATCAAAAAGACACCTAATAAGGTGTTGACATATCTGATTAGATAATATATAATTAGAATTATCTAAATAGGTATTTTTTATTTAAAAAGATAGTTTTTGATTATCAACTTTTAACCGGAAGCGAACATACATACTATCTTTAAAATAAAATACAAAGGAGAAATTATTATGAAAAGGTTATTGAAGGTTTTAGCGGCTGTAACGAGTGTAATATGTGCGTCAATATTGACAATTGCTTTTTCGGCATGCCAACAAAATCAAAACGCAGCGGTGCATAAGGATTTCGGACAATTCAGCCAAAACGGTTACATGTTGACTTCGTTTGCAACGCGGGAAATCGGGTTGGATGAAGCCGTCGGCAAATTAACAAGCAGTTCAAGGCAAGCGATGACGGTGGCATATTTGCCCGAACCCCTCCCCACAGATGAAAGTACTATAACTGCTATGTTGAAACGCAGCAACCATATAGTCGTTACAACTAAATTTTTCAAAGAGGGCAGCGAAGAGATGCAGGAAGAAGTTTCCGACCAAACGGGATTGGTTGTGAACGATTATCTTAAGAAAAACGCCATTAATGCCGCTACGGGTTTATCCATTAAAAATTTATATCTGACCGACGCCGGACTGGAGTTTATGGACGAGGAAAATAAAAAATTCAAGGAAAGCGACGATTATATAAATGTGCCTTTCGCCAATTTATATACATATCATACCGACGAGCAGGCAAACCATCTGATCGTGCAAATGCATGATTTTGTAGACATCCCCGCCAGCGCGTTGAGCGGAGGAGTGAACTGCTATTACAGGCAGGATACCGAAATACTGTACGACATAATACCGCTGGATAATAATAATTTATCAGGCCCCAGATATGCGCGCATAAGTAAATGGCAGACTTCGCTCGGCTCCGTTGTTTCTACAGCCGCCGATTCTATCCATGAAGGATATGTTTTTCAGGTTGAAGTGGAATGGATCGAAAAAGATGAGGTTGCCTGAAGTCCTGTTATAAATCTCATAAACGATAAAAAAGGCGGGGGAGTTTGTTGCTCCCCCGCCTTTTTGGTGCGGATAACAGGACTTGAACCTGCACCCTCGCGGACAGGATTCTAAGTCCTGCGCGTCTGCCAATTCCGCCATATCCGCACAAAATATCAATACGTGTTGAGTTTTTTGCAAAAAATACGTGCGCCTGTATTCATTTGCTTATATATTGTAGTAAATAAAAGCCAAAAAGTCAACAGCAAAAATAAAAATTAGGTGAAAACCCTTTTAAATGCGCCGCGTTTATGCTAATATATTTACGGAAAATAAATTGACAGGTGCATATATGAGCTATATTACACTTGAAAATGTGTGCAAGCAATATAAGGTGGGCGATATAACCGTCGACGCCCTTAAAAACGCCTCGTTCGAGCTTGAGAACGGCGAGTTCGCCGTGGTCTTGGGCAGCTCCGGCGCGGGCAAAACCACCCTTTTGAATCTGTTGGGCGGCATGGACGGCGCAACCTCGGGCAAAATAGTTCTGGACGGCAGGGAGATAACCGCTCTCGACAAGCGCGGGCTCACCGACTACCGCAGAAGCGACGTCGGCTTTGTGTTCCAGTTCTATAATTTAATGCCCAACCTCACCGCCCTTGAAAACGTTGAGATAGCCGTGGAGATCTGCAAAAACCACCTCGACCCCGCCGAGGTTTTAAAGGCTGTAGGGCTTGGGGACAGGTTCAACAACTTCCCCTCACAGCTCTCGGGCGGCGAGCAGCAGCGCGTTTCCATAGCCCGCGCCATAGCGAAAAACCCCAAGTTGCTCCTTTGCGACGAGCCAACGGGCGCCCTCGACTACGAGACGGGCAAAAAAATCTTAAAGCTCTTATACGACGCCGCAAAGGCGCGCAATAAGCTTGTCGTGACCGTCACGCACAACCAGGCTTTAAAGGATATGGCGGATAAGGTCATACACATAAGAAGCGGCAAAATAGAAAAAATAGAAAAGAACGAGCATCCCCTGCCCATAGACGACATAGAGTGGTAAAAAAATGAAAACCTACTTAAAAACGCTGGTACGTACGTTCAAAAAACATATAACGCGCCTCGTTTCCATAATCTTCATAGTCCTCGTCGCCGTGGGATTTTCCTCGGGCATCGGTCTTGCCGCCGATACGATAGGTTATTCCCTTTCGGACTACTATAAATCGTCGAACGTGTGCGATTTTATAGTAAAAAGCACGACGGGGAACGGCTTTTCCGAAGCCGACGTCGCGGCTGTAAAAGATATATGCGCGGGTGCGCAGGTGCAGACGTTGTCAGCCGTTGACGCGAAGATCGGGGTCGCGGGAGAAGAGCGGTTAATGCGCCTGTATTTTATGGATTTCGACAACTGGAGCATAAACACCGTGAGGGAGGGCGGGTTTTTATCCGGGAAGATGCCCGCGGATGAGTCCTTTGCCCTCTCGGAAAACGGCGACAAACGGATCAAGGAAATTCCCGCAGGCGAAAAAATAACGCTGGACTTTGCAAAAATTCTGGAGAGCTCCGCCTCTCTCAACGGCAGGGAGTTGCCCGCGCTTTACAAGAGCATGCTTGCGGGATTGGATAAGCCCGAAGTTGAAATAAGCGGCGTAGTAAATTCCCCGCTTTCCTTCGGCACGGACGGCGAGCCTGCCGCGATAGAGGAAAACGACGGCAAGGGCACGCCCGACACCACAAACGCCATAAACGAGCTTGTTTCGGTGGACGGAATACTCTATATTTCCGACGCCCTCGTTCCGAGTATTTTCAACGTCAGAGTTTTGGGCACGACCGACATCTGGGTGGCGATGGAGGACCGCGAGCTTTTTTCCGACTTCGGCAGCGCGTACAAAAATCAAACCGAAGAGCAAAAACTTAACATACTCTCGCATTTTACTGTGGACGGAGAGGAGACGGCAAGGGTTTTGACCCTATATGACAACTACTCCTTTTACGCGCTCCATTCCTATGGGGAAAAGGTGGAGCTTATAGGCTACGTGCTTATGGCGGCGTTTTTGTGCGTGACCGCGCTTGTCACGCTCTCCACAATGACAAGACTTCTTGAAGAGGAGCGCTCCGAAATAGCCTGTCTGAAAACGCTGGGCTATTCGTCCTTTAAAATAATCTTCAAATATCTGCTGTTTGCGGCTATAGCCACGGGCATAGGCGGCGTGGGCGCATACTTTGTGGGCGTGGGCTTGTCCTCGCTTTTGTATTGGGTGTTCGGCTATTCCTTTGATATGCCGCCCATGTCCCCCCACATTGCCGTTGCGTTCTTCCTTATAACGTTTGCGGTAATAGTTATTATAACTCTTGTCGCCACGTTCGCGGCTGGGCTAAAACTCACCTCGGCAACGCCGGCGAGCCTGCTTCGTCCGAAGGCTCCGAAACCCGGAAAAAAGGTAATAATAGAAAAGATTCCGGCTTTATGGAACAGGCTGTCGTTCAAATATAAGTCCACCGTGCGCAACGTTTTGAGGTTTAAGAGCCGTTTTGTTATGACGGTTGTGGCTGTGGGAATATCGATGGGGCTTGTAATGGCGGGTCTGACGCTTTTGGATATATGTCTTTTCCGCGGGGCGTACTCCGTATCCATACTTTTGGTTGCGCTCGTCGTAATATTTTTTGCGGGACTTCTCACCGCAGTGGTCATATATACGCTCACGAACATAAACATAAGCGAACGCAACCGCGAACTTGCCACGCTCAAGGTGCTTGGATATTTCGACGGCGAGGTGGCGGGGTATATCTACCGCGAAATTTATATTGACGCGGCGATAGGCATAATAGTCGGTTATCCGCTATCCGCGCTGATAATGTACTTTTTATTTTCGATAATGAACGCCGGCACGTATGCGACCTTTATGTGGGCGGTTGCGCCGTTTGTGGTTTTCGGCTTTACGGCAATAGTCACGCTGTTGCTGAGGAGGCGGATCGTAAAAATTGATATGAACGAAAGTCTAAAAGCTAACGAATGAAGTTCACAAAAATTTTCGTGCGGTTGCGCGCACTCAAATTTTTCGTGATTTGAGGGCGCGTGCCCACTTGCCGCGATAATAAGGGCGCACATATAATATAATCGCGGCAATTCACCCCGCCGAGGCGAAAGGGTTCGCAAATTGGGGCGCGCTGGCGCAGGGAAACCATGCTTGCGCCATTAATTATTTAGAAATTGCTCGTATCTGCGCACTTGCTAACTTCGTAATTACAAGGTTCTGCTTGCTTCTAACCGCTTGCAAACTTCGTAATTACAGTTTTCCTTGGCTTCTTCCCCTTGGGGGGGGAAGCTCCCGCGTAGCGGGTGATGGGAGGGGTAATAAAAAACAATCATACTCCCACCTGTCGACTACGTCGACACCCTCCCCCGTCGGCGACGGAAGAGGGCAAGTGGAGTGGACACGCCGCTTGATTTGCGCTAACCTTCGTCTATCGTAAACGCAATTAAGATACTAAGGTCAAGCGTTACGCTTGTAAAAAATTTACGGTAAAAAAACAGGGCGCGCGCTATTGAAAAATAAGTTGACATATGTTATAATTTTAAGCACTAACGAGGGAGCATTATTATGAAACAACAGAGCGTAGTAACAGAATTAAGAAAAAAGATATTCACCGAGGTTGCAAGAGTGGCTTACGAATCGGAGCACGTTGCAACCGATCTGGAGGAAATACCCTATCTCATCACCCCGGACGAGGTTCCCCGCTACCGCGAGAGCATCTACCGCGAGAGGCAGATAGCCGCCGAGCGCGTGCGCCTTGCGATGGGGCTTTCGCTGCGCCCCGCAAACAAGCCCGTAAACATAACCTCGGGCATCTCGCGCAGCACGATTGCCGATAAATATTACGAGCCGCCGCTGATGCAGGTAATACCCTCGGCGTGCGACAAGTGTCCCGACAACGAGTACTTCGTGACCGACCAGTGCCGCGGCTGCGTGGCCCGTTCCTGCGTGAAGAACTGCCCCAAGGGCGCCGTGTCGATAGTTAACGGTAAGTCTTATATAGACCAGTCCAAGTGCATAAAGTGCGGCAGATGCAAGGCGAGCTGTCCCTATGACGCCATCGCCCACCGCACCCGCCCCTGTGCGAGCGCGTGCGGCATAAACGCCATTTCCACCGACGAGTACGGCAGGGCGCACATAAACAACGACAAGTGCGTTGCATGCGGGCAGTGTATGTCGGCATGCCCGTTCGGGGCGATAGCCGATAAATCGCAGATATTCCAGCTCATTCAGGCAATAAAGCAGGGCGACGAGGTGGTTGCCGCCGTCGCTCCCGCAATAATAGGACAGTTCGGACCAAAGGTCACCCCGGGAAAAATGAAGTCGGCGTTTCTGGCGTTGGGCTTCAAGGATGTCTACGAGGTAGCCGTGGGCGCGGACGTCGGCTGCATAGCCGAGGCGCACCACTATGTGAACGAGGTAAAAACGGGCAAGTTGCCCTTCCTTTTCACAAGCTGCTGCCCCGCATGGGCAGTGCTTGTAAAGACGCAGTTCCCCGACCTTGCAAGCGAGGTTTCGGAGGAGTTGACCCCCATGGTCGCAACGGCGCGCTCCATAAAGGTGAACCGCCCCAACGCGAGGGTAGTATTTATAGGACCGTGCGCCGCCAAGAAGCTGGAGGCGTCCCGCCGCGAGGTGAAGAGCCATGTGGATTTTGTGCTGACCTTTGAGGAGCTTGCGGGAATGTTCGCCGCAAAGAACCTCAATTTGGAGGAGCTCGAGGATCTGCCCATCAACTTCGAGGCAACGGGCGCGGGCAGGGGCTATGCCTGCTCGGGCGGCGTTTCGCAGGCTATTGAAAAGTGCATAAACGAGTACTATCCCGGCACCGAGGTCAAAATAGCGCACGCCGAGGGACTTGCCGATTGCCGCAAGGCGTTGATGCTCGCCAAGGCGGGCAAATACAACGGCTATATGATAGAGGGTATGGGCTGCCCCGGCGGCTGCGTTGCGGGCGTGGGCACTATAATCCCTCCCGAGCGCGCAAAGATAGCCGTGGACCAGATGGTGAAGAGCAGCGACAAGGCCATTCCCTCCAAGGATCTGGAGGATCTGGCAGCCGTGCTCACAAAAATGGATTGACCGTAAACAAAACGAACGGCGGCATTTCTGCCGCCGTTCTTATGATTTTTTCAGCTTACCCAAACAGGAACCCGAAGTTTTTATCGCCCGCTATTTTATAAATTTCGTTCTTACCCTCAACGGAAAATATGTCCGCGGAGTATATGACGAGGTTTACCGCCGCGCTCTCCAAACGGTATGCGGGCGCGCCCGTAATGCCGTCATAAGCAACAAATTCAAACTTGCCCAAGCCCGTATATTCGCCGATTTTTTGTTCGTCGGCTCCGTAGACAGCGTAGCTTTCGAACACGGGATTGCCCTCGGTTGTAAACGCGTGCCGCGTCGGTTCTGCATTTTCAAAGGTGCAGCCGCCGGTAAAGCGGTAATATTCGTCGCCGATCTGCACGAAGCCGTTGGTTATCCTTATGGAATATGTCTCGTCTGCGGTGTAAAAATCGTACTGCACATATCCGCCGCCGGTATATTCCTCCTTGCCGCTCACAGGGGTCATCGCCGAGGACAGGAGGGCATAAGCGTTTTCAATATCCTCCCGGTCGGAGGAATAGTCGACATTCTTTAACGATCCGGGCGCAACGCCTATATAAGCCTGCTCGCGTCGCACCTTCAGAATATCGTCTTTGCTTAAGCCCGCCGCCCAAGGATAGAGCCCGGCGAAGGTAGTGGTGGGTATCGGTCTGTCAAAGTCAAGCGCAGCCACATACAGACGGTCGTACAGTGTTTCGCCGTCGCCGCCTATGGTAAAGGTTATCGTAAGCGCCCCGCCGTCCCCGATGTCAAACTGCAACACCCACGCGCCGTAGCCTATGTCGCGCTGGGGCTTGCCTATTTTTAATATGACGTCGTTCAGGCTCATTCCGGTCTGTATTTGACGGCACTGCGCCAAAGTGGGCAGATCGTTCTTTTTCCACCCGAACCAGGTGTCGGGTTGTTCCTTATCCACATAGGGAGCCGTAACGGTTCGTGTGCTTTGGGAGTCTTGCTCTCCGCCTTGGGAGTCGCCCTTATCGGGGGCTGCGCATGCGGCGAGCGAAAAAGCGCACACGGCGCACAAAACGGGCAAAACAAATTTTTTAAACTTCATATTTCCCTCACCTCCGATATGCTTTATTGCAATTATTATAATGTATAAAAAAGCCGATGTCAAGTGAGGGGTACTTTAAAGGGATATTTTAATAAACGGGGGCAATAATTTAAATTATGTACGATATAGCTATAATAGGCGGCGGACCGGCCGGAGTTTCCGCGGCGATAAACGCAAAAATTCTCAACAAATCATATATCTGGCTCTCGAGCCGCCCCACGTCGAAGAAGGTGGAGCGCGCAGAGCTCATAAAGAACTACCCGGGGCTGCCCAACGTCACGGGCGAACAGCTTGCGTGGGCGCTCATGCACCACACCGAGAGCATGGGCATAGGACTCACCGAAGAGGTCGTTACGGGAGTTTACGAGACGGGCGGAAAATTTACGCTGCTTGTCGGCGACAAGGACTATGACGCAAAGACGGTGATACTTTGTCTCGGCGTGGAGGCGGCAAAGCCCGTTGAGGGCGAGGAGGAGTTTTTGGGCAGGGGCATAAGCTATTGCGCCACTTGCGACGGCATGCTCTATAAGGGCAAGAGGATCGCCGTTGTCTGCACCGACAAACGCTTCGAGCATGAAATAGAATATTTGTGCTCAATTGCGGGAACGTGTTATGTTTTTCCCCTCTACAGGGGCTATGAAATAAGGGCGGAGAACGCAAAGACCGTGTTGAAGTCCCCGCAAAAATACGAGGGCGACGCGCGGCTTAAGCGGGTTATTTATAAGGGCGGCTCGCTCGATGTGGACGGCGTATTCATATTGAAGAGCGCGATATCTCCCGCGACGCTCGTGCACGGGCTGCACGTCGCGGATGGTCACATAGCGGTGGACAGGGGCTGCGCCACCAATATAGCGGGGATATTCGCCGCGGGCGACTGCACGGGCAGACCATACCAATATGTAAAGGCGGTGGGCGAGGGAAACGTCGCCGTACATTCGGCGGTGGAATATATGGCAAACGCGGAATAACGCTTTATTTTAAGCGGCGGAGGGCGCAGGCTGCGCCCTCCGCCGCATATTATAAAAACCGCTTGCAAATAGCGCGCCGTCGTGGTAAAATGATTTTATGAAATTTATAGAATACACCGTTCATACGACAACCGAGGGCAGCGAACTCGTTGCCGACATAATGTGGCGATACACAAGCTACGGCGTGGCTATCTCCGACATAAAGGACGTCATAGCCCTGCAAGAGAACAAGGTAATGTATTGGGACTACATAGACGAGGACGTGTTAAAGGAGCGCGGGGACGTGCTCGTAAAGGCTTTTGTGCCTTTGGACGAGGCGGATAAAATTCTGCCTAAGATACGCGCCGACCTCGAAGAGCTGCAAAAAAACAGCCAAGACTTTTTGTGCGTGGGCACGCTTGAAACCTCCCGCCGCGAGGTGGAGGGCGACGACTGGATAGAAATTTGGAAAAAGCATTTCCGACCCATACATTTGGGCAATATAGTAGTCTGCCCCGAATGGATAGATTACAAAAAGAGCGCGGGTGAAAAGATAGTAAAGCTCGACTCCAACATGGCGTTCGGCACGGGCGAACACGAAACTACCGCAATGTGCGTAAAGCTTTTGCAGGAATATCTCACGCCCGAAAGCGTCTGCATAGACGTGGGTTGCGGCAGCGGGATCCTCGGCATCTCCGCCGTAAAGCTCGGCGCAAAGCTTGCTTATCTCACCGATATAGACTACGTTGCGGTGGAGAGCGCAAAGCACAACGCGCAGATAAACGGTGTGGAAAATAAGGTCGTGGTGGCGCACTCAAATCTCCTGGAGGACGCAAACATAAAGGGCGACATAATGCTTGCAAATATCACCGCCGAAATTCTGGTTGGGCTGGCGCCGTCCATACCCAAAAACCTCAAAAAGGGCGGCGCGCTCATTCTGAGCGGAATTATAGAGAGCCGCCTTAATATGGTTATAGACGCGTTCACCGCGCAAAACCTCACTTTGGATAAAAAGATAAAAGAGGGCGAATGGATAGCCCTTGCCTTTAAATCATGAGCGTTCCCAAAAGATTTTTCGTGGAAAACTTAACATATCCCGACAATTCGGAGGTGTATCTCGAGGGCGAGGAGTTCACTCACGCCAAAACGGTGCTGCGCGTTGAGGAGGGGAGCGAGATAGTTCTTCTCGACAACAGCGGCAAGGAGTATTCCGCCATTGTGCAAAGGATAGAGAGCCGCCGCCTGCTCGCGCATATCACGGGGGCGGCCGCGTGCGATAAGGAGCCGAAGAGCCCCATATATCTTTTGTGCGGCGCGCTTAAGGGCGACAAGACCGAACTCGTCGTGCAGAAGGCAGTGGAACTCGGCGCGGGCAAAATAGGCGTTTTTTCGTCGGAGTTCTGCTCGGCATATATGAACGAAAACAAGCTTGCGCGCCTCAATAAGGTCGCGCACGAGGCGGCAAAGCAGTGCTTAAGGTCGGTTGCGCCCGAGGTGGCGTATTTTCCCACCCTGCGCGAGGCGCTCATATCGGCTGAAAATTATAAAAACAAGCTGTTTTTTTGCGAGTTCGCTTCCTGTTCCGACGTGGAATTTTCAGGCATAAGCGGCGACTGCGCGCTTGTGATAGGAAGCGAGGGCGGGTTTTCGGAAACCGAATACAGGTATGCAAAATCGCTTGGTTTTGCAGGCATGTCGCTGGGTAAGAGGATACTCCGCGCGGAGACTGCGGCAATTTCCGCCGCTGCGCTTGCCGCATATTTTTTGGGGGAACTCAAATGAAAGCCGTGATCTTTACGCTGGGCTGCAAGGTAAACGAGGTGGAGTCCGCCTCAATAGCGGCTGCGCTCGAGAGGAGCGGCTGGGATGTCTCGGCGGAACTCGGCTTTGCCGACGTATATGTTCTGAACACCTGCGCCGTGACGAGGGAGGCGGAAAAGAAGAGCCGCCAGCTCATAGCGCGCGTAAAAAAATATAACGCCAATGCAAAAATTTTTGTATGCGGCTGCGCGAGCGAAAAAAACAGGGCGCAGTTTGAAGACAAGGGAGTGTTTTTCGTGTCGGGCGCGCGCGATAAAAGGGAGGTGGCGGAAGCCGTTTTGAGGGAATACGGCGGCGGGTGCGCCGCGCTCCCCTACCCTAAGCAGAGCAAAACCCGCGCCTTTATAAAGATTCAAGACGGCTGCAACAGCTTTTGCTCATATTGCATAATTCCATATCTCCGGGGAAGGGAGAGATCGCGTTCGATCGGGGATATATGCGGGGAAATCGCAAAATGCGGCAGCCCCGAGGCTGTGCTGAACGGCATAAATATTTCATCCTATTCGGACGGGGGCAGGGGCTTGCCCGAGCTCATGCGTGCTCTCGCGCCCGAAAAAAAGCGTTTGCGGCTGGGCTCGCTCGAGTGCTCGGCGATAACCGGGGAGCTTTTGGACGCCTTGCGCGGCTTATATGATTTCGCGCCGCAATTTCATCTCTCGCTGCAGAGCGGCTCCACGGCCGTTTTAAGGGCGATGAACAGGCGTTATACCCGCGAAGAATATTTGGAGAAGTGCGCGCTCATATATAAATATTTCCCCCGTGCGGCCATAACGACCGACATAATTTCGGGCTTTCCCACCGAAACCGAGGAGGACTTTGAAGCCAGCCTCTCCATTATCGGCGAGGCGGGCTTTGCGCGGGTGCACGCCTTTTCGTTTTCCCCGCGCGAGGGCACGGCGGCTTATAAACTCGGCGATCTGCCCGCAGACGTCAAGGCGGAGCGGCTGAACCGCCTTTTGCGGGCTGCAAGGGAGGCGGAAACTCAATATATATCGGGTTTTTTGCATAAGCCGCTCTCGTTTATAGCGGAGGAATACAATAACGGCTACACTACGGGATATACGGGCAATTACATAAAGGTCTATGTGCCCCGTCCGCTTGCTTCGGGCGTGAAATACAATGTGACTATCGAAGGTATGCACGCCGACGGCGCGCTTGCGCAAATTACAGATGAAAGCTAAAGAAGCGCTTAAAAAATTTGCATACGAAACGTTCCGCCCCCGCACGCGCGAGGATTACGCGGAACTGTTCACCCGCGGCAGGGGCGGCGAAGAGCGCGCGTCCTATCCGTGGCTCTATGCCCGCGCGCTTTTGTTTTTTTTGCTGCTGTTTTCGGCGCTTTCCGTCTGCTACAGCGCGTCGTTCATCAATTTATTCTCCCTCGCGTTTGCGGGCGGGATATTCGGCGATCTGACCTTTATTATACTTCTGTACGAGCTATATCCCAAGCGCGATCTGTCCCTTCTGACGCTCGCCGCCGCGCTCGTTTTCGGCGGGCTCATATCTACGGGCTATTCGACGCTTCTGTACGCCGCGGACATTCACGCCCCCTTCGCCGAACAGGCATATACGGCGTTCGCGGAGGAAACGGGCAAGGCTCTTACCACCGTGATATTGCTGCTCATTATAAAAAAACGCAGCCCTATGTGCTGTCTTTTGGTGGGCGCGGCGGTCGGCGGCGGCTACTCGGCGTTCGAGAATATGTGGTATATGTATGCCGACGGTCTTGCATACGGCGGCGCGGCAAACCTCTCGGCTGCCCTGCAGACCGCGCTCTGGCGGTCGCTCGGCACGCCATTTTCGCATGCGGCGTGGGCGGGAGCGTTCGGCTGGGCCGTTTCGGGCTGCAAGCCCTATAAAAAGTGGCAGCCGTATGCGGTTTTCGCCTTTAACTATGTGATGCACTTTTTTGTGAACTTCCCGCTGATCCCCATGTTTTCCGGCTGGCGGGGATATCCCATAAGCGCTGTCACGGGGATAATCTCCATAGTCCTCATAATATATCTTGTCATAATATCCCGTCGCGAAGTTGCCGCCGACGTGTTTGCGGACGAGGGGCGGGTGCCAAACCCCGCATATTCTCTGCCGTCGGACGTTCCCCGCGGCTACGACCCGTTCGGCGTGCGGGTGAACGTGGAGGGGGAGACGGGCGGCTCCGGTTCGGAAAGATGCCGGTTTATCGCGAACGTCCTCGCGGCTGCGGCGATAGCGTGCTTTTCGTTCATGCTTCTCGGCCCCACCTGTGTTTTCGGGGGCTATAACAGGTATAAAAGCTACACGTACGCCACCTTTGAGGAGGCAAAGCAGCTCGCGCAGAATGGGCTTGAGCTCTATCACGACGAGGAACGTCCCATGGTCGTGTACGCAGATCTGTCGCAAAACTACGCCTACACCTACGAGGACGGCAGGGTCACAAGTGTAGCCCAGCGCGAGGAATACGGCGGTTATCTGTACACATATGAATACGTGAACGTGAAGTACACAAATATTTATACCGACTCAGAGGGCAGATATTTTGTAGTGTCGGACGGCAAGCAGGTGTTCGTGGACGCCGTTGACGGACAGCCTCCGGAGGAGGTATATATATGGTCGCTGAGATACGTTTGGACGGAAATAGAGGGCGTCATATACTACAGGCAGAACGTCTATGCCGACGCAAGCTATCTCGCGGTCGGCGGGAATACGGGGCTCGAAGTCAGTCCGATAGTGTACCACTACTTTTCGCTCAACCCCAACGTTCTGTACATTTCCGCAAATGCGGGCGGGGACTTTTCGGTGCGCGTGCGCGAGGACGTGCCCGTGCGGTTTGCCGAAAGCATAGCGGCAACTGTTATCTTCGGCGCGGCGGCAATAGCCTCGGGCACGGGATATATTATCTATAAGAAAAAAGCAAGGAGAATATAATTATGCTTAACTGTGATTGCCTTTTCTGCAAAATAATCGAGGGCAAAATTCCTTCGGCAAAGGTGTACGAGGACGACGACATGCTTGTTTTTAAGGACATTGCCCCCAAGGCAAAGGTGCACCTTTTGGCTGTCCCCAAAACGCACTTCGCGCTTCTTTCGGAGGCGGACGAAGAGGGCTACGCCATGCTTTCGCATATACTTAAAAAGATTCCCGGTATCGCCCGCGCGAACGGCTGCGGCAACGGCTTCAGGCTGGTAATAAACCAAGGCGAGGCGGCGGGGCAGACGGTGCCCCACCTGCACGTCCACATTCTCGGCGGCGAAACTCTCGGGTGGTGAGGCGGACTATGATATACACGATACGTAATGAGTTTTTGTCCCTCTCCGTTAATTCCGGGGGCGGGAGCATGACGTCTTTAAAATATCTCCCCACGGGCGAGGAGAGGCTGTGGCAGGGCGACAAGTTCTGGACGAGCCGCGACGTGGCTATCTTCCCGATAATAGGACACGCCGGTCCCTACGAGGCGCAGGGCAAGGTATATACCCCGAAGTCGCACGGCGTGGCAAGATATTCGGAATTTGCCCTTGCCGACAAGGGGGAGAACCACATCACCCTTGCGATCTCCTCGGACGGGGAGACAAAGAAGACATATCCCTATGATTTTGATTTTTCGGTGACCTACAAGCTGTCGGAAAAGACGGTGGAGGTGACCTATTTCGTGCGCGCAAAGGAGGGCAAAATACCCTTCTATGTGGGCGGGCATCCCGGAATGAGGGCGCCCGGCGGCGAGGCGGTCATAGAGTTCGAAAATATAGAAAACCCTATAATATATCCCCTTGACAGCGCGTATGCCACAAGGCTGAGGGGCTTGCACAGGTTTGTTGCCAACAAGGCGTTTTTCTGGGAGTGCCAGACCTTCCAACTCGGCTCCCTTTCGGGCGGCGCGATATATGCAAGCACCCGCGACGGCTACAGATATACATACAGATCGGACTGCCCGGTGTTTGCCTTCTGGTCAAATCCCGACGGCGGAGAGTACGTCTGCGTGGAGCCGTGGTGGGGCATAAACGACTTCAAGGCTGCCCCGCGCGAAATAACGCTGAAGCCGTTCATGAACTTCACGGACGTGCAGGGCTCGGCTTTTTCATATTCCCTCACGGTGGAAAAGGTGTGATTTAAAAGCTTGAATTTACGGTAAAAAGCGGCGGCGCAACCGAGTGTTGCGCCGCCGCTTGGCGTATTTAAGCTCTATTAATCGCCGCAGTATTGCGCGGATATCCTTTTGGCAGCCTTTGCCACCTTATCCTTTAAAGCCGCGGGCGACAAAACCTTTACGGCGCCGCCGTAGCTCAATATCATGCCCACCAGCCGCGAGTCGTCGGGCAGGGTCGCCTCCGCGACGAACCTGTCTCCCCGCGGCTCTATGATATCCATGCCCAGCCATTCCTCAACGTCTGGCAGGTCGGCTTTGCTTATCTCTAAGGTCACGGGAATAAGCTTGCCCGCGGGGTAGTAGAAATCCAGAGGTATCTGGCTGCGCAATATCTCCTTCTGTTCGAACGTCCCGCCCGTGAAGCTCGCCTTTTTTATCCTTCCTATTTTAAAGGTTCTGAACTCCTGCTTTGTATGGCAGAAGGCGTAAACGTACCACACGTTCTGCTTGAAAATGAGCACATGGGGGTCGATTACCCGCTTGCTGTGCTCGCCCTCGCGGGAGATATAGTCGATCATAAGGCTCTTTGCGCCGTTCATTGCCTCCTCCACGACCTGCATCTTGTCGGAGAATTTTGTAAGATCTCCCCACGTCCCGCCGTCGACTATTATCTTGCCCGTCACCGAGAGGTCGGCGCGTTCCTTTTTCTGCGTGCTCGCCAATTTTTCGCGGGCGGATATAAGGCTTTCGCTGTGCACCTGCCCCATCATGGCGTCCATCGCGCCGATAGCCGCCGCGTACTCCTCGCGCGTTAAATAGCCCGTCGGCAGGCGGAAGGTGTCGGCAATGGTCAGCCCGCCGTATCTGCCCCTCGCCACGTCCACGGGCACCCCGCATACGTTCAGCTCCTCGATGTATCTATAAACGCTCCGCACCGAAATTTCATACCTTTCGGCAATTTCCTTGGCCGTTATCTTCCTTTTCGACAAAAGCAGCATGAGGATCTTGAGCATTATCTGGTATTTCATCTGTCTCTCCTCCGTAAAATATTCCGTAAAATCTATAAAAAATTTTATCATAGGTGACAATATATGTCAACATTAAAATATAAAATTATTTATGAAAACGGAGACGGAGGAGCAAAAAAATGAATTTTACGGCATATATCCAATCCCAGAAGAGCATGATCCGCCGCCGCTGCGGCTTGTCGTTCATATCCGAGGAGGGGGAGATAATATTCGTCCCCGACAGGGAAAAGCTCTTGGGCGAGCTCGACAAGATGGCGGGCCTGAACGTTGAGGGCAGAAAAAAGTACGGTCTTTGCCGCGCGGAGCGACAATAAATTCCCCCTTGGCATAAGGGGGAGGAGGGTTAAAACTGTTTTACCACAAATTTTTCTATCAGGGCTATTATCCCGTACATGCAGCCCGCGAGCACGCAGAGTATAAAGGTGGCGGTCATTACGAGGTCGAGCTTCATAACCTGCCCGCCGTAGACTATGAGATATCCGAGCCCCGCCCTCGAGACGATATATTCGCCCATGATCGAGCCTATCCATGCCAGCCCGACGGCGACCTTGAGGGTATTCATGAGCGCGGGGAGCGACGCGGGAACGACAAGCTTTGTAAGCGTGGCCAGCCTGCCCGCGCCCATCGCCTTCATAAGGGTGAGCTTTGTGGGGTCCACAGCCAGAAAACCCGCAAGCGTGTTCATTATACACAGGATTATGCCCACAATAACGGTCATAAAAATTATAGCCGTGCAGTCGGTGCCTATCCATATGATTATCAGCGGTCCGAGCGCGATCTTCGGCAGGGAATTGAGAACTACTATATACGGCTCCACGACCGCGCGCACCGTTTCGCTCGACCACAGGACGACGGCTATGGAGTATCCCGCCGCAACGGCGATGAAAAACCCCGCAACGGTCTCGCCGAGAGTGATGCCTATGTGTCTGAAAAGGTCGCCGCTTTCATAGAGCGAGCCGATCGTCCTTATCACGCGGGAGGGGGAGCTCGTTATAAAGGGGTCCATTACTTTAAAATAAGTCAAAAGCTCCCACAGTCCGAGGATCAGGGCTAAAATGAGCCAGCGCGAGAGGAATATGATTATTTTTCTGCGCCTTTGCTTTTTTAAATATGCGAGATGCTCGCCGGAAAAGTTCATTGTATTTTTCATCTTTGGAGGTTCCTTTTGTGTTCTGCGGCAAGCCCGCCCGTTTGCGGCGGGCTTGCCGCTTTATTGCTCAGATCCCCAGCTCCTTGCGCAAAACTTCAAACGTTTCGGCAAAACGGCTGTCGTTGCGCCTCGATTTCGGGCTGTCGCCGAAGGCGATCATATGCTCGGCTACCACGTGCGCGGGTCGGGCGGAGAGCACCACGACCTTGTCGGAGAGGGCTATCGCCTCGGATATGTCGTGCGTGACGAGCAGAGCCGTCTTTTTTTCCGATTTGATTATGGACTGCACGTCGTCGCACACCTCCAACCTCGTCTGGTAGTCGAGCGCGGAGAACGGTTCGTCCAAGAGGAGTATTTCGGGCTCGGCCGCGAGCGTTCTTATCAGCGCAGCGCGCTGCCTCATTCCGCCCGAGAGCTGCGAGGGGCTCTTTTTAAGGAAGTCTTTAAGCCCGTATTTTTCGGCAAGCCCCACGGCCCTTGCCCGCATTTCGGCGGTGTTGCGCTTTTTTATTTCGAGGGGCAGGAATATATTTTGTTCCACCGTGCGCCACTCGAACAGCGCGTCACGCTGCAGCATATATCCGAACTCGCCGCTCCCCTTGATTATCTCGCCCGAAGAGGGCTTCAAAAGCCCCGCCGCAAGCGAGAGTATAGTGGATTTTCCGCAGCCCGAGGGTCCTATTACCGACACGAACTGTCCCTTTCCGACCGTGAAATTCAAGTCGGAAACGGCCGCCGTTTCCCCCGATTTTGTGTGATAGGAGTAGGAGATGCTCTTAAATTCAAGCATAAACTTCCCTGTAGATCCTGTCGGCGGCTTCGGTAGTCACCACCGCGTCGAAGTCTACCCGTCTTTCAAGCTCGCCCGCAAGTTCTATAACGTCCTGCAGGCGGGTGAACGCCTCTTTTTTCATAGCCATGTTCGTCACCCACGCGTCGATGCCCTTATAGCTCTCCACCGAGGTCTTTATGCTCGCCGCGCTCGTATCCGCGAAGTAGGGGATGAGCAGTTCGGCCACCTCGTCCGTGTCGGCTTCGTTGATGTACTTTATGGCTTTTGTTATAGCGCGCAGCAGACCGTCTATCTTGTCGCCGTGCTTATCTATATAGCTTTGCTTTGCGATATAGCAGGTGTAGGGGATCTCGCCCGAAGCCTCGCCCACGGAGGCGACGATATATCCGTTGCCCTCGGCCTGTATCTCGCTGGCGGTCGGTTCGAACACCGTGCAGTAGTCCGCCTTGCCGCCGAGGAAGGCGGAGGTCATCATGTTGAACGCCACGTCCGAATTCAATTTTGCGTTTACATTGTGATCCTTCATAACGTATTCAAAGGTCATAAAGGGCACGCCGCCCGGTCTGCCGGCAAGGATCTCCTTGCCCTCTAAATTTTTCCAGTCGAAGTTCGGCTCGGGTTTTCTGCCAACCAGAAAAGAGCCGTCGCGCTTTGTGAGCTGCCCGAAAACCATGGGCTGGTCGTCGCTGCCGCCGATCTCAACGTAAATTGCCGCCTCGGGTCCGCAGAAACCTATGTCAGCCCCGCCCGAGAGCACGGCAGCCATGGTGGAGTCTGCGCCGCCGCCCGTCGTCAGCTCTATTTCAAAGCCCTCGTCCTCGTAGTATCCCAAGGCGTCCGCAAGATACATCGGCGCGTAGAATACCGAGCGGGTAACTTCGTTTATTTTAACGACTTTGCCGTCGTCCTTTGAACAGCTTGCCGCCGCAAACGGCACCGCAAGGGCGCAGACGGCGGCTAAAAATAAGTAAATCAGTTTTCTTTTCACTGTAAGCTCCTTAAAAATTTAATAATACATATTATGCGGCCGCCTTTTGCGTTTGACAATGGGGAGTGGTTTGATTTATAATAATTCCGTATAGCTCCCGCCAACGGGTGATAAACTTCGCAATACTGTGTTGCGCTCCGCTTGTCAGCGGGTCACGTACGTCTGTGTACGCTCCCCTTGTCAATGCTCGCGCGCCTTGTCTTGCTCGTTTCTGACCCGTTGCAACTCCCGCGGCAAGCGCGGATATACGTCGCATACCATTGTTGCCTTTGCGTTTTTGCTCAGTCATTTACCATTTAGTAAACTCCTGTCGCAAAAGCCGCAGGCGCCTCGTTCTGCTCGTATCTGCGCGCTTGCAGACTTCGTAATTACAGCTCCCGCAATTTTTAAATAATCGCACAGTAAATTACCTTAATTGTCATTTTGAACGAAATGAGACCCGCTGAAAGCGGGCGATTAAGTGAAATAATCCCCTCGTGGACTGGTCGAGGCTGTTTGAAACAGCAAGCCAAAAGTCGCTGCGCGACAGATTCTTCGGTCACTCCGTTCCCTCAGAATGACAGAGGGGGGGGGAAGAGCAAGCACGCGCAGAATGACAGAATAAGGGCAACGCACCCCCAACCTTGGCTTCTTCCCCCTTGGGGGGGGACGAGCGAGGCATTTCATAGCACAGCACTGTGCGCTGTGCGTGCCGAGCGAGATGAGCCTGCGCAAAGAGAAAGGCGCAGGCGGTGCCCGAACACGGCGTTATTCCTTGCGCCGTGTGAGACCGCTCCTGCGTAGCGGGTGATGGGAGGGCATAAAAAGCAAACGACAGCTCCCACCCGTCACTTCGTGACACCCTCCCCCGTCGGCGACGGAAGAGGGCAAGGGTAGCGCTTCTTATAATCTTCACCACAACATTGCACGAAGTGCAATATTTCACATCGGCGCAGCCGATATTTAACATTTGCGTAGCAAATATTTCGCACGAGCGCAGCGAGTATTTAACGCGAGCGCAGCGAGCATTAGCGCGAGCGCAGCGAGTATTTAACGCGAGCGAAGCGAGCCTTACCACGAGCGAAGCGAGCACATTAAATAGATATTCAATATTCAAACAGAGGTTCCGAATGGAAAAAAAGTACAATCCCAAGAGCTTTGAGGACAGATTATACAGGGAATGGGAGGAGTCGGGCTGCTTCAAGGCGGTGCGCGACGACAACAAGGTCCCGTTCACCGTGGTAATGCCGCCCCCCAACATAACCGGTCAGCTGCACATGGGTCACGCTATGGACGAAACGCTGCAGGATACCATTATCCGCTTCAAGCGCATGCAGGGCTACTGCGCCCTCTGGCTGCCCGGCACCGACCACGCCTCCATAGCCACCGAGGTAAAGATAGTGGAGGAGATGAAAAAGGAGGGGCTCACAAAGGAGCAACTCGGCAGGGAGGGCTTTTTAAAGCGCGCATGGGCTTGGAAAGAGAAGTATGCGGGCAGAATTTGCGACCAGCTCAGAAAGCTCGGTTCCTCGTGCGACTGGTCCCGCCTCACCTTTACCATGGACGAAAAGTGCTCGAGAGCCGTGCGCGAGGTGTTTGTAAACCTCTACAATAAAAAGCTCATCTACCGCGGCTCGAGGATAATAAATTGGTGCCCGAACTGCAGGACTACTCTCTCGGACGTGGAGGTCGAATACGCCGAGGAAGAGGGGCATTTATGGCATATAAAATACTTCGTCGAGGGCTCCGACAGGGCGCTCGTCGTTGCGACCACCCGCCCCGAGACAATGTTCGGCGACACAGCCGTTGCGGTGAATCCCAAGGATAAGCGCTACAATGAACTCATAGGCAAGAACGTTATACTGCCCGTTGTGAACAAGCCCATTCCCATTGTGGGCGACGAGCACGCCGATATGGACTTCGGCACGGGCGTAGTTAAAATAACCCCCGCCCACGACCCCAACGACTTCGAGGTCGGGCTCCGCCACAACCTGCCCGTCGTGCGCGTTATGAACGACGACGGCACTATGAACGCGGGTGCGGGCAAGTTCGAGGGACTGGACAGATACGAGTGCAGAAAGCAGCTTTTGAAGGAGCTCGGGGAGACGGGATATCTCGTAAAGGAGGAGCCCCACACCTACAATGTCGGACACTGCTACCGCTGCGGTTCCACCGTAGAGCCCGTTGTGTCAAAGCAGTGGTTCGTCAAAATGGAGGACCTCGCGAGACCGGCAATAGACGCTGTAATGAACAAAAAGGTCACCTTTATTCCCGAGCGCTTTGCCAAGACCTACTATAACTGGATGGAGAACGTAAAGGACTGGTGCATTTCCCGCCAGCTCTGGTGGGGGCACCGTATCCCAGTGTGGTACTGCGGCGACTGCGGGGCGGAGATATGCGAAAAGACAGACCCCGAGGTCTGCCCCGTGTGCGGCGGCAAACACCTGACGCAGGACGAGGACGTGCTTGACACGTGGTTCTCCTCTGCGCTGTGGCCTTTCTCCACTTTGGGCTATCCCGAGGACACGTCCGATCTCGAATATTTCTATCCCACCGACGTTTTGGTCACGGGCTACGACATAATTTTCTTCTGGGTCTCCAGAATGATATTCTCGGGGCTCGAGCACATGCGCAAGGTGCCCTTCCGCGACGTTTTGATGCACGGGCTCGTGCGCGATGAAAAGGGCAGAAAGATGTCAAAGAGCCTCGGCAACGGCGTAGACCCCCTCGAGGTAATAGATAAATACGGCGCGGACAGCCTCAGATTTTCGCTGCTGCAGGGCGTTGCACCCGGCAACGACACAAGGTATTCGGACGCTAAGGTCGAGGCGTGCGCCAACTTCATGAATAAGATATGGAACGCCAGCCGCTTTGTAATAACCAACGCCGAGGGGAAAACGGTAAAACCCCTCTCTGCGGTAAAGCTGTGCGCGGCGGACAAGTGGATAATCTCCAAGCTGCAGGCGGCAATAAGGGACGTTACCCTTTCGCTCAACAAATACGAGCTCGGCGTCGCCTGCCAGATATTGTATGACTTTACGTGGTCGGACTTCTGCGACTGGTATATAGAGCTCTCCAAGCCCGCCCTCTACGGCGCCGACGAGGGCAAACGGGACGCGGCTATAAGCGTGCTGACGTTCGTTCTGGAAAACACGCTCAAGCTTCTGCACCCCTTTATCCCGTTCATAACGGACGAGATATACCGCAGCCTTCCGGGCGCGGAGGGCACCATAATGCTCAAGGACTATCCCCGCTACAACGCAAGGCTCGCCTATAAAAAGGACGCCGAGGCCTTCGAGGGGATAAAGGATATAATCACGGCGGTGCGCGCCGTAAAGACGGAGCTCGGCTGCCCGCCCGCAAAAAAAGTCAGCCTGTATATCGTCACCGAGAACAAGCGGCTCATTTCGGCAAACCAGGACAGTATTTTAAAGCTCGCCGGCGCAAAGGACATAAGCTTTATAGCCGACGCTTCCGAAGCGGGCGAAAAGGCGGTTGCCAAGGTGCTGCACGTCGGCACGCTGTATATCCCTATGGGCGAGCTTGTCGACCCCGACAAGGAGCGCGAGAGATTGGAGGGCGAGCTCGAAACGGTCATGAGCGAAATACGCCGTGCGGACGGCAAGCTCAACAACACGGGCTTTTTGATGAAGGCGCCCAAAAAGCTCGTGGACGAGGAGAGGGCGAAGCTCGATAAATATATAGCCATGCGCGAAAAAATATTGGAACAGCTCGAAAAGCTGTAAAACTCAACACGTTCGCGCAAAAATATTGTAAAAACGCCGTCGGCGGAGAATAAATATGGAGAACCAGAATGAAGAGTATTAAAAGGACAATAGCCGCGCTCCTTGCCGGAGCCTTCCTTTCGGTAGGCGCGGTGGGTTTTACCGCCTGCGGCGATCTTTTCGGCGGGGCCGACGGCTCCTCAAAAATTTATGAAGTATATGAAGCGTATGCCGAGTCAGCCGGGAACAACGCTTTAAGCTACGAAGAGTGGTATGCCGAATTGCTTAAAATGGCTAAGGGCGACAAGGGCGATAAAGGCGACGACGGAGCCCCCGGCAAGGACGGCGCGCCCGGCGAGGACGGAAATAAAATTTATCACGGCAAGGGCGCACCCGGAAGCCTGAAGGGCGCGGAGGGCGACATGTATGTGGATACGGTCTCGTGGCGCGTTTATTTCTATGAAAAGGGCGCGTGGGTAGACTGCGGCAGCATAAAGGGCGCGGACGGCGCTCCCGCCGACCCCACAACACCCACCGACCCCGAAGGCGGCGACGGCGGAGAAACGGTCACGGGCGGCGATATTGCAATACATGTGATAGATTTGGGCAACAAGGCGGGCGACAGCATCTACATAAAGGCGGGCGAGAACGATATTTTGATCGACGCAGGCTCGGAGGATTCGAGCGCGTCGCTCATCTGCTCCTATCTCAACGAATACGTTACGGACGGCAAACTCGAATATGTGATAGCCACGCACGGCGACCAGGATCACATAGCGTCCTTTGCTTGCAAGACTCCCTCGGACGGGATATTCTATAACTTCGAGGTCGGCACTATAATAAAATTCGCAAAAACGAAAAAGGATACGCAGGTCTACCAAAGATTTTTAAGCGCGCTGGACTATGCCGAAAGCCAAGGGGCTACCGTTTATACGGCGGACCAATGCTACAACGAGGAGGGCGGCGCAAAGAGGCAGTATTGGCTGGACGAAGAGCACACGCTCTCTATGAATATCCTCCACAATTACTACTACTTTAACAAAAGTTCGGACGAAAACAACCACTCCGTCGTAACGCTGTTCACAAAGGAGACCTCAACAAGGACCTATAACTTCCTTTTGACGGGCGACCTCGAAAAGGACGGCGAGAGCAGAATGGTGGAATACTATGCCGATCCCGCCAACAGCAAGTCCGAATACGACGTGCTGCCCGACGTAGACTTCTACAAGGCGGGTCACCACGGCTCGGGCACATCGTCCACCGAAAAACTTTTGAACGTGATAAAGCCCGAATATGTGGCCGTGAGCTGCTGCGCCGGCTCTCCCGAATACACTGTAAACAACAGCAACACCTTCCCCTATGTCGAGGTGTTCAAAAATCTTTTGAAGTACACCCAAAACATATACTGCACGAGCGTTGCCGACACCCTGCCCTCTCTTTCGGACGGTAAGTTTTCCGGTCAGTCATACACGGGCAAGGCGTGGAACGGAAATATAGTCTGCTCCACGGATCCCTCGTCGCAGGGCGGCATAAAAATAACCTGTTCGGGCACGCAGGAGACCATACTCCAATCGGATTGGTATAAAACCTACCGCCAGAGCTACGTTTAAGCGCGCGCGGGCAAAAGCCGCATAAATTTGTGATTTTTCTGTAACGGAATTATATACAAAATGACGAAATTCTATTTCAATTCCAGAAGGGCGCTTAAAGCCAAACTCCATGAGAGGCCGAAGTGCGTCCACAAGAAGCCTGCCGATCTCATAACGGGGACCAAGGCTGTTTTGACCGACCTCAGCATCGTCCTGCAAATCTCGGTGCTGATAGCCGTTTACGCCCTGCTGGCATATCTCTTTTCAATATTTTTCTATATCTCCATAGGTCTTACGGCATTTACGGCGGTCTATGTGTTGATAGAGGAGCGCGACTCGCAGTCCAAGGCGAGCTGGCTCATACTGTTTTTATGCTCGTTCGGATGCGGATATATAGTTTATATCCTCGCGAGCAAGCGGGTCTGCTACGGCTATTACAGAAAAAAATACGCCGATATCTTCGAGCGTTCCCGCATATACCGCGGCGGCTTCTTTCTGAATGAGGCCTCCGACGTCGTGCGCCGCGACTGCGGGTATATTTATAACGCGGGCGGCTACGTGCCCTACACGGGTACGGACGTAAAGTACTTTGCCGATGCGCGCAAGCTGTTCGATAACCTCTGCGCAAGGCTGGAAGAGGCAAAGGAATTTGTGTTTCTGGAGTACTTTATAGTTGCCGAGGGCGTGCTGCTCGAAAGGCTCATAGACGTTCTTAGCCGCAAGGTCGCCGAGGGCGTGGAGGTCAAATTTTTATACGACGACGTTGGCTCCCAGAGCGTTCTCACGGGCGAAACGAAGAGACGCATAAAGAAAGCGGGCATAGAGTTTAAGGTTTTCGAGCCGCTCCTGTCGCCCTTCTACTTCGGGCTGAATTTCCGCGACCACCGCAAAATAATAGTAATAGACGGCAAAACGGGCTACGTGGGCGGCTGCAACATAGCCGACGAGTGCACCAACCAGCGCAAAATGGAGGGACTTTGGAAGGACGCGGGGCTTCGCCTCGACGGCTCCGCGGTCGACGGGCTGACGATAACCTTTTTGAGGCAGTGGGAGTTTGCCACCCGCCGCACCGCCGACTTCGGCAGATACATGTACAGGGCGGAGAGGACGGAGAACACCTCCAACATAGTGCCCTTTGCGGGCGGTCCCGAAATAGAGGAGCCCCTCTGCCGCGGGGTTTACTATAATATGGCGAACGCCGCGCGCGAAAAGCTGTATATAATGACCCCCTATTTCATTCCCGACAGCGACATGCTCGCAATGCTTACGGAAAAAGCGAAATCGGGCTGCGACATAAGGATAGTCCTTCCCGCCGTGCCCGACTACGGATATATTTACAGGGTCACTAAATTTTACGCCGAGCGGCTGATGGCGGCGGGCGCAAAGATATATTATATGCACGGCGTATTCGTGCACAGCAAGGTGATGCTCACCGAAAACGCGGTGACCGTCGGCTCGGTGAATATGGATATGCGCGCCTTCTATCAGGAGTTCGACAACGGCGTATATACCGACGATAAGTCGGTGATGGAGGAGGTGGGGAATGATTTTGACAAGGTGTTCTCCACCAACGATATACAAACGCCTCCCAAGCACAATATCTTTTCCGTGTTGGTTACTACTGTGTTGCGGGTAGTCAGCCCCTTAATGTAGTGTTGCGGCACGTATAAGCGTCGCAATACTGTGTCAAGCTCCGCGCCGCCTCAGTCACGTACGTCTATGTACGCTCCTGTCGTCGGTGCTCGCTTTCCTTGTCTTGCTTGTTTCTAACCCGTTGCAAACTTCGTAATTACAAAGTTCACAAAAAACGCGGAGCCATTGCGGACTCCGCGTTTTTTCGTGATTTTTGGCGGCTCTGCCGCCCTTTGCGCCATTTTTAGGGGCGCACGTTTTATATAATGGCGCAAATTCCCACCGCTCAGGCGAAAGGGTTCGCAAATGGGGTCTTGCTGCGCAAAAGCGTGGTTTTGCTTGCAACGTTTATTATTTTAAAAAATAATTGTCTTGCTTGTTTCTAACCCGTTGCAAACTTCGTAATGGCAACACCGCCCCACCCATTGGCGCCCTTCGCTTGCGAGGACGAGCGAGGCATTTCATAGCACAGCCTAGTAGCGCTGTGCGTGCCGAGCGAGACGAGTGAGCGCATCCGTCCCGCGCGAACGGTGCCCGAACACGGCGTTATTCCTTGCGCCGTGTGAGACAGCTGTCGAGCGAAGCGAGACTGAGGGGAGTGTAAATAATTACACCGCCCATTAAGCCTTGTCATTTTGCGCGAGGGCTTTGCCCGCTGCCCTGCCGAGGGTTCCCGTTTACGGGAAACGGCAGAGCGATATGAGACCCGCTGAAAGCGCGCGATTGACCGAGAGAATCCCCTCGTGGACCGGTCGAGGCTGTTTGAAACGCCAAACCAAAAGTCGCTACGCGACAGATTCTTCGTCGGGCTACGCCCTTCTCTCGCCAAAGGCGAGGGCGTCGCTTCGCTCGCGCAGAATGACAGAGAGGGGGGGTGAACACGACACTCGCGCAGAATGACAGAGTGGAGAATGGCAAGCACACGCAGAAGGGTATAGAGAAAAACCACTTCCAATACTCTTCACCACAACATTTTGCGGAGCAAAATATTTCACATCGGCGGAGCCGATATTTAACATTTGCGCAGCAAATATTTACCACGAGCAAAGCGAGTATTTAACGTTGACCGACGGACAACACGGCAACGGTGCTCCCACCCGTCGACTACGTCGCCACCCTCCCTCGTCGCCGCAAACTTAGGCTTTAAGCCGTTTGCTCTACGCAAACGGCAAATTTGCCATGTTGCGGCTCCTCTTCCCAAAAATTTCGCTATGCTGCAATTTTCGGGAACCCTGTGACTTGGTGACGGAAGAGGGCACGGGAGGGGTCACACCGTCACCCCCAACCTTGGCTTCTTCCCCCAATGGGGGGGGAAGCTCCCGCGTAGCGGGTGATGGGAGGTGCAATAAAAAAGCAAATGACTTCTCCCACCCGTCACTTCGTGACACCCTCCCCCGTTGACACGGAAGAGGGCAAGAGGAGTGTGTCGGGCAAAATATAAATAAAACGGGCGGCCGGAAATTCCGGTCGCCCGCATTTTGTTTTGGTTGTCAGAGCGCGTAGCTGAACGTCCATTTGCCCGTGTTCAGCTTCAGATCCGTTGCGGAGTTGACGTCGGGACCTACAGTCTTGCCTCTGCCCGCGCCCGCCGAGTTGAAGCCGAGCCAGCTCGCCTTCTTTGCAAAGCGCGCGTCCGAAATGGAGGTGCAGCCCGCAAAGGCGTTGGCATATATCGTCTTCAGGCTCTCGCCGAAGCTTATGCCGGTAAGCGAGGTGCAGCCCGCAAATGCATAGCCGCATATAACGGTAAGATTGTTGCCCGTGGCGAGGTTTTTCAGACTCGTGCAGCCGTAGAGGGCGTATTCGGCGATTATAAGACAGTTTTCCTGTACGTTGAGAGTCTCCGTCCGGGCGTCCACCGCAATGAGGTAGCTCGCTTGCCCGTCCTCCGTTTCAAGGTACAGCCCGCCGTTTTTGCGTTGGGTTTCGGTAAAGAACTTGGTGCCCCTGAAGGCGTCCTTGCCTATAAATGTTATATTTTTGCTCTTGACCGTCACCGTTTGCAGGCTCGTGCAGCCATCGAACGCGTTCGCGCCGATATAGGTGACGCTTTCGGGGATAGTAACGGAGGTTATCTTATCGTTGTTGCGGAATGTGCCGTCGGGTATGGAGGTCGTGCCGTCGGGTATCTCTATGACCGTCTCGGCTCCGCTGATGTTGAACGTCTTAGCCGACTTTACGGGGTTTGCGTGCTCGTTCATAAAGTTGATCGCAAGCCATTCGCCCAGCGTGCCTGTGAAGGTGACCTCGTCCAGCGCGCAGCCGAGGAACGCGTCGCTGTCCACAGTTTTGACGCCCGCGTGCATGGTGAGCGACTTCAACGCCGTGGCGTTTTTGAATACTCCCGCGCCTACCGTTACGGTGCCCTCGGCAATTTCAAATTCCCTGCCCACGTTTTCAACCGCCAAGAGGTGCTTGTTTATATAGAGCGTGTTGCCCGTCCAATGGGTCTTGTCTTTGACGAACGCCGTGTCGGCAAAGGCATAGGCTCCTATGACCTCCACGCCGATGGGGATAGAGATCTCCGTAAGCGCGCTGCAGTAGCGGAAGGCGCTGCCGCCTATAATTTTCAATGTTTCGGGAAGGTTAGCCGCCGATATCAGCTTTTTGCAATTGGAGAACGCGTTGTCCTCTATCAATTGCAGGGAGGGCGAATATTCGTTTCCGTCCTCGTTGCGCACTGTCACCTTAACGAGGTTCTCACAGCTCGCAAAGGCATAGCTGCGTATTACCTCGAGGTTTTCGGGCAGTTCGACCTCTTTGAGATTTTTATTGTTTATAAATCCGTTCAGCTTGCCTTTTGTCGAGGTCATTCCCGAGGCTATTTCCTTGACGGGATAGTTGTTTTCGCCGTATGTTTCGGGAATTATTATTTTCTTTGCCCCGTGTACGTTGTTGTCGTTTAAAACGATGTAGTAAGTCCCGCTGTCGCTCAGCTCATATTCCAGCCCGTCGTGACCGCAGAGGGAGCAGATGTTCGTCTCGGAGTAGTCGTGCGCGCCGTTGAATTCGGTGTTACAGCGGCGGCATTTGTTTTTGTGTGTGCCGTCGGTGATTTCCCAAACGCTCTCCCACTCGTGCCCGAACGCGCTCGAGCCGTCGTAGACCTTGATTTCGTTTTGGCATGCGTCGCACTTTTTAAGGGTGTGCCCCATGGTAGTGCAGTCCGCAGGCACTATTGTTTCGCTGTAATTACAGCTCTCTTCGACTTGCTTTCTGCAAACGCTACACTCGTGGTAGTGGTTTTCCGTGCCCTCGCGGTGCAGCCACTTGCCCCACGTATGCCCGGGAGCCGGTTGCCCCTCGCTCGTCCTTGAATTTGAGCAGTAGAGGCAGCTCTCTGTTATGCTTTCGCTTGTGGTGCAGGTGTAGGGGGTTTTGGTTTCTACCATCTCGCACGGGCTTGTTTCCGTCTGGCCGCAATTTTCGCGGCGGCAAGTGCGGGAGTGGGTGTCCGTGCCTGCGTTGTGGGTGTATTCTTTGGGGAAGTCGTGCCCCAACTTGGGATGCACGGTTTTAACGGGCTCTCTGTCGCACTCGGAGCATTTAACGACCGTCTGTCCGTCGTGCTCGCAGTCCGCCTCGGTTATCTCGGTAACCATGTGGCAGAGCTGGGAATTATCGAGTTTGCATACGTTGCATGTCCTTGTGTGGTGGTAGGGCTTTCCGTAGCCGACCTTCCAATCTCCCCATTGGTGATCCCCTCTCGGGGTGGGGTTGTCGGTGTAGGTGCCGTGGCACTCGTCGCAGGTGTAGGTGGTGTAGCCGCCCCTGCTGCAATTGGGCTCCGTTACAACGGGATCGTCGTCGGTGCACACGCCCTTTTCAATTACCCCGCAGTTCCCGCGGCTGCACGTGCGGGTGTGTATGTGTTTGCCGTCCTCAACGCCCGCATAGCTCCAGCCCGTAAAGTCGTGGTCGTATTTCTCCACGGTGTCGCTCTTCTTTTCCGAGCCGCACTCCGCGCAGAGGTACACAGAATATCCGTCCTCGGTGCATGTGGGGTCTACCTTTCTCAATAATTTATATTCGCACGCGTCCCTTTCGGTATTCCCGCACACAAGGCAGGAATGTGTGTGCTCCTCCGAGCCGTCTACGGGAGTCCACTTGTCGTAGGTATGCTCGGTGGGACCGGTCGGATTGTCTATATAGCTGTGGCTGCAGCCGTCGCAGGTGTAGGTGGTATAGCCGCCGTCCGTGCATGTGGACTGCGTCGTCACGGCTGTAAACGAGCAGGCTTCATAGGCTCTCTCGCTGCACACGTCGCACACGTGATAGTGCTTGTGCCCGCCGTCAACCTCTTCGTAAGTCCAGCCGCCCCACTTGTGTCCCGCCGCCACCTCGTCGCCCGCAGCGTTTTTGGAGTTGGAGCAGTATCTGCAGGTGAGGGTCACAATTTCGTCGGAGGTGCAGGTGGGGGGAGCGCTCTCCGTCTCCACGAGCTCGCAATTGCCCTCCTGTCTGTCCTCGCACCTGCGGCAGAACCTCTCGTGCGTGTCCGTTCCCGCGATGTGAGTCCATTCTTCGGGATAATCGTGCCCGAGCTTTTCCTTTATTTGCTTATCGTGATAGTGGTTGCACACGGGACAGGTATATTCGGTATATCCGTCCTCGATGCATGTGGGATCCACCGTGTTCGTGGCAAACGAGCAAACGCCCTCTTCCTTGAAGGCGCAACGCTTGCAGGAATTGGTGTGCGTGTGCACGCCGTCGGGGTTTTCATGGTCGCCCGTGAATATCCAGCCCGTCATGTCGTGTCCGAGGGCTTCTTCGCCCTCCTCGGTATATTCATAGCCGCAGTCGCCGCATGTGTGCGTCGTATATCCCGCGGCGTCGCACGTGGGGTCTGTTTTGACCGAAGTATATTTGCACTCCTCTGTGACTACCTCGCCGCAGCCGTCGTGCATACATATCTTATAGTGGTTGCCCGAGCGGTCGCTCTGCCAGCCCGAGAAATTGTGTGTGAGCGCGTCCGTTTGGTCGCCGGTATAGCTGTGGTTGCATGCGTCGCAGGTGTAGGTGGTGTAGCCGCCCGCGTCGCAGGTGCTCTGTGTGGTGACTGCCGTAAACGCGCAGACCTCGTAAGCCTTCTCGCCGCACTTCAGGCACTCGTGATAGTGCTTGTGAACGCCGTCAACCACCTCGTGCGTCCAAACGCCCCAGCTATGGTCGGTCGCAACCTCGTCGCCCGCCTCGTTCTGGGAGTTGGTGCAGTATTTGCATGATTTTGTTATTATTTCTCCGTTTGTACAGGTGGGCGGAACGGTCGTTTCCTCCATCTCGCAACTGCCCTCCTGACGGTCGCCGCATCTGCGGCAGAGCCGCTCGTGGGTGTTTTCGCCAAGGTATGTCCACTCCTCGGGATAGTCGTGCTTCAGCGCGGGTTTAATCTGTTTACCGTGCAGATGTGCGCACGTATCGCACGTGTAGGTGGTGTAGCCGTCGTCGGTGCAGGTCGGGTCGAGGGTATAGGTGGAAAATACGCAATTTCCCTCTTCCTTATAGGTGCAGCCGTCGTTTAAGCAGTGTCTCTCGTGGGTGTGAACGCCGTCGGGGTTGGAATTTTCGCCCGTAAATTCCCAGTTGCTTAAATTGTGCGGAAGGGCGGGAGAGCTCTCCTCGGTGTATTCATCGCCGCATATCCCGCAGGCATGCTTCACCGTTTCGCCCGAGGAACAGGTGGCGGGGGTCACAGTGTCGGTATATTCGCACATGCCCGACACCGTCGCTCCGCAGCTTGTGCGCGTGCAGACCTTGACGTGCACGCCGTGGACGCCCGAGGGTCCGAATTCGCCGTAGCTGTGCCCGAGCGCTTCCGTCTCATCCGTCTTGAAGCCGTATTTGCACGCCGCGCACTCATGTTCTACATAGCCGCCCGTGGTACAGGTGGACGGTATGGTTACGGTGTTCATATCGCAGTCCTCGGTGGCTGAATAATCGCCGCGGGCGCATACTACGGTGTGGGTGTTGGTGTTGTCGATATGCGTATATTGCAACACATGTCCCGTTTTTTGTATGATCTCGGTGATTTTTGCGCCGCAAACCGAACAGGTGCGCTCGCCCTCGCCGTCCTCGGTGCAGGTGGGCGCAACAACTACGGTAAGCTCGCCGAAGTCGTGCTCGTGCCCGGATCCTTTTTCCGAGCAGGCGGAAACCGCCGCCGAAATGCAGAGAACCGCCGCAGCGAGCAAAATGAAGGTCAGTAGTTTTTTCATATGCCTCTCCTTATAAATAGGTGGTCAACATTATAACATACAAATTATATAAAATCAACCCGTTTATGCCCGTAAGCGATATAAATGCGGATATATGTTGAGTTTTTACTCCGTAAAATACTCCTGACTCCAGTTGTAGCTCTTTAAAAACACGGGCTTTGCGGGCAGTTGCCCCGTTTCGAGATATTCCCAGTAATCGCAGGATATGTTCAGTTTATTGAGCGTAAGCTTCGCCCTCTCAAATTCCACGCAGTTGAAATTTATCTCCTTCAACGTCTTTCTCAGCCGCCACACGGCGTCGCGGTAGAGCGGCTTGCTCTTGTCCGTCTCCATGTCGGGCCACAACTGCGAAATGGCGTCCGTCATGCTCAGCGACTTGCCGTTGTAGGTCAAAAGCAGCGCGAACAGCTCCTTGGACTTTTTGGAGGAGAAGCGCACCAGATTGTTGTTGATAAAGCAGTCGAAGGTGCCGAACATCTTCGCCGTGAGCTTCGGCGTTTCCCGCTCGATGGAGGAGAGCAAGCGCAGCAAGGCCTCCGAGTCGTACGGCTTATATAAAAACCCCACCGTATGCCCCGAAACGGGCTCGCGCAGGTCCTTTTCGGAGACGTCAAGCCCCGTTATGAACACTATTTTTATCTCGGGCTGCAGCTCTATCAGCTTTCCGGCAAGCTCTATGCCGTTGGTCTTGGGCATGTTTATGTCAAGAAACGCCGCGGCTATATTGTTTTTTACGGCATAGTCGCAAATTTCGGGCGCGTCGTCCTTAAAAAATTTATAGTCCGCGTCCGTGCGCCCTATGACGTCGCTTAAAAAGGTGTGCAGCGCGCTCATCTCGTCGTCAACTATAATTATCTTCATTTGTCCCTCCTTCAGCCGCGGGAATAAATATCGACACTACGGTGCCCTTGCCCGCCTCGCTCGTGATCTCGGGCTCTACGCCCATAAGTATTTCAAATCTCGCCTTTGAATTTTTTATCCCGTAGGACGATGACGGCACCACGTTCACGTCAAAGCCCACGCCGTTGTCGCTCACCTGCAGCATAATTCCTCCCGCAGTCCGCACGGAGGATATTTTTATATATCCGTCCGCCTTTTCGTTTACCTTGCTGTAGCGCATGGCGTTCTCGATATATGGCTGCAGCGACAAAACGGGCACCTCGAAGTCCGCGTCGTCTATGTCGAAGATAAGGTTGAATTTCTTTTCATACCTCATATTTTCAAGCTCGGCGTAAACCTGTATGTTATCCAGCTCCTTTTCAAAGGGGATGAGGTCGGTATTTCCCGCCTCTATATTGGCGCGGAGGTGCCTCGAAAACAGGCTCGTCGCCCTGTCTCCGTCCTCCGTGCTCTTGTGATAGAGCGACTGTATCGCCGCAAGGGAGTTGAATATGAAGTGCGGCTTTATCTGCCCGCGCAGAGCCTCCGTCCTCACGCGCTCGTATTGCAGCTTGTATTCGCTCGCTTTGAGCGCCGCACGGTCGGTGCGCATGGCGTAGGTGACGTATATCAGCGCAAATATCAGTATAAAAGCTACCGCGTAGAAGGAGTTGAACCCGAGGGGCGGGAAGGGTATGAGCTTTTCCCCGCACAGCGTGTCCGCAAGGCAGTCCCCGCACGCCGCAAATAAGTACGCCTCCGTAAGATAGAAGGGCAGATTGTCGCTGCCGTCCGTATATACCCTTTGATAGACTCTCGCAAGCGCCGCGCCAAGACCCGCGATCCACAAAACAAGGGCGATTATCTGGAGGTTGGCAAACGTCAGCCCCGTATAAGCTCCCGCCGCAACAGCCGCCGCCACAAGCGCGGCTCTTCCCGTCCGCACCGAAAAATTGACATTGTAGGTGTAGTTCCAGAAATAGACCAACGCCAGCGTGACCGCCTCGAAGCATACAAAATCTATGCAGTCGAACACCTGCATGTTCACGCTCACCCCGTAGCCCGCGAGCATATTTGTAAAATCCGTTGAAAACAGGCACATTCCCAAGGTAGCCCCGGCAATATAAACGGTGTGCCTTGTGGAGTCCGATATCTTGAGCATCGCCACCATCTCCACAATGAGTATCACCGCCATGAAGCAGAGCGTGATTATGCACAAAACGTCAATGCTGTCGCCGTACGGGGAGTCGGGCACAACCCCGCATGCGCCGAGGATCGCCGCCGTCACCGTGCCCGCAAAAAGCAATATGAGGTTCGCTATTGCCGCAGCGAGCCGTTTTTTCAATATGCGGTTCATACACTAAATATATCATTTTTCCTGCGGCGATGTCAACGTTAAAAAAATTTTATATAATTTTTTTGCCGCAAAGCGCCTTTTTTAGCACTATTTTAGCACAACGTTTGCTAAAGTTAGCATAGTCGGAGTTAAAATATTAACCCAGCCCGCTTGACAAGTTAACCCAAATGAGTTAAAATTTATTACAAAAGAATATAAATCGGATAACTTAAAAGGAGGGATATCCATGAGAAAAATTATCGTATTATTGCTTTCTCTTGTCGCTGCGCTGTGCTGCGCGGTCGCCCTGTCGGCATGCGGCGGCAACGGCGGCGGTGGCGGCGGCTTCGACGACAGAGAGGGCGATTGGTATTATTGGACCGACGAAAAAACAGGCGGTATCAGAGCAGATTTTGGAGGTAAATTCGAAGGTGAAACTCTTGAGGTGCCCGCCGAGCACGAGGGCGTGCCTGTAACCGACGTGGAACTGCGCTTGACCAACCACGTTCCCAGAATCACCATTCCCGTGGGCGTAAAAGCAATGTCAATGTCTCTTTACGCCGCGGACGAGATCTACTATCAGGGCACGCTTACCGATTGGTACGGAGTGCAGTTCTTCAACGACGCATCGTCGGACCAAGATGTGGGCGAGCCGGCGGACTTTTACATAAACAACCAAAAGCTCGAGGGCGACCTTCAAATTCCCGAGGGCGTCACCAGCCTCGGCGCGGGAATATTCAGCGGCAAAATGTTCAATATCACCTCGGTGACGTTGCCGTCCACGCTCACGACTATTTACGGCAGTGTGTTTCCCTCCAGCCCCAACCTCAAAAAGGTAGTCACTCCCGCGCTTGCGTTTACCATGATAGACATTTATGATTTGGGCAGTGCGTCTGAGAGTGAAGCCACTTTTTACGAGCTGTTCGAAGACCGCTACTCGGAAGCGCGGTCGCAGGTAGAGGAGGTAACCGTGACGGGCTCCATAACCGAAGTTCCCGACTACGCGTTCAGACGCTTCTCCGAGCTGAAAAAGGTCACCCTTCCCGATAGCGTAGAGAGCATTGGCAATTCTGCCTTCTGTAACGCTCCCTCATATCAAACGGGCGTTGTTTCAAAGCTTACCACGGTCAATATGCCGTCTTCCCTGCAGATCATAGATGAATTTGCGTTTGACAATTGTTCGTCGCTTACAGGCGTCGATTTCCCCGCTGGCTTGCAGGGAATAGGTGATGCTGCGTTCAGAAACTGCTCGTCCCTTACGTCTATCGACCTATCGAACGTACAGCAGATAGGCGGCGAGGCGTTTTCGGGGTGCAGCGGGCTTACTTCGATAAAGCTGCCCGCCGAACAAATATCCGATTATTCGTGCTTGCCCGAGCAGGTTGCCGACGGCTGCGTTTTGGAAGCGGCGGGATATATTCCCGATTTTTACAACCAGCTCAAAGGCGTGACCAAATTAAAGCTGTCCGAGGGTATGACCGAAGTTCCCGACGCTTATTTGCGTTATAGTCAGTGCCCGATATCCGAAGTCGAGTTGCCCGATGGCTTGCTGAAAATAGGAGCGGCGGCCTTTGAAGGGCTTTCCGCGCTGGCAACGGTAAACATCCCCGACACCGTCACCGAAATAGGCGCCAGTGCCTTCAACGAATGCGCTTTGACTTCCGTTACCTTGCCCGAAAATATCACATCCATTGGGGAAGCTGCGTTCGCAGGGTGCGCTTTGACTTCCGTTACCATTCCCGCAGGCGTCACCGAACTGTCGGCTTTTGCATATTGCGACAAGCTCCGTGAGGTCGTAATAGAGGGCGACCTTGATTTGCTTTCGGGCTTTGCGGGCTGCACCGATCTGCAGAGCGTGGAGTTTAACGGGACAGTCGAAATGTTGGGAGAGAGTGCGTTCGATAGCTGCACCTCGCTCACCGACTTTACTTTCCCCGCGGGCTTGCAGAGAATAGGCACCGGAGCCTTTCACGGTTGCAGCGGTCTTAGCTCGGTGGTGATACCCGAGGGCGTGACGGAAATAGGCTATTCCGCATTTTCGGATTGCTCACTGGACTATATAAAACTGCCCACAACGCTCACGACGCTGGAACATTTTGCTCGCGGCTCCGGGGAGTCTACGCAAAATCTTGTAATTGAAACAAGCGTACTGGAATTTGAGCCGTCGGCTACAGCATGGAGTCAAAGCTATACTATAGCCGAACGTCTGCCGGAAACCTTTAAAAAGCTTATCATAAACGGCGTTGAGGAAATTCCCGAAAATCTTTTCGCCCCAGCCAATTATCCGCGTGTGGAATTCACCGAGTTGGAGCTGGGCGACGGCGTCAAAACGATAGGAAGCAGTGCGTTCCGGTACCGCTACGAGCTTCAGACAGTGACCATGTCCGAGGTTACGGCAATAGGCGGCTTTGCCTTCGATAGGTGCGCAAAGCTTCAGGCGGTGACTCTTTCCGCCGGCTTGCAGGCGATAGAAGAGTATACTTTTTCCGATTGCGAACAGCTCTCCCAAATCGATTTCCCCGCAGGCTTGGAGACGATAGGCAATTATGCCTTTAACGGGTGCGACGGGCTTACCACAGTCAACCTCCCCGCAGGCTTGCAGACGATAGGCGAGTATGCCTTTAGCGAGTGCTATGGGCTTTCCACAGTAAATTTCCCCGCAGGCTTGCAGACGATAGGCAATAATGCCTTTGAATCGTGCAGCGGGCTTACCACAGCCAACTTCTCCACAGGCTTAAAAACGATAGGCAAGTATGCGTTCTATCATTGCGGTCTGTCCGAACTAAATATCCCCGACGGCACAACGACCATAGGGGAAGCGGCTTTTTCCAATAATGAAAATCTTCAATCGGTAACCGTGCCCGACAGCCTGACGGACGTAGGCGCCAGCGCATTTAATGAGACGCCTGCGCTGCTTAACGTCTTACAGGAAGGCGAAACATGCTATTTCGGCAATGCCTCAAATCCCCACGCATTGCTTGTGGACGCTAACGCACAGGAAGACACCTTTACCATTGACGAGCACACCAAGGCGGTTTGCGACGACGCGTTGTATGATGAATTTATAACCACACTGATAATTCCCGACTCTGTCACAACGCTGAAAATAACCGTTACAAATTGCAGTAGTCTCGAGGAAATACAATTCGGCGAGAACTACGACCCCACCCAGATCGATGTAGTCAATTGTCCCAGATATATGGGCTATTTCGTGGGCAATGTGCGCGTCAGGGGCACTGTTCTTACGGGAGTAAAGGACGGCGCGGTAAACGCCATAATTCCCGAAAAGGTCACCGAGATCGCGGAAGACGCCTTCGAGGGCGCAACGGCTTTGAGGTATATCTTCATTCCCTCCTCCGTAACGGTAATTCCCGATAACGCTTTCGACTCCTTATCCAAAGAGGACGTATACATAATTTGCGCGGCAGGCAAGGACATTGAGCCCGATGCTGTCAGAAAGCATTATGGCGACAGCACCCAGAAGCGGTGGGTTTATTACAACCCTACTTATAAGTGTACGCCCGACGGCTGGGTATACAGGGAGGAAAACGACGGCGAGCGTATTGTTTTGAAGTTCTATTTGGGCGACGTGGACGCTGACGGAAACGTTTCGGTTCCCGCCATTGCGGAAGAATACGGGCAAGTAATAATAGGCGATATAAACCTTGCATCATATAGCTTCTATTCAATGTTCCTTTCGAGGAGCGACGTTAAGAAGTTCACTATCAATAAAGCGGACAAATCGGCATACACCCCGGGCTTCCCTTATACCGAAGTGCAGCCGGGCGCATTCAGAGGGTGCCAGAACCTTGTTGAAATGCATTTGGGTCAGTACGTTATGGGCTTGCGCATATATTACGAAACGGTGCAGAACACGGCTCTTCAACGCATAACGTTGGCAAGCGATTCGTACTACGCGAAATCCTACTATCAGTATCTTACCGGCAGCGATGTAAGCACAATGACCAAAGCTTTCTTCAGCAACGGCGAGGAGATGGTTTCGAAGATAAAAGAAATACAAAAGAACATGACGTTGACTGTAGGAAATGTGTAATTAATTTAAAAGCTTGCGCTTAAGGTTAAAAGGGCGCGGCGGCAAACAAGCCGCCGCGCCCCAAATCTTTTATTATATTTTTTATTTAAACTGTTTTAAAATAAGTTGACAGTACTTTTTTGATTTGATATAATTTTTTAGCATTGAGTAGTACAAACCCTTTTGTATTCCATATAGGACAATGCGGGTGTAGTTCAGTGGTAGAACACTAGCCTTCCAAGCTGGTTGTGTGGGTCCGATTCCCATCACCCGCTCCAAAGCTTTTTAGGCTAAGCGCATCTCGATGCAAATATGCGCCTGTAGCTCAGCAGGATAGAGCAACGGCCTTCTAAGCCGTGTGTCGGGGGTTCGAGTCTCTCCAGGCGCACCAGAGTATGGCGGGCGTAGCTCAATCGGTAGAGCGCCAGATTGTGGCTCTGGAGGCAGCAAGTTCGAAACTTGTCGCCCGCCCCACTTGAATTTCCGCCGCAGGCGGAGGTGTTGGGGTATCGCCAAGCGGTAAGGCACGGGATTTTGATTCCCGCATTCGTTGGTTCAAATCCAGCTACCCCAGCCAAATTGGCCCATTAGCTCAGTCGGCAGAGCACTTGACTTTTAATCAAGGTGTCCCGGGTTCGAATCTCGGATGGACCACCAAAAGACACATTGGGCACACCCCTTAAATATGCACCTTTAGCTCAGTTGGTAGAGCAAATGACTCTTAATCATTGGGCCCAGGGTTCGAGTCCCTGAAGGTGCACCACCTATAACCTAATTCGAATACTTTTGAAGTATCGGGTTAGGTTATTTTCTTT
>CANQQD010000005.1 GCA_947625865.1 uncultured Clostridia bacterium
ACACGATTCGAACATGCAACCGACGGTTTTGGAGACCGCGACTCTACCGTTGAGCTACTCCCCTAAGCTTTTCAACGTTTAAATTATATAATAACATTTTTTATTAGTCAACTGTTTTTGGAGGCTAAATTTATGAAGAAAAAATTTAAGCTCGGCGTAATCGGGTGTGGGTTTATGGGCTCGGCGCTTGTTAAAGGCGTGGTTTTATCCGATTTTTTAAGCCCTAAAAAAGTTATCGTCAGCGATTTGGTTGAGGCGAATCTTGATTCTGTTGCGGATACAGGCGTGTACACCTGTAACAGTAACCGCTTTGTGGCTGAAAACAGCGAGTATTTGGTTTTGGCTGTCAAGCCGCAGCATTTTGAAAATGTTGTAAAGAGTTTGGGAGGCTACAAGCCCGAAAACGTTATTTCTGTAATGGCAGGCATAAGCAAGCTTTTCATAAAGAAAAAATTCGGCTCGGACAAAATAAGGGTTGCAATATGTATGCCCAATTTGCCCTGTTCTATCGGCAGCGGAGCTATCGCGAGCGATATGTCCGATTATGACGGAAATACGGATGATTCGGACTTTATTTTTAATGTTTTTGACTCCGTAGGCATGGTTTTGAGCATAGACGAAAGCAATATGGACGCTGTTACCGGCATAAGCGTCAGCGGGCCTGCATATGCGTTTATGCTTATCGACGCCATGATCGACGCGGGGATAAAGCACGGGCTTTCGAAGGACGCCGCAAAGGCGCTTGCCGTTCAGACCGTTTTGGGCGCTGCCGAAATGGTGCAGCGCGACGAGCGCTCCGTTCCCGACCTTATTATGCAGGCGTGCGGCAAGGGCGGTGTTGCGTTAGAAGCGGTCAAGGTTTTGGAAGAGAATAATTTCCGCGGTACTGTTTATCAGGCGATCGCGGCATGTGTAAATAAGTCAAGAGAGCTATCCGAATAATGAAAAAAGTAATTTTATATACCGACGGCGCTTGCTCGGGTAACCCCGGCGTGGGCGGCTGGGGGGCTGTTCTCATTTATAAAGGTGTTGAGAAGCGTATTTCCGGTTCCGAGGGCTCAACAACAAACAACAGAATGGAAATCACTGCGGTAATCGAGGGACTCAAGTGCCTTAAAGAAGTCTGCGAGGTGGAGGTTTACAGCGATTCTGCGTATCTTGTAAACGCTTTTGCAAACGGCTGGATAGACGAATGGCTCAAAAACGGTTTTAAAAAGACCGATAATAAGCCCGTGCTCAACGAGGATCTGTGGCGAGAGTTGGTAACCTACGCCGCGATTCATAAGGTATCGTTCAATAAGGTTCAGGGTCACGCAGATAATAAATATAATAACATATGCGATAAGTTGGCGACCGAAGCAGCCAAAAACTTTATGCCCGATTAATAAATATTACAAAATTAAATATAATAAATAGTGTTAATGAAGCGTTTTGATGTTTTAAGGCACTGTATAAACGTATTGGCAGTTGTACTTTTTGGTGCGGTTGCCTTTCTTTTTATTGCCTACGGTCTCGCATATAAAAATGTCGACTTCATAGAGGAATATTTCGATATTTTGTTTTGGTCGTCATTTGCGGTATGCACGGCGGCAGCGTTTGCGGGTATTCTTTTTTATATATTCAAAAAACAGGCGGCTTACAGGCTTACCGTTTGTCTTTTGGTTTTTGTGGACATATGTGCAGCCGTTTTTTTCTTTTTGTGCTCGGCTGATCTTTTGGGGACGATAAACAGTGTTGAAGCATTGAGGGAATATATAAGCAATGCAGGCAGTCTTGCCGCAATTATTTATATAAGTTTTTGTCTTTTGCAGGTTGTTTTGTTGCCCGTGCCCGGGTCGGTTGCCGTGGCCGTCGGCGTTGCGATGTTCGGACCATTGAAGTGCGCGCTGTTCAGCTTTATCGGCATTTTGACGGGCTCGTTTATTGCATTCGGTATAGGCAGATGGATAGGGTATAAGGCAGTATGCTGGATCGTTGGTAAGGAGAGTCTCGACAAATGGCTTGAAAAGCTGAAGGGGAAGGACTATCTTATACTTTCTATAATGTTCCTTTTGCCGATGTTCCCGGACGACGTTTTATGCTTTGTTGCCGGGCTTTCCTCCATGACTTGGCGGTATTTCGTGGTAATGATACTTGTTACAAGGGCGATTTCGGTAATATCGACGTCATATTCCTTTGAGCTGATACCGTTTACAACGTGGTGGGGCGTCATGATCTGGATAATTCTTGCCGCACTTGTGGCGTTGTCATTCTGGCTGGTGATAAAATATTCCGATAAGATAGACCGCTTCATAAAATCCAAATTCAAATTGAAAAGAGGTGACTGAAAAGTCATCTTTTTTGTTTTAATTCAACAAAAAATTTTTCGTTTGAATTTTTATCAAATTAAGTTGATTTTGGCAAATAATATGGATAGAATGATATATGAGGAAATTTGTCATTCAGGAGAAATTATGGATAAAATCAGCTTATTGCAGAAGCGTAAGCAAGACCTTTTAAACGTGGGCAAGGATATCCGTAAAGATATTGGATCGCTCATTGATACGGACAGCTTTGTTGAGCTTTCCGTATTCAGTTTTTCCAAAAACGAGTTCTATGGTGAAGAAGCGCAGGGAGAGGGTGTCGTTACCGGGTTTGCCACGATAAACGATTATCCTTTTTATATTGTCGCCCAAAATCCCGCAGTACTTTCGGGAGGAGTAAGCAAAGCCAACTGCGCTAAGATAGAAAAGTGCCTGAACCAGGCAGAAAAGGCTTCCACGCCTGTGATATGGCTTTTATCTTCCAACGGCGTTCAACTGGGCGAGGGCGTAAACGTTCTCGAAGGGCTTGCGTCTTTGATTTTAAAAAGCTCCCAGCTTAAGGGAAGCGTTCCCCAGTATTTAATCGTGAACGGTGAAGTTTACGGGCAGCTTTCCGTGCTTGCAGGGATATGCGATTTTACTTATTTTATTGACAAAAAGAGCGTTATTGCGGCAAACAGCCCACTTGTGATTTCTGCCGGGAACGGCGTGAATATTTCCAAACTCGACGTGGGCGGCGCGGGCGGACTGATAAATGCAAACCTTGCGACTTTTATTGTTAAAGATTTTGCCGAAATCAAAAAGAGCATAGGCGAGATAACCGAAATACTTTCGGCGTCGGTAATCGATAGCGACGAGCTGAATGTAAGTATTGCCGAGCTTGATAAATCTGTCGACCTTAAATCTATTTTTAAGGTATTCGATAAAGATACGGCAATTGAGCTCGGCGCAGGTTATGCTCCCGAAATAAAGTGTTGTCTTGGCAGAGTCGGCGGCATCGCCGTTGCCGCTGTGATTTTTGAGTGCGGCGACGGAGTGGAGCTCAACGCACAAAATATCAGAAAGCTTAAGGATTTTGCGGAATTTGCCTCTTTCTATGGACTCCCTTATGTAACTTTTGTGAACTCGCTCGGAATAAAAGCCGATCTTGCCACTAATAACAGCCTTGTTTTAAAGGAAATCGGCGAATATGTTTCTATACTGGACTGCATAGACGCGGCAAAAATTTCTGTGGTTTACGGTAAAGCGATAGGGCTGGGCTATACTTTATTTGCGGCAAAATCCATGGGCTATGACTATAGCTACGCCTTTGCAAACGCCAAAATCGCTTTGTTTGACAGCGTCCAGGGTGCGGAAATCGAGTATTCCGAGGATAAAAAGGCAGATAAGGCAAAACTTGCACAAAAGTATTCCGACGAAAATTCCGATCCTATCAATGCGGCAAAGGGCGGGTATATAGACAATATCATTCAGCCCTCGTTCATAAAACAATATTTAATAGCTTCCCTGCAAATGCTGTTGAAGTGAGGCGGATATGAACGGTCTGTTGCTCGATATTGTTCAGGATAAAAACGGAAGCTTTTATTTCAGCGATTTTCCCGAGGCGCTCATATATGCTTTGATAGGCTTTGCGATCGTCTTTGTGGGAATAGCTATAATAATCACCATAATTTGGCTCATTGGGTTGCTGATGCGTAAAACCGACAACCTCGCTTTCCTTTCAAAGATTGGGAAGAAAAAGGAAAGAGAAAAGGAAACTGTGGCCGAACAGCCTGAAAAAGCTGAAAATATAGCCGCCAATGAGGTTCCCGACGAGGTTAAAGCGGCGATAGTTGCTACGATTATGGCGTATTATGAGACTGAAAAGCCCCAGTGCGAATTTATAGTAAAGAGAATAAAGAGGATATAAGGAGAACGATATGCGTAATTTTGTGGTTACGATAGACGGTAAAAGCTATCAGGTGGCAGTTGAAGAGGTGGGCGGAAATTCCGTGGAAGTAAAAGAAACAGTTCCGCTTAAGCAGGCGGCAGAGGCGCCGGTTAAAGCTGTGAGCCCTGCAAGCGGCGAAAAAATATTGTCTCCATTTCCCGGGCTGATTAAAAACATTCTTGTCGCCGACGGCGCCGAGGTCAAAAAGGATCAACCGATAATAGTGCTTGAGGCTATGAAAATGGACAATGAAATTACTGCGCCCTGCGACGGGAAAATTACCGTGTGCGTGGCAAAGGGCGCTAACGTTGAAACCAACGCGTTACTTGCAACAATAGGCTGAGCGGAGGATCTATGAGTTTACTTGAAGTAAACTTTGGCGGGATATTCGGCGGATTGTACGAGCAAATGGGCTTCGTGCAGGGAAGCTGGCAGAACTACGTCATGCTTTTGATTTCGTTTATCCTGATGTATCTCGCCATAGTAAAAAAATTCGAGCCCATGCTGCTTTTACCGATAGCGTTCGGAATGTTTCTTATAAATATTCCCGGCGCAGAGCATGTGCTTTGGGGTGATCCGACGCCGGTGACCGACTATAAACTGGGCGTAAACGGCGCGGTTGAGTACGCAGCCGCATACACCGATGGGACTCCCGACAAATTCATTTATATAAGGGACGGCTTTTTAAATAACGGCACAGTCACTTATTACAGCTCTTTTGAGAATCTTGTTGCCAATATAACAAGCGAAATGTCGTTTGACGATTTTCAGCTTCTGTGGACTAAATACGGTTTTATTTCAGGAACCGTAACCGAAACGGGTACAATATTCAGCGACGCACTGATAATGGATACGTCATACGCAGCCGTTGCCGAGGAGACGCGCGGACTTTTATGGTATCTGTATTTCGGCGTCGATAAGGTCATTTATCCGCCACTGATATTCCTCGGGATAGGCGCAATGACCGACTTCGGTCCGCTTATCGCAAATCCCAAGAGCATGCTGATAGGCGCGGGAGCGCAGCTCGGGATATTTGTTGCGTTTATTCTGGCGATCGCTTTCGGCTTTTCCGTTGCCGCTGCGGCGTCGATTGCAATAATAGGCGGGGCAGACGGACCGACGGCAATTCTCGTCACGACAAAATTATCGTCCGATCTGCTTCCGATGATTGCCATAGCGGCGTATTCGTACATGGCGTTGATACCTATTATACAAAAGCCGCTGATGAAATTGCTTACCACAAAAAAGGAGAGAATGATAAGAATGAAGCCTCTCCGTCAGGTCAGCAAAATCGAAAAAATTCTGTTCCCCATAGTTGTTACTTTGGTAATGGGCATAATTTTGCCCGATTCAATTGCACTTTTGGGCATGCTGATGCTCGGCAATCTTTTAAAAGAATCCGGCGTGGTAGACAGACTTTCAACTCAGGCGCAGAACGGCTTGATGAATACTATTACGATATTCCTCGGAATTTCGGTCGGCTGCAAGGCGAAGGGCGAACTGTTCTTGCAGCTACAGACGCTTGAAATTATAGGGATCGGTTTGTTTGCATTTATAATGGGAACGATAGGCGGACTGCTCGTTGCAAAAATCATGTGCAAGGTTACAAAGGGTCAGATAAATCCGCTCATCGGTTCGGCAGGCGTGTCTGCAGTTCCCATGGCGGCGCGCATTTCCGAAGACGTGGGGCGGCAATATGATCCGCAGAATCATTTGTTGATGCACGCCATGGGACCTAATGTGGCGGGAGTCATAGGTTCGGCTATCGCGGCAGGCGTACTTTTGGCATGCTTCGGCGGTTATTTTGACGGGCAGGCAGTGCAGGCAGCCGTGCAGTCGGCTACTTCGATAATATAACGTAAATCAACGGTGAATTATAATGGAAGGTAAAAAGGTTTTAATTACAGACACGATTCTCCGCGACGCGCACCAATCGCATGCCGCAACAAGAATGAAATTCGAAGAGATGGAGCCCATGCTGCCTTTGCTCGACGATATCGGGTATTATTCGCTTGAGGCATGGGGCGGGGCGACATTCGATTCCTGCTTAAGATTTTTGAACGAGGATCCGTGGGAAAGGCTCAGAAATCTAAAAAAATATTTAAAAAAGACGCCGATACAGATGCTTCTGCGTGGACAGAATCTTTTGGGATACAGACACTATGCCGACGATGTCGTTGAAAAGTTTGTTGAAAAATCTATTGAAAACGGCATAGGCGTAATAAGGTTGTTCGATGCGCTGAACGATCCGAGAAATCTCGAGGCGTCCGTAAACGCTATTAAAAAGTACGGCCAAGGCGGTAAATGCGTATGCGAATGTGCGATATCATATACAACCAGTCCCGTGCATACAACCGAATATTTTGTCAAGCTTGCGAAGCAGTTTGAGGACATGGGTGCGGATAATATCTGCATAAAGGATATGGCGAATTTGCTGTTGCCCTTTACCGCATACGAGCTTGTTAAAGAACTTAAAGCCGAGCTTCGTCCCGAAACCAAAGTGCATTTGCATACCCACAATACAACCGGTACAGGCGATATGATCAACCTAATGGCGATACAGGCGGGAGCAGATATTGTAGACTGTGCGCTGTCGCCTCTCGGAAACGGCACCTCAAACCCCGCAACCGAGCCGCTTGTGGCTGCGCTTAAGGATACGCCCTACGATACAGGCATAGACATTCAGAAACTGTTGCCCGCGGTAAATCACTTTAAAAAGGTTGCCGCAAGACTTGAAAAGGACGGGTTCCTGAATCCCAAGGTTCGCTCGATAGATATAAATACTTTATTATATCAGGTACCCGGCGGAATGTTGTCTAACCTTATGAACCAACTCAAGCAGGCGGGAAAAGAGGATAAACTTTTGGATTGTCTTGCCGAGGTTCCCGTCGTAAGAAAGGACTGCGGTTACCCGCCTCTTGTAACGCCTACAAGCCAGATAGTGGGCACCCAAGCCGTTTGGAACGTGCTTTTAGGCAGATATAAAACAATTACAGCTCAATTCAAGGATTTGATTTTGGGCAAATACGGTGCGCTTCTGGGAGCTGAAAATAAAGAGCTTGTCCGTCAGTGCACCGAACACGGCGAAGAAATGGTCACCTGCCGTCCGGCTGATTTATTGAAAGATGAATTTGACGAACTTACGGCAAAGGTAAAGGAATTGGGCTTCTATGAGCAGGAGGAAGATGTATTGTCCTACGCCCTGTTCCCCGAGGTCGCGTCTAATTTCTTTAAGTGGCGAAAAGCGAAGGAAACGGGCGTTGATACCGATATGGCGCACAACCCCGATAGAGTTTATCCTGTATAAATCGTTAACGGCGTGAAATCACTCACGCCGTAAGGTTTTGTTTATGAAAAATGTAGCTGTAATCGGCGCAGGCGCCTCGGGACTTATGGCGGCTTACGCCGCAGCTAAAAACGGCAACAAGGTTACCGTTTTTGAAAAAAACGAGAAATGCGGCAAAAAGATTTATATTACCGGCAAGGGGAGATGCAATGTTACGCACGATTGCGACGAGCAGGAATTTTTGCAGAACGTTGTGTCCAACCCTAAATTTTTGACGGGTGCGATTTATGCCTTATCGCCTGCCGCCACAGTGCGATTTTTCGAAGACGGCGGTTTAAAGCTGAAGGTAGAGCGTGGTGCGAGGATTTTCCCCGTTTCCGATAAAGCCAGCGACATTACAAAATGCCTCGAAAATTATTGTATAAATGCGGGCGTAGCCTTTAAATTTAACGAACAAACTGTCAAAATCGAAGTTTTACAAAGTACTCTGTCACACATAATTACTGATAAGGGTAGGTATAAGTTCGATTGCGCGATAGTTTGTACAGGCGGGATTAGCTATCCCTTGACTGGATCGACCGGTGACGGATATGGATTTGCAGAAGCGGTCGGACATAAAATTATACCGCTGAAGCAGGGGCTTTGCGGACTCAATTTAAAGGGGTCTTTCTACAAAAGTTTGCAGGGACTTTCACTGAAAAATGTTGCGCTTGACGTGCTGTTTCAGAATAAATCAATAAAGCGGTTTTTCGGTGAGATGCTGTTTACGCATTATGGCGTTTCGGGTCCGATGGTTTTATCGGCGTCAAGCCTTATCAACAGGCTTGACTTGTCCGAGGTAAGACTTGTAGCCGATTTGAAACCCGCGCTTACGCCGGAACAACTCGACAGGCGCATATTAAGAGATTTCGGACAGTTCAAAAATAAAGCGATATCCAATGTGCTGAAAGAACTGCTGCCGGCGGCTTTGATACCGGAAATATTAAAAAGGAGCGTGTTAGACGGCGATAAGCGCGTCAATTCGGTTACCAAAGCCGAACGTCAGGCGTTATTGACAAGTATCAAGAATTTTGATATGCTTGTTTCGTCTTTGCGCGGCTTTGACGAGGCGATAATTACCTGCGGCGGCGTTGATGTTAAAGAGATTGATCCCAAAACAATGGAAAGTAAACTTGTCAAAGGCTTGTTTTTTTGCGGCGAAGTGCTCGATTTGGATGCTTTTACTGGCGGTTTTAATCTGCAGATCGCGTTTTCAACAGGTTTTGTGGCAGGAAATTCTATAAAGGAATAAATGAAATGATTGCATTACGTGGAGCAACGACGGTCGATTGTGACTGCGCGGAACAGATCAAAGAACGTGTAAAGGAGCTACTATGCGAAATAAAAGCCAAAAACAGGCTTGACGAGAATAAAATCATTTGTATGATTTTTTCCGGCACCTCCGATATTCATTCTTATTATCCCGCAAAGGCGGCAAGGGAAGCCGGCTTCTATTCTTGCCCGTTGTTTTCGGCGCTTGAGCCTGAGATCGACGGTTCGCTCAAATTATGTATCAGGGTCATGGTGCTTGCCGAAACTTCCGCGCCTGCAGAGCACGTGTATTTACATAATGCGGCGGCGTTGAGAAAAGATATAACGCAAATTATCAATATCGCCCTCGACGGTCCCGCAGGCAGCGGTAAAAGCACGGTTTCGAAAATTTTAGGCAAAAAACTAAATATTTTATGCCTTGACACGGGCGCCATGTACCGCGCCTGCGCTCTTAAATGCTTGAACGAAGGCGTGCCGGCAAACGATGAAGCAGCTGTTGCGAAAATTATGGAAGATATATCGCTCGAGGTCAAGTACGCCGACGGAGTGCAGAGAACATTCCTTGACGGAAAAGACGTTTCGGAGGATATCCGTAAGCCGGAAATATCAATGCTCGCGTCTACCGTTGCCACCCTGCGTTGCGTCCGTGAAAAAATGGTTGCGCTTCAACGTGAAATCGCCTCAAAAACATCATGTATTCTTGACGGAAGGGATATCGGGACTAACGTTTTGCCGAATGCTAAATTCAAATTCTATTTGACCGCGTCTCCCGAAGTAAGAGCCCAAAGACGCGCGGAAGAAAGCAGGGCTAAGGGATTTAATGTCCCGTACGAACAAATTTTACAGAAAATAATCCAAAGAGACAATCAGGATATAAACCGCAAAATTGCCCCGCTTACCGTTGCGGGGGACGCGATAATTGTAGATTCGTCCTCCATGACGGTCAACGAGGTGGTTGCGTTTATCGAAAATAAAATACAGGAAAAAATCTGATGGGCGATGAATTAAAGGAAGCCGTTCCCGAAGATGTAAAGACAGAAGCGGGACAGGCCGAAGAGCAGGGCGGAAAGCCGAAAAAAGAGAAAAAGAAAAAGCGGACAAAGCTTGAAAAATGGTTCCGCTTTATGCGCCGGGTGTACTATACGGTCGGCAGATTCATTTTGCCTGTGAAGCGGCTCGGGCACACAGAAAAGTTTGACGACAGGTCTTATTTGTATGTCGGCAATCATTTGCATGTGATGGACGTCGTGCCGGTAGCTCTTTCGCTGAGCAAGCCTGTGCACTATATGTGCAAAAGAGAGCTTACAAGCAAAAAAATCGGACGTTGGTTTACAAAAAAGTGCGAGTGCATAATAGTAAACCGCGACGGCACCGACGTGCGCGCACTTATGCAGGCGATGAAATTTCTTAAAAACGGCGAATCGGTCTGCTGTTTCCCCGAGGGAACAAGGAACAAGACTAACGAGATATTCTTGCCCTTTAAGAGCGGCGCGGCGGCATTGGCGATCAAAACGAGAACGCCGATAGTTATGATGATGCAATGCAAAAAAATACGGCTATTCAGAAGAAATTATTTTTATTTTGCCGAGCCGTTTGAGTTGAGCGAGTACTACGGCAAAAAGATGACCGAAGAAGATATGCAGGAAGCAGACGATAAGCTGAGAGAAAGGATGCTTGCTGTCTACTACCAGCTTGACGAAATACTTAAAAACAAAAAAAAGAAGAAAAAAGATAAATGAACATAACCATTGCCGAGCACAGCGGGTTCTGTGCGGGTGTGAAGCACGCCGTTGAAACTGCAATGTCGCTCGAAGGCGTAAATTGCTACGTTTTGGGGGAAATAATCCATAATCCGGAGGTGGTGGCGGAACTTGCCGCACGGGGTTTGAAGGAGGTAGATACCCTCGATAGGGTACCCGATGGGGCGACCGTTGTTTTCCGTTCGCACGGCGTCCCGGAAAGCTACTTTGTCGAGTGCGAAAAAAGGGGCATAAAGGTCGTTGACTGTACGTGCTCGTTCGTAAGGCGGACGCAAAAAATCGTAAGCGAGCAGCACGCGCTCGGCAGGCATGTGGTCATAGTCGGAGAAATCGGTCACCCAGAGGTCATAGGTCTCCTCGGTTGGTGCGGCGGCGAGGCGACTGTTTTAAATAACGAAGTAATACCAGAGCACCTACGTGAAAAAGAGCTTGCGGTTGTTTGCCAAACTACGTTTTCGGCGGAAAAATTTGAAAAAATAATAAAAAATATTAAAAAAGTCTGTGAAAAAACAGTTGCTGTTTTTAAGACGATTTGTTATACTACTATAGAGCGACAGAATGAAGTTGAAAAACTTTCCGAGCAATGCGAAGCGATATTGGTTATCGGCGGGCTTAACAGTAGCAATACGAACAAGCTTTACGAACTTGCCGCAAAACGTTGCAATAACGTTTTCAGACTTGCATCCTCAGCCGATCTGGATATTTCCAAAATAAAAAATTTTAAAAGTGTAGGTATTGTTTCGGGGGCGTCGACCCCGAATACGCAAACCCGGGAGGTTCTCTTAAAGATGGCAGAAAACACAGAAGTTAAGGCGACTAACGTAATGGACGAGGTGGTTGCTAAAATTGACAACGAGTCGAAGTTTAAAAAGGGTCAGACCGTCGTAGCTACTATATCGCAGGCTACGGAAGACGGATTGCAGATCCTTTTACCTTTCTCTAAAAAGGAAGTTGCTTTGAGCAAGGACGAACTTGACTGCGAAGAATACAAGGTTGAAGACTACGTTGGCAAAATAGGCGAACCCATTGAGTTGCTTGTCGTAGAACTCAAGCCCAGCCTTAAACTTTCGCAGAAAATGATCAAGCTTTTGCAGCAGGAGGAAGCCCTGAGCGCCGAAATCGAATCGGGCAAGGAATTCTCGGTCGTCTGCACGGGCTGCAACAAGGGCGGGCTTACGGCTCAGCTCGGAACCTACTCGGTATTTGTTCCCGCAAAGGAGATCCGTCCCGGATTTGTTAAAGATCTGACAAAATATGAAGGCAAAACCTTAAGACTCCGCGCGCTCGAAATCAAGAAGTCGGGCAGGAAGGAAATAATAGCTTCCCAGCGCGTTATCCTGCAGGAGGAGCGCGACGCAAGAGAAGCGGCAAAAGCTGCAAAAGAAGAGGAATTCTTTGCAAATATCCATGTGGACGATGTCGTCGAAGGAAAAGTTGAAAGGGTGACAAACTTCGGCGCGTTTGTATCGGTAAATGGATTTGATTGCCTTGCCCATATTTCCGATTTGTCTTGGACAGGCGTAAATGCCGTTACAGATGTGTTGGAAATAGGTAGTACCTATAATTTCAAGGTTCTTAAGGTTGACGCGGAGAATAAAAAGGTTTCAATAGGTTATAAGCAGCTTCAGCCCCAGCCTTGGGATCTGGTTCCCGAGAAGTACGCAGTTGGCGAAACTATCCACGGAAAAGTTGTGAGAATTGTTCCTTTCGGCGCGTTCGTCGAGGTGGAGAAAGGGATAGACGGTTTGGTTCATGTTTCGCAGATCAGCCATGAAAGGATAGAATCCCCTGCAACCGTACTGAATGTCGGCGACGAAGTAGATGCAAAGATAATTGCAATAGATCCCGTTGCCAGAAAAATAAATCTTTCCATAAAGGCGCTTATTCCCGAAGGCGAGAAAAGAAAGTCTCACAAGGTTGCCGAGGGTGAGGAGGGCGAAAAGCCCGAGAGACGTTCCCGTGCTCCCAAGAAAGTAGTCAGCACCGACGAATATTCCGATTGGTCTGACAGCGGCAGCGGCTCTGTGGGTATTTCCATTGCGGATATCCTTGCCGACGCGCAAAAAAACAATAAATAACATAACGCACATTGCCGCCGGAGTGTATGCTTCGGCGGTTTTTCTATGCTTAAAATTTATTAAAAATTTTTGTGAGCAGTTTAATTGTACGATATAAAGTTTATTTATTAAGTGTTATATAATTTTGGAGGCTGGAAATGCAAAAGCAAGGCAATATAAAAATTTCAAGCGAAAACATGATGCCGATCATCAAAAAATGGCTCTATTCCGATAAAGATATATTTTTAAGGGAAATAGTTGCCAACGGTATCGACGCTATTACAAAATACAACAAACTTGTATCCATGGGAGAAGTTCCGTCGGACGAGGGCGGTTATTGCGTTAAGATCTATGTAGATAAGAAAGCAAAAACTTTGACGGTAGAGGACAACGGCATAGGAATGACGGCCGACGAAGTGGAGAAGTACATTACGCAAATAGCTTTTTCGGGCGCGTCAGATTTCCTCGAAAAGTATGAAAAGGCAGGTGGAGACGGCATTATCGGCCATTTCGGTTTGGGCTTCTACTCTGCATATATGGTTTCGGAGAATGTTGAGATATACACAAAATCATATAAGAACGAGCCCGCCGTGCACTGGGAGAGCGACGGAAATTCTACTTATACCATTGAGGACTGCGACAGGGTGGAGCGTGGCACAAGGATAGTCATGCACATTGCGCCCGAGGAAAAGGAGTTCCTTGAAGAGGGCACTGTGAAGAGCCTTGTCAAAAAATATTGCTCGTTCATGCCTTATAACGTTTATGTGAACTTTAAGGGCGACGGCAAGGACGAGCCTTTGAACACCACGACTCCTTTATACGCAAAGCTACCGAAGGACTGCACGGACGAGGACTACAAAAAGTTCTATACGGATACCTTTATGGATTATAACGATCCTATATTTTGGGTTCACCTCAATATGGATTATCCTTTTAAATTAAAAGGCATTTTGTATTTTCCCAAGGTCAAAAACAAGGTCGAACTTGAGCGGGGCAAGGTAAAGCTTTACTGCAATCAGGTATTTATTGCCGATAATATTAAGGAAGTAATACCTGAATATCTTATGCTGTTGAACGGCGTTATCGACTGTCCGGATATTCCCTTGAATGTTTCGAGGAGCTTTCTCCAAAATGACAGGCAGGTGCAGAAGATCAGCAAGCATATCGTAAAAAAGGTTGCCGATAAGCTAACTTCACTCTATAAAAGCGACCGTGAAAAGTACGAAAAGTGCTGGGAGGATGTGGCAAACTTCATAAAATTCGGCTGCATAAAGGATAATGATTTTTATGACAAGGTAAAGGATATCATAATCTATAAAAACATCGAGGGCAAATTTGTAAGTATTTCCGATCTGATGCCTGCCGCACCGGCCGAAGAAAACAAGGGAGAGGATAAAGAGAAAAAGGACGAAAAGCCTTCGGCGCCTAAAACCATTTACTATGTTTCCGACGAGGAGCAGCAGGCGCAGTATATCAAGCTGTTCAAGGATGAAGGACTTTCCGCAATATGCTGTGATAATTTCATTGACCCGCATTTTCTCAGTTATCTTGAGTATAAAACGCCTGATAAAATAAAATTTATGCGTATCGACGCCGATATCGACGGCGCGCTGAAATCCGACGACGGCGGGGAGGACAGCGTGATAATTGATATTTTCAAAAATGCGCTGAACAACGATAAGATTACGGTAAAAACGGAGAAACTCAAAAATGAAGAAATTCCCGCAGTGATCGTCGTTGACGAATATATGCGCCGTTATAGCGAAATGGGACAATTCTATGGAATGAGCGAGGGCGATTTGAGTAAAACCATGATCGTAAACACGGCTTGCCCCGTAATTGCAAAGCTTAAAGAACTTGCAGACGATAAGCAAAAATTTGTTGCAGGCTACGTATATTCGCTGGCGCTGGCCGCATTTAAAAAGCTTTCGCCCGACGAGCTGGAAAAATTCCAAAAAGATAACATGACTCTTCTGAACGAATACGTTAAATAACACCCGCAAATTTGCGTTGCCCCCGAAAACATTTCGGGGGCATTAATTTTAGAAAATAATTACATTTTTTTCAAATTCCGTCTTGAAATATTAAATATATTATGGTAAAATAAATTAGGTATGGTAAGGCATTATGTCCATAGATCTTGAGCTTAAAAATTTTCATGACGGAATTGATTTTACGGCTTACAGATTTTTCGGTTGCCATAAAAATACCGGCGGCTATGTTTTCAGAGTGTGGGCGCCTCACGCCAGAGAAGTATATCTCGTTCTGAACGGCGGCGGGAAAAGTTTTAAAATGGACTTGCTCGGCGATGGGGAAAGCTATGAAATCACCGTAGCCGCCGCCGAAGGTGATACATACCGGTATGAACTCGTTACGGCCGACGGCAGACGGCTGAAAAAAGCCGATCCCTATGCATTTAAGTCGGATTTCCCAAGGTCTTTGGATTCGGTAATATATGATCTGCCGCAGCGCTCCGTATATTCCGAGCTTGACAAGCCTGCCGAGTACGATATCCCCATAAATATATATGAAGTCAATCTTCTTTCGTGGAAGAGGGGCGACGGAAACAGATATCTCACCTATGCAGAGCTTGAAGAGCAACTTGTGCCTTACGTCAGGGAGATGGGCTATACCCACGTTGAGTTTATGCCCGTCACTGAGTTTCCGTTTGACGGCTCATGGGGATATCAGGTTACGGGCTATTTTTCGCCAACGGCGAGAGCGGGCGACCCGTGCGGCTTTAAAAGCTTAATAGACGCTTTCCACGCGAACGGAATTAAAGTAATTGTCGACTGGGTGCCGGCGCACTTTCCAAAGGATGATTTCGGTTTATATGAATTTGACGGTCAGCCCTTGTATGAGTGCCCGCTTTGGGACAGAATGGAGCACAGCGGCTGGGGCACGAGAAAATTTGATTTCGGCAGGGGAGAGGTTGACAGTTTCCTTCTTTCGAGCGCGTATTTCTTTTTCGACGTTTACCGTATAGACGGGTTGAGAGTGGATGCCGTTGCTTCAATGCTTTATCTTGATTACGATAAATGTCCCGGTGATTTTACTCCGAACAAATGTGGCGATAACCGTAATTTCGAGGCGATAGGGTTTATTAAAAAGTTCAACTCTGTCATAAAGGATAATTTTCCCGGGGCGATCACCATAGCTGAAGAGTCCACGAGCTTTGACGGGGTTACAAAAAGCGTAAAGGACGGCGGTCTAGGGTTCGACTTTAAGTGGAATATGGGCTGGATGAACGATGTGCTGTTTTATTGCAGGCAGGATCCGTATTTCAGGAACTATCACCACAATAAAATGACCTTTTCGCTCGTTTATGCCTTTTCGGAGAGATATATTTTACCGCTTTCGCATGACGAGGTCGTACATGTCAAGGGCTCGATCGTAAACAAAATGCCGGGCGAATATGGCGATAAGTTTGCGGGCGAGAGAGAGCTTCTTGCATTTATGTATGCACACCCTGGGAAAAAGCTCAATTTTATGGGCTACGAGGTTGCGCAGTTCAAGGAGTGGGACTATAGGGAAGGAATAGAGTTCTTTCTTAAAAAGTTTGAAAAACACGCAAAAATGACAGATTATGTCCGTCATTTGAATTGTTTGTACAGGGAATTAAAGCCGCTCTATGAAGTTGACGACAGCTGGAATGGCTTTGAGTGGTTGGTCGTAGACGACAAATACAACAATTTATTTGCGTTTAACCGATATTCGAAAAACGGTGAGAGCTTAACGGCCGTCGCAAATTTTTCGGGTGTCGATCTGCATGGCTACGGGATAGCCGTAGCCAAGGGCAAATACCGTATTATCCTCAATACCGACAATAGAGCGTTCGGCGGAGAGGGAAAGCTGAAAAAAAGAGTCTTTTATTCAAGGAAGCAAACCGGTCAAAAGGGAAAACACATGATTTTTGTGGATATTCCGCGATTGACCTGTATGTATTTAAAAAAAGAAATTTAAATTTGGGGGGATTTAGCAATGCTAAGAAAAAAAGAATGCGTTGCGATGTTGCTTGCCGGCGGGCAGGGCTCGAGACTGTATGCCTTGACAAACAATATCGCAAAACCTGCTGTTTCGTTCGGCTCAAAGTACAGAATTATTGATTTCCCGCTTTCGAACTGCATCAATTCGGGAATCGATACCGTAGGCGTGCTGACTCAATATCAGCCGCTCGTTCTGAACGAATACGTCGGCAACGGTCAGCCTTGGGATCTTGACAGAACATTCGGCGGCGTACATATTCTGTCGCCTTACGAGGCAAAGACAGACACTTCGTGGTATAAGGGCACGGCAAACGCCATTTATCAAAATATCAGATTCATGAAAATGTATGATCCCGAGTATGTTCTTATACTTTCGGGCGACCACATCTATAAAATGGACTACGATAAGATGCTTACCGCCCACAAAAACACGGGAGCCGATTGCACTATAGCTTGTATGCAGGTGCCCATGAAGGAAGCATCTAGATTCGGTATTCTTAACACAAATCCCGACGGCTCCATATATGAATTTGAGGAAAAGCCCAAGCAACCCAAGAGCGACCTCGCTTCAATGGGTATCTATATTTTTACTGCGTCCAAACTTTTCAAATATCTTGAAGAGGACGATAAGGATCCAAACTCCGAAAACGACTTCGGCAAGAACATTCTTCCCAAGATGCTTGCTGCGGGTGAGAAGATGTATTCCTACCGCTTTGAGGGCTACTGGAAGGACGTCGGCACGATAAGCTCGCTTTGGGAAGCCAATATGGACCTTTTGGGCGTTGTTCCCAACTTCGACCTTTCCGACAAGGACAGAGTTATTCATTCGAGAAGCCCTCTTGCGCCTCCCGCGTATGTCGAAGGTGATGTTATAAACTCCATAGTCGCAACAGGCGGCGAGATAGATGGTAAGGTCATAAATTCGGTTGTCGGCACAAACTGCACTATAGAAAAAGGAGCGGAGGTTGTTGACTGCGTGCTGATGGGCAATATTGTCGTTAAGGCAGGCGCGAAGCTCAACTATGCCATAATCGACGAGGATGTCACGATTTGCGAAAACGCGGTTATCGGCGCTCCTAAGGCCGAAGCCGAAAAGGTCGAAAGCAAAACTTCCGGCATAACCGTACTCGGCAGAGGAATTACCGTCAGCAAAAACGGTAAGGTTCCCGCAGGCGAGATCGTGGATAAAAATGTTTAAGGGGGAATAAGAAAATGGCAACGACAGTTGGTGTTATTTTTTCAAGTATAAATGAACAGGATATACCCGAACTTACTAAGGTTCGTTCTACGGGTTCTGTTCCCTACGGCGGCAGATACCGTCTTGTGGACTTTGCACTTTCAAATATGGTCAACTCCGGCATAACAACGGTCGGCATAGTTACCAAGAATAATTATCAGTCCCTTATGGATCATCTCGGCACAGGCAAATACTGGGATCTGGCAAGAAAGGAGGGCGGACTTATACTGCTGCCTCCTTACAGCGACGAGTCCGAGACGCTCTATAAAAACCGCCTTGAAGCTTTGAAGGGAGCGACGGCGTTCCTTAAAAAAGCAAAGGAGGATTTTGTTGTTTTAGCCGACAGCGACGCAGTTTATAAGCTCGATTACAGCAAGGTCATTGAGGCACACATTAAAAACAATGCCGACATAACTATGGTATATCATGAGCATGAACTTACCAAGTCGCACTACTATATGACGTTTGAAACGGATAAAAACGACAAAATCACCGATATCCAGATCAATCCCACGCCCGTCGGCATAAGGAAGAATTACATAAACGTCATGGTTGCACGAACGTCTTTCCTTTTAAGGTTGATACAGGACGGTATTCAGCACGGCTATACAAGCTTCGGCAAAGACATTCTGAGCCCCGGCGTGAAGACATATAATCTGTATGCCTATAAGTTTGACGGATATTATGCAAATATCAGTTCACTCAGCGCATATTTCAATGCGAATATGGACCTTCTCAAAAAGGAGGTAAGGAATGAAATTTACGGTGAAAGGGATATTTATACCAAGGTAAACGACAGCGCGCCCGCGAAGTTTGCTCCGTCCGCAGTCGTTAAGAATTCGCTCATTTCCGATGGTTGCTTGATTGAAGGCACGGTTGAGAACTGCGTTCTTTTCCGCGGCGTTAAAATAGGCAAGGGCTCGGTCGTTAAAAATTGTATCCTCATGACCGACAATATCGTGGGCGAAAACTGTAATCTCGCCTATGTCGTGAGCGATAAGAATTCTGTTATACGCGACAACAGAGTGCTTGCCGGCTGTGAACTGCAACCCTATTTTATAAATAAGGGCTCGCTTATATAATTGATAAGGGAGGGGGAGAATTATGACAACAAAAACTACCAAAGCCGCAGCGGCAAAAAAGCCTGCGGTAAAGAAGGTAAAAGAGGTAGAGAAGAAAAAAATACTGTTTGTGGCTTCTGAGTCCACACCTTTTATTGCTACTGGCGGACTTGCCGAGGTCATAGGTTCGCTCTCTAAAGCGCTTGCGGCTACGGGCAGATTTGACGTAAGAGTGGTGATTCCGCTTTTCTCCGACATTAAAAAGGAGTACAGGGACCAGTTCAACTATCTCGGAAATCTCTATGTCCATCTTGCTTGGCGTAATCAATATTGCGGAATTTTCGAATATGTCAAAGACGGCGTAACATTCTACTTTGTCGATAACGAATTTTATTTCAAACGTCCGGGGTGCTACGGCTACTATGACGATGGCGAAAGATTTGCATTTTTCTCGAGAAGCGTTCTCGAAATTATGCCTTTTCTTAATTTCTATCCCGACGTTATGCACTGCCATGATTGGCAGGCAGCGCTTGCCGCTATATACCTTAAAACAAATTATTGCTTCAGAGAGGAGTACCAGTATATCAAAGCTCTGTTCACTATCCATAATATAGAGTATCAGGGCCAGTATTCTCTCGATCTGTTGGGCGACTTGTTTGATATATACGGCAGCTATCGCTATCTTGTGGAATATAACAACTGTATCAACCTTATGAAGGGCGCAATAGAGTGCTGCGAAAGATTTTCTACCGTCAGCCCTAAATATGCTGAGGAAATAAAGGATCCCTATTACGCTCACGGGCTTGATCCTATTATAAGAAAGAACGAGTTTAAGCTAACGGGCATCCTGAACGGAATAGATGACATTGGGTATAGCTGTACGCATGATACTCATTTGTTCGCTAACTTTACGCCTGAAGATTTTTCAAATAAGGCTATCTGTAAGCGGGAGCTGCAGAAGATGCTCAATCTTCCGGTAAAGCCCGATACGCCAATCATTTCTATGGTTTCAAGGCTTGTTTCCCACAAGGGGCTCGACCTTGTGACCGCTGTAGTAGAGGATTTGCTTCAGGACGACGTTCAGGTCGTAATTCTCGGCACTGGCGATGCACACTTTGAGGGATATTTCCGCGATCTTGCAAACAAATACCCCGATAAGCTCAGCGCAAACATTGTATTTAACGGAGATCTGTCAAGAAAAATTTATTCCGGCTCGGATATCTTTTTAATGCCGTCCAAGTCGGAACCCTGCGGACTTTCCCAGATGATTGCCTGCCGCTATGGTACAGTGCCAATCGTAAGAGAAACGGGCGGGCTTTATGACAGTATCAAACCTCTTCAAAACGGGTACACATTCTCGAATTACAATGCGCATGATATGCTGTATGTGATCCGTGAAGCATGCTCGGATTATAAAAACAAAGAAGCGTGGACAAAACTTATGTACAGAGCGGCAACTACCGATTTCAGCTGGAGCCATTCCGCTTTGGACTACGAAGCGCTGTATTTGAATATGCTCAATAATTAAAAACCAGGAGAATCGAATGAGTAATACTGCTGTTACCGAAAAAGAAGTCAAGGACCAGATCAAGGGCAAACTTGCCAGATATTTCGGCGTTGCCCCTGCCGAGGCTTCAAAGGACCAGATTTATAAGGCTGTTGTAATGGTTGTAAGAGATATTTTACTGCAGAAACGTCAACAGTTTCATAAAAAGGTCAAAGCAAAGCGTGCCAAAAGAGTTTACTACCTATGTATGGAATTCCTTTTGGGGCGTTCACTTAAAAACAGTCTTTATAATTTAAGCGTCACGCCTATATTTGAAAAGGCTGTTTCATCCTACGGACTTAGCCTTGAAGAATTGTACGAACTTGAACCTGACGCAGGATTGGGTAATGGCGGTTTGGGAAGGCTTGCCGCATGCTTTTTGGATGCGCTGGCTACAGGCGATTATCCCGCTATGGGCTATTCGCTCCGTTATGAATACGGATTGTTCAAACAGAAGATCGTTGACGGATGGCAAATAGAATTGCCCGACGTTTGGCTTCCCGGCGGCGAGGCTTGGCTTACACAGAGAACGGATAAAAACTTTATCGTCCGTTTTAACGGGCAACTTGAGGAGAAGTGGACCGAAAACGGGCTTCAGATCAATTATGTCAATTGTAACGAAATCCAAGCCGTTGCTTACGATATGATGGTTTCCGGCAAGGACAGCGAGGCTGTGTCCGTGCTGAGGCTTTGGAAAGCCAAGCCCGTGCAAGACTTTAATATGAAGCTCTTTTCACAGGGTGAATATTATCAGGCAATGTCGAACGACAACGACGCCGATCTCTTGACAAAAGTCCTTTATCCCGCTGATAATCACAATGCAGGCAAATCGTTGAGACTCAAACAGCAATATTTCCTTTGCTCGGCTTCAATACAGAACATAGTAGAGGATCATAAGCATAGATACGGAGATTTGAGAGATTTGCCAAAACTTGCGGCAATTCATTTAAATGATACGCATCCGGCAATGGCTATTCCAGAGCTTATGAGAATACTCATCGATGAGTATTATTATGATTGGAACCAGGCATGGGCAATAACGACCGCAACCTGCGCGTACACTAACCATACGGTTCTTGCAGAGGCGCTTGAAACGTGGAATGAAGATCTTCTTCAGCGCACGGTTCCCAGAATACATTCCATCATAAAGGAAATAAACAGAAGGCTTTGTGAGGAGCTTTGGAACAGATTTCCCGGTGAATGGGCGAAAATTTCGCGCATGTCTATCATTGAACACGACCGCGTAAAAATGGCAAATCTCAGCGTTTACGGAGGTCATAGCGTAAACGGCGTTTCGGCTCTGCACAGCGAAATAATCAAAACTTCCGTATTTAAGGATTTTTACGATTTTTCGCCCGAGAAGTTTACAAATGTGACAAACGGTATAGCGCACAGACGTTGGCTCAACCAGTCCAATCCCGAGCTTGCCGCGCTGTTAAACGATTGTATAGGCGATTCGTATGTGTTGCACGGCGCAGATCTTGCAGGCTTCAAAAAGTTTGAAAATGACGACGCTGTTTTAAAACGCCTTGAAGAGATAAAGCTTTTAAAGAAGAAACAATTTGCCGATTATGCAAAAAAGAAGCAGGGAATAATAATCGATCCCGAAACAATGTTCGACGTTCAGGCAAAAAGGCTACACGAGTATAAGCGCCAGCTGTTGAATGTTTTGAACATTATCGATACCTATATCGACCTGTTGGATGATCCAAATCTCGATATCGTGCCTAAAACATATATTTTCGGCGCAAAAGCTGCGCCCGGCTACGATATGGCGAAAAAAATCATTCAGCTCATAAATTATCTTGCCGAGGACATTAAACAGCATCCCGAAGTAAACAAAAAGCTCAATGTGGTCTATATGGAAGACTATAATGTCACAATGTCCGAAAAGCTTATGCCCGCGTCTGAGGTTTCCGAACAGATATCTCTTGCAGGCAAGGAAGCGAGCGGAACAGGCAACATGAAGTTTATGATCAACGGCGCGCTTACAATAGGGACACTTGATGGCGCAAACGTTGAAATGGCTGAGGCTGTCGGCGATGAAAACATATTTATATTCGGTTATAAGGCCAATGAAGTTGATGAAATTTGGCGCAACGGCTACAGCTCGAGTAAATTCTACAATGAATCCCCCAGATTAAGAAGAATTATCGAAGCGCTTATAATCGGCTTCAACGGCAAATCTTTTGCGGAGATCGCAAATTATCTTTTGACCGGCTCGCCTGTTGCAGATCCCTACATGTGCATGGCGGATTTTGCGGCGTACAGCAATAAACAGCATGAAATTTCAAAATTGTATGCCACAGACAAACGCAGATGGAATCAAATGTCCCTAAGAAACATTGCAGCCTCCGGAATTTTTGCCGCAGACAGAAGTATATATGAATATGCGACAAGGATATGGAATCTTAAGAGTCTAAGTTCAAAAGCCGAAAAATAATTCAGAACCGTTAAAAGCCGAGGCTTTTGCCTCGGCTTTTCCTGTACTATGCGTGACATAATAGCCATTATTTTTTTGTGTTGCAGCAAATTTTTTTAGGAAAAATTCATTGAATCTGCGATTATATCGCTATATCGTTGCTTGGTAAAATTCCTGATTTATTTATATTAAATCTATAAGAAATTGAAGAAAAAATTGATTATTTTTGATTACTACCGCTATTTGAGTTGATTTAAATAGCCAACACTTCGTAAAAGCTGTGTTTTACGAAGTGTTTTTAATGTTTTGAATTACTCCCATTAGCAAATAAGGGGCATATCTCTCCACGTTTTTTGTCGATTTAAACTTTTCAGCGTTGACTTATTTTAAAGTTTGTTTTATAATTTGAATATGGCTACAAGCAATTTTTATGTCCAGCGAAACAATAAAAATTTAGAGACAATCGAGCGCATCCTTGATGAGGAACTGCCGTCCTTTTGCTACGATTATTTTCTTGCCATTGACAGCCAGACATCTACGCTTACGAGGCTCAACTACGCTCACGATTTAAAAATCTTCTTCTACTTCCTTCAGGAAAAAAAGTTCAGGAAATCAAAATCTGTCAAGGATTTTACTTTGGACGATTTGGAAAGCGTGACAAGCAACGACGTCGAATATTTTTTAAGCTTTCTCTCCCACTACGTTTATGCCGGCAAGGAGCATACCTGTAACGACAGAGCCAAAGCGCGTAAGCTCTCCTCCGTCCGCGCAATGTTTAAGTTCTTTTTCAATAAGGGCTTTATAAGCGTAGACAACTCAGCTAAGGTTGCAACGCCTAAATTACATGAAAAACCTATCATTCGTCTTGACTCGGACGAGGTTTTCAATATTTTGGATGTTGCGGAAAGCGGAACCGGACTTACTCCGCATCAAAAGGCTTATCATGATAAAAATAAGGTGCGCGACAGCGCTATTCTCACCCTTTTCCTCGGCACAGGCATCCGTATCAGCGAGTTGGTCGGACTCAATAACGACGATCTGAATTTTAACGATAATTCCTTTATCGTCACCCGGAAGGGCGGCAGTAAATCAATTTTATATTTTGACGAGAATGTCGCCGAAGCTTTGAAACGTTACCTTGACTATAAAGAGAATAATTCCGAAGCATTACAGGAACCGAACGCACTCTTCCTCTCCAACAACAAAAAGCGCATTACTGTGCGGGCGGTTGAAAATCTCGTCCATAAATATGCAAAGATAATCTCTCCACTTAAAAATATTTCTCCGCACAAACTTCGTTCCACTTACGGCACGCAGCTCTATAAAGCGACAGGCGATATCTATATCGTAGCCGACGTTTTGGGGCACAAAGACGTAAATACCACCAGAAAACACTATGCCGCTATTTCAGATGAAAACCGCCGCAGCGTTGTCGGCAAAGTTAAATTAAAGCCCGACGACGATAAATAGATATTAAAAGCACGACAATTATTTGCCGTGCTTTTTGAAAACTATCAAAGTCATGTTTTCATTTATCTTTTGAGTTAAATCTGTTCTAATGTATCCCATTTTTTCATATAGTCGGCAATTTAACTTCTCTTCAAGAATAGTTTCAAGCTCCCATATTTCTTGCCCATGAATTGCCTCTACTGCCCTTATTGCCGCTTGCGCGAAACCTTGGTTTCTGTACTCCGGCAAAATAAAAATCGGCGAAATGCGCTTATAAGACGAGGAATTAAGGTTATCCACTACCCTGATTGCCCCGACAGTTTTGCCTTCATATAAAATTAAATAGAAATAAGTGTTGTTTTGGTTCAACCGCCAAATAGTCTTGTCTAACGATTCATTTCCCGGATTTGTGTCGTAATCATTATATTTTTCAAGCAAATCGGAGAACGATTTTACTTGCATTCTCCAAATTGTTTCAGCGTCCTCAAGCGACGCTTTTTTTAATTCAATCATTTTTATTTTTGTCGTCAAAAATTATACCGTCTATTTTAATTACGGCGTCGTCGCGGATGTCAAGGCATTTGCCGCAATTGTCGCAAATTTTATCGGGATCGAGGTCGCAAATATCACATTCACCGCAATCTATGCATTCCCTGTCGTATAAAACGCACTCCTCTCCTCTTTTATGCTTCATGATTTTACCTCTGAAACCTATTTTATCACATATTAATGCAAATTACAATAAATACTTCGGAACAAATGTTTGATTTTTATGTAAACATATGTTAAAATTAAAGTATAAGAGGTCTATTATGAAAAAAGCCTACAGCGACGAGAAGGTTTACGGTTTTATTAAAGATTTTATAACAAAAAACGGCTATGCGCCGACTGTGAGGGACATTTGCAATGGATGCAACATAAGCTCTACCGCTACTCCCTATCAGATCATTAACAGACTTGTGGAGCGCGGGCTTCTTAAAAAAACAGGCAACAAAAACCGTGCGGTATCACTTGCCAACCTCGGACCTACCGTAAATGTTCCGCTGATCGGCACTGTTGCGGCAGGTCAACCCATTTTTGCGAGCGAAAATTTAGAGGAATATTACACTATACCGGGCAACTTTTTTGAAGGCGAAGATCTGTTCATGCTCAATGTTCAAGGCTCCTCTATGGTCAAGATCGGAATGTTGGACGGGGATAAAGTGGTTGTTAAAAAACAGGAGACGGCTGAAAACGGAGATATCGTTGTAGCACTCATAGACGATTCGGCAACTGTTAAGCGTTTTTACAAGCGCAAAGGTAAAATTATTCTGCATCCCGAAAACGACGATATGGAAGATTTTGTTTTTGACAGCGTACAGATTTTAGGCAAAGTCGTTGGATTAATGAGAAATATATAGACAAACACAAAACCCGCGAAATTCGCGGGTTTTTTATTTAAAAGACTTAATAGGGTCACATTATTTCAAGCGCCGCTCGGCAGATTAAAAAAGTACACCTATTGCCTTAAAATGCAATAGGTGTTTGAATGGAGCTGCTGAGCGGACTTGAACCGCCGACCTCATCCTTACCAAGGATGTGCTCTACCGACTGAGCCACAGCAGCAGATTTTATTTACCTAAATATTATATTTTAAAAGACATATGTTGTCAATCTTTTTTTAGTCTTTGATAAAATTTTAGCACAAAGAAATTGCGGACGTTTTTGCCCGCAATTCAAGATATTATTTTTTTCTTTTGGCTACAGCTATCCTTATAATTTTTTTCTCGGGCATGGGCTCCGAATATTCTTCGGCTATTCCCTCTTCCTCGGTTGAAGCGTTGGACTCATTATATGTTGCTTGGGCTTCTGCTTCTTCCTGCGGCTGTTCTGTGGGGGCCTGCACAGTTTCAGTGACTGTTTCGGCTTCAACATCCTGCGGTGCTCCAAAAGCCTCGGGCGCATCCGTTTCTGCTGGATTTTTTTCGGTATTATTATCATGCGCGGATAAATCGTCGTCCGCAACGGCTATTTCAAGCTTTATCCCCTCCGCCTGTTTCATTCTTATATATGCCACGGCGCACGGCGTCGCCATTGACTTGTCACAGAGCGCACAAAAAGGCGCATATTCGCCGCAAAGGTCGCGCGCCAACATTGAACTGCAAATAAATTTGTCGTTATCTATAACCTTCTGTATTGTTTCAAGGTTTGCCTTTGAAAGCTTTGGCGGCATGTGAGAAAGCAGTTCCATTGGAGCATTACTATTCCAACTCATTACAGATCTCCTCGATATTCAACTATTCGGTGATTTTGATTGTGTGCAATGAAGATAATATTTCCTCATATTTTTCTTTATTAAAAGATATACTGTCCGGACTTGTTACGGCTGCAGTTCCTGCAGCTACGCCCTGCCGTAAAATCTCTTCAAGCGGCGTATCCTTTACAAGTGCGCTCGTTGCAGCGGCAACCATGCTGTCGCCTGCGCCGAGAGTAGAATTCATTGCAACATTGACGCTCTTGCAGCAGTAGCTTTTATTTCCGTCTGTAATTATCGCCCCTGCTTTTCCAAGTGAAAGCAGCACGCATTTTGCCCCGAGCTTTATCAGCTCCTTGCAGGCGGCAAGCATTTCCTCTTGCGTGCTTATAGATTTTTGCAAGCTTCTTTCAAGCTCTTCAAGGTTGGGCTTTACCAAGTCAACGCCGTATCGGAGCGAACTGAACAATCTTTCACCCTCAGAATCGACAACCTTTTTAACATTTGACGGCACTACGCTCAAGATTCTGCCGTAAAATTCCGGCGACATGCCTTTTGCAAGTCCTCCGGAGATCACTACTGCCTCGCAGGACGGCGAAAGCCTTGAAACAAGCTTTATTAGCTCTTCCTGCTTTTCTTCGCTTACCTCAGGGCTTATGTCGTCGATTTCGGTGAGCATAGATTTATGGTCGATAAATTTGTAATTTTCGCGGACCCTGCCTTTGTTCCATACAAATTTATACGTGACCCCTTCCCTATGTAATTCCTGCTCGAACTGATGCCCGTTTTCTTCATACATAAAGCCTGTGGCGAAGGAATCGACCTTGAGCCTTGCCAGCCCTATTGCCACATTTATTGCCTTTCCCGTGAAAAAAACTCTTTTGCTCAGAATGGTATGCGACCTGCCGACATTCAGAGACTCGACCTCGAGGTTTACGTCAATGCATGGGCTTAAACAAACAGTCAGAATCATTAAATTCCCCTCAAATCTATTTAAAAGGCCGCCATAAAGCGACCTTTGTAGTTACATTGATATCATTTGCAGCGTTTCATAGAGCTCATAATTGAACTTTTTCTTCATGCTTACAGCTTCAATGATATCCATGTCAATGATTTCGTTTTTGTGTATGCCTACCACCCGGTTGCCGATGCCGTCGTTGAGAAGCCGTACGGCTTTATTTCCGAACTGTGCGGCAAGCATCCTGTCAGCCATCGAGGGCGAGCCGCCCCTTTGGATATGACCAATAGTTGTGGGGCGCACGGAATATGTGGTTACGGATTGCAGTTGTTTTGCAAATTCGTCGGCTGTGCATACACCCTCGGCAACTACAACTATATTGGAATGTTTACCGTTCGCTCTCGAGCGGTTGATTTTCATTACGATATCGTCAAGGTCGAAAACGACCTCGGGAACCACAATGATTTCGGCGCCGCTCGCAATACCGGCGTACAGCGCAATATCTCCGCACCTTCTGCCCATAACTTCAACTACGGAGATCCTTTCGTGTGAAGTCATAGTGTCGCGAAGCTTATTTATTACGTCGATGCAGGTATTGACAGCCGTATCAAAGCCCAAAGTATAGTCGGTATATTCAAGGTCGTTGTCGATCGTGCCGGGTATTCCGATAGTCGGAACGCCGTATTCCTCAGAAAGGCATTTAGCTCCTCTGAACGACCCGTCGCCGCCAATTACGACAAGTCCGTCGATGCCGCGGGCTTCAAGCGTTTTTACCGCCTTTTTTTGCCCTTCCTTAGTAAGCATTTCAAGACAACGCGCCGTTCTGAGTTTTGTCCCGCCCCTTTGAACTATATCGGAAACGGAACGCATTTCCATGGGGATCATTTCGTCATCAATGAGCCCCTGATAGCCGCGCTCAATTCCGTAAACCTCCATGCCGAAATAAATTGCCGTGCGCACTACCGCTCTTATGCAAGCGTTCATGCCGGGAGCATCACCGCCGCTGGTCAGCAAGCCAATTCTTTTCATAAAAAATTCCTCCACACACAACTATAGGTTTCGTGCAGCCCCCTTAAAACAAGCACGGAACACGCTCTCATCACTTCCGCAAATATTATAACAAATTAAAAGGCAAATTACAACACTTTTAATAAAATTATTTTGATTCAACGTACTTAACTTCCGCCTGCTCGAGAAATGAATACAACTCAGCCAAAAGCCCCCTGCAATAATTGACGCCCGCAGGGAATTTATAGCGCTTTTCTCCGCGCACTATTTTGCAAACCAATCTACCGGGATAATTGCTTAAAACCGACATAAGTTCATCAAAACTGTCGTCATCAATCCTTGACGTATTGAGCCAAAGCGTCGCCCCGGGAATTTCGGTATTCTGCTGTTCACTGCCGGACGGCGCGCTTATTTCAATTACGTCGTCGACTATGCAGGAGATACCTTTTTCATAATCGATATCAAGCTTTCCGTTGATTTTAACGATTCTGTCATTCCCGATTATTGCTTTCACTTTTTCAAAAACCTGCGGGAAACACACGCACTCAAGGCTTCCGTACACGTCCTCCAGGTTCATGAAAGCCATAATAGCCCCCGTTCTCTTAGTGACTGTACGCTTAAACGACGATATTATGCCAGACATAGTAATATGCATACCGTCTGAAATTTGGTTATAAGTACGATTACCTTCCTCGTCCTCAACATAATCGTCCAATAGCGAACAGTTAAAATTGCAGTCGGGGAATGCGTTCATATATTTTTCAAACGGATGCCCGCTTACATATACTCCGAGCACTTCCTTTTCGAGCGAAAGCTTTACGTTCGGCTCAAATTCGGCAATATCGGGATAAGTGGCTTCAAGCTTTTCCTCTTCGAGAATATCTCCGAAAAAGCTCATTTGGGCGCTTGCATGCTGTTTGCCTATTATTTTTGCGCGCGCGCAAAGTGGCTCGTATATTTGCGCAAGCTGCGAGCGCTTTACGCCCATTTCGTCGAATGCACCCGAATAGATCAGCCCTTCCACAAGTCTTGTGTTAAGAGTGCCGGCGGAAATTCCCGCTTGTTGCTTTTCGTTCAATGCGTTTGTACATCTTAAAATAAAGTCGGGGAAGTCTTTGAATACGCCGTTTTTGGTCCTTTCCTCCATTATGACCTCGATAACTCCCTGACCAATGCCCTTGAGAGCTGAGAGACCGAACCTTACGCCATTATTTTCAACGGTGAAAAAGGTTTTACTTTTATTGATGTCCGGCGGATATACCTTATACCCTTTCTCTTTAAGGTATAAAACGTATTTTGTTATTTCGTCTATTTTGTTCAGACGGTTATTCAAAAGCGCGCAAATAAATTCTTTACAGTAATATTTTTTGAGCCACGCCGTCTGGTATGCAAGCGTGCCGTAGGCGGCTGCATGAGATTTGTTGAACGCATATGAAGCAAAGCCCTCCATATCTCCGAAAATCTTGCCTGCAACTTCTGCGGATATGCCGTTGTGTACGCAGCCCTTGATCTCCGATCCGTTTATATCGCTTATACCGCCGTTGATAAATTTCTCCTTTTGCGCCATAAGCGTCTTTTTGTCCTTTTTACCCATTGCACGGCGTACAAGATCGGCTTCGCCGAGTGAAAATCCCGCTAAATTCTGGAATATCTGCATAACCTGTTCCTGATAAACGGGTATTCCATAGGTGACCTTAAGAATTTTTTCTTCCTGGGGGCAGTCGTACGAGATCTTCTCCTCACCGTGCTTTCTGCGGCAGAAGGAATCGATAAATTTCATAGGACCGGGACGATAGAGCGAAACGCCCGCTATCAAATCCTCAAGACAGTCGGGTTTAAGCGTCTTCATGAATCTCTTCATGCCTCCGGCTTCAAGCTGGAACACTCCGTCCGTGTCTCCCTCGGCAATGAGCTGATATGCGCCCTCATCCTTATAGCCTATTATATTGAAATCAATATCTCTGTTGTGGTTTTCTTTGATATAGTCAAGACATTTCTTTATATCCGTCAATGTTACAAGCGCAAGGAAGTCCATCTTTAACATTCCGAGCGCCTCGATCTCTTTTGCTACAAACTGCGTTGTAATATCTTCTCCGTTTCTTGAAAGCGGAACATTGTCGGCTATGCGCTTCTGGCAGATGACCACTCCCGCGGCGTGCATACCCGTCTGTCTCGGCATACCCTCTATCTTGAGAGCCATGTCGATAACTCGCCGAAGAGTTATGTCTGTTTCATAAATTTCGCAGAATTCCTTGTTTTTAGCCGACTTTAACTCTAAGAGCTTCTGCTCAAGATCCGGCTTTTTATCATCGTCGGTCTCGGCGTCCAATTGTTTCTGAGCCGCGTCGATCCGTCTTCCCAAAAGGTCGCTTATAGACGATTTGCCATCCATTATCTTGGTGAGTCTGTCCGTTTCGGAATACGGAACGCGCATTACCCTTCCTACGTCCTTTATGGAGTTTTTCGCCGCCATAGTGCCGAACGTGACAATCTGGCAAACGTTTTCCCTGCCATACTTTTGTCTGACGTATTCTATTGTTTCCTCACGCCTTTCCGTACAGAAGTCGATATCGAAATCTGGCATGGAAACGCGGTCGGGGTTTAAAAATCTCTCAAAAAGCAGATCGTACTGCAGGGGCTCAACGTCGGTTATGCCTATTGAATAAGCTACTATTGAGCTTACGCCCGAGCCTCTGCCGGGTCCTACGGGTATGCCCTGCTCCTTCGACCAGTTGATAAAATCCCAGACCACGAGATAATAGTCGGCATAGCCCATGCCGCAGATTATGTTAAGCTCGTACTCCGCTCTGTCAAGCTCGCGTTGCGTCGGAGTTCCGTAGCGTTTTTTCAGCCCGACCTCGGTAAGCTTTCTCAAATATTGCTCGGCGGTCGACCCGTCTGGCGGTGTGTACATAGGTATAAGCGAGGTATCCTTTATCGGATAGCCCTTTTTATCAAGATTAAACGCAGGCTCCGTGACTTTATCGGCAATCACCCTTGTGTTTGAAATCGCCTGCGGCAGGTTGGGGAACAGCGCAGCCATCTGGTCGCCCGTTTTAAAATAAAATTCCTGCGTTTCGAACTTCATCCTCTTGGGATCGTCGAGCTGCTTTTTCATTTGGATACACATTAGAACGTCCTGCATTTCCACGTCGGACTTTTCTATGTAGTGCACGTCATTCGTTGCGACAAGTTCCACCCCGATTTCGTTTGCGAGCTTAACGAGCAGCGGCAAAACGCGGCGCTCGTCGTTTATGCCGTGATTTTGGATCTCAATGTAAAAATCCTCACCGAAAATCCCCTTAAGATAAAGCGCCAATTCTTTTGCGCCCTCGTAATCGTCGGCTAAAAGCCTTCTGGGTATTCCGCCGGCAAGGCATGCAGACAGGCAGATTACGCCTTCCGAATGTTCCTTAAGGACCATGTAGTCGATCTTCGGTTTATAATAAAAGCCGTCCACAAAGGCCATAGAATCAAGCTGGACAAGATTTTTATAGCCGGCTTTATTTTTTGCAAGCAAAATCAGGTGCTCGGCGGTATTGGAGCTTTTATCTTTCATATCCTTGGTAAGATAGAATTCGCATCCGATTATGTACTTTATCCCCGCTATGGACGCTTTTTCCGCAAGCTGCAGCGTGCCATACATGTTGCCATGGTCGGTTATACATACAGTATCAATGCCGTTCTTTTTGCAATGGCTTATTAAGTTGTCAATTTTGCAGGCGCCGTCCAAAAGCGAATATTCGGTGTGCAAATGCAAATGTACAAAATCGGTCATATCTTATTCCTTTGACTTCAGCTCAGAGATTGTGCAATTTCAATAATTTTTCTCATTCTGTGGTTCAAACAGCTTTTCGATATCTGCAGCCTGTCGGAAAGCTCCTGCATAGAAGCGTTTTTATCCGCTAACCGGCACATGGCGACGTCAAAAATAGGCTTATCGAGACTTTGAAGTCCTATCGTCTCCCTGATTATTTCAATTGCCCGAACCTGCTTAACCGAAGCGGTAACAGTTTTATCGATATTTGATACGGAGCAATTGTTGACCCTGTTGGCATTGTTGAACTTGTCCTTTATTTCAACGATCTGGGTCAGTTTTTCAAGGCTTTCGTTGCAAGCCATCAAATTTAATAGGTCGGAAATAACTTCCTTGCTTTTGACATATACGACAGCCGAATCTTTGCGTGCGACAAGTTTTGAGAGAACCTCGAAATTGGCTAAAATATCGCAAAAATCGCTTGCGGTGCTCTTATTCGAAAAAACGATTTCAAAATGATACCCTGTGCGGCTGTATGAATTTTCATCCGGGAGAGTGCAACTTCCGCCGCCGAGGAAAGCACCTTTAATGTATGAGATCATCGCATTTTCGTCGTCGACCAATTGCTCGTCAATGCCGAAATTCAAATACTTACCGTCGGCGTCTTCACCTACGATTCCGGTTTTTTTCAAAAATTCTTCCGCCTGAGCGCCTACACATTCGAAAGCAAGTTTGTCCTTGCCGCTGAAAACATCGAAACGCGCGCCGGAAACGGTCAGATCCAACCCAAAGCGGGTTTCGGCAATATCCGTAAAAAATTCAGCCGTATGCTCGTTTTCCGTAACAATTTCAAACCCGTACACACCGTTGCGCGATATTACGCTTCCGCTCGTTCTTATAAACGAAGAAAGCATACAAAGAGCGCCCTTTTCGGACTGAACGGGCGTTGAAATTATTTCCTGTTTTATTTCTTCGGTAAAGTTTTGCATGTTAAAGATTCTTTTTTTTGTATTCCGCAAATCTGAAATTCGGTATTCTGCCGTCGATGTTCTCTATTGATTCCAAAGGTATTTCAGCCTCACTGAGCAACTCTTCGGCTATTTTTGTATCGCCTACTCTATCCGCCGAATGGGCGTCGGAATCGATTACGAATTTCACGCCGGTCGAAGCCATTAAATTGAGCTCTTCGGCGGAAACATGCCGCTTTTTAGTGTTGATCTCGATGTAAGTGCCGTAATCGGCACAGCATTTTGCCACTTCCTCAAGGTCACAGTAGCACTTATAATTTATATGGGTGAGAATATCTATCGGGTTTTTCTTAATTGCGTTTATATATGCTTTGGTGGTATTTTCGATTACCTTTTCAGACGGTTTTTTGCCGAATTTGTAGGCGGCATAATTTTTCATCATTATGTTGTACATATCGGAAAATTTTTTATATTTCAAAACCTCGTGGATACCGCACAGATAAATGTCGAAGAACGGCAAATCGCTCTCTTTCATATCTGTGTCGCCGCCAAGCGAAATGAGGTTGCTCTCCATGCCCATCAAAACTCTTATTCCTGTGAGCTTTTCCGCCTCTATACATTCTGCGCGCAACTCACCGAGCTTTTTGCGCTTGAGCCCGAACAGTAAATGGTTGAAGCCGTGATCGGTTATAGCAATTTGCTTTAAACCAAGTTTCTTTGCCGCACGGGTATTTTCAAGTACGGTATTTTTTCCGTGCGAGTAGGGCGTATGCGTATGATAATCAGCCGAAAGTATCATTGAATTCTCCTATGTACACAACCTCTTCCTCGAGCCGTAACCCGAATCTCTCTAACACCCTTGCCTTTATAAAGCCGATAAGCGCATAAATTTCAGCTGCAGTCGCGCCCTCGTTTAAAATAAAGTTTGCATGCGCGCGGCTTACAACCGCTCCTCCGATTCTAAAGCCCTTCAGTCCGCACTCTTCTATGATTTTGCCCGCGCTCAGCCCGTTTGGATTTTTAAAAACACATCCGCAGCTTTTGCCTTTAGGCTGAGCCATCCTTTTTAATAAAGTTTGGCGGATATTGTCTTTAACTTTTGCCTCGCTTGATAACTTAACCTTAAAACGTGAAGATAAAATCAAGCAATTTATGTCACGCATAGTACTATATTTATATCCAAAATCACATAATTTATTTGAAAAAATATGCAATTCGTCGTTAAAAACCTTGCAGTCAACTAAAACATCTGAAATAAATTTTCCGCACGCTCCTGCGTTCATATAAGTCAACCCGCCCACGCTTGCCGGTATTCCTGCCAAAAATTCAAGTCCGCCCAACCCGTTTTCTATGCAAAATTTTAAGAGCTGCGCAACTGTCGCTCCGCTTTGGCAATTCAGGATATCGCCGTCAAGCGTAATTTTATTAAGTTTTGACGTGCATATGACCGAGCCGTTATAAAATCTATCCGACGCAAGAATATCAGAGCCGTTTCCGAGTACGAAAAATCTTTCATTTCGCGAGCTTAGCTTATAAAAAATTTTGATTGCAGCGTCTTCGGTTACGGGCATAAATGCTATCTTGCACTTTCCGCCAAGCCTGTATGTTGTATGCTTGGATAAATCGAAATTCCTTTCAGATACTACATCAAGATTATTAGGATCCACCGAATTTTACCTTTATATTTTACCATTCATTCAGGTTTATTTCAATATTATTTAAGTAAATTTTTAAGTAAATTTATATTTGAATTAGTTATAGCGTCGTCAAGCCTGTTTTTCATATCCAAGCTTACCGGGTTTTTCAGTTCAAATTCGAACTTTATCCCCTCCATTTGCGACATGGCGCCGTCATAGAGCTTGCTGTCGCCCATCAGACCGATTTCATCCAATTCATTTGCTTTTGATTTAAGGAATGAAATAAATTCTTTTGAATATCTCCTGTTTTTGGCGTTTTCAGCTGTTACGGATATCAGTTGATATAGGTCGTTGAACTCAGTTACAGGCTTTACTTTAAACGAGGCCCCCCGTGTTGTCATTCGGTATATATCCCTCTGGGTGCCCAATAAATATTTGAATTTGCCGTTCAATAGGCTTACATATGCGCTTGTGGGATTTTCCGTTGCTGCTCCGTTCAGCCCGAGAAACAGTGCCGCAGCACCTGACATATTTTCTATTCCGCGGTTAATTACTGTGTTTTGTGTGCCCATATCGCTGAAATCGGCGCTTTCATCGGTCGTAATAACGCAATACCCGCCGCGTGCCCACACGCTTGAAGCAGGCTTGCCATTGATGTAGCCTTCAAGCCCGTATGTTCCCGCACCGTATGATATTAAATCGGGAACCGTGTTTTTGGCAAGATTTTGTCTTGCGGCTTCGGAGGATAGGGAAATTATATGTACATAGCAGTCGTTTTGTTTGGAAAATTCATCGCCGAGGCTTTGCAAAAAGCTTGCTCGAGAACCTTTTCCTCCCTCAAAGCTATCGATCTGCCAAACGGTTATCATATTCATTTCGGCTTCTTCTGCGTTTGTTCCAATATTTTTTATCGCCGTAATTATAGGCGTCGAAATCAAAACCGAAATACAGACGGCAAACCAAATTGCTTTTACAATAATTTTTTTACGGGTCATATATTATTGTATTAAGATTTTGCCGCAAAAATACATAGGGAGTATCCAAAACAGAATACTCCCCCGCCCATCTGTCAAAACGATCAACGCTTTAACAAACAAGCATATATATTAAAGCGTTGCCGCTTGTAAAAATATCTTGCGCAACAAATATAATTATATGCGCTATTTTTATAATATTTTTGAAGTTCTTAAAATGTTCCGCTCATAAAGCCATCTGTTGAATTGGGCTGAAATAATTATTTTCAGATATATGCATAAACCGGCAAACAGTAAATTGAAAACAAATAGTCCCGCAATCAACGCTATAATTAATGTTACATTAATTCTGTATTGTACTAAGCCATAGTTATATAGAATTAATCGGACAGATAGGAATATTATGCCGCATAAACTCATTATGGTCAAAAAACCGCATACAGATACAAAAACTTGCTTTGCCTTTTGGGTTGCGGCAAACTGCCAAAAATATTCGTGGCGTTCATTCCACGGCAAATTTTTAAACAAAACCGTTTCTGCGGCTGAATCTGTGCCGATAAAATATTCCGCCGATACGCCGAGAATGTTGCAAAGCCGCGCAAGCGTCTGCAAATCAGGTTCGGCTGTGCCGCGCTCCCAGCGTGAAACCGCCTGTCTTGTTACGTAAAGCTTTTCGGCAAGCTGGTCCTGAGTAAGGCACTTATTTTTTCTCGCTTCAACAAGTTTTTCCGAAAACATATCTGTGCACCTCTGAAAGTATTATACCGTTGCAAACAAAGTTTTTTCAAGTGATTTTATAAAAACTAGGCGCAACCGTTTGTTGCGCCTAGTTTAACAATAAATAAATTTATTATTCCTCTTCGTCCTCGGGCAAATCGACATTGTGATAAACGTCCTGCACGTCGTCGAGTTCATTGAGCCTGTCGAGCATTTTTTCAAACTGTTCAAGCTTTTCGCCCGAAAGTGTTATATAATTCTGGGGGATCATTTTGATTTCAGCTTCAAGGAACGTAACGCCCTTGTCCTCGAAATACTTTCTTGCCGCAGACCAGTTTTCGGGAGTCGTGAACACCTCGTAAACATCTTCCTCTACCGTGTAATCTTCGGCTTCGGCTTCGAGGCAGTACTCCATCATGGTATCTTCGTCGAGCGCGACCGTTTTTTCTATAACGAATACGCCCTTATTATCAAACATGTACGAAACGCAGCCGTTATTTCCCATCTGCCCGCCGCATTTAGCCATTGCCGAACGGACGTCTCCCGCCGTTCTGTTGACGTTGTCGGTAAGAGTTTTTATTATGACCGCGGCGCCGCCCGCGCCGTATCCCTCGTAGATAAGCTCCTTATAATCTTTACCAGCAAGCTCGCCTGCAGCCTTGGCAATAGAACGCTTTATCGTATCGTTGGGCATATTCGCAGCCTTTGCCTTGGCTATAACGTCGGCAAGCTTGGAGTTGGTTTCGGGATTGGGATTACCCTTTGCTGCAACTGCAATTTCTCTGCCTATTTTGGTGAACGCCGCGCCGCGTGCTGCGTCCGTCTTACCTTTTTTTGCTTGTATATTGTGCCATTTTGAATGTCCTGACATAAATTACCTCACTTATAACTATGCTCTTTTAAAGCATACATTGCTATACCTGCCGAAACTGCGGCGTTTAAGCTCTCGCAAGTTTGTCTCATAGGTATTTTAACTTTGTAATCTGCTGAGTTTTTAATAATTCGGTCAACGCCGGAGCCCTCGTTGCCTACGCAAAGGCAAAACCTTTCGGGCGGCTTGAAATCAAAGATATTTTCTCCCGACATGTCGGCGCAGATCATAGGGATCCCGCTTAAAACATTTAAGATCTCGTCCCTCTCGCCCTGATATATTTTTACGAAAAATACGCCGCTCATGCTGGCGCGCACAGCTTTGGGAGAATACGGATCGGTACAGTTAATAAGGTAAATTTCGCTGTAGCCTGCCGCATTGGCCGTACGTATGATCGTTCCGAGATTTCCCGGATCCTGAAGCCTGTCCAAAAGGATACAGTTCTCTTCGGGAGCTTTTAAAGAATTTTGCGGCATTTTAACTACCGCCGCTACGCCCTGTGGAGCCTTTTCCGAAGAAATTGCCCCATACACGCCTTCGCTTACGATAATGGGATCTTCAAAGCCGCCTGCGAATTTTTCCGTACAGATGATTTCTTTTATTTCACAGCCGGCAGCAATGCACTCGTTTACAGGCTTCGAGCCCTCTACAAGATACAGCCCTGCTTCACGCCTGTACTTTTTATCGTTCAGCTTAACAATATCCTTAATTTTTGGGTTTGACCTTGACGTTATTATCATAACAAAAAATTAAGCCTTTCGGTACAAAAGGCTTAAATTATATTTAAAGCGCCTGCTTGGCTTTATCTGCAAGAGCCGCAAAAGCCTGCGCGTCGTTCACCGCAAGGTCTGCAAGAACCTTTCTGTTGAGGTTGATGCCTGCGGTTTTAAGACCGTGCATAAACTTTGAGTAGGAAAGTCCGTTGATCCTTGCCGCTGCGTTTATGCGGGCGATCCAAAGACTGCGCATATCGCGCTTTCTCAATCTTCTGCCGATAAAAGCATAATTCAAGGACTTCATAACTGCCTGACGGGCAATTCTATAGTTCTTAGACTTGTAACCGCGGTAGCCTTTTGCAAGACGTAATATCTTTCTGCGCTTTTTCAAAGCGTTTACTGTTCTCTTAATACGCATCCTTAAAGTCCTCCGTTAATCTTTATAAGGAATCATCGCTTTTACGTTGGATTCCGTAGCACTGGAAACAAGCGTGTTTTTACGCAGGTTTCTCTTTCTTTTTCTGTTCTTGGTTTCTGCCTTATGGTTTTTGCCTCCGTGAGGTCTTTTAACCTTACCGGTGGCAGTCAGCCAGAAACGCTTTTTGCTGCCGCTGTGTGACTTCTGCTTAGGCATTTATTTATCCTCCATATGAATATTTTATAAATTAATTTTTTGCGGGAGAAAGCATCATGGTTATGTTTCTGCCCTCCGTTACGGGCTTTTTATCCTGCACCGCTTTCCCGCCGAGTCCCTCAAAGAAATCCTGCATAACCTTAACGCCCTGATAAGCTCTGGCATTTTCACGTCCCTTCATTCTTATCGAAACCTTAACCTTGTTGCCGGCTTCCAAAAATTTGAGGCACTGCTTGGTCTTAACCGCTATATCGCCGACATCGATAGTCATGGAAAGTCTTATTTCCTTAATTTCAACTATCGTCTGGTTTTTGCGGTTCTCCTTATCGCGCTTTGCCTGCTCGTATTTAAATTTGGAATAATCCATTATTTTGCACACGGGCGGGTTTGCAGTGGGCGAGATCTTTACCAGATCAAGCTCGGCCTCGTCTGCGAGCTTCTGCGCCTGCATACTGCTCATTACGCCTATCATTTGACCGTCGCTGCCGATAACTCGCACTTCTTTATCGCGTATTGCCTCATTTACGGAATACAAATCTTTTATAATCATTTACCTCTTTAAAAATTTTATAAATAAAATCGGGCCGCAAAAACAACCCGATCACGCCACGGCATTATACTGCCTTAAATACGTTATCAGCCGGACAAAATTTCCGTACGGCGAAAGGGGTTGCCTTTACTTTACGCATATATTTTATGATATCTCACATTTAAATGTCAAGTGTTTTTTATCAGAAAATAACCTTATTTGCTATTTCAAGCATGATTTTCGACAAAAATTCGTCAAATTTAACCGTCGCCTTGTCCTCGACGCCGCGCTTGTTGACATTTACCGTTCCGTCCTCGGCTTCCTTGTCCCCGACTACGAGAACATAGGGAACCTTATCCATTTTGGCTTCTCTTATTTTATAGCCTATCTTTTCGTTACGTCTGTCCACCTCTACCCTGACGCCCACGTTTTGAAGCTTGCAGGCAATATCTTCGGCATAGCCGAGAGTTCTGTCAGTAATAGGAAGAACCTTTACCTGTGTGGGGCACATCCAAAGCGGGAATGCTCCGGCATATTTTTCAATAAGAAACGCAAGCGTCCTTTCGTAACAACCGATCGAACTGCGGTGTATAACATAAGGAGTTTGCTTGGTTCCGTCCACGTCAACATACTGCATTTCAAAGCTCTCGCCTGCCGCGAAGTCGATCTGAATAGTTATAAGTGTATCTTCCTTCCCGTGGACGTTTTTAATCTGTACGTCGAGCTTGGGTCCGTAGAAGGCCGCCTCGTCGTCCGCCTCGACATAGTCGATTTTGAGGTCGTCGAGTATCTTCTTCATCATTGCTTCTGTATTCGTCCACGCCTCGTCGTTATCGATATATTTTTCAGACTTCGACGCGCCGCGCTTTGAGAACCGGTAGGTTACGTCGTCGCGCATCCCGAGCGCGTCCAAAAGATAATAGCTCAAATCGAGGCAGCGCTTAAATTCATCCTCTACCTGCTCCTTCGTGCAGATTATGTGTCCGTCGGACAGAGTAAACTGCCTTACGCGAATGAGCCCGTGCATTTCGCCAGAGGCTTCCTTCCTGAATTCCGTAGCTGTTTCCGAGTAGCGGCAAGGCAGGTCGCGGTAGCTTTTTAAACCGTTTTTGAATATCTGATATTGGAACGGGCAGGTCATTGGGCGGAGAGCCATAATTTCTTCGCCGTCCACGCTCTCGCCGTGCTCGTCAACATCACCCAAAAGGAACATTTTGTCGCGGTAATGATACCAGTGCCCCGAAATTTTATATAAATCGGATTTTGCCATAAGAGGCGTTTTGGTTATCTGGAAGCCGCGCTTTTCCTCCTCATCCTCAACAAACCGCGAAAGTATCTGTATCATTTTCGCGCCCTTGGGCATCAGAATGGGCAAGCCTTGACCTATTACGTCGGAGGTCATGAATATCCCGAGGTCGCGCCCTATTTTATTGTGGTCGCGCTTTTTCGCCTCTTCCATCGCCGTAATATATTCGTCGAGCTGCGATTTCTTTTCAAACGCAGTGCCGTATATCCTTGTAAGCATCTTATTTTTTTCGTTTCCGCGCCAGTATGCGCCGGTCAACGAAGTAAGCTTGAAAGCTTTGATTTTACCCGTATTGGGAAGGTGAGGTCCCCTGCAAAGGTCCGTAAAGGTGCCCTGCTTATAGAAGGAAATTACGGCGTCCTCTGGCAAATCGTTTATGAGCTCGACCTTGTATTTTTCGCCGTACTTGTTCATAAGCTCCAATGCCTGCTCGCGGGGAAGCTCAAAGCGTTCAATAGGAGTTTTTGCCCGTATTATCTTATCCATTTCAGCTTCGATTTTTGTAAAATCATCCTGCGATATGGGGGTTTTAAAGTCGATATCGTAATAAAATCCGTTTTCGATCACCGGACCTATCGCAAGATTACACGTCGGATAAATGTTCTTCACCGCTTGTGCGAGCACATGTGCGCAGGTATGCCGGTATATATCGAGCCCCTCCTTATCCTTCAGAGTGACCAGCTCGAGTGAGTCGCCGTCCTTAAGCACGGTCGAGAGATCGCAAAGCTTTCCGTTGACCCTGGCGGCCACTGCGTTGCGGGCTATTCCCTCGCTTATTTTTGCCGCAACCGCCGAGCAGTCTGCACCGTCGTCGGCAGTGATTTTATTGCCGTTTTTAAGTAAAATTTCCATAACTTCCTCCATAAAAAAATCCTTAAACGAAAAAAATAATCGTTTAAGGACGCAAAAGCTTAATTTGCGCGGTTCCACCTTAATTGCCCTTATAAAGGACCGCTTTGACTGCCTGATTTAAATAAAGTGGTTTCCCGTTCTCCTTAAAATTATGCGCTCACAGCATACGCGCACTCTCTGAAAATCCCTCGGCGGTACTTGTCTTTTATCAAGCGTATTTATATTAATACAATAAATTTTAATTGTCAACAATATTAAATCGCATTTTACTCAAAAATATTTGCCAATTTCTTTGTAAAATCGTATAATTAACGGGAAATCAATTATTAAGGATATCATTATGGCTTACACAGATTTCAATGCCGTTGAAAAAAAATGGATCGATTATTGGGATAAAAACAAGACCTTCCACACAGATTTGTATGATTTTTCCAAGCCCAAGTATTATGTTTTGGACATGTTCCCATACCCTTCGGGAGCAGGCTTGCATGTCGGGCATCCCGAGGGATACACAGCAACCGACATTCTTGCGAGAATGAAGCGTATGCAGGGCTATAATGTGCTCCACCCTATCGGCTTTGACAGCTTTGGTCTGCCCGCCGAACAATTTGCCATCAGGACCGGACATAATCCCGACGGCTTTACGCAGGAAAATATTAAAACGTTTACCTCGCAGCTCAAAATGCTCGGGCTCTCCTATGACTGGGATCAGACAGTTTCCACCTGCGATCCTTCCTATTATAAATGGACGCAGTGGATATTCAAGCAGCTCTGCGAGGCGGGGCTTGCGCGATATGTCGAAACTCCGGTAAACTGGTGCGAGGAGCTTGGAACGGTGCTTGCAAACGACGAAATTATAGACGGAAAAAGCGAGCGCGGCGGATATCCTGTTGTCCGTAAAAACATGAAGCAATGGGTGATCGACATAAACAAGTATGCCGAAAGACTTTTGGAGGGGCTCGACGAACTCGATTGGCCCGAATCATCCAAAATTTCCCAGAGAAACTGGATAGGCAAATCCGTTGGCGCAAATATTGATTTCGAGGTCGCGGGGACAGGCAAAAAATTTACAGTATTCACCACGCGGTGCGACACACTCTTCGGCGCCACATATTGCGTTCTGGCGCCCGAGCATAAACTCGTTGACGAGATTATGACGCCGGAAAAGCGGGCAGAAGTCGACGCATATAAAAAGCTGTGTGCAAGTAAGTCCGATTTGGAACGCACGGAACTCAACAAGGAAAAAACGGGCGTATTTATAGGCGCCTATGCGGTAAATCCCGTAAACGGCAATAAGTTGCCGGTCTATATCTCGGATTATGTTTTAACCTCGTATGGCACAGGGGCGATTATGGCTGTGCCCGCCCACGACACGCGCGACTATGAATTTGCCAAAAAATTCAACATTCCCATAATTCAAGTCCTCGAGGGCGGCGACATTACCAAGGAAGCCTACACTCAGGACGGCTTGCATATCAATTCGGAGTTTTTAAACGGGCTCGACAAGCAGCAGGCTATCGAAAAAATGGCATTATGGCTCGAGGAGCACCATTGCGGTAAAAAGACTGTTACCTATAAACTGCGGGAGTGGATATTTGCCCGCCAGAGATACTGGGGCGAGCCTCTCCCCGTAATACACCTTGAAGACGGCGAAGTTGTGCTTTTGGACGACAGCGAACTCCCGCTTGTTCTCCCGCCCATGACCGACTACAAAGCGCACGGCGGAAACGCCCCGCTTGAAAATGCTGCCGAATGGGTAAATGTTACCGTAAACGGCAAAAAAGGTAAGCGGGAAACCACCACAATGCCGGGTTCCGCAGGCTCGAGCTGGTATTTCTTACGCTACTGCGATCCTCACAACGACAAGGAATTTGCAAATTACGAGCTTTTGAAGCACTGGATGCCCGTTGATTTTTACCTCGGCGGCAAAGAACACCTTGTAGGGCACCTGCTTTACTCGCGCTTCTGGAATAACTTCCTTTACGACAAAGGACTTGTTCCCTATAAAGAGCCTTTCAAAAAACTTTTCCATCAGGGCATGATTTTAGGCGAGGACGGCAACAAAATGTCCAAGAGCCTCGGAAACGTTATAAATCCCAACGATATCGTGCGCGACTACGGCGCCGACGTCATGAGAATGTACGAAATGTTTATGGGCCCGGTTGCCGATACAAAGCCGTGGAACACCTCAAATATCGAAGGCGTTAAAAAGTTTATCGACAGAGTTTACAGAATTTACTGCGAAACCGACTCCATCTCCTCCGCCCCTAATGCAAATCTCGAAAAAATTTATAATCAAACGGTTAAAAAGGTCACTGAAGATTACGAGGCGATGAAGGTCAACACGGCGATCTCGCAAATGATGATTTTTGTAAATGCCATATATAAGGAGCTTTCAGAGGGCAAAAAGCTGCCAAAGGAATACGCCGAGGGGCTTATAAAACTGCTAAACCCCGTCATTCCTTTCGTCACCGAGGAAATCTGGAATACTGTTTTGGGACATAACGGCACTATCGCCTATGAAAAATGGCCCGTGTACGATCCTTCGAAGTGCGGCGACGACGATTTTGAATACGCCGTGCAGATAAACAGCAGGATCAAAACAAAAATCACAGTTCCCGCCGATATGCCAGCGGATGATATTCGGAAGATCGTGCTTGCAAACGAGGATATCAAGCCCTATATCGAAGGCAAAACAATTAAAAAATTCATTCTCGTGCCCAAAAGACTGATAAATATTATTGTTTAGTCTTATACGGTTTTATAATTACACGAATGCTTGAATAAAAAATAAAATAGCCGTTTCGATACTTAAGTAAATTATCGAAGCGACTATTTTTATATTATATAATATTGAATAATGGCGACGAAAAATCGTCGCCATTTGCACTTTTACAAGCTTATAAGGATTCCAGAAGGCTTACAACGTCGCCGACTGTCTTTAAGTCGGTCACTTTATCCTCGGGAATGGTTTTGCCCGTGTTGTCCTCAAGGGTCATTAAAAGTTCGACCACGTCAAGAGAGTCGGCTCCGAGATCCTTGACGATATCGCTTTCCAATGTGATTTTTGACTGGGGTATGCCCAACTGCTCTGCAAGTATTTTGGCTATTTCTTCAAACATTTTATTATCCTCCAAATATTTACGGTAAAATTTTACAATAAAGACTGTGTGTTGTCAAGTCAATTAGCTTGCTTTTTGACCTGCTTTAAAGACAAACCTATCCTATGCTTTGCTTTATCGAGGCTGATTATGACTGCTTTTACCTGCTGTCCGACCTTTAACACCTCAGACGGGTGGCGGATATATCTGTCGGTAATTTCCGAAATATGGACGAGCCCGTCCTCATGAACGCCGATATCGACGAACGCGCCGAAATCTATTACGTTCCTTACCGTACCCTCCACTTCCATGCCGACCGCCAGATCTTCTATGCTGAGAATATCCTTCCTAAGCTTCCTGTGGGGCAAGTTGTCGCGGATATCTCTGCCGGGCTTGATAAGCTCGTTCACTATATCGTTCATCGTTGCAATATCAAGTTCGCAGTACTCCGCCGCCTTATTTTCCCCGAATTCCTTTACCTTTTGAGGCAAATCGGAAATTTTGCGGGCCTTTACGTCCTCCGCGGTATAACCGAAGAGCTGTAAAAGCTTTTCAGCCTTTTTATATGATTCGGGATGCACGGCGGTGTTATCCATAATATTTTTGCCGTCGGGAATACGCAAAAATCCTGCGCACTGTTCATATGCCTTGGGGCCGAGTTTTGAAACCTTCAGAAGCTCGGCGCGGGCTGTAAATTTACCGTTTTCTTCGCGGTAGGTGACTATATTTTTTGCAATGCCCGCATTGAGTCCGGCAACATATTTCAAAAGCGAGACGCTTGCCGTGTTCAGATCCACGCCAACGCTGTTTACACAGTCCTCTAAAACTCCGCCTAATACGCTATCCAGCCGCTTTGCGTCCATATCGTGCTGGTACTGCCCGACGCCTATGGATTTAGGGTCGATTTTAATAAGCTCAGCCAAGGGATCCTGCAATCTTCTTGCTATGGACACTGCCGAACGCTGCGTAACATCAAAATCGGGGAACTCCTCGACCGCGAGCTTGCTTGCCGAATAAACGCTCGCGCCCGCCTCGCTTACTACGGCATAGCTGACATTTTCGTCACCAAGCTCCTTTAACAGATCTGCAACAAAAATTTCGGTTTCTTTGCTCGCCGTTCCGTTGCCGATCGAAATTATGTCTACCTTATGCTTTGCGATAAGATCTTTGATTATCCTTTTTGCGCCCTCGATATCGTTTTTAGGGGGCACCGGATAAATTACGGACGTATCGAGCACCTTGCCCGTCTCGTCCACTACCGCGACCTTGCAGCCCGTTCTGTAACCGGGGTCGAGCCCCAACGTCACTTTACCCTTGACGGGCGGCTGTAAAAGCAGAGGGCGAAGGTTAACTTCAAACATTTTTATCGCCTGCTCGCTTGCTCTGTCGGTGAGTATCGCGCGCACCTCGCGCTCTATAGAAGGCTCGATAAGCCTGTCATAACCGTCGTCGGCGGCCTCCTCTATTATCTTAATGCACGCGGGATCGCCCTTTAAATTTACATATTTTGCAGTGCAGACGCGTTTGGCGATATCGGGATTGAAATAAATCTTCGCCTTCAGGCACTCCTCGTTCTCGCCGCGGTTGATAGCAAGTATGCGGTGATTTTTTATTTCGGGAAGCAACTCCGCGTAATCGGAATACATTGCGTAAGTGCCTTTGCCGTCGTCATTTATCATTTTGACCTGCATTTCGCCGTGGTTTTCAAAGAGAGAACGAAGCTTTTTACGAAGTTCGGCGTTGTCGGAAATTATTTCGGCAATTATATCCCTTGCGCCGTTAATGGCGTCGGTAGCGGTTAAAACTCCCTTCTCCTCGTCTATGTATTTTTCGGCTTCCCTGAAGGGATCTTCCTTTTGTTCGAGAATAAACCCGGCAAGAGGCTGCAAACCCTTTTCGATTGCAACCGAGGCTCTCGTTTTTTTCTTTTGCTTATATGGACGATATATGTCCTCGACCTCGGTCATTGTCTGCGCGCCGTCAATGGCAGCCTGAATATCATCGGTCATCTTCCCCTGTTCGGTAATCGAATTGGCGACCTCCTGTTTGCGCTTATTAAGGTTTTTAAGATATTCATACCTGTCGTTAAACGCACGGAGCACCTGATCGTCGATCGCACCTGTCATTTCCTTTCTGTAGCGTGCGATAAAGGGAATAGTATTGCCCTCGTCGAGCAACTTAAGAATATTTTCCGCATGGTCCGGCCTTAAATTAAATTCCTGTGTGAGCTGTTGTTTGATTTCCATTGTTATCTTTTCATACCTTTTAAATAATTTTTACGGTCGTTTGAAAGTCTGAAGCTTTCGCACGCCTTTTGAATTGCCTTGTTGTGCGTTTTTTTGTCAAGAGAGTTATCGGACAAAAAACCGACCGCCCTTTCATAATGTTTGACCAGCGTTTCGGCAATAAGCCATGCCGCCGCCATATGGACGTAGTATTTCGACGTGTCGCACCGCTCGACAATTGCAAATATCGTTTCAAGATACTGCCCGTCCACGTAAAAATGAAGTAAAGTCGTAAGAGCAAAGCGTTGCCCGAACTCTCCGGGTGCCGCCGCATATTTCCTTATATACGGCATAAACTTATCGCGGTTATACCTTATACAGCCTGGCGCAAAGCAGTCGCATGTAGCCCAATTATCTATCAGCTTTACGCAACCTTCGAGCCGTGCAATAAAAGCGTCGTACTCGAGCAAAGCCACTGCGGAAAGCTTTACAAACGTTACCTCGTAGAACTCGTCGGGGTAGGATAGAAGATCGTCTACCGCTGTTACATATTTTTTTGCAAGTCTTTTGAGAATCGGAACGCGGACGCCGAGAACGTTGATTTTGTCGTTTTTAAGCAGTTTTTTATGAAAATCGCGGTATTCGGGCTCAGCAACGGCTTTAAGCTCGTTTAAAAACTCTTGATAGGGCTTCAAACCACTCCTCCTTTGCAAAATGGGTATTGGCAGGACTTGTAGACGGGAGCTTTATGTACTTTGCGCCAATACGGGGATAATGCTTTGAAAAAATCTCATAAGCCTTACCGCCGTTAAGAATTATAAGCCGAACGCTGATTTTTTGCAACAGATTTTCAATGTCCGCCACTTTATAATTTTTTATTCCGGAATCCATCGAGCCTTTGATCTCACACTCGGTCACCATATCCCAAAGCGCAATATTATGATTTAACAGGAACTGCTTTTTGTCCCGAACTTCCGCAGGCGCAGTTTCGCCGAAAAATTCAGCAAGCACCCTCCAGAACCGGTTTTGCGGATTACCATAGTAAAATTCAACCTGCCTGCTTTTTACAGACGGGAAACTACCTAAAATAAGGACCTTCGATCCTTTATCGTAAAACGGCTCAAAGCCGACTGCCTTTTCAATCATTTTAATGGTTTATCCGCCGCACCAACGACCGCCGTAGCTTTGTTTGTATAGTCAAAATTGTAATCAATTGCTTCCATAACGTCGTCAAGCGTCACGGCGGAAATTTTGTTCACGCGCTCTTCGAAATTGTATATCTTGTTGTTGTACAGCATTTCCTTGCCAAATAAAAGCATTTGGGAACTTGTACTCTCACGGGAGAAAATAGACGATGAAATCAGCTGCTCCTTGCCGCGCTCAAATTCATCCTTTGAAATATCCTTCTTTTTGATACTGTTTATACAGTCGAAAATAGCGTCCACGGAATCCAAATATTTAGACGAATTAACGCCCGCATAAATTGCCAATGCGCCCGCCTCTGCATAGGCTGTAACATAGGAATACACCGTATAGGCAAGACCGAGTTTCTCACGTACGGTCTGGAAAAGCCGCGACGACATGCTGCCGCCGAGCACCGCATTCATAATTTGCGTAGCGTCAAATAGCTTATCATATCTCTTTACCGAGGGAAAAGCAACGCCGATATGCACTTGCTCGATATCCTTGGTTTTGATCAAAGATTGAGCTTTCAACTCAATCTTTACCGGTTTTCTATCAAAATCACGCCAATTATGACACGCGAAGTACTTCGCAACAAGGCTTTCAGCAAGATTTATGTCAATGTTTCCGGCCATGGACACCACTATATTCTTCGGCGTGTAGTGCTTGTCCATATATGCCCTTATATCATTCACGGTGAATCTTGCAACGTTTTCACGAGGACCCAAAATCGTTCTGCCGTAGCCCTCGTTACCAAAATAAGCCGTTGACAGCATGTCAAGGCACAGATCGTCGGGCGTGTCCTCGTTCATATTTATCTCTTCTATAACAACGCCCTTCTCTCTCTCCATTTCATCTTCGGGGAATGTGCTTTCTAAAAACAGATCCGCAAGTATTTCAAAGGCTTCCTCGGCATGACCGGTTGTTGACTTAGCATAATAGCAAGTTATGTCTTTTGCCGTAAAGGCGTTCATCTGGGCGCCTATTCGGTCCATTTCGTCCGAGATCTTGAAAGCCGTACGTTTTTTCGTACCCTTGAACATCATATGCTCGATAAAGTGTGAAATGCCGTCCTCTTTATCGTTTTCCTGAGCGGCTCCCGTATGGACTATTATGCCCATCGATACGGACATTAGCGAGTCCATTTTGTTTACTACCAATCTTAATCCGTTGTCAAATTGTTTAAAATGTACCATTATTCTCCTATATTTTGAGAAACAGTTACGGTTTTAAAACCGTGTTCTCCTATGTAATTCAGTATTTTCGGAAGAGCCTTTACTGTCTGCTCCTTAGGATGCATCAGTATAATTTCTCCCGGTTTTAAGTCCTCTGTAGCCCTTTTTACCAAAAGATTTACGTCCTTATCCCGCCAATCTACGGTATCACGGCTCCACATGATGACCTTTAACTCCATTTTATTGCAGGCGTTTAAGGTATTTTCGGAAAATGCTCCCGATGGCGGTGCAAAAAGAGAAATTTTCTGCCCGCAAATCATTTCAAGCAGTTTGATGCTCGGTCTGATTTCCTCTGCATTTGCTTCCTCGGTCATTTTGGAATGGTCCTTATGGAAATATCCGTGACTTCCCAATTCATGCCCGCGGGAATATATTTCCCTTACGCAATCGATATTATCGTCCGCCCATGCGCCGCCTATAAAAAATGTTGCCTTTGCATTGTGTACTTCCAATATATCCAAAATTCGCCAGACAACGTCTGTCCCTTCATATACGTTAAAAGTCAAACTCACCCCCGGACGGTCTTCGTTCCCGTGGTAATACAGTATATCGCTGTCATAAGCAGCGGCAGGCGTGGCGCCGCCCAAAAAACCTACAAGTCCCACAGCCAGCACAATTGCAGCCAAGGCTAAATTTATTGATATCGATAAAATTTTGCTTTTCAATAGTTTGCCCCTAAAAATTAATACTATTTATATAATATTAACCCGAGGAACAATTATTGACTAATTGAGCGTCACAAACGTAACGCCCGTTTCGCCTTCGCCGTATTTGCCGTAGCGGAAAGCCTCCACGTTTTTGTGTTTTTTAAGGTGCTCCCAAATCGCAGACCTTAATTTACCCGTGCCTACGCCATGTATGATTTTTATTTCCGTAAGATTATCGGTTACAGCCCTGTCAATAAAGTTATCGACCTCATATATAGCGTCGGCAACCGTCAGACCCAATACGTTTATTTCGAGAACCGGTTGGGTATGCGGGATGTTCTTTACGACCTTGACCCTCGCGGGAGGCTGAACTCCGTCGTCCCCCGTGACCGCGAGATCCTTAAGCTTTAAGTGCATTTTTATGCTCCCGCACTGCACCTCTGCTTCGCCTTTTGTTTTATTGAAGCTGACAATCTCGCCCTTTGTTTCCATCGGCTTAATGAAAACGCGAACGCCCGGTTTTATATTTTCGGCTGTTGCCGGTTTAAATTCGTTCAATTTTTTATTGTCGCCGTCATCTATATATGCCGCGTCGTCAAGCCTGTTTTTAAGCGTGCGTGCACGTATCAGATCGCTTTCGGATATATTTTGTTTTTTGAAAATCTCCTCGATTTCCGAAAGAATTTCTTCAGCCTTCTCTGTCCGCTCGTTTATTATACGACGGCTTTCTGACCTTGCCGTCCGCGTTATTTTTTCGCGCTCCCTGTTTAGATCCTCCGTGATACGGTTCGCCTGCTCGACTTTTTCCTGCCACTCTCTTTTAAGTTTATTAGCCTCGGCAAGTTCGGCTTCAGTCTTTATTCTGCTCTCCTCGGCTCTTCTTAAAACATTCTCAAAATTACGGGCTCCCTCGGAAAGATAACCGGTGGCATCCTCAAGGATCCCCTCGTCCATGCCTAGCCGCCTTGCGATCGCAAGTGCATTGCTCGCCCCGGGCAACCCTATTTTTATGCTGTAAAGAGGCTTCAACGTCGTTGCGTCAAATTCCATGCTGGCATTTTCAATGCCCTCGACCGTATAGGCAAATTCTTTTAACGGGGTAAAATGGGTCGTAACTATGCCCTTGCAGCCTGCGTCAAGCAATTTTTTGACAACTGCCTTTGCAAGCGCCTGTCCCTCGTCGGGATTTGTGCCGCCGCCCAATTCATCGATGAGCACAAGGCTGTTCATACGAACATTTTTACAAATTTTAATTATATTTTCAATATGCGAAGAAAAGGTCGAAAGGCTTTCCTCAATGCTTTGGCTATCGCCGATGTCGCAGAACACATCGTCGAATACCGCAACAGAACTGCCTTCGACTGCGGGAATAAATAGACCGCAAGCCGCCATAAGGCAGAATAAGCCGCACATTTTCAGTGTGACCGTTTTACCGCCCGTGTTGGCGCCGCTCAACAGCAAAAATTTATAACCCGAGCCGAGTTCCAACGATACGGGAACCACCTTGTCCTTATCGATCAACGGATGGCGACCCTTGATTATATTTATATAGCCGCGGTTGTTTACCTTAGGTTCGGTGCATTTAAGCGCATATCCGAATTCAGCCAAAGCGAACCTGAAATCAAGCTCGGACAAAATTTCAATATCCGTTTGCAATTCGGCTGACTGGGCCCCCACGCGGACGGACAGCGACTTTAAAATCGCTTCAACTTCCTCTTTTTCGTCAATCGTAAGGGCAATAAGCTCATTATTGAGCTCAAGCACGTACTCAGGTTCAATAAAAAAGGTTGCGCCCGTTTTTGAGCGATCGTGGATAAAACCTTTGATATGGCTCTTGTGCTCGGCTTTTACGGGAATTACATATCGGTCGTTACGTATGGTTACTATAGGATCCTGCAAAAACTCGGCATTTTTACCTGAAATATATTCGGATAATTTGTCGCGTATCCTTTCGTTCAGGCTCTTTATCTTACATCTTATCGAATAAAGCTTTTCGCTTGCCCTGTCGCTTACGGACTCTGCGTTGATTATTTTTTCGGTAATATCCTCTTCGAGCCCACGGTCAAAATAAAGCCTGTCTGCAATGGATCTTATGATTTTTATACTATCGTCCGTGATTTTGCCGATCGAAGTGAAAGCATCGCGAACGGCTCTTAAAAGTCCGGCAACGTTAAGCAACTCGGCGCAGGAAAGCACAGATCTTTTCTGTGCGCGCACAAGAATATCGCCCATATCGCCGAATTGTTGAATTTTGCCGATGCCGTAGGTGTACAGAAGTTTGTCACATTCCCGTGTCAAAGCAAGGCGGCGGCGCACCTCCTCTATATCAGACGACGGCGTACATTCCAGCACAAGCCGCTTGCCCCCGCCAAGATTTGCGTACCCGGCGGCAGAGGCAAGAATTTTATTGAGTTCGAGTTTTTCCAAACTTTTAATATCCATTTTATAATACGGGCGAATTGCCGTGCCCACGCGTATAGTTTTTAAAATATTCCTTTTGCATTTGCTCGTCGGAACGAATATCGAGCAGTTTGTCGGGCGATACACCGAGCGAGCAGTCGATAAATGTGCCTACGGGCGAACTCCCGATAAGATTTGCGCAATTGTACACCTCGAACCGACAATCCGCAACATTATAGCGACGGATCGGGAACCTTCTGCCGTTTTCGTCGGTTAAAGTATATGTCCGCCGCCTGTCGCACTCCGCGCATCTTCTGCCGAACGGACAGTAAATAAGATCCATTACCTTTACGTTGCCCGACGAAAGCGCAAACGCGTTTTCAACCGACAATTCTTTCTGCTCGGAATATGTTAATTCCTTTGAAAGAACCATGTAACTTGAAGGGCAAACAGCTACATCCACCCGGTTGGAAATATTGAAACCTGTCCCGGCAAACAGTGGAATCCTCAGTTCCCGGGCAAGCCCGATTGCCCAACTGCCATCGCAGTAGATCCCGCTGAACTTTTTGATTTCTGGCTTGATCTGCTCTATTTCTGCCGAAGTCATAAACGGCGGCAAGTACAAAAACAAATCTTTTGCGTCACAGTCAACCGATAAATAGCTTTGAGGCTTATAAATTGTAAAATCCGCGGCGGTTTTTAAGCTTTGGCTTGAAATAACCGCTATCAGGTTATTCTTTGCCGATTTCATATTCGGAAAAGAATGCCTAGCAACCGCCTGTACATTTTTGTTTGCGGAAATATAATCGAAAAATTCCGCAAAAGCCTTACGGCGCAGAGCATTGATTTCGGCAGACGGAACAAAAACGCCGTCGGTTTCTATTGAAACATACTCAATATCAAAGGGATATTTGTCAACCTTGTTGAAACACGACTTGATTTCATCTTCGGTCAACGGGCGGTTTTCAGCTGCCTGTAACGCAGAATCGCCATAAATTTTAAATGTGCCAAACCGCACTTCCGCCCTCGCACCCTTGCAAAAACGCAAGGATAGGGCGACTTTGATTTTCTTTCGGTCGACCAAAAGCGCGGAATTTAAGGTTGTATCGGTAGTCACAAACACCTTATCGCCGCTACGAAGCCTTGATTTGGAGCATAATATAAAACCATGGGGGATATTTTGGGCAAAATCCGCGCCGCCGATCTCCTTCCCTCCGCGCAGTATTTTAAAGCTGTCGCCTTTACCAAACCTTTCCACGGAGTAACAGCAATATTTACCGTTTTCGACCTTTATGGTTCCTACAAATTCGCCGATATGCCCCTGTACAGCGGATGAAACAAACGATTTATCCTGCCCAAAAGCAAGCCCTTTTGTATAATTACCGCGGTTGTACGTGCGCTTTAAACTGCCTAAATCGGAAGGTGATGCACTGTGTTTAAGCAAATTTTTATAATATTTTACTGCCGCAGCTACATATTCGGGTCTGCGCATGCGCCCTTCGATTTTGAACGACAGTACGCCCGCCTCAACCAGATCAAAAATTTTTTCGCCCACACTGAGATCGGCAAGCGAAAGCCTGTATGCCAAATCCTCGAAGCCCTTTCTGTCAATAGAATAAAGTTTTCTGCAGGGCTGCTTGCATTTACCCCTGTTACCGCTGTTTCCGCCTGCGAACGAGGACATATAGCATTGCCCCGAAAAGCATGTACACAGTGCCCCCTGCACGAAAACCTCGGTTTTAATGATCTTTGTAATTAACCTGATTTCCTCGATGGGCGTTTCCCTTGCCAAAATCACACGGTCAAAACCGTATTCCTTTGCCAAAACGGCGCCATAAACATTGCAAACGCCCGCTTGCGTCGAAAGATGTAATTTGATTTCGGGATAGTTTTCCTTAATAAATTTTCCCAAAAAAATATCGGCTAAAATGATTGCGTCCGCTCCCGCATTCCACACTTCGATGAGAGTATTCAAAAAACCCTCAAGTTCGCTATCCTTTACGAGAGTATTCATTGCAACATAAATTTTTACTCCCAAGGCACGCGCATAACGTGAAAGCCTTGAAAAGCCTTCAATATCAAAGTTCTCCGCCGAACTCCTCGCGGAAAATTGCGAAAGTCCCAAATATATTGCGTCCGCCCCTGCATTTATTGCGGCGTAAGCGCTGTCAATGCCGCCCGCAGGGGCTAATATCTCACACATAGTACTACGCAAACCCAAATTTTTTGATAATTTGAGCTACAGCTCCCTCGTTATTTGATATTGAAACAAAGTCTGCGGCATCCTTTAAGGTTTGCACGGCGTTGCCTACCGCGCAACCTGTCCCTGCCGCAACTATCATTGACAAGTCGTTTAAATTGTCTCCAACCGCAACGGTTTTTTCAAGCGGAATGTTATAGTGGCCGGCAAGAAATTTAAGCGCCTCCCCCTTATTATCCCCAATCGGTGAGATCTCCACGAGTACGGTAGCACTGCATGTAACGTCAAATTTGTCGCCTATTTTATTTTGCAGCGTATTATAAAGCGCTTCCCGTTCACTTTCCTTTACTATACTCAACACCTTTTGGCAGAACATATTATGCGCTTCGACATAATCAGACATTTTGCCCGTTACGTGTATGGCTTTAACGCCTATTATCTCCTCATATCGCTTAAGATATGGATCGCTCTCGGGATAATTTGTGTAAATATTTTCGTCGCTGTATACATTTATTTTATATCCGAGCTCTTCGAGGCTTCTGCATGCCACTGCGACGCTCTGAGGATCTATGCCGCCGTTTTTAATGATCTCACCTGTTTCTATATCGGCTATCAGCGTGCCCTGATAAGCGATTACCAGCCCTTTAAGCCCGAGTTCGCGTACTTGCGGAAGAATTGAACGCAACATTCTGCCTGTACATACCGCAAAAATTCCGCCTGCGGCTATATATTCGTTTATAGCGTCCCTGACTTGAGGAAGTATCCGTTGGCGATCGTCGATCAATGTGCCGTCAAAATCTGAAACAATTAGTCCGCAATTAATTTTCATAGATTGTTTTCCAGATAGTCTTTGATTTTTTTTGCAAGCGAAGGGCTTATACCCTCGCACGATGAAAGCTCCTCTTCGCTTGCGGCAATAATTCTATCAAGGTTTCCGAATTTTTCAAGCAATGCCATCCTTTTGACCTTGCCCACTCCGTCAATTTCCGAGAGAACGGAGCTTAAATTCCGCTTCGAATGGATATTTCTGAAATAGGTTATGGCAAACCTGTGAGCTTCATCACGAATCCTTTGAAGCATTTTAAGCGAGTAATCGCGGTGCGATATTTTTATGCTCTCTTCGGAATACAGCGTGAATATTTCTTCTTCGCGTTTGGCAAGTGAGACAAGTTCTATCCCTTCGATATGCTTTTCTTCAAATATCGTATTGACCGCCGAAAGCTGTCCTTTGCCGCCGTCGATTATTATAAGATCGGGCTTTGGAAATTTTTCCTCTTCGTCCGAGCCGAGTTTATTTAAACGCCGCGAAAGAACTTCACGAAGCGAGGCAAAATCGTCGGCGCCCTCCACGGTTTTTATTTTAAAACGGCGGTAGCTGTTTCTGTCTGCTTCTCCGTCGATAAATACCACCATTGAGCCGACCTTGTCCACGCCGCTGATATTGGAAATATCGTAGCACTCCATTCGCCTCGGATAGGTTTTCAGCCCTAAAAGCTGTTGCAAACGCTTGCATGCGTTCACGGTCATGTCGTCCTTATGTCGGATTTTATCTACCGATTTTTCAAGGTATTCCTGCGCATTTTCCCTTGCCATTTTCAAAAGGCTGAACTTAACGCCCTGCTTTGCAATGGTTATTTCAACGTTCTTGCCGAATTTTTCCTTAAAATAATTCTGCAAAAGTTCCTTTTCACAAAAATCTTCAACAATCAATTCGGCGGGCGGTTCGTGATTGACATAATATTGCGAAATAAAGCTCGTAAGCGCTTCTCCGTCCGACATATGCGCCTCGTCAAGCGCAAAGCTGCTGCCGCCCTGCATTATTCCCTTTCTTGTAATAAGCACATTTACCGCCGAATACAAATCGTTTGTGGCATAGGCTATAATATCCGCATCAATTGCCTTGTTTAAAGACGGCAGACGCTTTGCCTCAAGCTTTGAAAGCATTGCAAGCTTATTTTTATAATCCAACGCAAGCTCAAAATTTTCGTTCCCGGCAGCCGCAAGCATTTTGCTTTTAAGCAGTTCTTCCGCGTCTTTTAAATTACCCTCAAGAAAATCAAGCGCTTTTTTGACCTGAATTGCATAATCCCCGGGGGTGACATTGGAGGCGCACGGAGCCATGCATCTGCCTATGTGGTAATTCAGACACTCCCTTTTAGGCTTTGAAGTAATTGCGGTGTGGCATAACCTTACGCAAAAAGTCAGTTGGAGCGTATCCAAAATGTCCCTGCAATTTATCCCTCCCATAAACGGCCCGAAGTACTTGCAGCCGTCCTTTTTGATTTTACGGGTTATATAAAAATTAGGGAAACGCTCCCGCATATCCACTTTAATATAAGGATAAGTTTTGTCGTCCTTCAGGAGTATATTGTACTTTGGCTTGTATTTCTTTATAAGATTGTTTTCAAGCGCAAGGGCGTCAATTTCCGAAGATGTTATTATATAGTTGAAATCTGCTATGTTTTCAACCATTTTCGTAACTTTTTCGGGCTTAGGCGAATTATGGAAGTACTGGCGGACGCGGTTTTTAAGTACGCGCGCCTTTCCGACGTATATTACGTTTGAATACTCGTCGAGCATTATATATACTCCCGGATTATCGGGAAGCAATTTTAGCTTTTCTTTTATAACGTCCATACCTACCTGATTTTTATTATACCACCGCTGCAAAATTTTTGCAATAATTAGCGATATAAAAGAGCTTGCCGCAAGGCAAGCTCTTTTATAAATGTTGAAATTTATTTGTTTGTATGGACGCCCGCAAGCTTTGGAACATTTGCCTTTACCTGCTCGGCGGTAAGCATTGTAAAGCCTGCGTCAAGCTTAGTTGATTTAGTTTCCAGATCATAATAGAAATAATCGGCATCGGTATCAAAATTTTTATTGTAAATATTGTCGTTTGCAACAGCTTGTGTTCTGTCTGTAACCACATAAACGGTTTTATTTAAATAATCCGAGCCTATATTCTTTTTATTAAATACGCATTGATATACCTTTGCAACGCCAATTTTATTGTCTCCCTCTTGAGTAGTTATGGGGTTATTGGCATTATCAAAATAGCAGTTTTCTATAAAGGCATATCCACCGGCGCATATAGACATATTTGTGCCTGTCGAGCCGTCGTAATAGTTATTATACATATGCATATTTGCCTGTCTTGCAAGCGGAAGTCTGCTGTTGCAGTCCTCGTACCAGTTATGATGGAATGTCACGCACGCCGTCTTTTGTGTGTCGTCGCCGCCTATAAGACCGGTTTTATGGTTTTTATAGTAGTGATTATATGCAATAGTTATATATGAGTTCTTTTTAAAGTCGGTTGCGCCGTCGCCCTCATGCTTATCCTGCTCGGGACACACATCCCAATAATTCTTGCCCTCGAGGAAGGTATTGTTGTGTACCCAAATATGCTGTGAATCGAAATTGGTCGCGTCGGTTTGGTCGGAGCCTCCCTCAAAGCTGCAGGCGTCCTCGGTGTAATCTTCAAATGTAAGATTCCTGACCTCAATTGAATTACATTTTGCCCAAGTAAAGCCCCATTGGAATATACGTGCATCCGTTCCTATGCCTTCCACCGTAACGTTATTCGCACCTGTTATCGAGCAATTGTTCCATGCCGAATCGTATTCTTTCTTGCCCGAATCCCAGTTTACCTTGCTTGTCAAGCCTTTAAGCTCGGAATAGACGGAAGTATTCAAAGTATTATATCCGCCCTTTATAAGCTCGGCTTGCGTCAATTTACTGCTGTCGGTGGGAAGCTGCTTATTGTTTAAACCTATAACTTTTGACACGGGCAGATGATTATTACCGTCATAATCTTTGCCGTCGTTGAAATTTCCGCCTTTATCGTAGTTGATTTCATTCCATGTGGCCGCGCCTACAGTGCCCAACACACGCACAACAAGCGGAACTTTGGAATCAGAAGCATTCATAAGAATATCAACTATCCCGGTATATGGTTTGCTCCCTATCTTTTGTGTAACCGTGTTTTTAGTTTCTTCGGTCACATATACTACAACTGCGCCGTCTTTTAACGTGCCGTCGTCATTGTATGCGCCAACACCCTCGTCATACATAAAATGAGCGTAACCGGAGCGGTCGTTCTTTGTTGCAGCAACCGATGCCGACGCGCTCTTACCCTTAGCGGAAACCTTTATTGTATATGTGCCGGCTTTAAGACCCACAATATCGGCACGGACTTTACCTTCTATAACCCTGATAAGTTGGGCGTCGATCTTTGTTTCGGACACGCCGTTGCCGCTGTATGTGACGGAATAATCTGCCGCTGTAGCGCCGTCAAGCAAGCCACATTCAATATATGCACCCTCTTCATATCCGCCACTGGCGCTTATCGTCAGCTCGTCTGTGGGAGCGGGCGTTACAAGAGTCCATTTTGCATAGAATTTTTTATCGCCCGTTGAGGTTGCCGAAATTTCCGTAACGGCATTTCCCGTGCAATTTTCGTTCTCAAACCAGCCGCCGAAATCGTTGCCGTCTTTTGTTACGTCCGTGGGAAGCTTTGTAACCGTGCCATATGTGTATGAAGGAATATTGCCATTATTAATTTTTCCGCCGTATGTTTCAAAGGTTACGGTATATGTTTTTGCGCGCCAATGAGCATAAAGAGTAAAACTGCTCGTCACGCCCTCGGTAAAATTATACTTCGTTCCATCGTTTTTACCCGTAAACCACCCCAAGAAATCATAGCCAATTCTCGACTTTTCGCCGGGATCTGGTACCTTATTTCCAGAAGTCACCTGTTTTGTTTCTGTTGCCGCGCCATCGTAATTCAGATCGAATGTAACGGTGTAAACGTTAGGCTCTTCGTGGTCACCGCCCGGGTCGCTATTTGGCTCCCATTTAGCATAATAATCTTTATTGCCTGTGGCGTTTGCGGGAATTTCTTCGACCGGATCTCCGCTGAAAACGGAGCTTGTGTACCAACCGCAGAATTTGTATCCGTCTCTTTCAACCTGCGGCAAGGTTACCGCGGTGCCTGAGGTATAGCTCGTTATATCGGAAAATCCGCTTTTGAATTTTCCGCTGTTCAAATGCAGCCTTACGGTGTATTCCTTTGGCGTCGGAGGATCAACGGGCGTTTGCGGCGTTTGCGGATTGTCCTCTCCGCCCTGTACGTCACTGTTAACGGCGACCCATTTAGCCCAAAATTCTTTATCGGCAGTAGCTTCCGAAGCCTTTATTTTTGTATAGCTTTCACCCGCAAATTCGGAGTTGTCATACCAACCTTCAAACGTATAACCATTGCGCGTTGCGTCCTGCGGTAGGATAACCTCCTTATTCTCCTCAAATTCAAGCTTTGACCCGCCCGGAAGCGAACCGCCGCTGAGATGAAACGTCACGGTGTATTTTACGGTCGTATCGGGTAGGATGCACGCAGTCTGCAACCCAATTCCGAACACCATAAGAATTGCCAAGATAACCGCAAAAATCGCAGATATATGAAACTTTTTGAGGTTTATCATATTTTCTCCTTGTATAAAGATATACATTATAATATTACCATATCATATTTTATTTTGCAACGGAATAATTCAAATTTTACCTCAAAAAATAACGGAGGCAAATTGCCTCCGTGCTTCAATAGCCAAGAAATTCCACACCCTTTAGCATTACGTCGTTCACAGTATCGTTTACAAGCGAATAAAAAATGATTTTACCGTGCCGTTCGCATTTTACTATGCCCAAATTTTTAAGCAAGCGCAGCTGGTGGGAAACGGTAGTCTGGTTGATATCGAGCACCCGTGAAAGATCGGTCACGCACATTTCCGAAATTGCAAGAGCCGAAAGCATCCTTACCCTCGTCGGATCCGCAAAAATGGAAAAAAAGCAAACTATGCTGTCGAGCACGTCGCCGTTCGGAACGTACTCCCTGACTAAATCTTTTGTACGTCTGTCTAAAAGCATTGTGTCCTGCATATGTCCACCTCCGCTTTTAATTATAAGCCCCATATGTTTATATGTCAAAGCGTTATAAAGACGTATATTGTCATAAATTGATTATGATTGTCATTTATTTTCAATGGCGGTGACAGTGTAGCCGGCATCGGTCACTATAGCCTTGATTTCCTCGTCGGAGACCTCCTCACGGCTACGGACAACGGCAATTTTCTTCTTCAGCTTAACGTCGACCGAAACGACGTTTCCTGCCGCAGAAAGCTTATCCTCCACACGTTTAGCGCAGTGTTCGCAGCACATTCCGTCAATTGAAACTATCTTTTTCATAATTATTTTCCTTAATCGATTTTTTATTTTTATAGAGCAGCAGCCTCAATGAATTGAGGACAACAAAGACCGAACCCAAACACATGCAGGCTACGGCGATCAAGGGGTCAAAAATAAATCCTAAACCCGAAAAGGCTCCCGCCGCCACAGGAACGGCAATCAGCTCTACAATCAACGTCCCGCATAAATTTTGTTTTCTGTTGCGCACTGCGGCGCGGCTTAAACCGAAAACGGCATCGAGCGTTTGCGCATCCTTGTTAAATATTACGGTCTCCGCCGAATTTTCGGCAGTGTTATCGCCGATTAAGATTCCGGCATCGGACTGTTTAAAAGCTTCAGAATCACCGATGCCCTCGCCTACCATTGCCACACACCCGCCTATGCTTTGAAGGTTTGTTACAGCCGTTAATTTGTCCCCGGCGCGCGCTTCTGCTAAAAAATCGTCTATCCCTGCGGCTGCCGATAAAGCGCGGGCTGCGTCACGGTCGTCCTCTGTCAAAAGGGCAACGCGCATACCCCTGCCCTTCAACAGCTTAACGGCTTCGGCGCTATCGGTTTGCACGGCAGACCTATCAAGCAGAACAACATTTATATCGCACAGCCGTTGAAAGACTTCCGGATCCTTATATAAAATTCCCAACGGAACGCTTTTATGTGTTGTTGCCATAGACACAACAGGCGTTATCAAAGCCAGTGCGCACGGGCAGGACACGACCAACACGTTCATGGCATATGCTACACAATGCTCATAGTTGAAGCCGCGATCAATGAGCAACCAGATTATAAAATTCATCAAAGCTGCAAGGATCATTACAAGTACAAAAATTCCCGCAACCCTATCTGAAAAGCTGCGCGGAGTACCTTTGCCCGTGCATGTATCTTTAATTGCACCGCCGGTATGGTTAAATGACCTTTCTTCAAGCAGCGCTCCTATATCAAAAATAGTCAAAACCGCTGCCGACGGCGCGAAATGCAGGTCAAACACATAGCCGGAAGCAGAACCGCCGGTAAACGTAAGAACAGTCAGAACAAGCGAATAGATAAACGGCGCACCCGCACCGAGCATCACAAGCGTATTCAAGTCCGGCGATTTTTTAAATATAGCGACTACGCCGTTTTTAAAGCAATCATAGTTAACGCCGAGTACGACCGCCGACAAAACACACTGCGTAAGGGCAAACCAACGGGCATTGCCGTATCCGTCGCCGAAACTCAAAAACGTTGGAACAGGCGCGCCGACCGTCAGTCCCAGGGAAAGATAAATTATAATAGCGAGCAGGCACGCAGATATAATAAGTCTGATAATGTTGCGTTTTGCAATCAAATTTAACTCCAAATGACAATTTTAGCTTCCGATCCGTATTAAAAACACGAACCGAAAGCTATCATACGGTTATATGAAACAATCAACCGTGAATTTTTTCAAAGAAATTATTGGTTGAAAGTTCAGCTGAAATATCCTTGTCCTTACCGAGCGCAAGCATTACCTTGACTACCGTCATTTCAAAGCTCGTATCATAGGCAAGGATACATTTATCCATAAGCTCGCGCGCACTCGCATATACGCGCGCCGAACTGTCCACAGGGGAAAGTATTACGGAAACACCCAACCCGCGGCAGTAGTCTATAAATTTCAGTACATTGGTCTCCTCGCCCGACGTGCACACAGTGCCGCTGTGATAAAGCTCAATTACTACCGCTCTCGGTTGTTTCTGACCGAAATTATAGTAGCTGAAATCGAGGAACGAACGGGCTCTTATGGTGACGATATCCTTACAAAGATCGTATTTACCGTATGGCGCCCGACGGGCGGCAATGGCTTCCTTTGCCGGGATATACGGACTGTCGGAATACACGAATTTATCGCCCGACAATTCGCATAGAGGCGCGCCCATTACGCTGGAAAAATGCCCGCTTATCTGCTCGGCAACGGTTATCCTGCTTGCAAGGTGTATGCGGAGATTTTCAAAGTCGTTTCTGAATGAAACAAAAACGCCCTTTAACTGCTCCTCCTCAATAAATTTTACCGCTCCCGCAAAATTTTCAACGCCCCTGCTCCTCTTGTCGTTTAAGGGATAGAGCGCAGAAACAAACACAAGCGGAATGGGAATATCGCAAAAGATCTGGCTGAACAGCGTTGCGGTAAAGCTAAGCGTGTCCGTACCGTGGGTAATGATTATTCCGTCAAATTTGCTCTTATCGACGGCGCGGAGACAGGCGGCCATAGCATCAAGGTCGTTAAATTGTATATTTTCGCTTAAAATATCGAGAGGGCGGAGCTCGTCAAACCGTATATCCGAGCCGTATTGCTGCTTATACAGCTCAATAAGCGCGCTCTTGTTTTCACTACTCAGATCAACGGTATCGCCGTCGGCAAACGAGCCTATGGTGCCGCCCGTAAATATTACGCAAATTCTTTTATTCATATGTTATAAGCTGCCCACGGTTCTGGGGAACAACAAGGTATCCCTTATATTCTGTACGCCTGTGATATACATTAATATTCTTTCGAGCCCGAGCCCGAATCCGCTGTGCGGAACCGAGCCGTATTTTCTTAAATCAAGGTACTCGCGGTATGCTTCAAGAGGCATATTGCGTATCTTCATTGCTTTTTCAAGCTTTTCGGTATCGGCTTCACGTTCGCTGCATCCGATTATTTCACCTATGCCGGGAACAAGCAAATCGGTAGCGGCAACGGTTTTGCCGTCGGGATTGAGCTTCATATAAAACGCCTTTATTTCTGCGGGATAATCCACTACAAATACAGGCTTTTTATAATACTCCTCGGTAAGATATCTTTCGTGCTCGGTCTGAAGGTCGCAGCCCCACTCCACGGGATATTTGAATTCCTTGCCCGAACGCTTAAGTACATCTATAGCTTCGGTATAGGTTATTTTTGCAAAATCGCTTGAAACTACCGAATTAAGCTTATCAAGAAGCCCCTTCTCAGCACGTTCGTTGAAATACGCAAGTTCGTCGGGACAAGAGTCAATTACATATTTTATGATAAACTTTATAAAGTCCTCGGCTATTTCGATTATATCGTGTATATCGGCAAAGCAAACCTCGGGCTCTATCTGCCAGAACTCAGCTGCATGCCTTGTGGTGTTACTGTGCTCGGCGCGGAATGTGGGACCGAAGGTATAAATTTTGCCAAGTCCGGTAGCCGCCATTTCGCCTTCAAGCTGACCAGAGACAGTCAGATTGGCTCTCCTGCCGAAGAAGTCCTCCGCAAAGTACTCCTCTTCGGTTTTACAGCCGGAATTCCAAGGCATGGTGGTAACGCGGAACATTTCGCCCGCGCCCTCGCAATCGCTGCCCGTGATTATGGGCGTATGCACATACTTATAGCCATGCTCCTGAAAATATTTATGGATGGCATATGAAAGCTTGTTTCTCACCGCAAACAGCGCTTCAAAATATTTGGTACGGGGTCTCAAATGAGGGATTGTACGCAAAAACTCCAGCGTGTGATGTTTTTTTTGCAAGGGATAGTCCTGCGGACAGCCGCCGAGGACGGTCACCTCTTTTACAAGCATCTCAAAGCCGTTTCTCTCCGATGGAATAAACACGCCCGAGACCTGCAATGCCGCGCCGACCACAAGCGCATCCTTAAAGGACTCTGAGGATATCTTTCCCTTATCAAAAATAAGCTGAAGATTTTTAAGGCAAGTACCGTCGTTGAGCTCGATAAAGGCAATGCTCTTCGAATCTCTCCATGTGCTTACCCACCCGCAGACTGTTTGATCGGCATTTACATAATTTTCGGACTTTTCAAAAAGTTCTTTGATGTCGGTATGCTTCATAATAATTCCCTTTGATTTTCAATACGAAAATACGGACCACCGTTACGGCGGTCCGTCAATTCTTAGTCTTTCTTCGCGTCCTGCGGAATTACTTCGTTCTTATCATAGTAGCCGCAGTTGCCGCAAACCCTGTGAGCCTGCATCTTCTGATGACAATGAGGGCACTCCGCAAGCGTGGGAGCCGTTGCCGTATAATTTGCAAACCTTTTATTGGTTCTGCTTTTGGATTGTTTTCTCTTGGGTACTGCCATAATTTAACACCTCTTTTTATTTATTACTTACGTCAATACCCGTACAGCCCTCTTTGCATAACAACACGTTCGGCTGACTCATAAGTATTGCATCGTCTACGGCGGTCTTCAAATTGATTTTTATTCCGTCGTAATAATAATTATCTTCGTCTTTTTCGGTTACATAAAGAATATCGGAAGTAAAAGCGATCTCTTTTTGCGCAGGACTCAGGCAATAGGAGCATTGACCGACAAGATCGTACTTCACTGTCAGCGTGATCCCGACGCTTTCGTCCTCATAGATTACATAACTGCCCTCTACCTTTACCTTGCCCGCTATGCTGCACAGTGGAATAAGGCAAATATCGGCGGGCGGCTCGTAATCGAACCCGAAGTCACCCTCGTACTTTTTAAGCGCGTTTAGCTTTCTTACTTCTATTTCCATACCAAAGCTGACTATCAAATTATATTATAAGGGACATACTTTGTCAACTTGTTTTACGGCTCAATAATATATTTTTTATAAAAGTTCTGCCGTTTCCCTTGCTATCACAAGCTCTTCGTTTGTGGGGATAACAAGCACTTTAACTTTTGAGGTTTTAGCAGAGATCTCGCGGATAGAGCCGTCGTTTTTAGCTTTGTTTGCCTGCTTGTTGAGCTTAACGCCGAGGAACTGAAGTCCTTCGCAAACCGCCTCGCGTACAGTGGGCGTATTCTCGCCTATACCTGCAGTGAACACTATGCAGTTAAGTCCGCCCATAGCCGCCGCATAGGAGCCCACGTATTTTTTGGTTTGGTAAGCAAACATATCGAGTGCAAGCTTGCAGCGCGCATTTCCCTTTTTGGCGCCGGCAATCAAATCTCTGAAATCGCTTGAAACCCCCGATATGCCCGCAACGCCGCATTTCTTATTCAGATAATTTATAACCTCGGCATGAGTCATACCCTTTTTCCTTGCAAGGAACTCTACCGCCGAAGCGTCTATATCGCCCGAACGGGTCCCCATAAGAATACCGGCAAGAGGCGTAAAGCCCATTGACGTATCAACGCACTTGCCGCCGTCAACTGCGGAAATAGACGAGCCGTTGCCGAGATGGCAAGTAACGATTTTAAGCTCTTCGGGTTTTTTGCCGAGATATTTTGCGGCTTCTGCGGACACGAACTTATGGCTTGTACCGTGGAATCCGTACTTTCTCACGCCGTATTTTTTGTAATCTTCATAATCAATACCGTACAGATAAGCCTTTTCGGGCATCGTTGCATGGAACGACGTATCGAAAACAAGCGCCATAGGCGTGCCGGGCATGACCTCCATGCAGGCGCGAAGTCCGGTGACCGCGGGAGGATTATGCAAAGGCGCAAGTTCGAAGGTCTTTTCCTCGAGAGTCTTGATAACCTCTTCGGTCACAAGCGTGGTCTTATTGAAATATTCGCCGCTGGCTACCATTCTGTGTCCGACTGCGTCGATCTCTTTCATCGACTTTATCACGCCCACTTCCTCATCCTGAAGCGCGTGGAGCACAAGTTCTATTGCAACCTTATGATTGGGCATAGCTTGTGTGAATACTTTTTCTCTGCCGTTACCCTTTGCCTTAAGCAACGAGCCCTCTATCCCTATCCTTTCACAACCGCCCTTTGCTATAACCTTTTCGGTTTCCATGTCTATGAGCTGATATTTAAGCGAAGAACTGCCTGCGTTAACTACAAGAATTTTCATTTTTGATTTCCCTCTTAAATTTATTTCAGAATTATTCAGCCTGTAAAGCCGTTACCGCAACCGTCGCGACTATGTCCTCAACGTTGCAGCCTCTCGAAAGATCGTTCAAAGGCTTTGCAAAGCCCTGGCATACAGGACCTATCGCCATATAGCCGCCGAAACGCTGAGCAATTTTATAGCCGATATTGCCTGCGTTGATGTTGGGGAATACGAATACGTTGGCATATCCCGCAACTTTGGAGCCGGGCGCTTTAAGCTGGCCGACTTCGGGAGCAACCGCCGCGTCAAACTGGAATTCGCCGTCGAGCGCAAGCTCGGGAGCGGCTGCCTTTGCAAGAGCGGTAGCCTGCTGAACCTTGGGCACGGACTGCGTAAATTTATCGTCGTTGCCGCTACCCTTGGTGGAGAAAGAAAGCATTGCCACTCTCGGCTCGATACCTGCTATATCCTTAGCCGTTTTAGCGGAAACAACCGCAATATCCGCAAGCTGCTCTGCCGTCGGCTCGATATTTATGGCGCAATCGGCAAATACGGCAACGCCGTCGGGGTTATAAGGATTGTTTTTGTTGGGAGCTATCATGATGAAGCAACTCGAAACAGTCTTGATGCCGGGTGCGGTTTTAACGACCTGCAAGCCCGGGCGCAAGGTGTTGGCTGTGGAATGGCAAGCGCCGGAAACATATCCGTCAACATCGCCTGCTTTAAGCATGAGCGCGCCGAACATTGTCCTGTCCTTTGCCTGCTCGTGTGCCTGCTCTTCGGTCATGCCCTTTGCTTTTCTTGCTTCATACAATATTTCCGCATATTTCTCGGTCTTGTCTGAAGTTAAGGGGTCAATAAGAGTTATCCCCGAAAGATCGACATGGGGTGCAACCTTTTTACATTCCGCCTCGTTACCTATAAGAACTATTTTTGCGATCCCCTCTTTTGTGATCTGAGCCGCAGCTTCAACCACGCGCTTGTCCTCGCCCTCACAAAGAACTATGGTCTTCTTGCGGGCTGCCGCCTTTGCCTTGATTTCATCAAGTAATGACATATCATTTCTCCTTAAAATACTTTATTTTTTCGATAAACAGATATATAATATGTTTATCGGTCAACATACATTGACATTATATACCAGTTTTTTTAAGTTGTAAAGTTTAAAATGAAAATTTGTGCGATAATTTGCGAATTCAACCCTTTCCATAACGGTCATAAATATCTTTTAGAGGCGGCAAAAGACTTGTCGGGGTGCGACATGCTGCTCTGCATAATGAGCGGCAGTTTCACCCAGCGTGGCGATATAACCGTTCTTGACAAGGCAACGCGCGCACGCCATGCCGTGCTGTGCGGGGCTGACGCCGTCATAGAACTGCCCGTTGCATTTACCGTTGCGCCCGCAGAGGTGTTTGCCAAGGGAGCTATCCAAATTCTCAAATCGGTTCCCGAAGTCCACGCGCTCGCCTTCGGCTGCGAAAACCCGGAGGCAAACTTTAACAAAGCCGCCCGTATTCTCATTACTGAAAGCGAACAATTCAAGCAAATTTTAAACGAAAAGCTTAGCGGCGGGGAAAGCTATATAAAAAGTTATGCCGCCTCTTTCGAGGCATGCGGAGGCGATGGCGCGCTTCTCTCCCATCCCAACAATATTTTAGGCGTGGAATACACAAAAGCGATTTTACGTACGGGGGCAGAAATTTCGGTTGTTCCCGTTAAGCGCAAGGGACAAGGCTTCAAGGACAAGGCGTTCGGCGACGGATTTTCTTCTGCACAGGCAATAAGAAGCAATATCTGCGCCGAAGAGGTCAAACAAAACGTTCCCGGCTGCGTTTTCAAAGATTTAAAGGACTTTACGACCGAAAAAGCTCTTTTCGGGGAGCTTCTGCGGTTTAAGCTTTTATGTTCTTCTGAAGAGAATCTGCGTAGAATTTACGGCTGCTCCGAAGGACTTGAAAACAAACTGCTGAAGCATTACGGACTGCCTTTTGACAAGTTTGTAAAAACGGCTGCGGGCAAAAGATATACCGAAAGCCGTATCAAAAGGATATTGTTAGCAAACCTTATTGGGTTGTACAGCGACGATTGCGAAAAATATTTATCCGGACAGCTATATATAAAGCCGCTGGCGATAAAAAAAGAACGCGCGGATGCGATACTGTCCGCGCTTTCAAAATCGGACTTTCCTCTTTTGTTAAAGAGAAAAGATATCAAATTATTGACAAAAACTGCGAAAAATTGCTTAAAAAGCGATATTTTTGCCGATAAAATCCGAAATTTTATTTTTAAACAGCCGACAAAAGAATTTGAATATGCACAATTTATATAATAAAAGGTCGCCCAAATGAACGACCTTTTATGCTGTTTTACAAAGAATTCAAATATTCTATTTCAGCCGCGGTGAGTTTTCTGCATGCCCCCCTGTCCAAGCCTCTTAAAGTAATTTCACCCAATTTGATCCTCTTCAGCAACAAAACCTCCTTGCCTATCGCGGCGAACATCTTTCTTATTTCGCGGTTCTTGCCTTCGGTAATTGTCATATGGATCTTTGTGAAAAGTTTATTTGTTTCAACGATATGCGCTTTACATTTGCGGGTGACGTAGCCGTCGATCTCAATACCGCTTCTGATAGGATTAAGCGCAGCCTCCGTCATAGTCCCTTCAATTTTTACAAGATATGTTTTAGGCACTTCGTGTGAGGGATGGGTAAGCTTTTGGGCAAGTTCGCCGTCGGTAGTCATAATAAGAAGTCCCTCGCTATCATAATCAAGCCTGCCTACGGGATAAATTCTGCCCACGTTCGCAGGCATAAGATCCATAACGGTCTTTCTGCCCTTATCATCGGACACGGAACAAATATAACCCTTTGGCTTGTTGAGAATATAATATTCGTTTTTGCAAATACCGACGCGCTTGCCGTCAAATAATATCTCGTCGCTTTCGGAAACTTCAAGTCCCACTAAGGCGGTCTTGCCGTTTACCGTCACCCTGCCTTCAGCGATCATTTTATCACATTCACGCCGCGAAGCAACGCCTGCCGCAGCAAGAAATTTATTTATCCTCATAGTCAGTATAATTCCAAACAGTTTTTTATCTGTTTATTATACTATATAAATTTTCGGATAAAATCAAGCCATTTTGATTTGAAATTTCAAGTTTGGCAACAAGATCGCCGCTTTTTATATTTTTCAAATTGTCGTAGGGAATAACCTTAAAATTTATTTTTTGTACCTGTTTTGCAACAAATTTAATTGATTTTGGAAGTTTGCAAAGTACTTTATCAGACATAAAAGCCATATTTTCACATATTTCAATCAGCTTATAGTTTGCAAAACATTCATCAAGTATCTGTTCGCTACGCAGATACATATCCGGTGAATTCAGCACTACGCAAATGACGTTCATGCCGTTCCTCTCCGCGGAAGATACGAGGCAGCGACCGGCTTTTATGGTATAACCGGTTTTTACGCCGTTTGCTCCGCTGTAATTGTAGAGCATTTTGTTTTTATTCGAATAGCTTCTGAATTTACCTTTATAGCTTTTTGTTGCTACCACCTCTCTGAAAATACGGTTTTGCATGGCATAGCGTGCAATTGCGCACAGATCGCGCGCAGTAGTATAGTGCTCATCGTCCGGAAGCCCGCTCGGATTTTTGAATTGAGTATTTTCGGCGCCTATTGATTTGGCTTTTGCATTCATTTTTTCAACAAAGTTTTCGATACTGCCGCTATTGTGAATGGCAAGCGCCGCCGCACTGTCGTTGCCCGAACGCAACATAAGACCATAGAGCAAATCTCTGATATCGATTTGCTCTTCTTTTTTTAAGTATATGCTCGATCCCTCAACACCTACCGCCTCGTCGGGCACCGTAATCACTTCATCCAAGTCATTTTCCTCGATGACAATGATCGCAGTCATGATTTTGGTTGTGCTTGCCATGGGCAATTTTCGGTCGGCGTTGCTTTCTTCAAGCACGGCGCCCGTCGAAAGTTCCATGGCAATTTCACCCGAGGAACCGCTCTCCGCGTTTGCACTGTGCACACATATAGCCGTTGTCAAAAGGATTGTCGCCGCACATAATAACAATATGCCTTTTTTAGCCATTGTCGGTAAGCTTATGAACGAGTTCACCTGTTTTCTCCACCAGTGCGTCGATTGCGCCTTCTTCCATTTTCATTAGTCTGCAGCTCTTGCCGTCGTCAACGATAAAGCCTTGCGGCTTAACCGTAACCACCGTTCCGTTGGCGCCCGCAAGCTTAAAGCCGTCTGCTTCCTTGTACGTTTTTACGTCTCCGTATTCCCCGCCGCCGCTCAGATTCACAACTGTTACCGAGGAAAGCGGAATGATCTGCGTTCCGCTTACGGTTATTATCGACTTACCCACAACAGTGTCTGCGTCGGCTACCTTATCTATTGAAATGGCAGGCGAATCAAAATCGGTTTTATTGTTCTTTTTAATTTTTGAGTGCATGTATTTTCTCCATTATCAAAATTAATATTATTTTTCCCACCACAAACGAGTTTATTATAGTCACCGCCTTGCAATAATAACGGATAAATCCGTGCTCCTTGTTTAATACGGTGTAATTTCTCAGTTTGGAATAGTTGCCGTTAATTTGTATAAATTTGTATATAGCCGTTGTCAAAGCGTTCTGGGCGAGAACCGCATAGGCATTTTTCTGTTCGCATAATCCAAAGTCGCCGAGCTGTATAATTTTATATATACATAAGCTATTGAATATTTTGTATGCGCTGAACCTTATATCTTTAAGGTCGAATTTTTTGCTTTTGCCGTTTACCTGCATTTCACCGGGCTTATCCTTGACCGTATTTGCATTGAAAAAACGGATAAAGCGATAGGCGCACACGTTGATAGCCACATATTTGTTTTCGGTGTTTATATATATATAATTATATAGATGAAACGGAAACAACGAGAGAGCAAAGCCTATTGCAGACATATATACCATCGCTTCGTTCATACAATTATTATTTGTAACCGAAAATTTAATATACAAAAAAACGGACGGGTTGCCGTCCGTTTTTTTGTATTGTCAATCGATTTTTATAATGTCGTCGTCATCCGAAATGAAATCGGGCGGCTCAAGTTCGCCATCCCCTACGGCGCCGCTTATAACAAGATCGTCGGGAGACTTGTCTGCAGCTCGCTTTCTCGGCTTCACATCGGTATCTTCGTCTTCGTTATATTCGTCCTTTTTATATAAATAATTTGCGTCATCCTCGTCTGTCAAAATTGAACTGTTCAGCTCGGCGATCTGTGCCATCAACTCGTCATAATCCGGAAGTTCGTCTATTGAATTCAGCTTAAATCTCTTTAAAAACGTGTCGGTCGTGGCATATAAAATCGGTTTACCGATGGCATCCTTCCTTCCGCACGGCACTATCATGTCGAGCTCCAGAAGCATATGTATGGCATAGTCGCAGCTCACCTGCCTTATTTCTTCAAGCTCGGGCTTTGTAATCGGCTGCTTATAGGCGATAATCGCCGCACATTCGAGGATGGTTTTTGTAAGCTCTTTTTCCCTGACGGGGACGAGGACTTCGGAGACCTGCTGTTTATACTTTGGGTTGCTCGCAAACTGGAGCTTTCCGTTGAATGTGAGTAATTTTATGCCGCAATCTTCATTGTAATGCTCTTTAAGCTCGCTTATGGCTGCATTAACCTCTTTAAGAGAACAGCCAAGCTTCTCCACTATGTATTTTACGGGCACGGCATCGCCGGAAGCAAAAACTATAGCCTCAATCGTATTCGTCAAACTGCTCATCTGTTATTTCCTTTAGATCCCATTCGGGATTCAGCTTTATATTAATTGCACCGAAGCTGTCGCGCTGTTCAACCATTATAAACTGGTGTTTAAGCATCTCCAAAAGAGCCTGAAAGGTTGTTATAACCTCTGTGCGCGAAAATGTCGTAAATAATTTTTCAAACTCGACTTCCTTCAATTCTATCAGCTTCTCGCGTATAAAATGGACCTTTTGTTCTACCGTATATGTGTCCTTGGGTATTTCCTTTATATTGTCCTTTTCCCTTTGCATGCTCTCGTTTTTAAGCATCATGTTTGCAAAGGCACGCAATAATCCGTCTACCGTGAAGTCCTTATAAACCACCCGCACCGAATCGAGCGATTTATCGGGTGACTTAAAGTAATAGCCTATCGTTTCAAGTTCCCTCAATTTCGGCGTTTCGCCCTTTATCAGTTCAAATTCTCGCTGCTTCAGCTGTTCGATAAGCGCGCGTTGCTCTTCCTCCGCGCCGCCCATATCCTCGCCCATGACCTCAACGACGGGCACCATGCTCTTGGATTTAATATAGACGATTTGTGCGGCAAGCGCAAGATATTCGCTCTCTTTATCCACATCACGGTGCGGCTGCGTTTTCATAAATTCTATGTAGTCGAGAAACTGGTCGGTAACTTTAGATACGAAAACATCCTCGATCTTTATCTGCGCAATATTTATAAGGTGCAGAAGTAAATCGAGGGGGCCCTCAAAATCGTCGAGTACTGTGTTGTAGTCGACGACCGATTCAAAGTTGTCGTAATTGTTATTTGCCATAGAATTTATATCAATAGGGAAGTATAACCGGTAAAGGCAAACCGAAAATCACATTCCAAAGAGCTAATATGGGATAGCCGAGAATATTTATTGCAAACCACTGCACATAGCCCAAAATATCAAAATATTGTACGTAGCTCAAGCTTGTGTAATCCATAAGAATACTGCAAAGGAAACTCTCTACTACAAGTATTATTAAAATATACTGCCCGTAAGTTCTTAAAAATCTCTGTACGGGATTGACTTGCCGCGTAAACGCCTCCACCACCCTGAAACCGTCCAAAGGAAACAGCGGCAGAAGATTAAAGATAAACACACCCAAATTGAACACAAAAAGATCGGTAAAAAATTCGCTTAAAAACAAGTATAAATAATATGTGCTGTTTGTTACGGGGAAATAAAGCGCCACAACAAGCCACAGTAAATAGCCGAAAAATGCAATTATATAGTTGGTAATTACCCCTGCCACGGCGGTTAAAAACATTCCTCGGCGGTAGTTGTGAAAATTATACGGGTCAATCGGCACGGGTTTAGCCCAGCCGAAGCCCGCCACGGCGCACAAAATAAAGCCGACAGGATCGAGGTGCTTTAAGGGATTGAGCGTCATCCTTCCGCGCATTTTTGCCGTCGGATCGCCGCATTTGTAGGCGACATAAGCATGCGCAAACTCATGCGGGGCAAAAACAAATATTACCGCGACAATCGCCGCCAGATAATAGATTAATTGATACAATTTATTTCAACCTCTCGGGAACGATATCGCTTCTGACCAAATCTTCATAGGTCTGAGGCTTTATTATCAGATCTGCCCGACCGTCATTTACCAAAACGGCAGGAGGCACAAGGTTTCGGTTGTAGTTGCTTGCCATCGAGTAATTATACGCACCCGTCGTAAGCACCGCCATTATATCACCGCTCTCGGCTTCTGGAAGGGGCACGTCAACGGCTATAAGATCACCGCTTTCGCAGCACTTCCCTGCAACTGTTACGCGCTCCGTGCACTTCTCGGCAGCCCTGTTTGCAAGTAAAACAGTATATTTCGATTGATACAGCGCATAGCGCGGATTATCGAACATTCCTCCGTCTATTGCAACATATTTCCTTATTCCGGGAATATCCTTTACGGCTCCGACGGTGTAAAGCGTGATACCCGCTTCTCCCACTATTGAGCGCCCGGGCTCCAAAAGTAGATACGGAAGCTTCAAGCCGTGCAATGATGACTTTTTCTTGATTTCGGCAATTAGGGCTTTAAGATATCCGGCATAGTCGGAAAATTTAAGTTTCGGGTCCTCATCGTTGTACCAAACGCCGAAGCCGCCGCCGATATTGAGCATGTCCGCTTCAAAGCCCGTTGCTTGCTTGATGTTTGCCATAAAGTCCATTACCTTATCCACGGCAAGCACAAACGACTGCTTTTCGAAAATCTGTGAGCCGATATGGCAATGATATCCTCTGAGCTTAAGGCTTTTCTTTGAAAGAATATACGCCGTTATACTCTCCGCTGTTCCGTCTGAAACGGAAAAGCCGAATTTACTGTCCGTACGGGCAGTTTGGATGAAGGCGTGCGTATGCGCTTCGACCCCGGGATTTATCCTTATCAAAACGTTTTGTGTAATACCGCGGTCGGCGGCAAGGCGGTCGATTATATCGGCTTCACGGTAGGAATCCACTACTATTGTGCCGATATTATTGTCAAGCGCATATGTAAGCTCGTTTAAAAGCTTATTGTTGCCGTGCATAAAAATGTTCTTTGCGGGAAACCCGGCTTTAATAGCAGTATATAATTCCCCGCCGGACACCACGTCAACGCCCAAACCTTCGGACTGCGCGATTTTATACATAGCCATGCACGAGAAGGCTTTAGAGGCATATAGCGCCATACCGTTGCCGTCATAGTCGCTGTCTATCGTATGTTTATAGACGCGCATCATACCTCTGATATATTTTTCGTCAAAAACGTACAGAGGGGTTCCGAATTTTCCGGCGAGTTCCACCGTGTCGGCGCCGCCTATTTCAAGATGCCCTTTATCGTTTATTTTTAAAGTTTCGCGTTCGTTCATTATTATCACCGAAAGTATAATGATATTTTATCAAAACGTTAGGTATTAGTCAAATATTTTACAAACAATATTATAATATACAAAATACGGCGCACGAAAAATCGTGCGCCGCAAGATATTGCTATTGATTTAAATTGCCCAATTCTTTGCATTGCGGATGAAATAATCGCCGAAACCGGCTTTTGCCACCGATTCTGCAGCAACGACATTTACCTTGTCCGCAAGTACGCCGTCCTTGAAGACCTCTATCTCACCCACCACATCGTCGCAAACTACGGGAGCCTTCACCGCATAGCTTTTAACATTATAGGTAATTTCGGGAGTGCCGTCGATTGCCGAAAACACATAGCTGTTGCGCTCGGGACGGACGGCAAAGCTCTCCTTTTTTCCGCCTGTAACGGCAAATTCGTCATTCAGCGTAACATCTTTGTCGAGGACTATCTTATTTTTATAATTAGCAAAACCGAAGTCGAACATCTTTACTGTTGATTCAAACCTGTCCTCGCTTGTACTGCCGCCGAGGACAACGGAAATCAGCCTCAGATCGTTCTTTTTTGCAGTGCATGCAAGGCAGAACCCCGCCTCGTTGGTAAACCCTGTTTTACCGCCGTCGCAATAAGAATATCTTCTTATGAGCTTATTCGTGTTTGTCATTGATGTAGTTCTGTTATCGGGATGCGCAAAATCTTCGAGCCAAATTTGGCTGTATTTGAAATAATCGCTGTATCCTGCAAGATTTTTAAACATAACGGCAACATCCTTGGCGCACGAATACTGAGTTTCGCGGGGCAGCCCCGTACAATTTGCAAAGACAGTGTCGGCACATCCCAGTTCTTCAGCCTTCTTGTTCATACGGACGACAAATTCATCTTCGCTGCCGGCTATGCGCTCCGAAAGCGCCACGCAGCTGTCATTTGCCGAGCAGACGATTATCGATTTTATGAGCTGTTCGACCGGATATTCCAGCCCGCTGTCGAGAAATACCTGAGACCCTCCCATTCCGGCGGCATTTTCGCTGACGGTTATCATCTCGTCCAACGAAAGTTTGCCGTCAGCTATCGCCTCGAAACAAAGCGTCAACGTCATAACTTTACAAACGCTGGCAATGGGCATGTGCCCGGTTTCATTGAGGTTATAGATACATTCGCCCGAATTGAAATCCATCAGATATGCCGCCTTGCAGCCCGACACGAGCGAAACTTCGGCGCTTGCCGCCGTAAACCCTGCCGTCGAGGCTGTACACGTGACCGCACAAGTAGCCAAAGCTAAAGTTTTTATTATCCTGTTCATACCGATAGTATGCAACAAAGCCGGGCATTTATACTATTATTATCACCAATCTGAACAACAGATTTACCAGCATGGCATATATAATTAAATTGGCAACCGCAAAAACGAGCGGCATTACCAATGCATATTTTTTGTAGACGATCTTACAGTACTCGGCAATGATAAAGCATAAAAAGAAAGAAATCAGCGAAGCGGGAATAAATACGAATATTGCCACTATTGCTCCGCCAAATGAATTTGCGGCAAACAATATCACTGTGTAGATCCCGAAAAACAGCCCCCTCAAAAACAGAGGTATCAAGGCAATATACTTGAATTTGGTAAAATAGCAGATTGAAAATATTATGTAAAAATAAACAAGATCGGTTAAAACCTTGGATACAAGCAAAGTTGAATTTTCAAAGTTGAATACATAAAAAACGTAATCATTAGCAAAATTAAGTAGATATTCATTGAAAATTACAGCTTTATATAGTACTATGCCACATATAATTGAGCAAATCAGCGCAATTAGAAATGCTAACAGAAACTTTTTATCCTTAATAAAACCCTTACTATGCAAATTCCCCATATACAATTATATGAGGAATTTGCAATTAATATGAACTCGTCATGTTATCGATCGCTATTCCATAGCCGCGCGTAGGATCATTGATAAACACATGAGTAAATGTCAATAAGTTATAGGCGATTTTTTAAGTTTTTTTTGTCGAGCGGCATAGAAATCTGTCACATTTTCA
>CANQQD010000006.1 GCA_947625865.1 uncultured Clostridia bacterium
AATCCTATTCTAACACAGTTGATTTATATGAACTACTTTTTTGCCCTCACCCGTTGCACTTGATATGATAATTCACCGCTCCTGAAAAGGGCGCGTCGGTCTACTTAGACCGGCGCGCCCTTTAAAATTTGATATGATAGCATAGAAAAGGCGGACATTACCGTCCGCCTTGATTTCAACTTGCGATTACGCCATAGCGTTGAGCTTTTTTGCCAAACTCGATTTCTTGTTGGCTGCCGTATTCTTTTTTATAACGCCCTTGGTAACTGCGCCGTCTATAACGGAGCAGGTGTGGGGGAAGAGCACCGTGGCAGCTGCCTTGTCACCGCTTTCGATTGCGGCGAGAAGCTTTTTTACTTCGGTCCGCATTTCGGACTTCAAAGCCTTGTTTCTCTCCGTTTTCTTGTCGATTACAAGCACGCGCTTTTTAGCAGACTTTATATTAGGCATTGATCTCTCCTTTAAAACCGTATTCACTTAAATTCTTATGTGATTTTATCATAAAAAACGCTTATTGTAAACTGTTTTTACTCGGCTTTTCATAATTTTTTTAATATATTTTACCTTTATACAATATTAATAGTAATGTATGTTAAATGATAATTCCGATAAAACAGACAGGCTCGTGTGCTTTTTTGACAGCGGCATAGGCGGTCTGAATCTTATGTACAATTGCTATAAACGCTGTGTGGATTGCAATTTTGCATATTTTGCGGACAACTATAATATGCCTTACGGCAGCAAGCCACCTGAAGAGGTGTTGAAAACAGTAGACGGATATTTTGAGCGGATAGCTCTTTTAAAGCCTGCCGTTGCGGTTGTGGCGTGCAACACGGTCACTGCGGAATGTATATGCTTTTTAAGGGAAAAATATCCGTTTCCGATAGTGGGTATCCAGCCTGCCGTCAAGCCTGCGGTAAAAAGCTCAAAAAAATGTATTGTGCTTGCAACCCCGGCAACAATAAAAAGCCAAGCGGTGAGGGAGCTGGTCAGACAATACGGAGAAGGGAAAACTGAGCTCGTTCCGTGCGAAAATCTTGCCGCATATATCGAAAACAATATATTCGATATGGTCGAAGAAGAGGTCATTTCGATGCTTCCGCCCGCGGAATGTGACGGCGTGGTTCTCGGGTGCACCCATTATACATACGTTTCCGATATTATTTCAAGGTTTTACAATTGTAGCGTGTACGACGGAACAGAGGGGACGACCAATCAGATTTGCAAAATTTTAGGGAAATCTGACCACCATGGTTTTTTGAGTAAAGAAACGGCTTTTTATGGCGGAAATTGCATAAAAAACGCAAAAATATTTGATTTTCTGAAACAAAATATAAATTTTTGCAAATTTTAAAAGCGGTGAACCAGCATGAAAATATATTTTTTTAAAACTTTTTTATTAAAAGTGGTTGACAGTGGTCAATTGTGGTGTTATACTTAACATAAAGTTTGTAACGGAAGAAATTATGCGTATTCTGACAGGTTCGTACAATCATTCGATTGACGATAAAAACAGAATAAGGATCCCCGCAAAGCTGAAAAGCGATTTGTTTGCGGACGCCCCGGACAAGGACGAGAAGAAGTTCAGTCTCGTATTTCACACGGGCACAGACGGCTGCATTGCGATTTATACGCAGGAAGCCGTGGACAGGATCTTTGCTTCGTTTGCGGAGGTCAAGCAGTCGGATTTCGAAAAGTATAAGGCAGTAAGAAAATTTCTGAACACCTTTGAAACTGTCGAAAGCGATCCTCAGGGCAGATTGGTTGTTCCCCCGATGTTCAAAAAGCACGCAAAAATCAAAAAGGATCTCGTCATTTGCGGAACGGTAGACCACATTGAAATCTGGTCCAAGGAAGTTTACAACGAGTACTTCGGAGTAGGCGAGATGAACATTTCCGACATAAACGAGCTTGTCAAAACACTCGGACTTTAAAAATGAAAGAGTTTTCCCATATACCTGTTATGCTGGAAGAGTGCATGCAGGCGCTCGATTTGAAAAACGGGGGAATATATTTCGACGGCACAATAGGCGCTGCGGGGCACTCATACGAAATATTGAAAAGGACCGCGCCCGACGGTAGGCTAATCGCAACCGATCTGGACGATGAAGCGATAGCGGCGGCTACCTCAAGGCTCAAACAGTTTGAAAACAGGTTTCAAATTTTCAAAGCGAATTATAAAAGCTATGAACAGGTTTTAAATGAGGCGGGGGTAGAGTGCTTAGACGGCATATTACTTGATTTCGGAGTATCCAGCCATCAGCTCGACGACGGCGACAGGGGATTCAGCTATATGCAACCCGACGCCCCGCTCGATATGAGAATGGACAGGGAGCAGACGCTGACAGCCGAATATATAGTCAATAACTATTCAGCGTCGGAGCTTACGGAAATACTCAAAAATTACGGCGAGGAAAAATTCGCTTCGCGGATCGCCGCAAACATAGTAAAAGCGAGGACGGGTAGTCCGATAACAAAGAGCGGCGAACTTACAAGGATAATCGAAAGCAGCATTCCCGCAAAGTTCCGTCAGAACGGACCTCCGGCGAGAAAAAGCTTCCAGGCAATAAGAATTGCCGTAAACGGAGAACTTACAGGGCTGTACGAATGTGTTTTAGGTCTTACCCGAAGGCTGAAAAAGGGCGGACGTATAGCGATAATCACATTTCATTCTCTTGAAGACAGGATCGTAAAGCAGGCGTTCAGAATGTTGGAGTGCGACTGTGTATGCGACAAAAGCTTGCCCGTATGCGTATGCGGGAAGAAACAGGAGATTGAAATAATAACAAAAAAGCCTATAATTGCCAACGTAGAGGAAATGGCAATAAACCCGAGGTCGAGAAGCGCAAAGCTTCGGGTGGCAAAAAAAATTATCTAATGCGATAAGGAGAAAATATGGCAGTCGCAACCCCGATATTGGAGAGAAAAACAGAAGAACGGGAAGAGAAGTACGAGAGATTTGACTATGCTTCGAGAATGACGGAAGACGAAATTCACAACTCGAGAATTTCCAATATATACGCACGTCTTATCGATCCCGAATCGAAAATGAGCGATTTTAAGCCTGCGGAAACGCAGGAGCCGACCGCCGTGCAGGATATGGCTCCCGCCGGCGAGATCGCCGCACGGGAAGAAGCGAGCGAACAGGTATATTTGGTGCAGAACGCCCGCGCCGACGCAGATATTTTCCGTGCCGACAGCGCCGTCAATATGAGGACGGAGACTGTAAACGTACAGTCCGAACCCGTTATGCAGGCTGCAACGAGCGACGAGGAAAACGAGGATCTGCTTCCCTCGCGCACTACGATGCAGTATTCTACGGAAGCCAAAAAGGAATTGGATGAGGGCATAATTTCCAATAGAAGCGCAAGCAAGCATGTGAGTTTGTCGAAGCGAGACAAGGTGATTATCGCCGTTGTGGTGTCCGTTATAGTTGCTCTGTTTGTCCTTATAATCGTCAATTCGGCGATCATATCCGGCGTAAACAGAGATATGGGCTCCCTTCATACTTCCCTGAATGCCGCCCGCAATACGTATGAACGCGTTGCAAACGAGGTTTCCGAATATGAGGAGAATTTCGATGCGATGCTGCAGACTCTTGCCGACAGCTACGGTATGGTGAGATAAGGAGAGCAGACATCATAAAACTGAACAGATCCGGTTTTTCGACTACGGTCTTACAAAAGAGGTTATTGTCATTGAGCTTGGCAATAACCTTTATTTTTTGCATAATTATTGCAAGGCTTCTTTATGTGCAGCTCTGTATGGGCGAGGAATTGAAGCTCAAAGCAATCGACCAGTGGAACAGGGAAATTCCCGTGATTGCAGCAAGAGGGGGCATAACCGACAGGAACGGGGTGGTGCTGGTCGGCAACAGGTCGACATACAGCATATTTTTACGCCCTAACGCAGTTGTGAACGCCGAATATACAGCCACGGTTTTGAGCGGGATCTTCGGAACCGACCATCAAACCATTGTGGATAAAATCAAAGGCGGAAAGGTATCCGAGATAACCGTCGCAAGGCAAGCCGATAAGGCTTGTGTGGAAAAGCTGGTATCCTATGATCTTCCCGGCGTTTACTATTCGCGCGACAATACACGCACATATACATACGGTGACGCGCTTTGTCAGGTTCTGGGCTTTACCTCCTCCGACGGTTACGGCGTAACCGGTGTTGAGAAATACTATAATAACATACTTACCGGTACAAACGGAGAGATCACCTATACTACCGACATCGTGGGAATAGAGACGGAAGATCCCGAGATCGTCTACCGCGAAGCGTCGGCGGGAGACAATATAAAGCTTACCGTTGATATTGATATACAGCTTTCGGTTGAGGAAGCCGTGAGGGCTGTTTATACCGAAAAGCAGGCAAAAGCCGTATCATGCGTGGTATTGAACCCGCAAAATTTCGATATTTTGGCAATGGTAAATTACCCGTCATATGATTTAAACGATATCCCGAGGGATGATTCCGAGACTTTAAATGCGCAGACAAGAAACAAAATAGTAAGCGACATTTATGAGCCGGGATCCACATTCAAGGTGATTACCGCGGCGGCAAATATCGAGGAACATCTTCGCGGCAATCCTAAGGCGTTTTCAAATTCATACATATTCAACAGCAGCCGAACACGTACGGTCGACGGCACAAAAATCAAGTGTTGGTCGACGCACGAAAACGGCAAACATACTAACCAGACCCTTGCAACTGCGTTGAATAACAGTTGCAACCCGTGTTTTACGGATATAGCTCTTTCGCTGGGGAGCGAAACGTTTTACAAATATTTGCAGAGCTTCGGCTTCGGCAACGTCACGGGGCTGGATTTTTCGGGCGAGGCTCTCGGCATGCTTGTACCGCAGACGGCTGTTCGTGACTGCGATCTTGCGAGAATAGGCTTCGGTCAGACGGTGGCGGTCACCGGCGTGCAGCTTGCCTGCGCGATAGCGGCGGCGGTAAACGGCGGAAATTATTACGTTCCGCATCTGTTAAAAAGTGTTGTTTCGGCGGACGGGAAAACAGTTGAAGAAAATATTCCAGTGCTGAAAAATAAGGTGATAAGTGAAGAAGCGTCGCATATTCTTGCCGAAATGCTCGAGGGCGTTGTGACGAGCGGCAGCGGCACGCATGCGTACATAGAAGGCTACAAGGTGGGCGGAAAAACGGGAACCGCACAAAAGTATGAGGACGGTCATGTGGCACAGGGCAAATATGTGTCCTCATTCACGGGCTTTTTCCCGTCCGACGATCCTCGGTATCTTGCACTTGTAATCATTGACGAGCCGCAGGGTACATATTACGGCAGTACCGTTGCGGCTCCCGTTGCCAGACAAATTTTCGAAGATATTATAAAATTAAAAAATATACAGCCGTTTACTTGATAGGTGAATTATGAAACTTGACTATCTCTCGGAGCAAATTGAATTCAAAGAGCGCATAGGCGATATGCAGACTGAGATATACGGAATAGCAACGGACAGCCGTAAGGTAAGGAAGGGCGATCTGTTTGTATGCTATGCGGGGACGAATTTCGATTCACATTCCCGCGTGTTTGAGGCGGCAGAGGGCGGAGCCGCAGCCTTGGTATGCGAAAAGCCGCTTGAATGTAGGCTGCCGCAAATAATCGTCGGTAACGGCAGAGCGCAGATCGCCAAGCTTGCGCGAGCCTTTTACGGGTATGCCGATAAAAGGCTGAAACTTATAGGTGTGACGGGGACGAACGGCAAAACCACCACGACTTATATGCTTGCGGAGATATTCAAAGCCGGCGGTCACAGCGTAGGAGTGATAGGTACCTTGGGGATAAGCTACGGCGATAAGCTTATATCGCCCGAGCTGACTACGCCCGACCCGATATATCTTCATTCCGTCCTTGCCGATATGCTGAAAACAGGGGTGGAGTATGTTTTTATGGAGGTCTCCGCCCATGCCCTCTATTTTAATAAGGTCGACGGACTGCATTTCGAAGTGGGGATATTTACTAACTGTACGCAGGATCATTTGGACTTTTTCGGAAGTATGCAGGAATATGCCGACTGTAAAAAGCTTATGTTTGCCGACGGCAGGTGCGGATATGCCGTTATAAACTCGGACGACGAACTCGGTATCGAGCTTTTGAGAACGGTAGGCAACGCAATAAGCTACGGTATAGGCAATCCGGCGGATGTGTTTGCGGTAGATATAGTTGAAAAGCTGAACGGCACGACGTTTGTGCTGAATCTGATGGATGAGCTCTACGAGATAAAGCTCAATCTTCCCGCGCTATACAACGTGTATAATGCAATGGCAGCCGCCGCCTGTGCAAAAATTCTCGGAGTAAAAACCGCAACGATTGCAAAGGGGCTTAAGAATCTGAAAAAGGTTTCCGGCAGGCTTGAGCACGTCGCTAATTTTAACGGCGCAGATATATTCGTTGATTTTGCCCACACTCCGGACGGTCTTGAAAAGTCGTTGCAATCGCTTAAAAAGCTGTGCGCGGGCAAGCTTTATTGTCTTTTCGGTTGCGGCGGCAACCGTGACAGATCAAAACGCCCACTCATGGGTGCGGTAGCCGCCAAGTATGCGGATTTTTGCATTATAACCTCGGATAATCCGAGATTTGAGGAGCCGTTTGATATAATTTCGGAGGTTGAGGCGGGCGTAAAGCCGTTCGGCACCAAGTATGTGACCGTAACGGAGCGCGATGTGGCAACCGAGTATGCGGTGAGGCTGTTGGAAAAGGGGGACATTTTGCTTGTCGCAGGAAAAGGAGGGGAACATTATCAGGAAATAATGGGTATAAAACACAATTACGACGACAATACAGTTATAAAAAAGATAATCGGCGATTAAATGAAATTATTTTTTATAGCGTTGCTTGCGGGATTTGCTGCGTCATTCGCCTTTTTGTTGCTCATTTTGCCGCTTTTGAAAAAGCTGAAGGCGGGGCAGTATATTTTGGGATACGTGCAAGAGCATATGTCAAAGAGCGGGACCCCCACAATGGGAGGTCTTGCCTTTGTTACGGCGATAATTATAGTTGGGCTGTGCGTTTGCGGTTTAAATAACGGGCAGGTAAATCTTACGCTTGCAGTGACGGCAGGCTTTACGCTGGTAGGCTTTTTGGATGATTTTTTAAAAATTTACCGCAAGGAAAACGAAGGACTCAAGCCATACCAGAAAATCATATTCCAGTTTGCCATTGCCACTGTCGCCGCGGTATATTGCTATGTAAATAACATAACCTATGTGGTTTTACCGTTTTCCGGCGGAGTTAAGACAGATCTGCAATGGGGGATAATCCCTCTTGTGATATTTATTTTTGTTGCGACGGTGAACTGCGTCAATCTTACCGACGGCCTTGACGGCCTTGCCGGCGGGACAAGCGTTGCCTATCTTTTAATTTTCGGAATAATGCTTGCTCTCCGCGGGTCGGCTTTGGCGGCGCTTTGCTTTACGGCGGTCGGGGCGCTCGCAGCCTTTCTGACACTAAACACAAACAAGGCGTCGATCTTTATGGGCGACACGGGTTCTCTTGCGCTCGGGGGCTTTATTTCGTGCGTTTCGGTTTTTTCGGAAAATTCCCTCTATATTCCCGTGCTCGGAATAATGTTCGTCGTTTCGGGAATATCCGTAATACTTCAGGTAATATATTATAAACGGACAAGGAAGAGGATATTTCTGATGGCGCCCTATCACCACCATCTTCAGAAACTGGGCTATTCGGAAAGTAAAATTGCGTATGCGTATTTTATAGCCACCGCCTTGGTCGGAATAATATGTCTGTTGTTGGTGTGAGGTAAAATGTATTTTAAAAATCAAAAATTTCTGGTTGCAGGGCTGTCAAAATCGGGCGAAAGCAGTGCGCGCTTTCTGCTTGACAGGGGAGCGGAGGTCTATCTTTATGACGACGTGCTCACCGAAACGGTATCTGCGGTGTGCATGAAACTCGAGGAGAAGGGAGCGCATGTCATATCGGCGGAGGAATGTGAAGCCGCGGCGATAAACTGCGATGTGCTTGTGCTCAGCCCGGGTATCCCAATCGATACTGCCCTTCCCATAGCCTTCAGAAAACAGGGCAAGGCAATAATCGGCGAAGAGGAGCTGGGCGCGCTGTATCTGCGCGCGACGGCGGTCGCGGTGACGGGAACGAACGGCAAAACCACGACTGTATCCATGCTGAACGATATTCTGAACGCCGCGGGCAAACATTCGGTAGCCTGCGGGAACATAGGCAATCCGCTCGTCAAGGAGGTGGAAAATCTGTCTTTCGACGATTTTGCCGTTATCGAAGTGTCCTCATTCCAGCTCGAAACGCTTTCAAGCCTGCGTCCGCATATAGCTATTATCACAAACGTTACGGAGGATCACCTCAACCGCCATTACAATATGGAGAACTACATATTTTTAAAGGCGAAAATTTTAAAAAATCTGCGGGAAAGCGAGTATGCGGTTTTAAATTACGACGATCCAGTAGTGCGCGGATTTGCAAAAAACTGTAAGGCCAAAATAGTTTATTTTTCCGTCCAGAGCAAGGTTGACGGCGCATATTTCGAGGGCGGAAGCATCTATTATAAGGGGGAAAAATATCTCGACGTAAGCGACATGACGTTGAACGGAGTCCACAACGTATATAATGCTCTGGCATGCGTCGCGGCGGCGGGCATCCTCGGCTTGGACAGGACTGCGGTCGGGGGAGCGATCTGCGCCTTCAAGGGAGTAAGGCACAGGATCGAAACAATACGGAGTGTAGGCGGCGTAACTTATATCGACGACAGCAAGGGGACAAATGCAGACGCCACAATTAAAGCCGCGCAGACTATGAAGTCTCCCACGGTAATTCTTCTCGGCGGGAAGGATAAGGGATATGATTATACGCCGCTCTTTGAAAATCTGAATTCCACTGCCGTTATCCATGCCGTAATTTACGGTGAGAACAGATTCAAAATGCTGAATTCGGCGATAAAGGCGGGATTTGTCAGTGTTTCCCTGTGCTCGGATTTTGCAACGGCGGTAAAACTTGCCGCATATATCGCCAAGCCCGGACAAAATGTGCTTTTGAGTCCCGCAAGCTCGTCGTTTGACAGCTTTGCCAACTATGAAGAACGCGGCGAAGTTTTCAGAAAGATGGTGGAAAATTTAGATGAAGCCGGTTAAAGGTACAAGGAAAGCGGGAGATATCCCGCTTTTAATATGTGTTTTTCTTATGGCATGCTTCGGCTGCCTGATGATATATTCGGCAAGCTACTATACTGCCGGAGTTCAGTTCGGCGACAAATTGTATTTTGTCAAAAAACAGATAATAGGACTGGTGCTCGGCACTGCGGCTATGGCGGGCGCGGCTTTTTTGCCATATCAAAAGCTTGCCAAACTCAAATATCCGGCAATAATAATTTCTGCTGTCCTGCTGATTCTTGTATTCGTGCCCGGGATAGGCGTGACGAACTACGGCGCTACACGGTGGATAGGGTTCGGCGGGCTTACCCTGCAGCCATCGGAGCTTGCAAAATATTCGTTTGCTCTTTTTGCCGCAGCATATTTTGCCAAAAATTATAAAAAGGTCAAAACAGTGCGCGGCGTATTGCCGGTTCTTGCCGTCGGCTTGGGGTTTTGCCTGCTGATAATCATAGAGCCAAATATGTCTATTACCATGTGCGTGGGGCTCTTGATGCTGGGGATAATATTTCTGAGTGGAACAAACCTGAAAACATTTCTGGTAATAATTATTCCCTGTGCCGTCGCAGTGCCGCTCTTAATAATTTTCGAGCCATACCGTCTGCAAAGACTTTCCGCGTTCATAGATCCGTGGGCGTCGCCAAAGGACGAAGGCTATCAGCTTATCCAATCGCTTTATGCCCTTGGCAACGGCGGGATGTTCGGTACCGGACTTTTTAAGTCCACGCAAAAATATCGCTTTTTACCTTTTGCCGAAAGCGACTTCATTCTTGCAATAATGGGCGAGGAACTCGGGTTTTTAGGACTCGTGCTGTTCTTCGCGGTGTGCGGCTTTATCGTATTCCGCGGCATACGGATAGCAAAAAATTGCAAGGACAGATTCGGGTTTTTGCTTGCAGCGGGATTTACGTTGGTCTACGGCATACAGGTTGCAATCAATGCGCTCGTGGTGAGCGGGGCGATCCCGCCTACGGGGTTGCCGTTGCCGCTTATATCAAGCGGAAATACCTCGCTCATTATCACAATGGCTTCGATGGGCGTACTTTATAATATTTCGCGGAATTAACAAGCCGAAAGCCGTCCGCCATATAATAAAGTATATTTTACTACTCGGAGTCAATAATGGAAAAATACGTTATTAATGGAGGAAACAAGCTATTCGGAAGCGTAAAAATTCAATCGGCTAAAAATTCTGTGCTTCCCATACTTGCAGCTGCGGTACTGACGGACGGACAAGTGAGAATTTTAAACGTCCCGCATATTTCCGACGTCGGCAACATGGTGAAAATTTTAATACGCCTCGGATGTAAAGCCGAATACATCGGCGAAGACATATTGATAGACAGCTCGTCCGCAAACAGTTTTGAGATACCAAGCGAACTTGCGCATGAACTCAGATCGTCGATTTTTCTGCTCGGATCGCTTATATCGCGGTTCAAGATGGCTAAAATAGCCTTCCCCGGAGGTTGCGACATAGGCTTGAGACCGGTCGATCTGCACCTGAACGGATTGAAGCGGCTCGGCGTCGAAATAACCGAAAAAAACGGATACATACTTTGCAAATGCGAAAAGCTTATAGGCAACGAAATAATGCTCGATTGTCCCAGCGTCGGGGCAACTGAAAATATTATGCTTGCCGCGGTAAAAGCGGAGGGCACAACGGTGATAAAGAACGCGGCCCGCGAACCAGAGATCGAAGATTTGCAAAAATTTCTTAACGCTATAGGTGCAAAAGTCACCGGTGCAGGCAGCGGAACGGTCATAATCGAGGGCGTCAGAAGTCTCGGCTCAGCCGAGTTTTTGCCAATTCACGACAGAATAGAGGCGGGTACTTTTCTTGTCGCCACGGCAATGTGCGGCGGAGAGGTGGAATTAGAGTGCGCTTCTGCGGAAAATATCAGCTCGCTTTTACATAAACTTCGGGAAAACGGTTGCAATATTCATATAAAAAATGATAAAATAGTATTGGAAAGTTCCAGAAGGCTTACCTCGGTCAAGAGCATAGAGACACAGCCTTATCCCGGTTTCCCTACCGATCTGCAAGCGCAGTTCACCGCACTGCTCTGCATTTGTAAAGGGCAGTCGATTGTAACGGAAAACCTTTTTGAAACAAGGTTTAAATATGTGCCCGAGCTGCGTAAAATGGGCGCGGACATAACCGTGATCAACAGAAGCGCATTTGTGCGCGGTGTGGACAGATTCAAGGGCGCGACGGTGATAGCGCACGATCTGCGCGGCGGCGCGGCGCTCGTTCTTGCCGGGCTTGCGGCAGAGGGGAGAAGCGAGGTTCTGGATATCAGTCATATAGACAGGGGGTACGGCTCTTTCGAATATAAACTCCGTGCAATTGGAGGAGATATAGCAAGAGTCGCTGTATAACGGGATGAAGTACGTAAGAAAAGTAGTCGGTCTTGTGATTGCGGTTGCGTTTATCGCATCCGTAATAATCGGCGTGGGCATAATTTTTTCTGTAAAGAACGTAAATATTTCATTGCAGAGCTATACCTATCCCGAGGTTGAGGTCATGACCGAAGAGGAAAAACAAGCTGCCGACGGGGAAATAGAGGATTTCAGGCAGAGCCTTTTGTCCGAATATCGCGGTACCTTGCTCGGCTTTGTGGATGTGGATGAGCTTTCGGCGAAATTTGATGACACGAATTATATTCTCGAGAATATCGAAAAGGCATATCCGTGCACATTGAATCTTACCCTAAAGGAAAGACGTGAATCTTTTTGCGTGCGCGTCGGCGAGAACAGCTACAACACCTATGACAGCTACGGAACACTGATGAGAGAGGGGGTCTCCAGGGAGGATTCCATTAACAACATCGACAAAGCTCCTAATGTTGCGGTGTCTGTGGAAAACGCGGCGGATATCAAAGCTATTGCAGACATGGCGTCGGCTTTCAGCGAGGAATTTTCGGCTTTGCGTTCGGTTGTTGAGTCGATAGGGATCAACGAACAGACCGGTCACATTGTTTTTAAGCTGCACTGCGGAATTTCCATAAGGATATCTGATTTCAGGACCTTGACAAAAGCCAAAATGCGCGCCGCGCACGAGAAATTTATATCGCTTGCGGGAGAGGAAAAGCTATCGGGTACGATTGTTGTGACCGTCAGAGGCTCGGGTGACGTCGTTGCCGAACGCTTTGAAGAATTAACTTAAGGTATGGTAGATATTTTCATGCAAAAAAGTGGCTTCGGGCAGCCGCTTTTTAGCTTTATTCTGTTGACTTTTATATGAGTGTATTATATAATAGATTATATAATAAAGTTCAAAAGGTAAAGTGAAGGTTATGCGTAAAAATTATGTAGCGGTACTGGATATACGCTCCTCGGAAATTACCTCGGTAGTAGGCGAGAGAGGGGTAAACAATACTTTCATAATAAAAAGTAAATATACTTGCGCATACGACGGCTTTGCCGACGGCGAGCTTTTGGATGTTCCGTCATTTGTGTCGGCTGTTTCGGAAACGGTGCGCAGCACTCTCGGGTCTGCAAGCGGTATAAAAACATTCTATGTGGGTGTTCCCGGCGAGTTTTTAAAGCTTGTGAATAACGACAGCGTGCTGACATTCCACTCCGCCAAAAAAATTCATAAATCCGACGTGCAGTCGCTCGGCAAAATGTGCGCGCCAGTCGAAGAGAGCGGGTGGAAAACGATACGCCATAGCTGCCTTTACTATGTTTTGTCGGACAAGCGTAAGGTTATCGACCCTATAGGGGCGGCGAGCGACAGCTTACAGGGAAAGTTTTGTTTTATAAAATGCGCCGAGGCGTTCATAGATTGCCTGAAGCAGGCATTCAAAAAATTCGGTGAAATACAGAACATAAATCTTATACCTATGAATTTTGCGGAGGCAATGTATCTGGTGGAGCCCGAGCAGCGCGACGAGTGTGCGGTGCTCTTCGACTTGGGATATATATCATCCACCTACAGCGTTATATGCGGCAACGGATTGCTGTTCAGCGAATCATTTTCGGTTGGTATAGGGCATGTGGCATTTTATCTCATGAGCGAACTGGATATCCCTTACGAGGTGGCAACAACTTTCCTGTCGACCGTAAACCTCAACGCAAAAGAAAAATTGAACAGCACCGAAGAGTGTATATTCGAGGGCAAGACCTACAGCTTTTCAACCGTTACGCTGCGGGATAAGATACGCGAGGGACTTGACGGTATTTGCGAAACCATCGAGGAATGCAGGGCAAGTTTTACCGGTAAAAATATCGACGGTAAACCGTTGCTTATAACAGGCGAAGGGGTAAAGACCATACGCGGCGCTATTGATCACATATCCGGCAGACTCGTAAAAGGCGTGGAGATCACTTCGCCTAAGGTGCCGTATTACGACAAACCGCAGTTTGCTTCACTTTTCAGTCTTTTAGACATGGCGCTTCGTGACGCCGCAAAATAAAATTTTATCTTAAATATTCATTTTAAGTTTTGATATTTTAACGGAGGTTAAAAATGTTTAACGATTTCGGCGGATACAATCCGAATCCCAATCCCATACCTGCGGCGCCCAACGATGGCGGCGCTGTTCTCGGAAGGGCAAGAATAAAGGTCATAGGCGTAGGCGGCGCGGGCAATAACGCCGTAAACAGGATGCTCGAAGCGGGTATAACGAGCGCCGAATATTATGTTGTAAATACCGACAGCCAGATTCTGGCCTTGTCGCTTTGCAAAAATAAAATACAGATAGGCAGTAATCTTACAAAAGGTCTCGGCGCAGGCGCCGATCCCGACGTGGGCCGGGCTGCCGCGGAAGAGAGCAAGGAAGCCCTCACCGAGGCTATAAAGGATACCGATCTTTTGTTTATAACTGCAGGTATGGGCGGCGGCACGGGTACCGGCGCAGCTCCCGTAATTGCAAAAATCGCAAGAGATATGAAGATACTTACCGTTGCCGTAGTAACGGAGCCCTTCAGCTTTGAGGGCAGACAGCGTATGGAGAATACGGCAAAGGGTCTTGATAACCTCAAAAAATACGTTGATACGCTCATAGTAATTCCCAACGACAAGATAAGAACGGTAGTTGCCAAAAATACCCCTATGACCGAGGCTCTCCGCGTTGCGGACGAAATTTTAAAACAGGGCATAAGAGGCATAGCGGAGCTTATAGTCAACCCTTCGCTAATAAATCTCGACTTTGCAGATGTCAGAACTATTTTAAAGGACAAGGGAATTGCACATCTCGGAGTGGGCGTTGCCAAGGGCGACAACAGAATCATCGAGGCAGTGCGCGTTGCGGTAAGCTGCCCGCTGCTTGAAACTACTATCGAGGGCGCCCGCGGCGTTATTCTTAATGTTTGCGGCGGACAAGATCTTACTTTTGACGAGGTTAACGACGCCGCCGAACTTGTGCGTAGCGTTGTGGACGCTTCCGCAAACATAATTTTCGGCGCGAGGATAGATCCCAATGTGCACGACGAGGTCGAGATCACCGTTATTGCAACAGGTTTCCCCGGCTTTGACAACAAGCAGAACGAGGAGCAGCAGAGGGCGTATAAGAGCGGCATACTGTATGAGCCGTCGAGCTATAACACTCCTACCAGACCTTCGGTAAAGGAACCCGTATATCCTACGCGCCAAAGCTATCCCCAGCAACCGGTGCAGCCGCCTGTAAATAACGCTCCGTATAGCGGTTACCAGCCGCAAGCGCAGCAACCTCAGCAGCCGGCGTATAATCCCTATCAGCAGCCGCAGGCTCAACCCCGCCAGCTCGTACAGCAACCCCAACAGCAGGCGCAACCCCAGCAAGGGGCTCAGGACGGGAGCATAGAGCGTCCTTCAACCGAGAAAAAGATACCTAAATTTATTCAAAGGCTCAGAAACGGGAATAATAACAACAATAATTAAAATAAAACGGCGGATAATCCGCCGTTTGTTTATATGCAAAATTTTATAATGACTAAGCCGTGAGTTTTGTAAAAAGAGAAGCGCGTTCATAAAAACGCGCTTCTCTTTTTACAAATTCAGTATTATTTAACTGACTGAAAATCTAAAATGACTTATTTCTTAAGTTCATCATTGTAAGCCGAAAGGATTGCTTGTTTTAAAATTTCTCGGGTCTCGGTATTTAGCGGATGCGCAATATCCTTATACTCGCCATCATTAGTTTTTCTGCTGGGCATCGCAATAAACGCGCCTTCGGCAGATTCTATCACTTTTATGTCGTGAACTACGAAGCAATCATCAATAGTGACAGAAGCCACAGCTTTAAGTTTATTGTCCTCCTTGTTAACTAACCTGATTCGTACATCTGAGATTTTCATAATACACCTACCAGATTATACTTTCATTGATTATATTGTACAATAAAAGATAATTAATTTCAATACCTTGCAGTAAAAAATTTTATATTTTTGACAAAAATATTTAAAAATTGTGCTATTTTTAAGTAAATTCACGTAAAATTTATTATGTTAAAGGGAATATGCAGCAATAATTCAAGTTTTTATTTCATAGGCATAGGCGGAGTAAGCATGAGCGCGCTTGCCAAGTTGATGTTGAGCTATGGTAAAAAAGTTGCGGGAAGCGATATCTGCGAAAGCGTTTATGTGAACGAACTGAGAGAGCTCGGAGTCAGGATAAATACCGGAGAATATAAGGAGAGTATTTCCGGTTTCGACGTCATAGTTTATACGGACGCAGTGTCCGAAAATAACGTTCAGCTTTGTGAAGCCCGAAGGCTGGGGAAAACGGTTATATCCCGCGGTCGCTTTCTCGCTGAGGTCAGTCAGAATTTCAACACCATGATAGCAGTATCCGGTTGTCACGGGAAAACCACCTGTACGTGTATGCTGGCACATATTTTTAAGGCTGCGGGTAAGGGTTTTTGCGCGCATATTGGGGGTAGGGATCTGTCCCTTACCAATTTTTATATTGACGGTAACGATTTTTTTATTACAGAAGCCTGCGAATACAAGAAAAATTTTTTATATCTTAAGCCGGATATCGCCGTCATTCTAAATACCAATGCCGATCATCTCGAATGTTATGGCAGCAAGGAAGACCTCTATAAAAGCTATTTGCGCTTTGCAGATTCGGCAGAGGTAAAAATCAGCCTGTCCGGAGATATAAAGACGGACGGCCTGACCTTCGGAGCGGATAAGAACGCTTCGTATTCAGCGAGAAGAATTTCCCAGGTCGGTGAAAAATATTCGTTTTATGTTTATGAAGGCGAAGCGGAACTTGGTAAAATTATTCTGAATGTTTACGGCAGGCATAATATTTTAAATGCTCTTGCCGCAATCGCCGCAGCGCGGAGCGCAGAAATACAATTCAATTCCATAAAGCTCGGATTGGCGCAATTTAAGGGGGTGGAGAGACGGTTCGAAAAGCTGGGCGAGTTTAATGGCGCGGAATTTATAGCAGATTACGCGCATCACCCGGATGAAATTCTTGCAGCTGTTCGCACGGTTAAAAATATAACCCGCGGGGATTTGTACGTTATATTCCAGCCGCATACATACTCGCGCACAAGGCTGCTCTTTAAGCGGTTTGTGCGGGCGCTATTTTCTGTGCAACGGCTTCTTGTTTATAAGACTTATGCCGCGAGAGAGTATTATGACGATGCCGGAAGCGCGCTTACGCTTTCCCAGCATTTAAAAAAATCCCGTTACGGCGACGACGAACGGGATATTATGGATTTTATTTCACCTGCAACTGCCGGTGACACTGTTTTGTTCCTCGGCGCAGGCGATATTTATGATATAGCAAAGGATATAGTCAAAAGGCAACAGGCACGCCTTTGAGCTGAGCGGCATAGACGATGTCTATAAACTGTTTGGCTCTTCTCGGAGAACGGCCGCCTTTTATGAGCGCCCAACGCTCTGCAAGATCGCATAATTTATCCTCCACGAGCATCAATTGAAGATCCGCAGCAAGCTGTTTTACGATAGATAGATATTCCTGCTTATCCGTTGAAGAGAACATTACCGTCAGCTCGAACCTGTCGGACAGCGAAAGCTCTTCCTGTATAGCTTCGTTTGCATGTACGGCATTCTCTCTGTCTGAAAAATTTTCTTTGACGATGTGCCGTCTGTTCGAGGTCGCCACGACCATACTGTTTTTATAGACAGCTGAACTGCCCTCAAGGCAGACCTTAAGCGATGAAAATTTTTCATCAGAACCGTCGATCGACAGGTCGTCGATAAAAATTAAAAATTTGAGAGGGAATGACGCCGCAAGCCTGCGGATCTCTGGTATTTGCGCAATGTTTTTTCTGCCGACCTCTATGAGCCGCAATTTTCTATCAGAATATTTTTTTACCATGGCGCGGACGGTCGACGATTTCCCGGTGCCCATATCCCCGTAGAGCAGCATGTCGGAGTAGGGCAGACCCAAAAGAAAGCTTTCAATATTGTCAGATATAAGCTTTTTTTCTTCCGTGTAATTTTTCAGCGCGTTTACGGAAATATCGTCGAACATTCCGGACGGTAACAGCTTGCCGTTTTCATAGACGAAGGCATAATGCTTTAAAAATCTGCCGTAGCCATTATTGGCATAGGTCTGAGCCCACCTGTTCGCGGTGATCTCCGTTTGGGTAAATATTGCCGTTTCATCTGTATTACACGTAAAGAGTCCGCGTGTACAAAGCTTTTTCAAAGCCGCCGCAGTTGTAGCTATATCTTTTAAATATGCGGCTGTTATCTGGGGCGCAGGGGGAGCGCCGCCCGCCGCCTGACATTTTGCCCAGATATTTTCATCGTAATAAATCAGATTTTCTGCATATTTTGCAAAATCAAGCCCGGCTTCGGGCTGTTTTTCATATAAGGCGGCAACAAATTTATAAAAGCTTTCATCGTCGCCGCCGAGACTTTCGGAAAATGCGGCAAAAACGCCGTCGCTCAATAAATTTCTTAAAACAGTAAGCTTTTTCAAATCGTTTTCCATGTTTACGCCAGTGAATATTTTTTGAATATTATATACTCATTTGAGTGTTTATGCAATTTTTTTACATAATTTTTTGAAAAAAATTAATATTGCTTGACTAAGGATATTTAAAATAATATAATTTTAGCGAAAATTGAATTTGGAGGTTGGTTATGGCTAAAATTTATTATCAAAGCGACTGCGATTTAAACGTGTTAAAAAACAAGACGGTCGCAATTATCGGTTACGGCAGTCAGGGGCATGCCCATGCTCTCAATCTCCGCGACAGCGGCGTAAAAGTAATCGTCGGCTTGCATGAGGGGGGAAAGTCGTGGGGCAAAGCTGTTGAAGCGGGTTTTGAGGTTTACACGGTTGCCGAGGCTACAAAACGGGCCGACGTGGTGATGATCCTTATAAACGACGAAAGGCAGGCAAAGGTGTATAAGGATAGTATAGAGGGCAATCTCAAAGACGGTGCCGCTCTCGCATTTGCCCATGGCTTTAACATTCATTTCAAGCAGATAATTCCTTCTGCCAATATAGACGTGTTTATGATAGCGCCCAAGGGTCCCGGACACACCGTGCGCTCCGAGTATCAGGAAGGGAAGGGGGTTCCGTGTCTCGTTGCGATCCATCAGAACGCCACGGGCAAGGCGCTGGATATAGCTTTGTCCTATGCCGCAGGGATAGGCGGAGCGAGAGCCGGCGTGCTTGAAACTACATTCAAGTGCGAGACTGAAACAGATCTGTTCGGCGAACAGGCTGTGCTTTGCGGCGGCGTAACTGCGCTTATGAAAGCCGGGTTTGAAACGCTTGTGGAGGCAGGCTACGATCCTAAGAATGCTTATTTCGAGTGCATCCATGAAATGAAGCTTATTGTAGACCTGATCTACAAGGGCGGGTTCTCAATGATGAGATATTCTGTTTCCGACACGGCTGAGTTCGGCGACTATGAGACGGGCAAGCGGCTTATTACCGACGAAACGAAGAAGGAAATGAAGAAAATTCTGAGGGAAATACAGGACGGCACGTTTGCGTCCAAGTGGATAGCCGAGAATAACAACGGCAGAGCGCATTTCAACGCTATGCGTCAGATTGAAGCGGAGCACCAGCTTGAGGAAGTGGGCGCAGAGATACGTAAAATGTATTCATGGAACGACGCGGACAGCATTTACGAGGCTGAAAAGGGGAAGAAAAAGCTTTGACCGCAGACAAATCGGGACCGGGGCGACATAGCGCGCGTCGGTCTTTTCTTTTGCCGACTTTTATATATAGTTATATATAAAAAATTATTAATTGGCGCCTCATTTTGTTGTTATTTTTTTCAACAAATGATATAATTAAAAATGAAACTTAATAATCATTTTAATTATTTTGCGGAGTTTGGAAGTGGCAGACGAAAACAGCAAAAAAGCAGGCAACAGGTCCTACATATTTACGAGAGAAACACTGGGAATGACGTTAATGTTGTTCTCGGTTATAATGTTGTTTATTCTTTTTACGCGCACGTGGGCTCTCGGTACCGTCGGCGCAGAGATTTGCAGATTTATGTACGGCACGTTCGGATACGGGGCGTATCTTGTGCTTGCGCTTACGGAATATTTCGGAGTTTGGCTTGTAGCCGAAAAATCTGTTAAGCTCAAGCCGTCGTTAGCTCTTTCTATTGCCGCGTGTACGCTTGTGTTTTTCCTTTTGATTCACTCCGTGACCACGAGAAATATGCCGCTTGACAGCTATGGCGGGTATTTGTCACTCTGCTATAACAATGCGGCGGCGGGCTGGTCCGGTTATACCTTCGGCGGCGCGGTTTCGGGTATTCTGGTATATCCCGTGGCTAAACTTACAACCTTTATAGGCGCGTACGTTATATTCTCTGCATTGCTATTGCTGTGTACTTATTTTATTGTGTTTACCGCTTCGAACGGAAAGTTGCTCGAACGTCTGCGCCGCAGGGATCAAGGCGACGAAAGCCCGGCAGAAGCACAGGCGGCGCAACCCGGGCGTGAAGTCCGTGAAGAGGGATATGCGCAAGCGGCGACAGCCGCGGCGGAGGATAATGGGAGCAACGCTCCGCAATATGCGCAGCCGCGGAATTATCACGCACAGCCAGAAGCATATGAAGCCCGGCCTCAGCCCGTACAGGAAAAGCAGGAGGACGATAAATTTTCGCAACGCAATCTCGGAAGAAAAATTCTGTTTGAAAACGGAGAATTTGCCGCGGAAAGCTACAGAAGAAATTTAATATTCAGCGAGGACTCATATTTTAATCACCCCGTAAGAAACGAAGGAGATTATTTGAAGAGCTTTTCAAGCAACCCGGCGTCTTCGTCAAGCAGCGCGGCGGCAGGGCAAAGCTATACCCAAAGCTATCAGCAGCAAGTTATAAACCAGCCTGTTCAGGCGACGCCTTCCAATTATGTTTACGGAGAGGCGCCTGCACAGAATTTCGGCGGAAACAGCGAAAATCTCTCCGAACAAAAGCCCGAATCCGCGGAGACAACTGCCTCGCATGCTTCCGAGAATTATGCCGAGCATATAGGAATGCGTGAGCCGGACGAAGCTACCGTATCCAAGCCGGAAGAACTGCCCAATGTGCAGCCGGAGAGAGAATTTACCGAGAGGTCACGAATCCCGGAGTCCGCACAGGATGAGCCGCGGTCAAGAATGGCTCCCGATGACGGAGGCGTTTCCGCTGTGCGCGGCGAATTGCCGCGCGAGGATAGCCGCCGCAGTGAATCCAAGCAGGGCTCAAGCGATAATATACTTTCCTCGTTGTTTGGCGGGGAGTCTATGCGCGGTGACCGCGGAAGAGGCGAGGAAAGAAGAGACGAACGCAGTAACCGGAATTTGTTTGACGACGACGATGTGGATCTCGGCGAAGATGTTTTCGGAGTTTCACGCGGAAGGGACTCCGTAAGGGACGGAGATACACGCGGCGAAAAGGGAGAAGAGCGTTTTGAACGCACGGACCGTTCCGGGCGAGGACTTCCGGCTGAGCCTCCGGTATCGCCTGCGCAACCTACCCAACAGGACAGAACTGTTGGTTTTGGCTTGCCTCCCGTGGATAGAAGGGCTCCCGAGCCTCCTCATGAGGAGCCTAAGCAGGAAAAGCCCAAGCATGTGTGGAAGAAATATAACCGTCCTCCCATAGAACTGCTTGACGACTATCCCGAAAACAACAATGTAAATACTGCGGAAATCGAAGACAACAAGCGAATAATCGTGGATACGCTTGCAAACTTCAAGATAGAGAGTGAGATATCGAACGTCACCATAAGCCCCGCAATAACCCGTTACGACGTTATGATTGCCGATAAAACAAAGACAAAAACGGCTCTAAGCTACCGCGACGATATAGCTCTTGCATTGATGAAGAATAATGTGAACACATATCTCAACTATCTCAAGGGCGCCATATCCATAGAGGTGCCCAACAGCAAGCGTTCGGTCGTAGGATTAAAGTCGTTGCTTGTAAGTCCCCAGTTCATAAACTGCAAGCCCAATTCGCTTACATTTGGTTTGGGTAAAAATATCGACGGAGACGTGGTGTGTCCCGATATAACCAAGATGCCGCACCTGCTGGTTGCCGGTACTACGGGAAGCGGTAAAAGTATCTGTTTGAGCACTCTGCTTATAAGTCTTTTATATAAATACGGTCCCGAAGAACTGCGCCTTATACTTGTGGACCCTAAGCAAGCCGAATTTATTCCGTACAATAAGCTGCCTCATTTAATGATAAACGAGATATTGTATGATGTCGATAAGGTTATAAAAGCGCTCAACTGGGCGATAAAGGAAATGGAGCGCAGATATTCGCTGTTTAAGGAAATGACCGAGAACGGCGTAGTAACCAAGACGCTTGACGAATACAATGCGCATTTGCCCGAGGGTGAGGAAAAACTTCCCAAGATACTTATTGTACTGGATGAGTTTGCCGACCTTATGATGCAGGCAAAGAAGGATATCGAGGGCAGAATCATAAGGCTTGCGCAAAAGTCGCGCGCCTGCGGTATTCATTTGATACTCGCGACACAGCGTCCTTCTGTAGACTGCATCACGGGCTTGATCAAGTCCAACTTGCCTACGAGGATAGGCTTTAAGGTAAATTCATTCGCCGATTCAAGCACCATATTCGACGTCGGCGGCGCGGAAAAGCTTTTGGGCAAGGGCGACCTTTACTATCGCTCGGTAGATAACCCCGAGCTTGTGAGAATACAGGGGTGCTTTATTGATACGCCCGAGGTCCAGAAAGTCACCGATTACGTCAGATCCCACAATGAAACATATTTCGATCAAGATGTAAGCGACTTTATCAACAAGGTTGAAGAGCCGGAGGTTTCCGCAACAATGAGCGAGGACGGCGGCGAAGAGAACGGTGACGCAAAAATAGACGATACATTTATAAAGGCGTTGAAGTTCTGCGTTACGTCAAACCAGGCCTCCGTATCAATGATACAGCGCAGATTCCCCGTCGGCTATATTAAGGCTTGCAAAATTATAGACTGGATGGAAAACATGAATTACATTACCCAGTCGGAGGGGTCTAAGCCGAGAAAGGTTTTGATGTCCAAAGAAGAATTTATAAACACCTACGGTGACGTGGATGATTGATTTCACAAAGAAAAAGTTCGGAGTGATCTCACTCGGCTGCGATAAAAACAGAGTTGATACCGAAAAGCTTTTGGCAATAATACGCGGCAACGGCTGTGAAATCACCGACGACATTTCCGCAGCACAGATAGTTATTGTAAACACATGCGCTTTTTTGAACGAGTCGCGAAAGGAAGCCATCGATACGGTTTTGGAGTGTGCGGCATACAAGAGTGAAAATCTTGAAAAGCTTGTTGTAACAGGTTGTCTGCCGCAAAAATATGCAAGTGAAATTTATCCCGAGCTTACAGAAGCTGACGTTTTGCTCGGCACCGAAGATTATAATTGTTTTTTTGCGGCGCTTGAAAAGTCATATCAAAATGGCAGAGTAAATTATGTGGGCGAGGGTTCGGGTGCTGTAGGGACCGGAAGAGTGCTTTCAACGCCCGTGCATTATGCTTATCTTAAGATCGCCGAGGGCTGCAACAATCATTGCACTTATTGCCTTATACCCAAAATCAGAGGTGTATACAGAAGCGTTCCCGAGGAGAAATTGATCGAAGAGGCGGAAAATCTCGGAGATATTGCCGAGCTGATTATTGTCGCGCAGGATATAACCCGTTACGGCATAGATTTGTACGGTCAAAAAAAATTAGTGGAAATTTTGCAAAAGCTGACAAGTCTTGTCAATATTAACAGTGTAAGATTATTGTACTGCTATCCCGATATGCTTGACGACGACCTGATAGCCGAGATCCGCGACAATCCAAAGATAGTAAAATATCTCGATATCCCGCTCCAGCACAGCGAGGACAGGATATTGAAGCTCATGAACAGAAAGGGCGGCAGAGAGGAATATTTGGGGTTGATATCAAAGCTTCGGCGGGAGATTCCGGGGATATCTGTGCGTTCTACCTTTATTGCCGGTTTCCCCACCGAGACGGAAAAAGAGTTTGAGGGGCTTAAAGATTTTTTAAATACGGCACAGCTCGATAATTGCGGTTTTTTTGCCTATTCCAGAGAGCCCGAAACGGCGGCATATAAGCTTAAGGGACAAATCAATTATTCGGTAAAAAAGGCAAGAGTAAAGGAACTCTATGCCGTCCAAAGGGAAATAAGCCATAAGAAATTAGATAAACTCAAGGGCGAAAAAATACGGGTGCTTTGCGACGGGATAGACTACGACAGGGATTGCTTTGTCGGCAGGGCGTATTTTCAGGCTCCCGATATAGACGGAAAGGTTTACTTTAACGCGCCCCGCGCAGTGCAGGGCGGGTACATAGAAGTACTTATTGAAAGCACCGACGGATACGATCTTTACGGTCGCACTGAGGATTATGAACTATGAACGACGAAAACGAAAGCGGGTTTTATAAATTTGCCAAGGGCAAGGGAGTAATGAATCTGCCCAATAAGCTCACAATCAGCAGAATGGTGATGATTCCGGTGTTTATTGCATTTTTTTATGTGCAATTTACGGGCCACTATTTTGTTGCGCTGGCTGTGTTTGCGATTGCGAGCCTTACCGACCTGCTTGACGGTAAAATCGCAAGGAAATATAATCTTGTGACCAATTTGGGGAAATTTCTCGACCCCATAGCAGATAAAGTGCTTGTTTTGTCTGCACTTGTGGTAATGCTCACTGTCCCTGAGTTTTTCACGTATGGGCTGGGCGGCTGGGCGATAATTGCTGCAGGCTGCGGGGTCGCCGTGATTCTTGCCCGTGAAATAATCGTCAGCGGGTTCCGTATGATAGCGGCGAGTTCGGGCACGGTTATAGCCGCCGATATATTCGGGAAGTATAAAACCGTGACGCAGGATATATCAATCGTGATCCTTCTTGTTGGCGGGGGAGTTTGCGAACTTGTCGACGGACTTCCCGGTCAGATCATAAATTATATCGGACTCGGCTTTTTTGCGGTTTCCGTAATACTGACTATAATTTCAGGCGTCAATTACCTTGTGAAGAACAGAGAAATTTTAAAGAAATGAACCAGAAGAATTGTCTGCTTATATTCAGAAATAAAAAGTTAAATGTTTTAGTGAAAGCCGAGACATGTATTTCTGTTTTTGCGGCTAACGGGATATATTTCGAAAGAGTGCTTTACTGCGCTTTTGACGATGTGGAAGAAATTACGCGCAGTCTGACGGAATGTATGAGCGCCTATGGCGAGGTTGTAATTTTAGCGCCCATGGTGATGCGAGATTCGATAATAGGCTTTTGCGAAAAGGCGAGCGGCGCGAAGTTTGATAATTTTGATATTTTATATACACCGCAGTCTGACGTGTTTATCCTTGCCGCCGACGGAGAAGGGCGCTTGAAAGAGAGCGATATTATTTCCATTATTACAAAAAAAACGGGCTGCAGGGCGGAGCGCGCCCATATAAGAACGGTAGGCGCTACGGTTGCGGAGATAAATGCCGTAATAGCCAAGGCAATGGACTTTTGTCCGTCGTGCGATTTTAACGTAAGCGAGCATTATTCCGATTGCAGGATCGAGATAATATATCCCGAAAATGTAATGAAATCGGACTTTGACAATATGTGGCGCACGATGATTTCGGGTTTGAATGACAATATATACGCTCTCGAGGATATTTCGCTTGCCGAGAGGCTCTTCCAGCTATTGAAACTTCGCAGAATGAAGATGTCTGTGGCAGAATCCTTTACCGGCGGCGGGATAGCTAAAAGGCTCGTAGGCGTTCCCGGGGTCAGCGAAGTCTATTTTGAAGGGCTCAACACCTATTCAAACGAGGCTAAAATGAAGCGGCTCGGCGTTGATGAGCTGATTTTAAAGCAATACGGAGCCGTGTCCGAGCAAACGGCATACCAAATGGCGGAAGGGCTTTTAAAAACAGGGGATTGCGACATTGCCGTTTCCACGACCGGGATCGCCGGTCCCAAATCCGACAATACGTTGAAGCCGGTCGGGCTTTTATATATCGCCGTCGGGACAAGAGAATCCATATCTGTTTTTAAATACGAGCTTAAAGGCGACAGGGAAAACATAACAGAAACTGCAATAAATCTTGCACTTTTTCATACATTCAAAAAGGTAAAATAATTTAGGAGAAATATAATGAACGACGAAAAACAAAAGGCGTTGGACGCAACAATTGCAATAATTGAAAAGATGTACGGCAAGGGCGCAATTATGCGGCTCGGCGATACAAATGTGAACACCGAGCTCGAAGTAATTCCGACCGGCTGCCTTTCGCTCGACCTTGCGCTGGGTGTTGGCGGTGTACCCCGCGGTAGGATAGTGGAGATATTCGGACCCGAATCCTCGGGCAAAACAACCGTTGCCCTGCATATTATTGCCGAAACGCAAAAGATGGGGGGGGTTGCCGCGTTTATCGATGCCGAGCACGCTCTCGACGCACAATACGCGCATGCCCTCGGCGTAAACACCAACGAGCTCTATCTTTCCCAACCCGATACCGGCGAACAGGCTCTCGATATCTGCGAATCGCTTGTCCGCTCAAGCGCCGTTGACGTAATCGTCGTTGACTCCGTAGCCGCATTGACGCCCAAGGCGGAGATCGAGGGCGATATGGGCGATACCCACGTGGGATTGCTTGCAAGATTAATGTCGCAAGCGCTCAGAAAGCTTACGGCAATTACGAACCGCTCTAAGACCTGCGTCATTTTCATAAACCAGCTCCGTGAAAAGGTTGGCGTTATGTTCGGGAATCCCGAAACGACACCCGGCGGAAAGGCGCTTAAATATTTTGCTTCGCTGCGGCTGGATATACGTAAGGGCGACGCGCTGAAAAGCGACGGAGATATAGTTGGCAACCGCGCAAAGTGCAAGGTGGTCAAAAACAAAGTTGCGCCGCCTTTCAAGGTTGCCGAATTCGATATAATTTACGGTGAGGGCATATCTCAGGAGGGATGTCTTATAGATCTCGGGCTTGAATACGGAGTGCTCACAAAGAGCGGTTCATGGTTCAATTACAACGATGAAAAGGTTGCGCAGGGCAGGGAAAAGATGCGCGATTATATTAAATCGAACGCGCAATTTAAGGCTGAACTTGACGCAAGGATACGCGAAGCCCATAAACAGGCCACTCAGAAGAAGGAACAGGAATAACCAAAAAAGGACGGCGGCGCCGTCCTTTTTTCTATATTATAGAAATATTTACTGTATTAAATTGACTTTTAGTTTGCTTGGGTGTACAATAATCTATGGATATAAACAAGCTCCATAAGGAGTATGGTATATATTTAATTTTATCTATCAGGAGGCTTAAATGAACTATTTGGCATTAAGCAGCCTGTTTCTTGTGCCAGACGGCGTTTTTATCAGCGTTACGGTTGTACTTGGAGTTTTACTTGTTGCGCTTGCCGTTGGCGGTTTTTTTGTCGGTGGAATTCTAAAAAAGAGACAAATCGACAAAAGATTGGGCGAAGTTGAACAGAGAGCCGCGAAAATGGTTGAGGACGCTTCGCTTGAATGTAAGGCTTTGAAAAAAGAGGCGTTATTAGAGGCAAAGGAACAGGGACTGCAACTTAAAAACGAAATCGAAAAGGAAAACAGGGAAAAGAGGGCTGAGCTTCAGAAGCTGGAACAGCGTTTAGTCCAAAAGGAAGACATTCTCGATAAAAAAGAGGAATCGCTGCTCAAACAGACCAACACCTTGGAACAGCAAAAAAAGGAACTCGCAAAAGAGGATGCCGAGATTAAAAAGATGCAGGATAAAATCAATCACCAGCATCAGCTTATGATCGAGGAACTTGAAAAGGTTGCGCAGCTCACAAAGGACGAAGCTAAAAAGCTTTTAACAAACGAAATACTCGATGAAACGCGGCACGAAGTGGCGTTGCAGGTTAGAAACATCGAACAGACGGCAAAGGAAGAGGCGGATAACGAAGCAAAGAAAATCATAGCGCTTGCGATCCAGCGTTGCGCTGCGGATCAGGCGTCCGAAATAACCGTATCGGTTGTGCCTCTGCCCAGCGACGATATGAAGGCAAGGCTGATAGGCAGAGAGGGTAGAAATATCCGTGCCATAGAGAATGCGACGGGTATCGAGTTGATAATCGACGACACGCCTGAAGTAGTTATTTTATCGGGCTTTGACCCCGTCAGACGGGAAGTTGCGAGACTTGCGCTCGAAAAGCTCATTTCCGACGGAAGGATACATCCTGCGAGGATCGAGGAGACCGTTGAGAAAGTAAAGAAAGAAATAGACGCCGAAATCAAGCAGTCCGGTGAGAGCGCGATGTTCGAGGTTGGAATTTTCGGGCTTCATCCGGAGCTTATCAAGCTCATCGGCAGGCTAAAATACAGAACGAGCTACGGACAGAATGTATATAAACATTCAATAGAGGTTGCACAACTTGCCGGGCTCATGGCGCAGGAGCTCGGGCTTGACGTAAATTTAGCCAAGCGTGCGGGGCTGTTGCACGACATAGGCAAAGCGGTCGACCACGAACAAGAAGGTACGCATATCCAGCTCGGCGCGGATCTCGCTAAGAAATACCGCGAGAGCAATAACGTTATTAATGCAATTGCCGCGCACCACGGCGACGTGGAGCCTAAGACGGTAGAAGCCGTGCTTGTGGCTGCGGCAGACGCAATTTCCGGTGCAAGACCCGGAGCAAGGCGGGAAACTGGCACTAACTATGTTAAACGTCTTGAGAAACTTGAGCAGTTGGCAAGCAGCTTCAACGGCGTTGATAAGAGCTATGCCATTCAGGCGGGCAGAGAGGTGCGCGTGATCGTTAAGCCCGAACAAATCGACGATGCGCAGGCCACATTCCTTGCAAAGGATATAGCAAAGAAAATCGAAAGCGAACTTGAATATCCCGGACAGATAAAAGTGAATGTAATCAGAGAATTCAGAGCAAGCGAATTCGCAAAATAAAACATATAAAAATCCCGCCCGAGGTTGTTGCCTCGGGCGGGATTGCTATTGTATTAAATATTTGTAGAATTGTATTTATCCATTACCTGACCTATAAAGGCTTGCGCTGCGTCAAAGTCTTCGGCGTCGGGGTGACCCTTTGCAATGCCGCCTACCAATGCGTAAATGAACCATTTACACAGTCCTTTGCATGCAAACGACCCAAGAACATTTTTGCAATTTGCGTTGAGGTAAGCAACGAGATTTTCGTTATATTTTATTTTACCCGTTCCGCTTGTAGAGAAAATAAATACGTTTTTTAAATCTTCAAGATTCTTGTCAATGAGATTTACAATTTTTTTGGCAAATTTACCTGCATAAATGCCGCTGCCGAACCCTACTATATCGTAGTCCCGAACATTGTATTTCTCTGCGTCTTTGATATCGGCTATTGTAATGGGCGCCGCCTCAGCCATAGCCTCGGCTATTTTCATTGTGTTCTGGCGGTGCTTTGAATTAACAAATACAAGAATTTTCATAATTATTTGCTTAAAAGATAGAATAGTAATCCGAATAAGGGAATATTGAGCGTAACTATGCAGGGGACAACTATTTTTGCCATTATATCGCCGGCTGACGAGAAATTCACATTCAGAAGAAGCGATGTAACGAATATAATAAGAAAAATTATAACGGCAACAATAATGCAAGCGGTGAGGTAAATGAGCGTCGACGGTCGCCGCGTACTTTTGCCTATGTCGGTATAGCAGAGAACGCCGAATATAAGCACTTCGGCGGCTGCGAGCGCAAATATTACAAAGGGATAGGCAAGCGATATACCCATTTCTTTTCTGAAAATAATGCAAAGAGCGAACTCCAAAAGCATTATAACACCTATAACCAATGCGCACTTGAACATTGTAAGCCCGCGGTTATATTTTTTCTTGCGCGTTCCCACGGAATAATCGGTATTGACGTTCAAACCGTCGTTTTTGGCCTTTGCCGTTGCGTCGTCAACCCTGATATTTTCTACAACGATCGATTGGGTCTGATATTGGGCCCGAGGCTGCTCGGGCTGCTGTTGGGGCTGATAATTTTTAACAGGTTGAGGCGCGGGATCGCGGAGTGTGCCTATAAACAGATTGTTTATAAGGTTTCTGTAATCCCGCTCGGTTTCAGGCCGGTTATTATATATCAGTTTATCGGTGTCTATGCTGTCGGCATAGGGCGTTTCCGAGGTCTCGTTTTTCTCGTTTGTCGTTTGGGTTATCAGCCTGATATAATTTTCATGAACGATTTTCTTTTGTTCCTCGCTCATTTCGGGCTCGGCATATTCCTGAACGGGCTGGGGTGCAGGCTCAGGTTGGGTGGGCGCTGCGGGCTGAGGCACAGGCTCAGGTTGAGGAACTTCGGCGGCAGGTTTTTGCTCGGTTTCGGTAATCACGACCGCCGTTGCATCCTCGCGTTTTATTTCAACGACCTGTTCCTTTGCGGGTTCCTCATAGTTGACTATTCGCCCTTCGTCGCCGTCATCCTCGTCGTCCTTTACCGTACGGATACGCGAAGTAGAGTTTTTTAATATCTTAAAATCAACGGGAGCGGGAGGAGGTTGGGTAAAATCGAAATTCCTGTCTGATATAAGATTGTCTATCACGGTTCTCGAATATTCCCATTCGGCCTGGTTGCGCTCCGTGATTTCCCTGCCGCTGTCTGTAAGCGTATAATACTTGCGTCTGCCGCCTTGAGACACCTCGTCGTTTTTCCAATATGCATTTATGTAGCCTTGGCTTTCCAGTCTCTTTAAAGCGCTGTATAATGTGGGCTGCTTAAGAGTATATTGACCATGGCTTTTGGATTCTATTTCTTCTATGATTTCGTACCCGTATTTGTCGCGTTCATAGAGAGTACGGAGAATAATTGTGTTGATATGTCCGCGGATAAGATCTGCGCTGATACCGCCGCCTTTAGCTTCGGCTTCGGAATTTGAACCGTTATCTTCGCGTTCGGGATCCATAATTTCTTCTTCCAAGGTAAATTTTCCTCCTTAGTTTATCTAATTATAGCATGATAATGGTAGGAATGTCAATATTTTGACAAAATAAAAAGTACTATGTCACACATAATTTGTTGAAATTTATTGACTTTGATGGACTTTTGGCGTATAAAGTGATAAAATTATTAAAAACAAAATACAAGGGTGATTGCCGTGTACAGGAATATCAATAAATATAAAATCAAATATACCGATACCGACGCATTCGATAACTTAAAGCTATCGTCGCTGTTGGCGTTTCAGGAGGAGTCTGCCGGATATTCTGCGGACGAACTCGGATTTGGATATGATGACATCGCTCCCAAAAATTTAGGCTTCATAATCGTAAATAATTACATCGAGCTTAAACGCCCCATAAGGCTGGGCGAGATTTTGGAACTGCACACATGGCCGCTCCGTCCCAAGCATCTAATTTTTTTGAGAGATTACGAATTTTATTCCGGCGGTGAAAAGGTGGGCGTCGCTACAACACGATGGTGTATGATAGATACCAAAAGGTTTGCAGCTGTGCCGTCGTCGGTCTATTTTACCGAAAGTTCCTTTGAACATTATAACACCGAGAGAAGCGTTGAATTCGGCGCATGGAAAATTCCTCCGACGGTGAACGGGATTCTCGCATATTCAAAGATTGTAAGCTATTCGGATTACGACCACTATTTCCATGTGAACAATACAAAATATGCCGATTTCCTAATGGATACGTTTAGCGTTGATGAACTTCGCGGCAAATATGTCAAAAAACTGCAGATTACTTATGTAAAGCAATGCAAATTAGGAGAAAAAATAGATTTTTACAGGCAAACCGAAGGCAATTGCGTTTATGTCGACGGGAAAGTCGGCGATGAACTGAGAGTACAGTTCAGGGTGGAACTCGATGAAATATGAATATAAACTTATACGCTCGCCGAGGAAAAGCATTTCGGTTTCCATTTCAAACCAAAACGAAATAACCGTGCGTTGTTCATGGACTCTTCCGAAGAGCGAAATTATTAAGTTTTTGGATCAAAAGTCCGAATGGATAGAAAAAGTGGTTGAAAGAAACGCTTGCAGGCTTGCCTATAACGACGACGTGATAGAACACAGAAGCGTGTATCTGAACGGCAAAAAACTGCCATTGATAATTTCGGAAACCGAAAAAATTACGCCCGAAGCCGTGTATGTTAAAAAGGTGGAGAACATTGAAAAGCTCTATAAAAAGGAGTGTTCCGCGGCATTTTTAAAAACTGTGGATGAAATATCCGATCTGGTCATGATAAAGCCCGCAAGCGTAGGAATAAGAAAATATCGTGGCAGATGGGGTTGTTGCGATTCACGGAATAATCTGATGTTCAACTACATGGTATTTATGCTTCCCGTGGACGTCCGGCGATACGTCATAGTTCACGAGCTCTGCCACGTTTTATGCCATAACCATTCCCAAGCGTTCTGGAAGCTCGTGTCGGACTACGAGCCTAATTACAAAGAGCTGAAGAAACGGCTTACAACTTTTGATTTTCTTACCCAGATCTACTGAACTGCAAAATCATAAATATTCAAAACAGCCCTATTTAATTATATTTTTATTCAAAATTTGGTGATTTATAAATTTTTATTCAAAATTAAAATTTATTGAAAATTAAAATACAGTGTGTTTTCGCTTGACTTGAATTTTTACTTGATATATAATTGCATAGGTTTAAAGAACAAGTTTTAAAAACCGTACAAATAAATTTATACAGGTAGTCTAATGGAATCAAAAATCAAAAAAGTTGTTCTCGCATATTCAGGCGGGCTTGATACATCAATTATCATTCCTTGGCTCAAAGAGAACTATGACGGCTGCGAGGTTATAGCCGTTTCCGGCGATGTCGGTCAGAAGTCCGAACTTGACGGGCTTGAAGAAAAAGCAAAAAAGACGGGTGCGTCGAAGCTCTATATTCTTGATTTGAAGAAGGAATTTGTTGAAGATTACATTTTCCCCACGATGAAAGCCGGCGCGGTATATGAAAATAAATATTTGCTCGGCACGTCGTTTGCGCGACCCGTTATCGCGAAGAGGATAGTTGAGATAGCTAAAAAAGAAGGTGCGGACGCGATTTGCCACGGTTGTACGGGTAAAGGCAACGACCAGGTGCGTTTTGAACTTGCGATCAAAGCGTTTGCTCCCGAAATGCAGATCATTGCTCCCTGGAGAATATGGGATATTAAGAGCCGCGACGAGGAAATAGATTATGCCGAAGCCCATAATATTCCGTTGAAGATTAACAGAGAAACAAATTATTCCAAGGATAAAAATATTTGGCACCTTTCGCATGAGGGGCTTGACCTTGAAGATCCCGCTAACGAGCCCGATTACGACAAGATACTTGAGCTTGGCGTATCGCCTTGGAAAGCACCCGACGAACCGACATACATATCGATTCATTTCGAAAAGGGCATACCTACCGCAATCGACGGCAAAGAAATGGACGCCGTGTCGATCGTGGAGAAATTGAACGAGGTAGGCGGTAAAAACGGCGTTGGTCTTGTGGATATGGTGGAAAACAGGCTCGTCGGTATGAAGAGCAGGGGAGTATATGAGACGCCCGGCGGTACGATTTTGTATGCCGCACACGAGCTTTTGGAATCGATTTGTCTCGACAAGGCAACCTTCCACTATAAACAGCTCGTTGCCGTCAAATACGGCGAAATGGTATATGACGGTCAGTGGTTCACTCCGTTGAGGGAGGCTCTCGACGCGTTTGTAGATAAAACGCAGGAAAACGTGACAGGCGACGTAAAGCTGAAAATTTATAAGGGCAACGTTATAAATGCAGGAATTTCTTCGCCCCATTCGTTGTACAGCGAGGACATTGCCACGTTTGGAGAGGATGATTGCTACAATCAGATGGATTCGCAGGGCTTCATAAACCTGTTCGGGCTGCCTATTAAAGTGAAGGCATTGCTCGACAGCAAAAAGCTAAAGTAATGTATAACGTTTTTATAGACGGTAAAGACGGCACGACCGGTCTGCAGATATATGACCGTCTCGGAAAGCGCGGCGACATAAAACTTATAACCTTACCTGAGGAACTCAGAAAGAACGAAAAGGCAAGAGCCGAATGTTTGAATTCTGCCGATATATGTTTTTTGTGCCTGCCGGACGACGCGGCAAGACAGGCGGTGTCGCTTGTGCGGAACCACGCTGTGCGAATCATTGACGCGTCAACGGCGCACCGCACAAACCCTGAATGGGTCTACGGCTTTCCCGAGCTCTCGGCCGAAAGAAGGGAGCAGATTGCAAAAGCAAACAGGCTTGCAAATCCGGGCTGCTATGCGACTGGTTTTATATCCATTGTTGCGCCGCTCGTCAAGGGAGGAATAGTGTCTCCGGATTATCCGTTTACGGCACAGGGCATATCGGGATATTCAGGCGCGGGCAAAAAAGCTATTCTGGCTTATGAGGATCCGCAAAGGGATAAGGAATTGGACGCACCGAGACACTATGCCCTCGGTCTTGCCCACAAGCATTTGCCGGAAATGGTAAGGGAATGCGGGCTTACTTTTTCACCGGTATTCACTCCTGTGGTTTGTGATTTTTATTGCGGAATGACGGTAACTGTACCGTTACACCGTCGTCTAATGGCAAAAAAAGCCGACGTAGATACCATAAGAGAGTATTTTGCAGAGTACTATGCCACGCAGAATTACGTAAAAATAGCCTCAAATAGTGAAATTCCCGCATTTTTGTCGGCGAATAGCTTAGCAGGCACAAATTATCTTAAAATATATGTAAGCGGCAACGATGAGCAGATTTTTATTGCCGCCGTGCTTGATAATCTCGGCAAGGGAGCTTCGGGCGCTGCGGTTCAGAATATGAATATAATGCTTGGTTTGGACGAAAGAATTTCTTTGGATTAAAATGGGTTTATATGAAATTAAGGGCGGTGTTTGCGCACCCGTCGGTTTTAAAGCGGGCGGTATTCACTGCGGGATAAGAAAAAATAAAACTAAAAAGGATTTCGCTTTGATAGTAAGCGACGTCAAAGCTTCCGCCGCCGGGGTATATACGACCAATCTTGTTAAGGGCGCTCCTGTAACGGTGACGAAGCAGCACCTTTCCGACGGCTATGCGCAGGCTATTATCTGCAATAGCGGCAACGCCAACACTTGCAATTCCGACGGTATTGAAATTGCCGACGCCATGTGCGGGCTCGTGGAAAAGGTGAGCGGGATAAGTGCGGAAGACGTGATAGTAGCGTCTACGGGCGTTATAGGCCAAAAGCTGGATATCGAGCCTATGGCAAACGGTATTGAGGAACTCTATGCCTCGCTCGGCGATAACAGTGCGGACGCGAATGAAGCTATCATGACTACCGATACCGTGCAAAAAACCGTTGCAGTTCAATTTATTTTGGACGGACAAGTGTGCAGGATAGGCGGAATAGCAAAAGGTATAGGTATGGTGTGCCCCAACATGGCGACCAATCTTATTTTTCTCACAAGCGATGTGGCTATCTCACCTAAGATGCTTCAAACCGCGCTCTCCGAGGATGTCAAGGCTTCTTTCAATATGATAAGCGTGGACGGCGACCAGTCCACGAACGACACCTGTTGCATACTTGCAAACGGCTTAGCCGGAAACACTCCGATAGATAGCGATTGCGCAGATTACAGAACATTTTTGAAGGCATTGCACTACTGTACGGTAAAGCTTTCCAAAATGATAGCTAAGGACGGCGAGGGTGCGACAAAACTTATCGAATGTAATGTCAAGGGCGCAAAAAGCGCTAAAATGGCTAAAACCGTAGCAAAAACGGTTATAAAATCATCGCTCGTTAAGGCGGCTATGTTTGGAGCCGACGCCAACTGGGGAAGAGTGCTCTGTGCAATCGGCTATTCGGGCGAGAAGATCGACCCTTTAAAGATCGATCTTGATTTCAAGTCAAAAAAAGGCAATCTGCCTGTGTGCAGGAATGGCTACGGCGTGGAATTTTCGGAGGAACTTGCAAAAAAAATTTTGTCGGAGGACGAGGTAAAAATCAACATAAATCTGAACCTCGGCTCGTGCTCGGCGGTTGCCTGGGGTTGTGACCTTACATATGATTATGTCAAGATAAACGGAGATTACAGGACTTAACGATGGACAAGCAGGAGCAGGCGGCTTTTTTAATCGAGGCAATGCCTTATATCAAAAAATATTTCAATAAAATTCTCGTAGTCAAATACGGCGGGAACGCTATGATCGACGACGTGTTGAAAAATTCGGTCATGCGTGATTTGGTCGTTTTGAATTTGCTCGGGATAAAGGTAGTGCTTGTTCATGGCGGCGGACCGGAAATTACGGCGACTATTGAAAAAATGGGTAAAAAGTCCGTGTTCGTGAACGGACTTCGCTATACGGACGAGGAGACGGCAGAAATAGTCCGTATGGTGCTTGCGGGTAAGGTTAACAAATCGCTTGTCGATTTACTTGAGCGCAACGGCGGGAAGGCTGTGGGGCTCTGCGGACAGGATGGGCACATGCTCAAGTGCGAGAAACTTAACGAAGATCTCGGCTTTGTAGGCGATGTCGTTTCCATTGATACAACCGTGGTCACCGATCTGTTGGATCTCGGGTACATTCCCGTGATATCTACCGTAGGTTATGACGACGACGGCAATATATATAATGTAAATGCCGATACGGCGGCTGCGGCGATAGCCGGGGCGCTCGGGGCAGAAAGCCTCATCCTTATGACGGATATTAAGGGCTTAATGGAAAACAAAGACGATCCCTCGAGCCTTATCAAAAAGGTATATGTTTCGGATATTCCCGCGCTCGTTAAGCAGGGAATAATAACAGGGGGCATGATCCCGAAAATCGAATGTTGTAAAGAAGCTATCCGCCGCGGAGTAAATAAGGTGTTTATGACCGACGGACGGGTCGCCCATTCCATTTTGGTGGAAATATTGTCCGAGCAAGGCAGTGGAACGATGTTCCTCAATTGACTGATTTATTTCTAAATCAGTCTTTCTTTTATAAGGAGTTCAGATGGACAGGTCGCAGATCATACCCGACGATAAAAAATTCATAGCGAATACCTATGCGCGTTTTGATATAGTGGTGAAAGAGGGGCACGGAAGTAAGATAGTCGATTCCGAAGGCAAAGAATATATAGATTGCGCCACGGGAATAGGCGTCAATATTTTCGGCGTCAACGATACCGTATGGAAGGATGCAGTAACAGCGCAGATAGATAAGGTTCAGCATGTGTGCAACCTCTATTATTCCGAGCCGCAGGTTGAGCTTGCAGAGCTTTTGTGTGAAAAAACCGGCGCAAAGAAGGTGTTTTTTGGCAACAGCGGAGCCGAAGCAAACGAGTGCGCCATTAAAGTCGCGCGCAAATATTCCTATGACAAATACGGTTCGGGCAGGCATGAAATAATAACCTTGAAAAATTCTTTTCACGGCAGGACGATAGCCACGCTAACGGCGACCGGTCAAAACGAATTTCACAAATACTTCGGACCGTTTTTAGAGGGGTTCAGATATGCCGAGCCCAACCTTAACGGAATAATTTCTGAGTACTCCGAAAAGACATGCGCCGTTATGATCGAGGTCATTCAGGGCGAGAGCGGCGTGAACGCATTGGACGGTGAGTTTTTGCGTAAGGTTGAAAGGTTTTGCAAGGAGCGGGACATTCTGCTGATATGCGATGAAGTCCAGTGCGGGAACGGCAGAACGGGCTACATGTATGCCTATGAGGCGCACGGCTTGCATCCCGACATTGTCACAACGGCAAAGGGGCTCGGCGGCGGGCTTCCTATAGGCGCGTGTATGCTGTTCGATAAGTGCGAGCGCACGCTGTCCTTCGGAGACCACGGCACTACTTTCGGCGGGAATCCCGTTGCATGCGCAGGGGCGGTCAGCATAGTGAAGCGTATAGACAAGGATCTGTTGCTCGAGGTTCAGGGCAAGGGCGCATATTTAAAAAAGAATATTTCAATGATCAAGAATGTTAAAGGCGTAAGCGGTATGGGGCTGATGATAGGGATAGAAACAGACAGGCCCGCCCGCGAGATTGCCGAAAAATGTTTGCAAAGGGGACTTATAGTGCTTACTGCGCACAACAAAGTGCGTCTGTTGCCGCCCTTGAATATAACAAAGAGCGAGATGGATGAAGCGCTCGGAATTTTAAAAGAGGTGATATCACAGTGAAACATTTATTAAAATTACAGGATCTTACAAGGGAAGAGATATTGTCTATTCTGAACCTCGCGGACCAGCTTAAATACGAACGCAACCACGGCATATCCAACAATAGCTTAAAGGGGAAAAAACTCGGCATGATTTTTCAGAAATCGTCAACGCGCACGAGAGTTTCCTTTGAGACGGGTATATATGAGCTCGGCGGATACGGTATGTTTTTGTCCAGCAATGACCTGCAAATAGGCAGGGGCGAGCCTGTCGAAGATACGGCGAGGGTGCTTTCGCGCTATCTCGACGGTATAATGATAAGGACTTTTGCCCAAAAAGAAGTAGAGGATCTTGCAAAATACGGTACAATACCCGTCATAAACGGCTTGACGGATTATGCGCACCCCTGTCAGGTGCTTGCCGATCTTATGACAATAAGGGAGTACAAAGGCAGCTTCAAGGGTCTTAAAATGGCGTTCATAGGCGACGGTAACAATATGGCGAACAGCCTTATCGTGGGCGCAACAAAGCTCGACATGGAAATAGCTGTTGCCTGTCCTGTAGGCTATGAACCGGACGAAAAAATAGTCGAATGGGCGCACGCAAACGGCAAACTTACGATCACGCAGAGCGTGGACGAGGCGATATCCGGCGCCGACGTTCTTTATACGGACGTGTGGGCGTCTATGGGCATGGAAAAGGAAAAAACCGCTCGCGAGCATGATTTTGCGGGCTATCAGATAAATTCCGGAAATATCAAAGGCGCAAAGGGCGACGTGATGGTAATGCATTGTCTGCCCGCACACCGCGGCGAGGAAATTACCGCTGAGGTTTTCGAAGAGCATGCCAAAGAAATTTTCGACGAAGCCGAGAACAGGCTTCATGCACAAAAAGCCGTAATGGTCAAGTTAATGAAATAAAGGTTATCAGATGAAGAAAGTAAAAGCATATTTAACTCTGAAAAATGGCAAGCAATTTGTCGGATACCGCTTTGGCGCTACGGGCGAAGTCGTCGGGGAAATCGTTTTTACGACGGGCATGACGGGCTATATAGAAACGCTGACCGACCCGAGCTATTACGGGCAGATCGTAGTTCAGACCTTTCCTCTCATAGGCAATTATGGTATGATCAAACCGGACTGTGAGAGCAAAAAGCCGTGGGTTTCGGCTTATATCGTTCGTGAAAAGTGCGACGAGCCTTCGAATTTCAGATGTGAAGAAACGCTTGACAGATATCTTAAAGAGAACAATGTTATAGGACTTTATGGCATCGACACCCGCGAACTTACAAAAATAGTGAGAGAAGCGGGCGTTATGAACGCCGCAATCACATCGGAGCCTCTCGAAAATCTCGGCGAGGTCAACAGCTATATAATAAAAGACGCGGTAAAAAGCGTTACCTGTAAAGAGGCGGAATATTACGGCGATCCGTGCGGGTTGAAGGTGGCGGTTTGGGATTTCGGCGCAAAGGAAAATATAATACGTGAGCTTGTCAAGCGCGGATGCTATTGTATAAAGATCCCGTCATTCTATACTGCCGAACAGATTTTAGCTTTGGGCGCCGACGGGCTCATGCTTACAAACGGACCCGGCGATCCCGCCGAGAACGTAGAAATAATAGAAAACATCAAAAAAATTGCCGGCAAACTGCCGATATTCGGCATATGCCTCGGACACCAGCTTTTCGCCCTTGCCATGGGCGGGAAAACCAAAAAAATGAAATACGGCCATAGGGGAGCCAACCAGCCCGTAAAAAATCTTGAAACAGGCAGGATATATATTTCAAGCCAGAATCACGGTTACGAGGTTATTTCGTCGAGCGTACCCAACGGTAGGCTTACGTATGTCAACGCAAACGACAATACCTGCGAGGGCTTTGACTATCCCAAACTTAACGCTTACACCGTGCAATTTCATCCCGAGGCGTGCGGCGGACCACAGGACGCGTCCTTTCTTTTTGATAAGTTTATATGTAAAATAAAGGAGAGCAAGCACAATGCCTAAGAGAGAAGATATTAAAAAGGTGCTCGTAATAGGCTCGGGTCCCATTGTTATAGGACAGGCGGCTGAGTTTGACTATGCAGGTGCGCAGGCTTGCCGCGTACTGAAAGACGCCGGCATGAACGTTGTGCTTTGCAATTCAAATCCCGCAACAATCATGACGGACAGGATGCTCGCCGACGAAATTTATCTTGAGCCGCTTACGATAGAAACTTTAAAAAGAATAATAATCAAGGAACGTCCCGACAGTCTGCTTGCTTCGCTTGGAGGGCAGACGGGATTGACGCTCGGTTGCCAGCTTGCCAAATCGGGCTTTTTGGATGAGTATGGCGTAAAGCTTATCGGCGTTAATCTCGAGTCAATAGACCGGGCGGAGGACCGCGAGCTGTTCAAAGAAACTATGCAGAAAATCGGTCAGCCCGTCGTTCCCTCGGATATCGCCTATTCCGTAGACGAATGTGTTGCCGTTGCCGAGAAAATAGGCTATCCCGTCATCGTGCGCCCCGCATATACGCTTGGCGGCGCGGGCGGCGGCGTTGCCCGGAATGAGGAGGAGCTAAGGCTCATCTCCCACAACGGACTTATGCTTTCACCTATCACGCAGGTCCTTATAGAAAAATACATAGGCGGGTGGAAGGAGATAGAGTTCGAAGTGCTGCGCGACAGTGCGGGGAATGTTCTTACCGTTTGCTCGATGGAGAACTTCGACCCGGTTGGTATTCACACAGGCGATTCTATAGTTATTGCGCCTGCGGTAACCTTGTCCGACAAGGAATACCAGATGCTGCGTACGGCTTCGCTCAATATTATAACCGAGCTGAAGATTGAAGGAGGCTGCAACTGCCAGTTTGCTCTCGACCCCGATTCGTTCCAATATTCCGTAATCGAGGTAAATCCAAGGGTTTCCCGCTCTTCGGCGCTCGCGTCAAAAGCTACCGGCTACCCCATAGCAAAGGTTGCGACCAAAATTGCGCTCGGCTATACGCTGGACGAAATCAAAAACGATGTCACAGGCAAAACATACGCTTGCTTCGAGCCTACGCTCGACTATGTAGTGGTAAAGTTGCCCAAATGGCCTTTCGATAAATTTCTGTATGCAAAACGCGACCTCGGCACGAGAATGAAGGCTACTGGCGAGGTCATGGCTATAGGCACGAGCTTTGAAATGGCTATAATGAAGGCTGTGCGCGGTGCGGAAATTTCTGTGGGGACGCTCAATATGCCCAAGATGGCGGAGCTTTCCGACGGGGAAATTTTATCGAAATTGCACGAACTCACCGACGAAAGGCTATTTGTAGTTTATCAGGCTATCAAACGCGGCGTAGGAATCGACGAAATATATAAAATTACGAAAATCGACGAGTGGTTCCTCCATAAGCTGAAAAATCTTGCCGATTACGAAAAAGAAATCGACGGCAAGCCGCTTTCCCGCGAGCAGTATCTGCGCGGCAAGCGTATGGGATATCCGGACGTTGAGCTTAAAAAGCTTTCCGGCTATGCGTTGCCGCCTCACAGAAACGCCGTGTTTAAGATGGTCGATACTTGCGGAGCAGAATTTGCCGCACAGACGCCCTATTTCTATTCGACCTATGACGAAAAGGAGCACGATGAGGCAAAGCCCTTTGTGGCAAAAAGCTCAAAAAAGAGAATTATAGTTATCGGCTCAGGTCCGATAAGGATAGGTCAGGGCATAGAGTTCGACTATTCTTCGGTGCACTGCGTATGGGCTTTGAAGAGATTGGGCTACGAAGTCATAATAATAAATAATAACCCGGAAACGGTTTCTACCGACTTTGATACTGCGGACAGGCTGTACTTCGAAGCGCTTACGCCCGAGGATGTGCAGAATGTTATCGATATTGAAAAGCCCTACGGCGTGGTGATTACCTTCGGCGGGCAGACGGCAATAAAGCTCTGCGGTTACCTCGATAAGAAGGGCGTGCGCATACTCGGAACTCCGGCGGACAGCGTGGATCTTGCCGAAGACAGGGAGAGGTTCGACGAACTGCTGGAACAGTTCGATATAGCGCGTCCCAAGGGGCTCACGGTTATGACCAAGGAGGAGGCAGTCAATGCGGCTGAGACTTTGGGATATCCCGTGCTTTTGAGACCTTCGTATGTAATAGGCGGTCAGAATATGACCATAGCCTTCACACAGAACGATATCGAGAGGTATATGGATGTTATTCTCTCACAGAAGATAGAAAACCCTGTGCTTTGCGATAAATATTTAATGGGCGCGGAGTTGGAGGTGGACGCGATTTGCGACGGAGTTGACGTGTTGATCCCCGGCATTATGCAGCACATAGAGCGTGCGGGCGTTCATAGCGGCGACTCAATAGCGGTATATCCGCCCTATAACCTCAGCGACGCGATGCTCAAAAAGGTTGTGGACATATCGGTCAAACTTGCGATTGCCCTGAAGACCAAGGGGCTTATCAACATACAATATTTGATTTATCAGAACCAGCTCTATGTGATCGAGGTAAACCCCAGAGCTTCGCGTACCATTCCCTATATTTCAAAGGTCACCGGCGTGCCTATGGTCGACCTTGCAACGAGAATCCTTATGGGGGCAAAACTGAAAAAGCTCGGCTACGGAACAGGACTTTATCCTTCCTCGCCGTACGTTGCAGTCAAGGTTCCCGTGTTCTCGTTTGAAAAACTTAACAATGTAAATTCACAACTCGGACCCGAAATGAAATCGACGGGGGAGGTGCTCGGAATAGGCAAGACGATAGAGGAGGCTCTGTTCAAGGGGCTCGTTTCGGCGGGCTTCAATATGAAGCACCCCGACAAGCAGCATCCGTCCGGCATCTACTTCACCATCAACGATCAGGACAAGTTCGAAATCGTCAATATCGTCAAAAAATTTGCCGACCTCGGGCTTACGCTGTATGCCACAAAGGGCACGGCAAAAGTCATACGAAGTATAGGACTTGAGTGTACCGATGTCGCTAGACTGTCTACAAACGACGAGATATTCAAACTAATGGACGAGGGTAAAATAGATTATGTGGTTTATACCGGAAAAACGGATATAGAGTCCATAACAAACTATATGAGCCTTCATCACCATGCAATTTTGCTCGGCATAACCGTTTTGACCTCGTTAGACACGGCTAACGCCCTTGCGGACGTTATTGCGGGGAGATATAACCAATTCAATACCGAGCTCGTTGATATAAATAATTTGCGCACGGAAAAGCTGAAATTAAAATTCTGCAAGATGCACAGCTGCGGCAACGACTATATATTCTTCAATAATATGGATAACGCCATCACGTGCCCCGAATCTCTTGCCATAAACTTCTCCGACAGACATTATGCTATCGGCGGCGACGGGATAGTTATGATGGAGAGATCGGGAGTCGCGGACGCAAAAGTAAGGGTGTTTAACCGCGACGGCAGCGACGGCGGGCTCGCCGCAAATCCCGTAAGGTGCGTTGCAAAATATCTTTTCGACAACGGCATGGTGCAATCGGACAAAATTACAATAGAAACGTGCAGCGGCGTAAAAGCGTTGACCGTAAATTCTTTTAACGGCAAGGCGAGCTCTGTTTCCGTGAATCTCGGTGTGCCCAACGTAAAAAAGCAGGAGGAAATATCCGTTTCGGACGATTTCAAACTGTTCTTGGCAACCGACGACAAAAAGGATTATGAGCTTTCCGAGGTGAATTTCGGGAACCGTCATCTGGTGATTTTCTGTAAAAAGGTCGACGACGTCGATTTGGAGAATATAGGTCAGTCGTTATTTGCGGAAGGCTATATAAGAGACGGCGATTATATCGAATGTGTTAGAGTGGTAAATAATCTTACTCTCAAAATGAGAGTATGGGAAAAGCGGAACGGCGAAACGCTTGCGTGCGGAACGGCAGCTGCTGCCGTTGCCGTTGCTGCGGTTGAAAAGGGATATTGCCTCAAGGGCAACACAATAACTGTAAAATTGAAGGGCGGCGACCTGTTTGTAAATTATCATGATAACGGGCAGGTCGAATTGGACGGCTCGGCAAAGCTTTCATTTGAAGGTACAATAGAAATTTAATGATATATTTAGATAATGCAGCTACAACAAGGCCGGATGCCGAATGTCTGCAAAAAGCTGAAAAATACCTCGATAATTACTATTATAATCCTTCCGCACTGTATGCGGAAGGTTATAATATTCAGCTTGATTTGCGTAAGGCGCGGCGCAATATTTTGTCCACCGTATGTGCTGACGGCAAATTTGATTTGATTTTCACGTCATGCGGAACTGAAGCGGATAACCAAGCCGTTTTTTGCGGCGGCAAGCGCGGAAACGTTGTGACGACCCTCGGCGAACATTCGGCTGTTTTTAATGCGGCAAACGAGCTAAAGCAGCGCGGTATTGACGTCAGGTTTGCGGCATTGAATGGCGACGGAAGCGTAAATGTTGACGATCTTTTAAATCTTGTTGACGACAAAACCTCGCTTGTTTCGGTTATACATGTCAATAACGAAACAGGTGCGATAAACGATATTGGGGCAATTGCAGCCGGTGTTAAGTCGAAAAACCCGCATGCGCTTTTTCATTCGGACGGTGTCCAGGCGTATGGCAAGCTTAACTTCAGACTTACCAAGGACATAGACCTATATTCCGCAAGCTCGCACAAAATCGGCGGTATCAAGGGCACGGGCGTTCTTTTTAAGCGGAAGAATTTGGCTGTCAAGCCCTTTATATACGGCGGCGGACAGGAAAACGGACTAAGGAGCGGCACGGAAAATGTATTCGGGATCAAGGATTTTGAGTATGTAGCCGTAAAAAAATATTCAAAGATATCCGAGAATTTTTGCTTCATACGCAAGCTTAACGATTTATTGTGGGACAGGTTAGATAAAAATTTGTTTATGAGAATTTCCCCGATGGCTAATTCTCCTTACATTTTAACGGTAGGCGTTGAGGGTCTGCGCGGCGAAACTATTATGCATGAAGCCGACGATAACGGGCTTATAATCGGCACCGGATCTGCGTGTTCGTCAAACGACAAGAAGCGTTATTCGCGTGTGATTTTGGCGTGCGGCAAGAGCTTAAGCGTTGCGGACGGGATTCTGAGACTTAGCTTTTCTCCGGAAAATACCGTTGCCGAAGTTGAGAGAGCGGCGGACATACTCAACAGAATAGTCAAAAACAGAAAAGAGATGATGTCGTAACATGGAAAAAGTAATTATTATAAGATATTCCGAAATTCATTTGAAGGGAAAGAACAGGGGATACTTCGAACGGGTATTCGGTATAAATCTCGAAAAGGCTCTTAAGGGAATAAGGCACGAAATACGCCGCAGAAGCGGTAGGTATCTTGTGGAGTGCTTCGACGATAGTCAAACCGATTATATTCTCGAAAGGCTGAACAAGGTTTTCGGCATACACTCAATGAGCGTTGCCTTGAAAGTACCCACGGATATGGACGAAATTTTCGCGGCGGCGCAGGCTGTTTGCTCAAGGAGCGGAACATTCAAGGTTGAAACTCACAGAGCCGACAAATCTTTCTTTTTAAATTCAATGGAAATAAGTGCGGAAATAGGCGGAAGGCTTTTATCCGCAAATAAAAATCTGAAGGTCGACGTTCATTCTCCGCAGTCGGTTATTAATATCGACGTGCGCGAGGACGGCACGACGCTCGTTTTCAATGACTTTTTTAAGGGTGCAGGCGGGATGCCGGTCGGCACTGCCGGGAAGGGACTACTGTTGCTTTCGGGGGGCATTGACAGCCCCGTTGCGGGACACATGATCGCAAAGCGAGGAATGAATATCGAATGTATTCATTTTCACAGCTATCCTTATACCAATCTTCAGGCTCGCGACAAGGTCATAGAGCTTGCGAAGGTCCTTTCGGGGTATTCCTGCGGGACAAGGCTGCACATAATTTCCGTAACCCGTATTCAGGAAGAGATCCATAAAAGTTGCAACGGGGAATATATGGTCACGCTATTAAGGCGGTTTATGATGCGCATAGCAGAGAAACTTGCATTGAAGGTTGGCGCACAGTGCATAATTACGGGCGAAAGTTTGGGACAGGTGGCAAGCCAGACAATAGAGGGAATGACCTCCTCAAACAGCGTCGTCAAAAAACTTCCCGTTTTGCGGCCGCTGTGCGGATTTGATAAGGATGAAATAATCGAGAGAAGCAGGGCAATGGGTGCGTTTGAGATTTCCATTCAGCCATATGAAGATTGCTGCACGGTATTTTTACCCAAACATCCTGTAATAAAACCGTCACCGGAGGAAGTAATGAAGGAGGAGTCCAAGTTGGACGTGGAAAGCCTTATCGATGAGGCGTTTAAAACAAGAGAAACATTGGATCTGTAATAATAAAAGGCAGCGACTTAAGCTGCCTTTTATTATTTATTGTACCAGTCGCCCTTGGCAATTTCCGGGATCTTGATTTGCGGTTTTTTATTTTCGGAGGAAACGTATATCTGCGGGAGCGTGATTTCATCTCCATAATGCCGATTTTTTCCGTCAAAATAGTAGGGGCATACCGTGTAAACATAAGCTCCATCGGGAGGAGTATCGCAAATTTGTTTTTTCCATTTTGCGTCATATATCACCTCGTTTTTAGTGTTGTTGGAGCGTTTTACAATGTATGAATAGTACTTTGTCTGACATAATTCGATATTTACGCTGTTGTTTTCTACTTTTATTGTCGGAGCTTTTATGGTGGGATGGGTAAATCTTGTAGATATATTTTGAGGGGTATTGCCAGCAAGCGTTTTTACCTTCAACTTGTTGAGTATGGGTGATAATTCGTCTGCGATTTCGGTTTTATTTGAATTGTAATACAACTCGGCGTCAATTTCCACCGTGGCTGTTCCCTTTTCCGTTTCAAGCTTTGTAGGCTTTTTGTTGCCGTATAGCCTAGTTAAAATCTGTTCCGCGATATTGCAGCATTGATTTCCACCCGTGATTTGCAGCCTTTTATTGTTTTTGTCGCCCAACCATACGCATATGGTGTGTCCGCTTGTGTAGTTTACCGAATAGGCGTCGGTATTTCCTTCGTCGTTTCCGCATGTGCCTGTTTTGGAGGCAACGTCAAAAGTAAGATTGCGTAGCATTTTCGCTGTGCCGCTTTTTGTTGTTTCCAAAAGCGTTTGATTGATCAGCGAAGCCGTGCCCTCCGAAAAAACACGGCTCGGCGATGATTCTGCTTTAAAAATAATTTTACCGTTTTTATCTTCGATTTTTTTAATGAAACAGGACTGTGAATATACGCCCGAGTTTGCAAACTGAGTATAACAGTCTGCAATTTGCTTTACCGTCAGCCCGTGGTTCATGCCGCCGAGAGCCAACGAAAGATTTTTGTCGGCGTCCTCAAGTGCTATATTCATTGCATTCAGATACTTTTCGGCTTTTTTTATGGTCAATGAGTTAAGGATTTTGACTGCAGGAACATTGTAGCTTTTTGAAAGACATTCGTTGACCGGCACAAAACCGTGAAATCTGTTGTCGCTGTTCGATGGGGAGTAGCCGTTGTAGTTTATTTTTTCGTCCAAAATTTGCGTATGCGGGCTTATGAGCTTTTCTTCTATGGCAGGAGCATATACCGCCAACGGCTTGATCGTTGAACCCGGTTGCCTCTTTGCATTGCCTATTGTGCTCTTGTAAGCCAGAACATTGCCATCGGCAGAGGTTATAATGACGGCATTGTCGCAGGGATATTCAAGCTTTTCTATAAAATTCTGCAGTTCCGGGTTCATATCGGTATAGATTTTGCAGCCGTCGCTTATATCGTAAAAGTTCAGATCGGCATTTTCGAGTTCGTCGAAAACCGCGTTGATATAGTCGCCGTTATTGAAGGAAACGCTGTTCTGCTTTACCCCGACAGGCTTTTTAGAACTTGTCATATAATCTTTTTGCGATATAAATTCACAGTTCTTCATTGCCTTTAAAACTACGTTTCGCCTTTGGAGACTCTTTTCCGGGTGTTTGAATGGGGAGTAGTTGTTCGGGGATATCAGTAGCCCCGCAAGGGTAGCGCTTTCTTCCAGACTCAGATTCTCGGCTTTTTTGTCGAAATAAAATTCAGCTGCGCTCTCCAAGCCGTAGCAGTTATGTCCGAAATATATGGTGTTTAAATACATTTCAAGTATTTCGTCTTTGGAATATTGCTTTTCAAGCTTTTTGGTAAGTCTAATTTCTTTAAGCTTTCTGCTTATTGTTTTATCGCCCGTAAGATGAGTATTTTTTACGAGCTGTTGGCTGATAGTGGACGCGCCCTCTTTGAAAGAGTGTGACATCAGGTTTTTGTATGCCGCTTTGAACATTCTTTTATAATTAAGACCGTTATGACGGTAAAAATTTCTGTCCTCAGAAGCAATAAAAGCGTTTATCGTATGCCGAGGCAAATCTTTCAGCTTGACGTTTTGACGTTTGCTCTTCAGGTATGTGCTGGCGATCTCTTCGCCGCTTCCGTCGTAAATGACAATATTCTGCTCAACCGAGAGCAGCTTATTTTTATCTAAAAGCGCGCCTTTTGTTATGACGAAATATGATATTGTAAGAGCGGCGGCAATTGCGGCTATGCAAGCCGAGATTATCGCCAGGATCTTTAAAAACTTAGACATTTATAAATAGTATTTATAAAATTAAATAAATCTTGCTTATTTGTTTGAAAATCACGAGGAAAAAATGTATAATTAAATTCGGAAGACGCGATTATGGAAAAATATTATCACATTACGACGTACGGCTGCCAAATGAACGTACATGAATCGGAGAAGATAGCCGGTATCCTTGCGGGACTCGGATATCATGCATGCGAAAGTATTGACGACGCCGATATTGTTGTGTTCAACACCTGCTGCATAAGGGAAAATGCGGAAAATCATGCCTACGGCAACATCGGCATGCTCAAAAAACTCAAAGCGAAAAAGAAGGATATGATCGTCGCGGTTGGCGGTTGTCTTACGCAGCAGATAGGGAAAGCGGAAACCCTGCATAAAAAATTTCCCTATGTCGATATAATTTTCGGGACCCACAATTTAAACAAGCTCGGAGAGCTTATTTTAAAAAAGCAGAACAACAAGAAGCCTGTTATCGAAATCGAAGAGAACGAGGGAAGCGTATGCGAAGAGGATAAGCCGCTTCGTACAAGCTATCCCAACGCATGGATAAACATAACCTACGGCTGCAACAATTTTTGCAGCTATTGCATAGTTCCGTATGTCAGAGGGCGCGAAAGAAGCAGAAGATCGGAAGATATAATTGCCGAGGCCAAGTCGCTTATCGGAGACGGTTATAAGGAAATAACGCTTTTAGGTCAGAATGTAAATTCCTATGCGAACGGAACGGACGATATTTCCTTTCCCGAGCTTTTGCAAAGGATAGCCGATATAGAAGGCAAATTCCGTTTGCGCTTTATGACGAGCCATCCAAAGGATTTTTCCGAGGAGCTTGCAAAAGTGATCGCAGCAAACGACAAAATATGCAACAATGTGCATTTGCCCGTTCAAAGCGGATCCAACGCGGTGTTAAAGGCGATGAACAGGCGCTATACGCGTGAAGATTATCTGAAAAAAATCGAGATATTGAAAAAATATGTTCCTGACTGTGCGGTGACCACTGATCTTATAGTCGGATTTCCGGGAGAGAGCGAGGAGGACTTTGAAGATACTTTAAGTCTTGTGCGCGAAGTCGGGTTCTCTTCGGCGTTTACCTTTGTATATTCTAAGCGGGAGGGCACTGTTGCCGCAAGGATGGAAAACCAGATTCCCGAAGAAGTGTCAAAGGATAGGATCATGCGACTTGTGGAACTTGTAAATGCCAACACGCGCGAGCAGTCGTTGCAATTTGTCGGCAAAACGGTTGAGATTCTCTGCGAGGATTACGACGAGAAAAAGAATTTGTATCTCGGCAGGAGCGAACACGGCAGGATGGCTTATTTTAAAAGCCCGACAAATGTAGTAGGCGAGTTTTTAAATGTCAGAATAAACAGCGCAAACGGCGTTTCGCTGTTGGGGGATATTGTTAAGGATTAAATTATGGCTCTTTCACTAATGATGCAGCATTACTTGTCCGTTAAGGATAAGTACAAAGATTGTTTGGTGTTCTATCGACTTGGCGATTTCTATGAAATGTTCTTCGATGACGCCATAAAAGCCTCGAAGATACTGGATTTGACCTTGACGGGCAGGGATTGCGGGCTGAATGACAGAGCGCCGATGTGCGGCGTACCTTATCATGCGGTCGATTCTTATATCGAAAAACTTGTCGCCTGCGGCGAAAAGGTGGCGATCTGCGAACAACTTGAAGATCCCGCAACAGCTAAGGGAATAGTCAAGAGAGACGTCGTAAGGGTGGTCACGGCAGGTACTGTTACGTCAGACACGGGATTGAACGAAAAAACTAACAATTTTATATGCTGCGCTTATAAGGAGGGCGATAACATTGCCCTCGCATGGGCGGATATCACGACCGGTGAGCTTACTGCAACGGAGTATTCTGTCGACGGCTTAGCCCGTTGCGTGACCCAGATGGTAAAATTGGATGTCAAGGAGATAATCTGTAACGACGAAATGCTGTTTGCTTCCAAAAATCTCAAGGAAGTAAATGCTGGAGTTCTGCCGCATTTTTCGAGCTATCCCGCGTGGGCGTTCGGTTATGCTGCTGCGGAGCGTACGCTTATCGACCAATTCAAGGTAAATTCGCTTGCCGCATATTCGATTAACGGCAAGAAAAATGCAATATCCGCAACTGGCGCGCTCATCGAATATCTGAAAGAAACGCAAAAGCATGCGCTTCAGAATATCGACAACATCAAATATGTTTTTTCGGAGAGCTTCCTGCAGCTCGATATTACCGCGCTCAATAATCTTGAAATCATAAAGACGCTCGGCAGCGGCGGAAAATACGGTTCGCTTCTCTGGCTTTTAGATAAAACCAAGACGGGCATGGGTGCAAGACTTTTAAAAAATTCGGTTTTGTATCCGCTGCACAATATCGACGACATAAATTTCAGGCTGGAGGGAGTTGCGGAGCTGTGTGACGCTACCGTTATAAGACTTGCCTTGCAGGACCTGTTGAAGGAGATAAGCGATATTGAGAGGATAGCCGGCAAAATAAGCAACGGGAATATTCTTCCCAAGGATTGCCTTTCGCTTGCCGATTCTCTCAATGTGATCCCCAACGTCAAATTTCAGTTGACGGGCTTCAATTCTTCGATCCTCAATAAGATTTCAGAAGATTTAATAGATTTGTCTCCAATCGCGAAACTTCTCGGGAACGCCATTGCTTCGCCCGCACCCGCAACGCTTAAAGACGGCGGATACATAAAAGAGGGCTTCAACGACCAGTTAGACGATCTGCGCAACGTGCGCGCCAAGGGCAAGGATATGCTCATGGCAATGGAATCGCGGGAGCGCGACGCGACGGGCATAAGGACTTTAAGAATCGGATATAACAGAATATTCGGCTATTATATCGAGGTAACCAAATCGTTCAAGGACAAGGTGCCGTTAAATTATCAGCGCAGGCAGACCCTCGCGAACGCCGAGCGTTATACCACAGAGGAGCTTACCGAGCTGGAAGAGAAGATGCTTACAAGCGAGGATAAAGCCTTAAAGCTCGAGGCTGAGATATTTGAAAAAATCAAAAATCTTTTAGCCGAAAATATTGATAACCTGAAGAAAGTTGCCTCAGCCATCGCGCTTTTGGACATGATCGTTTCGTTTGCGGACGTGTCGAAAACAAACCGCTATGTTCGCCCCCAGATGGTCGGCGAAAATGCACCGTTGATAATCAAGGAGGGGCGCCATCCGGTAGTTGAGGTGATATCTAAGGAAAGATTTATCCCCAACGATACGCTTTTGGATGAGGGCGAAAACCGCACAATGATAATAACGGGTCCCAATATGGCGGGTAAAAGCACCTATATGCGGCAGACTGCGATAATTGCCATAATGGCGCATATCGGCTGCTTTGTCCCGGCAAAATCAGCCCAAATTCCCCTGATCGACAGAATATTTACCCGCGTGGGCGCAAGCGATAACCTTATATCCGACCAAAGCACTTTTATGGTGGAAATGATCGAGGTCGCGACCATTATCAACAATGCAACGAAAAACAGCCTGTTGATACTCGATGAGGTGGGCAGAGGCACAAGCACATACGACGGTTTAAGCATCGCTTGGGCGGTTATAGAGCATTTAACTAGTAAAGTGCGTGCAAAAATGCTTTTCGCAACCCATTACCACGAGTTGACAGAGCTTGAACAAAGTCTGGATGGCGTTAAAAATTATAAAATTTCCGTCAAGGAATTGAACGGGAGCGTAATATTTTTGCGTAAAATTATGCGCGGGGGAGCTAACAGAAGCTTCGGCATAGAGGTTGCTTCGCTCGCTGGTGTTCCGCAGACCGTAACGGACAGGGCCAAGGAAATTCTGAAGCTCGTTGAGAAAGGCGATAAATCTCATATCGAAGAGGACGAACCGCCCCGCAGGGAGAGCGAGGTCGAGCGCATTTTGCGCGAGGTCGACATGAATAATCTCTCGCCTATGCAGGCGTTTTTAATCATCGGCGACTTGGTCGAGAAGGTGAAGAATGAAGAAAATTAATGTACTATCCGAAAGGGTCTATAACAGAATTGCAGCCGGCGAAGTTGTGGACAGACCGTATTCCGCAGTCAAGGAACTGGTTGAAAACAGTCTTGACGCAGGCGCGACCGATATAGAAATTTATATCGAAAAGGGCGGCAAACAGCTTATAAGGATCGTTGATAACGGCTCCGGCATTTATAAGGATGATCTGCCCGTTGCTTTTCTGCCGCATACTACAAGTAAGATTGCAAGCGTTGACGACCTCGATAAAATAACCACACTCGGCTTTCGCGGCGAAGCGCTTGCAAGCATTGCGGCTATTTCAAAGGCAGAAATAATCTCGGTTACAGAAGGCGAGCCTGCTTATAAAATCGTTTGCGAGGGAGGCGACATTGGTAAGATTCAGCCTGCCGCGCTTGAAAAGGGCACTACAATAACCGTGCGCGACCTGTTTTACAATACTCCGGTCCGCGCCAAATTTTTAAAGCCCGATAAAAAAGAGGAATCCGATATCACGAGCTTTGTGACCCGTTTTATTCTCGCAAATTCCAAGGTGCGGTTTAAATATTTTGTTGACGGAAAACTTGTTTTACAGTCTTTCGGCGGAGGTCTTGAAGAGGCTGTAGCTCAGGTTTACGGTGCGAAGGTCATTCCGCAGTGTATAAGAATAGACGCCGCGAAGGACGGTGTACACATCTACGGTTTTATCGGAAATCAAAATTTTTTCAAGCCGAATAAGAGCTATCAGAGCGTTTTTCTCAACGGCAGATACATAGTAAACAGCACAATAGCCGTTGCCATATCAAACGCATATGCAAGCTATGCAATGAAAAGGCAGTTTCCTTTTTATGTGCTGAATATCGATGTCCCTGCCGATATAGTTGACGTAAATGTTCATCCCAACAAAGCAGATGTGCGGTTTGTTGACAACAACTTTATTTTCGGGGTAGTATATAAGGTTATTTCCGCCGTGTTGGACGGCACCGCGACTGCTGCGGAGTTTGTAGTAGGCGGCGGGAGAATACCCGAAATAAAGTCAACGGCCGACGGCGAAGTAAATAAGGTATATGCCGGCGAGCCCGATATCCCGCGGGAAATCATAGATAAATACAAGCCCGCTGCGGCGACGATCTTTCCCGAAGATAATTATAAAAAGGAAAATGCGCCCGCCCAGCCACAAGAACCCAAGAGACCTTTCGATCCCGAACGCGATCTGTCGCTTGCCGAGTTTTTCGGCGCAGACTTTAAAATGCCGGAAGAATCGAATGAGTTGGGTGTGGGCGACAGCTCGCTTGCCATAAATCCGTATCTTGCAGAGGCGCAGGAGATCGAAAGAAGATATTTTGAAAGAAAACAAGCGAGAATAGAGTATGAAAGCTGTAAATTCTGCGGTTCTCTATTCAACACCTATCTCATATACGAATATCACGACTCCGTTTATATAATCGACCAGCATGCGGCTCACGAACGCCTTATTTACGATAAGCTGATAGCAAAAATCAAAAAGCGCAAAATCATAAAGCAGCCGCTCCTTATGCCCTATGTTTTCGACGTCAACCCCGACGAAAGACAGTTTATTGAGAAAAATCAGGCAATTCTCGCCGATTTGGGGTTTACGGTTGAGCATTTCGGGACAAGTACATACAGAGTGGACGAAATTCCGGCAGATTTGCAGGATATCAACCTCAAGGATTTCTTTAATGAAATACTTGCCGACTTGGGCAATTACAAAGAAATCAAACTTGAGGACGTGCTCAAGGACAAATTGGCTACTACCGCCTGCAAGCATGCGGTAAAGGGCGGAATGATGCTCACCGAGCAGGAGGTAAAAAACCTCATTAAAATGATGGACGGCGACATGGGGCTGAAATGCCCGCACGGCAGACCGGTCTGTGTTACGCTTACCAAGCGCGAAATAGAAAAAATGTTTAAAAGGATAGTTTGATTTGGGCAAATTATTGATAATTTGCGGCGCAACGGCTTCGGGCAAAACTGCGCTTGCCGTAAATTGCGCACAAAAGCTCGATACCGAAATAATATCAGCCGATTCCCAGCTGATATATAAGGGCTTGGATATAGGCACCGCTAAGCCGACTATTTCAGAGCGCGGCGGAATTATCCACCATATGATAGATATAATCGAGCCGTGGGAGGGATTCAGCGTTTTCGATTATGCGGAAAGGGCGACGGCGATAGTTGACAAGCTTTTGTCCGAGGGTAAAACGCCGATAATTTGCGGCGGCACGGGCTTTTATATTAATTCGCTGCTTTTTGACCTTGCATACGGCAATGCAGGTGCGGACAAGTCTATAAGGGAAAAATATAACCGCCTTCTTGAAGAAAATGGTAAAAAATATATTTACGGTTTATTGAAGCAGGTTGACGAGGAGACGGCTGAAAAATTGCACGTAAACGATACGAAGAGAGTTATACGCGCGCTGGAAATTTACGAGGCGAGCGGTATAAAAAAATCCGCCCAGCACGACAGGCTTATTCCGAAATACGAATATATTGCCGTGGCGATAAATTATCCGAGGGAGGAGCTATATCGACGTATTGACAGGCGCGTTGGCGAGATGTTTGAACGCGGACTTGTTGACGAAGTTGAAAATTTACTTAAACGTGGTATTAATGAAAATTGTCAGTGTATGCAGGCAATAGGCTACAAAGAAGTGGTAAATTGCCTAAAAAATGGCGATAATGAGAGTACTATGCGTGACATAATCAAGCTAAATACCCGTCATTATGCAAAAAGGCAGATAACTTTTTTTAAGAAGCTGCCAAATATTCATTGGTTGGAGCCCGAGTGTGCAACGGCGGAAAGAATAATGGAGTTGTTTGATGGAAACCGATAAATTAATTGAGAAATGCGAAATAAAATTAAAAGATAAATTTAAATATATTGAGGACGTTGCCTACTATAACCAAGTAAAGGTTTTAAAGGCGTTTGAGGAAAATAAGGTTGCGCTCCGCCATTTCAACGGTTCCACGGGCTACGGTTACGACGACGAGGGCAGGGACACCCTCGGAAAACTGTATGCAAGCGCTTTCGGGGCGGAAGCAGGCATTGTTTCGCCGCATCTTTTGTCGGGCACGCACGCTCTTACGGTTGCCCTCTTCGGACTTCTGCGCCCGGGCGACACGCTTTTGTGCGTAAGCGGCATGCCTTACGATACTATAAGGTGTGTAATTTTCGGCAAAAACAACGGATCTTTAAGGGATTTCGGCGTCAATTTTGAGTGCTGCGATCTGAAAAACGATAAAATCGACTTAGATTTGGTAAGAGTAAAGTTAAATGATAGTGTTAAGGTCGTCTATATCCAGCGTTCGCGCGGCTATGAGCTTCGGGACGCTTTTTCCTGCGAAGAAATAGGCGAAATCTGCAAATTTATCCGTTCCTTGGGCTTTGAGGGCTGCATTTTTGTGGATAATTGCTACGGCGAGTTTGTGCAAAAACAGGAGCCGACGGAAGTAGGCGCCGATATAATCGTCGGCTCTCTAATAAAAAATGCGGGCGGCGGGCTTGCTCCCACGGGCGGCTATATCTGCGGCAAGCAAAAATATATCGATTTGATCGGCAAAAGGCTCACGGCTCCATCGATCGGGCTCGAAGTCGGCTCGTATGCGTGCGGCTATCAATATTTTTATCAAGGGCTGTTTATGGCTCCTCACACCGTGGCGCAGGCGTTAAAGACCTCTATGCTTATCGGCATGGCAATGGGAGAGCTTGGGTATATTAATTACCCCGCAATCGATAAAATTCCGTATGACATTACAAGGGCAATAGAGTTTGACAGCGCGGAAAAGATGGTGAATTTTATCCGCGAGGTGCAGTACGCTTCGCCCGTAGATAGCTTTGTAACCTGCGAACCATGGGATATGCCGGGCTATGAAGATAAAATAATAATGGCGGCAGGCACGTTTGTTGCGGGGGCTTCGATTGAGCTTTCGGCAGACGGGCCCGTAAAGCCGCCGTACATTGCATACTTTCAAGGCGGGCTCACCTACGAGCACGGCAAATACGCGCTGGAAAGGATATTGAACAAGCTTAAATAACCTTTTTCGGCAATTTTTAAATAATTTGCCCTATTTTGAACCAAGCCACGGCGCGGGTGGAAAATTTTCCACCCGCGCCGTGGCTTTATATCGGCTGAATAAAATGCCGAATCGCTCTTATAAATACATACGGTTCATAATCAACGTTTAATTCTTGACATTTTTTCTTCCGCGTGCTATATTTTAGCTACCACATTTTTTTACAATTTTTATATTTTGCATCGAAATACACAATCTGGCATTGTGTATCTCTTCTGACAATTTAATTTTCGGTGCAATCGAATTATTGTAAAAAGGTGTGGTAACCGTAAGAGATACCGTGCGGTGTGCTCTTTCGGGAGTACACCTTATTTTTTTACCGCAAAAAAGGAGCTTTTATGAAAAAATTATCCTTATTTCTGCTTTCGGTTGCCTCGGCTGTATGCATAATATTTTCGGCGTGCGGGCAAATTGAAACCCCGTCCGACGGTTCGGATTCAACTCCGCCGCCCTCGCCGACGCCCGAAACTTCGATAACCTTTTCGGAGTTCATTCAGAACTATAAAAATAAAGCCGTCGAGTATTATAACGACAACTTTTCTGTAATAACTTCGGGCAAACAGCTTCTCGGCAAAAAAATTTCGATAGGCGCAAACGCCAACGACGAGTTAAATACGTTAACCGCCGTTTACACTTATAAGGTTGACGATACGCACCGCAAAATCGAAAAGGTAAAGGCGACTTTATCTTCGCCCGTCGATTTGGATAAAATCGTGAACGGCACTGCGGGAAGCGCAACCTATACCCATCAAACCGAGGTGGTTTTTGCCTTTGATATTAAGGAGATAGACGAAAACTCCGAACTTTGCGAAAAACTTTTTGCGACTGCAAATTTAAGCTCCGATGTCAAAATTTACAGCGAAGTCGAGAGCGAATACAGCAACGCCCGCGATTTTCAGCTTTTGACTTATGACAGCGCCGCCTATACTGTCGGCGAAATTTCGGTTATCGTTGACGACGACTTTTCGCAGGAAAAATTATTTGAAAATATGCAAAAACCCTCGAAAGTGGAAGATTACGCAGTCGTAAAAACCTGCGCTTTTAAAGAAGAGGGGCAGGAAACTATAATTTCGTCCGACTACGATTTTGCCTCGGATTCGTATACTCACACGCCCGTCGAACCCGAAAATCCCGACCAAGGAGGCGAGGGCGAAAGCGGTGAAGGCGGCGGCGAAACCGAAGAGAAGATAGGCGGCATCGCCGAGCTTATTGAAAACTACAACGACGAGGTCTACGCCGCGCTGAATGAAAATTTATTGCCCACAGCAGGCAGACAAATATATGGCAGACGTTTTGATATTGATAAAATTGTCGAGGTTAAATGGGATTTAGGCAATAGCAATCTCATTAGCGAAATCAAATTAATTTCAACTTATAAACAATCGGCAACTTCAAGTATATTTAATATCTCAAACATTGAATTAGAAGCTCTTGTAAAAATAGAAGATTTTAAAACCAAGAACATAGCAGACCAAATAAGAAAATTATTCAAAATTTCCAGTATATCTCAATTTTATGAATTTGTTTATATTATCGACAGCATGCAAGGTCGCAATGAACTTTATGAAGCAATTTTTGCCGCCTGCGGTTATGAACTAACCGAAGGTTCTACTCGACTTTTTTATGATATAGGGTGCGCAACTGATGGTTTTGGCGGAATTGGAGAAGCACATGAATTCAAAGTTACTGAAATTACTGATACAGGCGTACAAGAATTTACTGTAAGAATCAGGGAATCTTCTGACGATAGCGGATATATCGCAAATATCGAAAAACAAGGCAATTTCGCAATTTTGAATCAAAAATCACTAACCTTAAGCGGAAATTTTATAACTCAACCTGAAAATTAAAAATTATTACAAAAAGGATAAATATTATGAAAAATAAAAATATAAAATTTAGAAAGATAAAATTAAAAAATCACAACGCCACTTTAATAGCGATACCATTGTCATTTACCGTTGGAGTTATACTATCTTTGGGGATATTATTTTTAGTTACTTCAAAATATGCTCAACTCGCTTGGTGGGAAAACCTTTTGTTTTCGATAGGTGCGGGTATTTTATCGTCTTTAATCGTATCGCTTTTTATTGAATTATATAATATTTACGTTGACAAATTAAACAGAGTAATTTTTAACAGATATTTTGCGATAGTTTATTCGCATAGTTTATGGTACGTATATAAAATTTACGTCCATTGCGCCCGAATCCATAATAATAATTTAAGTTTGAAAAATTGTTTAACAGAAATAAATTATTTAATCGGAAATACTCCCATTAAAATAATATTAGAAAATATAAGTAATATGGTTGATGTGACAGATAATAAGTTGCAAGAATTAATTGAAAAATTTGCGCAGAGAAAATTTAAACTACATAAGAATTTAATAAAAGTTTTTATTGATTATTGCAAATGCTATGACAAGCTAAAAAAAGCGTTAAAGAATGAAATTATTATATATGTTAGTAAATCAGAAAAAATTTTGATTAATATAGAAGATTATGATAAAATCATTGAACAACGTGAAAATTTTGAAATGATTATCAATAATTTTATAAATTTATATATCAATTACGTGTCAGATATAAATATTTTATATGATTATTTTAATAAAAAGTATTTTGAAATAGTTGAAGTAGATTTTAGTACTGCTGAAAACTACGTTAAAAAGTGGGTAGAATACGATCATACATTAGCTATTATGCTTGACGAAAATGACTATAAGGAAATCAATGAAAAAGATTGATTTTGAATAAATATTGTGCCGCCGCGCGGAAAATCCGCGCGGCGGCTGTGTGTTGAAACGCTTTTGCAGCGTTCAGCGAAATGAAAAGCGGAGGCTTTTTGAGGAGCCTCCGCTTGGTTTGTTATAAAATTTAATTTTTTATTAATACATGCCGCCCATGTCGCCGCCGCCCATGGGAGCCGCGGGTGCGGGAGGAGTGGGGATATCGGTTACAATGCTTTCGGTGGTGAGCAAAGTTGCCGCAACCGAAGCCGCGTTTTGAAGAACGGAGCGCGCAACCTTTGTGGGGTCGATAATTCCGCTTTCAACCATATCGGTGTACACGTTTTTGAGCGCGTCGAAGCCGTAATTCTTCTTTTTGCTGTTTAAAATGTTGTTTACAACAACCGAGCCGTCGTAGCCGGCGTTCTTTGCGATCTGGCGAACGGGCTCCTCGATTGCTTTAAGCACAATTGCCGCGCCCGTCTTTTCGTCGCCGTCAAGGCTTGCAACCAGCTTTTTAAGCTCGGGAACGGTGGAAAGAAGCGCAACGCCGCCGCCGGGAACGATTCCCTCTTCAACTGCCGCGCGGGTAGCCGCCAGGGCGTCCTCTATGCGGAGCTTCTTTTCTTTCATTTCAACTTCGGTAGCCGCGCCCACGTTTATAACCGCAACGCCGCCCGCAAGTTTGGCAAGGCGCTCCTGCAATTTTTCTCTGTCATAGTCGGATGTGGTTTCGGCTATCTGGGCCTTTATGGAATTTACGCGGGACTTGATATCTTCCGCCGCGCCCGAGCCGTTGATAATGGTGGTGTTGTCCTTGTCGACCTTGACCTGTGCGGCTCTGCCGAGCATGTCGGGAGTTACGTCCTTGAATTCATAGCCCAAATCGCTGGAAACTACCGTGCCGCCCGTGAGGATCGCTATATCTTCGAGCATAGCCTTTCTTCTGTCGCCGAAGCCGGGGGCTTTAACCGCAACGCAGTTCAATACGCCCTTCAACTTGTTTACAATAAGTGCGGCAAGCGCGTCGCCTTCAACGTCCTCGGCGATAATCAAAAGTCTTGCGCCCTGCTGGGCAATGGGCTCGATTACGGGCAAAATTTCCTGCAAAGTGGAAATCTTTTTATCGGTTATGAGAATATAGGGATTGTCGAGCACGGCTTCCATCTTGTCGGTGTTTGTTACCATGTAGGCGGAGGCGTAGCCCCTGTCGAACTGCATGCCCTCAACGGTGGTGAGCTCGGTGTTCATGGTTTTGCCCTCTTCAACGGTTATAACGCCGTCTTTTCCGACGATTTCCATGGCGTTAGCAATGAGTTCGCCGATTTTTTCGTCGCCTGCGGAAATGGATGCAACCTGAGAGATCGCAAGCTTGCTTTCAACGGGCTTTGAAATGGACTGAACCTTTGCAACTGCCGTATCGACCGCGGAAGTAATACCCTTTTTGAGAATTATAGGGTTTGCGCCTGCGGCGAGATTTTTAAGACCCTCGCGGACGATCGCCTGAGCAAGCACAACGGCGGTGGTGGTGCCGTCGCCGGCAACGTCGTTGGTCTTTGTGGAAACTTCCTTAACGAGTTGTGCGCCCATGTTTTCAAAGGGATCTTCAAGCTCTATTTCTTTTGCGATGGTTACGCCGTCGTTGGTGATGAGGGGTGCGCCGAATTTTTTATCGAGTACAACGTTTCTGCCCTTGGGACCCAAGGTGATTTTGACTGTGTCCGCAACTACATTTACGCCTGTTTCAAGGGCTTTTCTCGCTTCGTCGCCGTATTTAATTTGTTTAGCCATATTAATAATCTCCTTATAATTACTCGACTATCGCCAAAATGTCGCTCTGGCGGATTATCGTATATTCCTTATCGTCAACCTTAACCTCGGTGCCGCTGTACTTTGAAAGAAGCACCTTGTCGCCGACCTTGACCTGCATTTTTACTTCCTTGCCGTCCACAATTCCGCCGGGACCTACTGCTACGACTACGCAGGTAGCCGGTTTTTCCTGAGAAGCGGCTGTGAGATAAAGTCCGCTCTTAGTCTTTTCTTCGGCTTTGAGCCCTTCAACAACCACTTTATCGAATAAAGGTTTAATTGTCATTGTAAATTCCTCCGATAATTCTTTTTGATCACAGCTATTTTATAAACAGTATTATTTTAACTTAAACATTATAATATAAAAAATTGATTTTTTCTGATATTCATGTTAAAATGGTCTTGACCAAAGAGGGTATTACTATGGATAAGTGGGATAAAAGGTTTATGGAAATGACCGAGCAAATAGGCAATTGGTCGAGTTGTTTTCAGGAGAACAGGCATGTGGGCGCAGTAATCGTAAAAAACAAGCGCGTCATTGCCACAGGCTACAACGGTGCGCCGCAGGGAATAAAGAGCTGCATAGATAAGCAGGAGTGTCTGAGAAAAAAGCTTTCCATCGAAAGCGGCACGAGGCATGAGCTTTGCTATGCGGTCCATGCCGAGCAGAACGCCATAATTCAGGCGGCGAGAGTGGGCTGCAGCGTGGAGGGGTGCACTCTCTATTGTACACACCAGCCCTGCGTAATTTGCGCAAAAATCATAATTAATTCAGGTATTTCGCGCGTTGTTTATAAGGAAGGATATCCCGACGATTTTTCGGTCAAGCTTTTTGAAGAAGCCGGCGTAGTCCTTCAAAAATACAGTGATTTATAAGGAGATAGTATGCAAAAACCGGTAGTTACGATAGAGATGGAAAACGGCAAAAAAATTGTTGCGGAATTGTATCCCGATAAGGCGCCGAACACGGTAAATAATTTTATCGACCTTGTTAAAAGCGGCTTTTACGACGGAATTATATTTCATAGAGTTATAAGCGGTTTCATGATTCAGGGCGGCGATCCTGCCGGTGTTGGCACGGGCGGTCCGGGATATACTATAAAGGGCGAATTTGCACTCAACGGTTTCGGTAAAAACGATTTAAAGCATACGCGCGGCGTGCTCTCAATGGCTCGTGCTATGAACCCGAATTCCGCAGGCTCGCAGTTTTTTATAATGCACAAAAACGCCGCGCACTTAGACGGACAATATGCGGCGTTCGGCAAGGTGACCGAGGGCATGGACGTTGTGGACGGCATTGCAAGCGTAAAAACCGACTGGAACGATAAACCCGTAACGCCGCAGATCATGAAAAAGGTTACAGTCGAAACATTCGGCGTAGACTATCCCAAGCCTGTAAAATATTAAAAACGGAGAAATTATGGATAATTCGGTGTACCAGAACCCTTTGATTACAAGATACACAAGCAAGGCAATGTCTCGGAATTTTTCCGACGAGAAGCGCTTTAAGCTTTGGCGGAAGCTTTGGATAGCTCTCGCCGAGTCCGAGATGGAACTCGGACTCAATATAACGCAGGCGCAGATAGACGAGATGAAAAAGTATGCCGGGGATATAAATTTTGACCTTGCCGAAGAATACGAAAGGGAAGTCCGCCACGACGTGATGGCGCATGTGAAGGCTTTCGGGGTGCAGGCGGCCTCGGCAATGCCCATAATCCACCTCGGAGCCACAAGCTGCTATGTGGACTGCAATTCCGAGCTTATAATTGCATGGGACGCCATAGAAATAATTAAAGCCAAACTCGTCAATGTGATTGACAAACTCGCTGAATTCGCGCTTAAATACAGGGATCTGCCTACGCTCGGATTTACGCATTTACAGCCTGCACAATTGACTACCGTAGGTAAGCGCGCAACGCTTTGGCTGCAGGATCTTACGATGGACTACAATAGCCTTATAAATCTGCAACGCAGCTTTAAATTGCGCGGAGTTAAGGGCACGACTGGCACACAGGCAAGCTTTATGGAGCTTTTTTCGGGTGATGAAAACAAGGTCAAAGAGCTTGAGCGGAAGGTTGTGTCAAAGCTCGGCTTCGATAGAGTTTACGGCGTGACAGGTCAAACATATCCGAGAAAATTTGACTACAATATGCTCTCAGTGCTTTCGCAGATAGCGCAGAGCGCATATAAGTTTTCAAACGATATAAGAATTTTGCAGAACATGAAGGAAATAGAGGAGCCGTTTGAAAAGTCACAAATAGGCTCTTCGGCTATGGCGTATAAGCGTAACCCCATGAGATGCGAAAGAATGGGTTCGCTTGCGCGTTATGTCATTTCGCTACCCTTAAACTGCGCCATAACCGCAGGCACGCAGTGGTTTGAAAGAACGCTTGACGATTCTGCAAACAGAAGAATAGTTATAGCGCAGGCGTTTCTTGCTCTCGACGGAATACTCAACATTTATATGAACGTGGCGGAAAATCTTGTTGTCTACGACAAGGTTATTGCAAAGCACATTTCATCGGAACTGCCCTTTATGGCTACCGAAAATATTATGATGGAATGTGTAAAAGCAGGCGGCAACAGGCAGGAATTGCACGAGAGGATAAGGGTGCTTTCTATGGAAGCAGGCAAAAACGTCAAAGCCGAAGGGAAGGAAAATAATCTTATCGAGCTTATAAAGAGCGATAAGATGTTTGCGGCAGTCCACGACAGACTCGATGAAATTCTCGACGCCAAAAATTTTATAGGAAGGGCTCCTTCACAGGTGGTGGAGTTTATCGAAAACGAAGTTCAACCTATCCTTGACGATAACAAAAATTTGCTCGGGCAGAAGGGTGAGGTAAAGATATAAAAACATTTCCTATGTCACGCATAGTACTCTGTTTTTGCTGTATTGAAACTATTTTTGGTGCGGTTTTGAGCACAATTTAAATAAAGTAATTAAATTTTAGTATAAAAAAATTCCAACCGATTGGTTGGAATTTTGGCAGGGGAGACACGATTCGAACATGCAACCGACGGTTTTGGAGACCGCGACTCTACCGTTGAGCTAC